>DATJXY010000014.1:0-153561 GCA_035499855.1 Puia sp. | reverse complement strand
ACAAAATCATCCGGCTTTTCAATATCATTTTCTTCAACATATTTTGCAATGAGTTCAATAAAGGGTTTTCCATAACGCAAGGCCTTTCCTTTGCTTATGCCCTGACATTTTTCCAGTTCTTCCACAGTCGTTGGATACAAAGTCGCCATATCCTGCAGTGAATTTTCCAGGAAAATCACAAATGGAGGTAATCCTTTTTTCTTTGCTTCTTTCTGGCGCAGGTCTTTCAGCAATTCAAACAATCGTTCATCGCTTGCAGCCACTCCTCCGCTCTCGCTGCCTTCCTCATCATCATCTTCATTAGCATCCTCAAACAAATTATTCAATATAATCTTGAATGATTTTGGCTTTTTGAGGAAATCCACTCCTTTTTTGGTGAACTTCAACACCCCATATTCTTCAATATCTTTTTGTATAAGTCCTTCCAGCAATAACTGACGGATCAGCGAACCCCAATAATATTCAGTTTCATCCTTGCCGATCCCAAATTCCGCAATGCCTTCATGACGAAACATATGAACTTGCGGAGTTAATTTCCCGACAATAATATTTACGGTATAATCAGTTGCAAAACGTTCGTCGAGCGCTTTCATCACTTTCAATACCTTGACTGCATTTTCTTTTGCTTCCACCCTTTCTTTCGGATGCAGGCAATTGTCGCAGTTATTACAATTCTCATCAGTATATTCTTCCCCAAAATAACTCATGAGTACCTTCCGGCGACAAACTCCTGTTTCTGCATAGCCGACCGTTTCATTAATCAATTGAGCGCCTACTTCTCTTTCGCTAAGCGGTTTGTCCTTCATGAAATGTTCCAGCTTACTCACATCCTTATGCGAATAATATAAGATACATTTTCCTTCCAATCCGTCACGACCTGCACGCCCGGTTTCCTGGTAATAATTTTCGATGGACTTGGGAATATTAAAATGAATGACGAAGCGGATATCCGGTTTGTCAATTCCCATCCCGAATGCAATCGTTGCCACAATCACCTGCACGTCTTCGTTCAAAAAGAGATCCTGTCTTTCTGCGCGCAGTTTGCTATCCAGTCCTGCATGGTATGCAACGGCTTTGATTCCATTCGCTACCAGCATATCGGCCAGTTCTTCGGTTGTCTTTCGATTCAGGGTATAAATAATTCCGCTTTTCCCCTTATTCTGAACAATGAACCTGACAATGCTTTTGATGGTTTCTTCCTTTTTAATCTTGGGTTGAATCTCATAATAAAGATTGGGGCGGTTAAAAGAAGATATGAAGATCGTCGGGTTGCGCAAACCCAGGTTTTTAATAATATCGCTCTGGACTTTTGGAGTAGCCGTAGCCGTTAGTGCAATCACGGGCACATTCGTATTGATCTGGTCAATGATTTCACGAAGCCGCCTGTATTCCGGACGAAAATCGTGGCCCCATTCAGAAATACAATGCGCTTCATCCACTGCAAAAAAAGAAATTTTCAGGTCACTGAAAAATTCAAGGTTTTCCTGCTTTGTAAGTGTTTCAGGAGCTACATATAACATCTTCGTATGACCGTTTAACAGGTCATCATGCACTTCGCGGATCTGTTTTTTGTTTAAAGTAGAATTGAGAAAATGAGCTACATTATCTTTATCACTGTAACTGCGTACCAGGTCGACCTGGTTTTTCATTAATGCAATCAAAGGGCTTATAATAATGGCAACTCCTTCGCTCATCACAGCAGGAAGCTGATAACATAAACTTTTTCCGCCCCCGGTAGGCATAATCACAAAAGTATCTTTACCTGCCAGAAGGTTTTTGATGATGGCCTCCTGGCTGTCCTTAAATCCATCGAAACCAAAATGTTCATGTAACTGGGTTAGAAGCTGGTTAGAGGTGCTTCCATTTGTTAATTTGCCGTTCCCTTGTTTTAGTTTTGGGGTAGATGGTTTTTTAGATGTTGTTGTCGCCATGCTCAAAAGTTTTCCTTCACTCATTAAAATCGGTCCAGGTTATTTAAGGTAATCAAATTCTTTGGAACTGCCAGAAGTAATTATTCACTCTACAGGCATTTGAGGTGCGCAAAATTACGATAAAACCGGGCAGGGGCGAAGCCTGATTTGTTAAAAATTTGATTGTTTTAATGAGTCACCAAGCAGGAAAAACATAATTTTGCGCCTTATTCATTCATGACAAATCAATCAATTCAGGCAGCAGCGAAACGTACGGTTCAGCAGGAAGCCGATTCCATCATCCGCTTACAGGAGTATATCAATGAAAATTTTGTAAAGGCAGTACAAACGATTGCCTCTTCCACCGGACGTTTAATTATCAGTGGTATTGGCAAAAGTGCAATTGTCGCACAAAAGATCGTCGCCACCTTGAACTCGACGGGAACTCCTTCTATTTTCATGCATGCAGCCGATGCTATCCATGGTGATCTGGGGATGGTTCAGGAACAGGACCTCGTCATGATTATCAGCAAAAGCGGGGAAAGTTCGGAAATCAAGGTATTGCTTCCGTTAATAAGGGATTTTGGCAATACACTAATTGGCATGGCAGGCAATGATAAATCTCTTCTTGCAAAGCAATCTGATATTTTTTTGAATACAACCGTTTCACAGGAAGCCTGTCCTAATAACCTGGCTCCGACCAGCAGCACAACGGCTCAAATGGTAATGGGAGATGCACTGGCAGTAGCGCTGATGGAAGTGCGCGGTTTTAACAGCGATGATTTTGCGAAGCTCCATCCCGGTGGTGCATTAGGAAAAAGATTATATCTGCGCGTCGCGGATCTCTTTATCCATAACGAAAAACCGAAAGTAAAAGCAGATGCTTCTTTGAAAGAAGTAATTATGGAAATGACATCCAAGCGGCTGGGAGCTACTGCTGTCACTGATGAAAAAAATAATTTATCAGGAATTATTACTGACGGTGATCTGAGGCGGATGCTCGAAAAAAACATTGCTCCGGGGACAGTACTGGCAAAAGATATCATGACCAGAAATCCTAAAACAATCGAGGCAGACGCGATGGCTGTGGAAGCGCTGCATGTTTTGCGAATGCATGATATCAGTCAGCTTGTGGTAGTATCCGGGAAAGAATATCTTGGTTTTATACATTTGCACGATTTATTGAAGGAAGGTATTATTTAATTGATGGGTGAATGAATCCAATCGATCATGATTCACTTATCCAGGTTCAACTGAAAACAATGAATGAACATCACTATGTAGTCATCATGGCAGGAGGCATTGGCAGCAGGTTCTGGCCAATGAGCAGACAGGATTTTCCAAAACAGTTTCTCGATATTCTCAATTACGGGAAGTCGCTGATCCAGGGAACTTTTGAACGATTTGCTTCTTTCATACCATTGGAAAATATTTTTGTAGTCACTTCAAACGAATATGTAAATATTGTCAAGAAGCAATTGCCCGCACTTCCTGCTGAAAATATATTGGGCGAGCCTTCAAGAAAAAATACGGCTCCCTGTATTGCATATATTTCTTTCAAGCTGCAACAAAAAGATCCAAAAGCATCATTGATTGTAGCTCCGGCAGATCACCTGATACAGGATAAAAAAGCATTTACTAAAGTATGCCTTGAAGCACTCAGTTTCGTGAACAAGCACAATGCATTTATTACACTTGGCATTAAACCTTCACAACCGAATACAGGCTACGGTTATATTCAGCATGAGCAACATTCTGTAAGCGATAATGTATACAAAGTAAAAACTTTCACGGAAAAACCAAACCTGGAATTGGCCAAAACATTTCTCGCCAGCGGTGATTTTTTATGGAATGCGGGAATTTTTGTCTGGCAGGTAAAGAATATTATCAAGGCTTTTGAAAAATACCTCCCCGAAATGTATGATGTATTTGTTGCGGAAAAAGAAAGCTTCAACACCCCTGCTGAAAAAAAAGCTTTGGAGCATATTTATCCTCTCTGCACAAATATTTCCATTGATTTTGGAATTATGGAAAAAGCAGAGAACGTATACGTCATCCCTTCTTCTTTTGGCTGGAGCGATATCGGGACATGGAACAGTGCTTACGAAAATCTGGAAAAAGATCCTTTTGAAAATGCGATTGCCGGAAAACATGTTTTATCAATTGACGCTCACAAATGCATGGTACATGCACCGGATAAAAAATTATTGGTATTGCAGGGGCTGGAAGATTTTATTATTGTAGATACAGAAGACGTGCTTCTTATCTGCAAAAAAGACAAAGAACAGGATATTAAGGATTATGTGGCTGAAGTGCGGAAAAGTATTGGTGATAAATATCTTTGAAATGTGCGGATTCGCAAATATGCGAATGCGCGAATTCAACCAAATTCTTAGCCTGAAAATTAAGGGTGAAAATCTCCCCAATGTTTTCGGTTTTTCCTTCTACTTTTTGAGTATTACTATTCATATTTGTTCATTAACCTTTTATTCTAATGAACAAGGAAACGATCGATAAAAACCCAATTCTTAAATTATCTTTTGTCTTTGCATTAGAAATTATTAAATTTTGCGATGAACTCCAGTCGCAAAAAAAATTTGTAATCGCTCAACAACTGCTTAAATCAGGAACGACCATTTGTGCAAATGCAATAGAAGCTCAAAATTCAGAAAGCAAGGCTGATTTTATACATACATTCAAAGTTGCTGCTAAAGAAGGCGAAGAAGCTGAATATTTATTGCTTTTATGTGATCTATCAAACAGCTACCCTAATTACAATCATTTGCTTCAAAAAATAGAAAGTATCAATAGAATCATTGGCAAAATCATATCGACAACAAAAAAATTAAATCTCTTAAATTAAATCCGCACATTTGCACATCAGCAAATCTGCACTTTAAAAAATTATGTCCCCTTATCCGCTTAACAATATTCTTTTTTTAGATATCGAGACCGTTCCACAATATCCTGATTTTGATCTGCTGTCTTACGAATGGCAGGAACTTTGGACCAGAAAAGCTGCTTATCTGATCAAAGACAAGGAAACAGATACACCGGCCTCTGTTTATAGCAATGCGGGCATTTATGCAGAATTCGGAAAAATCATTTGTATCAGTTGTGGAGTGATATCACGGCATCTGGATGAAAAAAGGTTTTTGCTGAAATCCTTTTATGGAGATGATGAAAAAATAATTCTTCAGCAATTTTGTGAGATGATCGCCAAATGGGGGCCGGGTAGTGATAAATTCCTTTGTGCCCACAATGGAAAAGAGTTTGACTTCCCATATATCTGCCGCAGGTTAATTATACATGGACTTCCTATTCCATTCATTCTTGATCTCAGTGGAAAGAAACGTTGGGAAGTACCACATCTCGATACGATGGAACTTTGGAAATTCGGTGATTACAAGAACTATACTTCCCTGAACCTTCTGGCTCACTCATTGAATATCCCTACACCAAAAGATGATATTGACGGAAGTATGATAAGGGATGTTTATTGGATTCAACACGATTTGCCCCGCATTATTCATTATTGCCAGAAAGATGTATTTACTGTTGCGCAGGTTTACCTGAGATTGAACAATGAATCACCGATCCTGCCTGAAAATATTGATATTAAATAGATATAAATATTTCAAATATGCAAAGAAAGAATTTTTCATCCGGCGTTAAATGGGAGTCGATAGTCGGCTATAGCCGGGCAGTTAAAATAGGGAATATCATTGAAATTACAGGAACAGTAGCAACAGACGAAACAGGGCAGGTTTTAGGGGGTGATAATGCCTATGAACAAACGAAGATTATCATTCAAAAAATGGAAAAAATACTGAATCAGGCCGGCGCTTCGTTGAAAGATGTTATCAGGACCCGCATGTTTGTAACAGATATCTCCCGCTGGGAAGAATATGGAAAAGCACACGGAGAATTCTTCAGCAATATCCGGCCCTGTACCTCCATGATAGAAGTAAAGGGATTGATTGAACCGGGATATCTGATTGAAATAGAAGCGACGGCTATTATAGATTAAAAACACCCTCCGCCCCTGCTCTTTCAGACTAAATATTAGTCTCCACCTGCCTTTGCACCCGGTATTCTTTTCACCAGCCACTTGATTTGTCCATTGTGGTTGGATTCATGTTCACAAACATGGAACCATTTGCAATAATTATTGGTAGGCTTGCCGCCAAAAAATTTTGGATCGATCTGCATCAGCCATTCGTCATCCCTTTTACGAAATTCAGTCAGCGTTTTTTCCCTCACTTCGGCAAGAATATCTGTATAATATTTTAGTTCATTGCCTTTAATTGATTTCCTGGCGCCTTCTCCAAGATTCATAGCAGTATTCCATTTGCTCCATTTGTTTTTGAAATCATCATTCATGGTTCTGCCGGTAAATCCTTCAAAAGTATTTAACTGATAAAATGTTTCCGTCGCAGCCAGGTGCATCAGCAGTGCTCCGATGGTATTTGAATTCGCATCAAATAAAAAGTCCAAATCCGCCTGTTTCAACTTTTCTACACTCATCAATACTACCGAACGCATCCATGTCATCATAGAAACAAGCGTTCCAATTTGCGGTGAATATCCCTGCTTAGGGCCAAGTATATTGATTTCATCATCCTGGGTAAATTCACGGCTCATCCCAATTTGAGGAAAGAGTGTTAGGCCGGTGAACCCCGTAACTGCAGTGATTGTCTTTGCAATAAAATTTCTCCGCGTAGGTTTTCTAAAGGCTGTATTCATATAATAAAATTTAATCTACAGAGAATTCATTATAATATTTTATCCCAGTTGTTCTTATCCTTTAATAACAATTCACGAAGAAGACGGATCTGGGGCATCCCGTTATCCAACATCAGATCATGAAATTTTTGCAGTGAAAACCCTGCTCCTTCCTGCTTCTGATAATCTGAACGTAATTTGAGAATTTGCAATTTCCCCAGTGTATAAAAACAATATCCAGGATCAAAAGTCCCTCTCAGCGCTTCCTGTCTGGATGGTTTATCTCCCTGGTACCAGTTATCCATAAAAAATTTTGTGCCTTCATCGATCGAAATACCCTGGCAATGTGTTTTAACGGACACACATAAACGACACAAGCGAAGGAGTGCATCTCCTGATTGGGCAAGATGCCGTTTTGCTGCTTCCAGAGGATCTCGCGTATTACCATATCCCTGTTCTACCATCATTTGTTCTGTATAGTGGGCCCATCCTTCAACAAAGGCATAGCTGCCAAAAATCTTTTCGATATTGGAAGCTTCAGAAGCATTGAGATGAAGGAATTGAGTATAGTGACCGGGATAGACCTCATGAATGGTAACATTATCTGTAGTATAATAATCAAATTGGGAGAGCCAGTCTTCTTTCTGTTTAGCCGTCCATTTCGGATCGACCGGTGTGATATAATAAAAGGCTTCTGTCGCTTTCTTTTCAAAAGGTCCGGGCGAATCCATTGAAGCCGTGCTTGTTGAACGCGCATATTGTGGTGTTTCCTGAATTTTAACTCTCACTTCAGAAGGCATTGTCACAATTTTTTTATCGACAAGAAACTGGCGAATCGATTCCATATTCTTTTTTGCTTCGGGAATCAGGCTGTCGGCAACCGGGTGTTCTTTTTGCAGATCATGATATACATCAACAGGCTTTTTATTCGGGTTAATAATTTTTGCTGCCGCATTAAACAATGCCTGTTCTTTTTTTAGCTGTTCCATTCCGATTTCTAAAATTTGTTCGGGGGTCATTGAAATCAGTTCTATATTCAACATTTTCTGGTATTTTTCTGTACCAAGTGCATAATGACTGGTGGCTTTTGGAAGTTTTTCTTTTTGTAGATAATCAATAAATGATTTTATTTCTCCGATCGCTTTTTTGTTGACCTCATTAAATCTTGCCATCAATGAATCATTCTTAACATCTTTCAAAGCAACCAGTAAATCATGGGATAAAAAGTCTTCAGAGCCATTGGCAATCAGAATAGCCGTTTCCACATATGGTTTTGCAAGTGAATCTTCAAGATTGGACTTTGCCGCCGCAAAAATTTCCGGTGCATGGTTTTCAATATTGATGATGGATCTTATCCTGTCCTCCAAAGAAGCAAAATTTCTTTTGATGTAAATATTTACGTCGATAGCTCCGGCATACAACATGGGGTTTTTGTTATAAGTCTGCATTTCATCAAAACTGAAAATTTCTCCTTTGACTCCGCATTGCAAAATCCTAAAATCATAATACGCTTTTGGACTCAGCAAACTTGTATCAAAAGCCGAAAGCTGTTGGTCAAACATTTTCAATCTTGCTCTCTCCTTATCAATCGAAGCTTTTCCAAAATCAGTCATTTTACCATCATACTGATGAAAACCTAATGCAACTCCCATTTGTGGTCTCCAGTCAAGATATTCCGTGATAAAATCTCCTGACATTTTTCGAAAGGTGGAGTCCGCCGATCCTTCTTTGGATGTTTGTTTGTTTTCCTGGCAACTGGTAAAAACTATTATTGTAACCAGTAATAAGAAGAAGAAATTTTTCATGTGCTGATTTTGATTGAATATGAACAATTGCATAAATCCATCTAAATTTACTTTTTATTTCTTTACACTTTCAAATTTGCATATTCATTCTAAACTTCCCGATGTTGGCACCACAATTTTTACGGTGATGAGCTCCCTGGCCAGCGAGCTGAATGCAATTAATCTGGGTCAGGGATTTCCGGATTTTCCAATGAACGAAGACCTGATTTCCCTGGTAAACGAAGCAATGAAAAAAGGATTTAATCAATATGTTCCCATGCAGGGTTATATGCCCTTACGTGAATGCATTGCTGAAAAAATCAGTTTTTTATATAATACAACTATTGATCCCGCTGAGCAGATTACAATTACACCCGGAGGCACTTATGCCATTTATACTGCACTGACAACAGTTTTACAACCAGGCGATGAAGTCATCATATTTGAACCCGCGTATGACAGCTATATTCCAAATGTTGTAATCAATAAGGCAAAACCTGTTCTCATCAATCTTAAATTTCCTGAGTACAAAATTGACTGGGAGGAAGTCAGGAAAAAAATCACACCCAAAACGCGAATGATCATGTTGAATTCACCGCATAATCCTACTGGTACTGTTTTGCGGGAAGAAGATATTCAGCAGTTGAGGTCCGTTGTAGCGAATACAGATATACTTATATTATCTGATGAAGTGTATGAACATTTAATCTTCGACAATCTTCAACATCAATCCATCATTCGCTTTCCCGATTTGCTGCAAAGAAGTTTTGTATGTTTTTCATTTGGTAAAATATATCATTGTACAGGATGGAAACTTGGGTACTGCATTTCTTCTCCAATCTTCACGAAGGAATTCAGAAAAGTTCATCAGTTCAATTGTTTCAGCTGCAATTCCCCCACGCAGGTTGGCTTATCAAAATTCCTGCAACATAAAACTGCCTACCTGGCCCTTGGAAAATTCATGCAGGAAAAAAGAGATTATTTCCAGCAGCTGATGTCGGCTACGAAATTCAATGCCCTGCCAAGTTATGGCAGTTATTTTCAGGTATACGACTATAGCCGAATCAGCGATGAGAGTGATACCGAATTTACTTTGAGAATTACAAAGGATTTTGGAGTTGCATCAATTCCTGTTTCTGTATTTTATAAGTCAGGAAAAGATGATAAGGTGGTTCGATTTTGCTTCGCAAAGAAAAATGAAACACTGGAAAAAGCAGTAGAAAGACTAATTAAAATTTAAACCTCATCAGAAACAAATTGTGCACACATTTCAATTCTTCTATTTGTCGAGAACTTCGCTCATCACAGGTTCGTGAGCAGTTTTAGTTTTGCTTGCCAGATACTTATTATGAATAATCTCACTCATCGGTTTTTCATACACTTTGCTTTCGAGCCAGGAAATGATATCCAGATACACGAAAGACCTGGTTTCAAAGCGATTTTTTTCAAGATGTTTGATTTTATATAGAAAAGCTTCGAGTTCCGGCTTTAGTTTTCTGGGAGAGATTCTAAATGATTTTCGCAAAAAGCGGAACATTTCTTCTTCTACTACCGTTAAGTTTTTCATTTTGGCCATGAATCGGTAGACTGATTTGGTAAGAGATTCCATAATTTCATAATTACCCAATTCATAATGGGCAATAAGATGTAATAACCTGGCATAGCACTGCAGATCATAACGCAGATCTACATGGTCATGAATAATTCGCTGTAAATAATCAATCGATCTTGCATAATCTCCATTACCAAAATAGAGGTTGGCGATTTTATAATTAAAAACCAGGATCCTGTGATGGTCAATATACTGGGCATATTCATCCAGTTTCTCTTCGACATAAGGAACTATTGAAAGACTTTCCTTAAAAGTTCCCGTCATCAAATGCTGATTGATCTTTGCTCCGTATATATAAATAAAAGTGTGAATCCGGAAATTATCATGATGTCTCGCCACCGCTGTTTCTGAATAAACTTCGAACTTGTGAAGAACTGCACTGAATTTTTCATAATGGCGAAGATCATACAAAGCATTGAGGAGATTGTGCATTCCCTTTACATAATGGCCTGTCTCAACCAGTATCATTTGCGGTTCCTTATCATATAAATCAATCCATTTCTGACTGTAGCGATAATACATCAAGAAATCCTGACGGATAAAAGCATACCAGCTATAGCTCTGGTAGAGATATAGTTTTTCATAAAAATCCGTCAGCTTATGAGCATTGGGCGGAATATTTGTACTGAAGAATTCTTTAATGCGTGTTTCATCCTGTTCATTGCGGGCATGACCATTCTGAACATACCAGCGATATAATAATAAGGCAAGATTGGATAGCCTGGTAACTCTGTCAATATGATCACTGATTTCTGTAGCTTCTTCAGTTAACAATTGTGTTTTTTCCAGGGTGCTCCGTGTAATATGCAAGGTTTCAATTTTCTTCTCCAGTGAAATGAGCTGTGCCAGGAAATTGAATTTATTGTTGCTCTTTGCTATTTCCTTGGCTTTTTCTAAAATTTTCAGACTTTGAAGCTTCAACCCTTTATTGTAGAGAAGCCTGGCATTGTCCATATGTTCGCTTAATTGCAGGTCTGTATTTTCGGTCGTTTTTAACAGGCGGAGACTGGCCAGTAATTGCTTATACAAATGTGATTTTAAATTCGCCAGCTGAGGTTTTGTAACGAATTGCAGTTTCTTTAGCAATTGCTTTTCGTCATATTCGGATAGCTTATCCAAAGCGTCAAAAAGCTGGATGATTTTAAGGTCTTCCTTAGCCGAACTTCTCTTAATATACAGTTTAAAATGCCTCTTTTCGGACTTTTCCAGCGAATGAACCAGTTGAAATAATATGTCTGCCGAGCGGTTGGCCATCATAAAGAAATTTTGCTGAAACCCAATACAGGCAAGGGTTTTAGCCTTAATTACCCATTTTTGGCATAATTAAATCAAAGGTAAGATGTTTTGAAACTCATCCCTACACCTACTATTTTTGTTCTGTATTGAGCTTTGAATTGGTAATAAGGCAGGCAATCGTTAAGCAGAAATCGTCAGAGGCTCAAGAAGAATACAAAGGTATTCGGAAAAACAAAGAATTCACATTTTTTTCATATGGCAAGCAATCGTTAGAGGTCAGCTGTTTCTACAGTGGACCTTTTTTTTCGACTATCTGCGAAGATAATAAAGAACAACTGAAAGTTTGCTATATATCCCTTCCTTTTTTTGATTTTTTCCTATTTCGCTCATCATCAGGTATTTTAAAATTAGATAAGAATATTATTTCAATAAAAAGCGGACTGAGCTTTATAGATTGCCGGGGATCAAAATGATATATACAATATTGAGAAATAAATATTGCTATCATTGCAGAAAAAAATGCCGGGAATAAATACAGTTGTTTTTGATTTAGGTGGTGTTTTGATTGACTGGAATCCCGACTATGTATACCAGCATATTTTTCCTGAGGAGAAAGAGAGAAAATGGTTTTATCAGAATATATGCACTTCAGACTGGAATGAAGAGCAGGATGCCGGCCGTAGCTTAAAGGAGGGTACCGAGCTATTGGTAAAGAATTTCCCCGAGCACGAGGTGAATATCAGGGTTTATTATGAAAGATGGCAGGAGATGTTGGGGGGACCAATTCCTGGCACAGTAGAAATACTCAGATATTTAAAAGACAAAACGGAAACTAAACTATACGCTCTTACCAACTGGAGCCATGAAACATTTCCTGTAGCTCTGGAAAAATATGATTTCCTTCATTGGTTTGATGGACGCATTGTTTCCGGTGAAGAAAAAACCAGAAAACCTTTCGCGATCATTTATCAAAGACTCATAGAACGCTTTAATATTGATCCAACAAGTGCAATTTATGTAGATGACAACTTACGCAATCTTGTTCCTGCAAAAGAACTGGGGTTTATTACCATCCATTTTCAATCTCCAAAACAATTTGAGCAGGAATTAAAAAAAGCAGGCGTAAAACTGGTTTCTTGATATAAAAAACTTTGAAGTTTTGAGATTTCGGGATTTAGTCTGGATGGAATCTTAAAAATATTAAATCCGAAATTCTTCTATTTAAGCAGCTGGTAAAAAATAAAGCTCATTATATAAGCTAACCCCGTCATATATACGAATTGTATGAATGGCCATTTCCAGCTTTTCGTTTCACGACGAACCACTGCCAATGTACTCATACACTGCATAGCAAAGGCATAGAAAATCATCAATGATACTCCCACGGCAAGAGTGTACACTTTGGTTCCATCTTCGCGGGTTGCTGATTCCATCCTTTGACGCAGGGTCTGACGATCAGCGTTTTTCCCTCCCTCGACACTGTATAAAGTAGCCATGGTACCAACAAAAACCTCTCTTGCGGCAAATGAAGTGATCAATGCAATTCCGATTTTCCAGTCATATCCCAATGGGCGAATAATAGGTTCAATTGTTTTACCAAGTGAGCCTGCATAAGAATTCTCCAGAAGAGCAGCGTTCTTTTCTTTATTTAACTGGGTTTCATTTGACTTGTCTTTTTCTATCAGTACTGCATATTGGCGCTTTACGTTTTCGATTTTTTGTGGTGGACCGAAGGAACTGAGCACCCATAAAATCATACTGATAACAATAATTACTTTACCAGCGTCAGTAACAAATATCTTTGCTTTGTTGATCATGGTAACCACAATATTTTTCCATCTGGGTGCACGGTAAACCGGCAATTCAAGTATGAAAAAACTTTTTTCCCGTAGCTTAATAAATCCTTTTGCAAACCAGGATACAAACAAAGCCATCACCAAAGCCAACAAATAAAGACCCATCATTACGAGACCCTGTAGACTGATAAATCCCAATACCTTCTCTTTCGGAATAACCAGTGATATCAGTATCGTGTACACAGGCAGGCGAGCGCTACAACTCATCAGCGGAGTAACCAATATTGTAAGTAATCTTTCTTTCTTGTTCTCTATACTTCTTGCGCTCATGATAGCTGGAACGGCGCAGGCAAAACCACTGATCATTGGCATTACGCTTTTTCCATTCAATCCTACTTTGCGCATGAGCTTATCTGTTAGAAAACTGATGCGGGCCATATACCCGGTATCTTCCAGAATCGTGATCAACCCAAAAAGTATCATGATCTGCGGCACAAAAACAAGAATTCCACTCAATCCTGCCAGCAATCCATTCACGAGCAAATTGCTGAACCATCCTTCGGGCAGGAGGTTACCCATCCATCCTCGTAATTGGGAAAAAGTCCAATCGATCCCATCCATTGGAAATTGAGCCAGCCAGAACACACTTTGAAATAAAAGAAAAAGAACAACGAGAAGGATCAGATACCCCCACTGACGATGCAATAAAACATTGTCAAGTTTTTCTGTAAAAAGTGTTTTTTGCAGGGGGTCGGGTTCGGCAACCGTAAGTTGAATGATCTGTTTGATCCTGCTATAACGTTGCATGATTTCATCGGCCTGAACCCTTGTATGATTGAAGGTATTAGCCGACTCAATATGTTCGATCCGGTGCTGTAATTTTGGAGCAAAGTCAAAATGTTCGTGGTTGATAAGATAGTGTATCGCAGTATAATCGCTGATATCCGGAAAATGATCTTTTACCTGATCTACAGCGGTTGTCGCCAATGACTTATTATAAATAAAGTCACGAGCAGGAGCATGATAAAGTTGTTGCGCAGTTTGAGCGATTACTTTTTTTAATTGATAGATTCCTTTATTTTTTCTTGGATTTACAGGAACAATCGGCACACCTAATTCTCTTTCCAGGCCATTAACATCAATTTCAATTCCTTTCTTATTTGCCAGATCCATCATGGTAAGTGCCACTACAACCGGAATTTTCAGATCAATGATCTGTGAACAAAACAACAGATTTCTTTTGAGATTGCTCGCATCAACTAATAAAATCACCATATCCGGTTTGACTTCTACATCCTGTTTCAAAAGGACCTTATAAGTAACCCACTCATCTCCACGTTTAGGATAAAGACTGTAGGTCCCGGGTAAATCGATGATTTTAGCTGTTAGTCCCGTTCCCAATTCAGTCGTCCCCGTTTTTTTATCTACAGTAACTCCTGGAAAATTGCCGACTTTCTGGTTTAGACCAGTTAGTGAATTGAACAGAGAACTTTTACCACTGTTGGGATTACCCACAAGGGCGATATGTATAATCTGATTGCTCAAGAAAAATTGATCGTTATCCCGGATATAATCAAAAGGGAATAGCCTGCAAAAGTAAATTGGAATTAGGTAACTGATTTACGAAATCGGGAGCATTCTTTGGAAAGGAAGTGATGACTGGTGAAATGTGAAACGATAGATGTCAAAGCGAATAGATCTTGGGCAATTTTACATTTAACGTCTCACTCTTCGAAATCTACCACAAGAGGGTATTGACCATATCAAAAATAGATTGTCATTTTACACAACAAAAGGCAAATAAATAGCAGCCTTTTTAACCAGTTCTTTCAATCAGAATTTTCTCATGAAGGCCCCGCTTGCGGGGCCTTAAGATCTTCAGCCAAAAAAATTAGCCTTATTATACTAAAAAAATTAGTGTTGATAAAATAATTATACTACCTTTATCGAATCAATAAATTTGAGAAATAAAAAATACGACTATGTCAAACGCAGAAAAACTCAAGGCCCTAAAGCTGACAATAGATAAAATTGATAAGGATTTCGGCAAGGGAAGCGTTATGTTAATGAATGAAAGAAGTCAGGAGCCAATGGAAGTAGTTTCAACAGGCTCTATTGGATTGGATATTGCTTTGGGAATCGGAGGTCTGCCCCGAGGCCGTGTCGTAGAAATCTATGGCCCTGAATCATCGGGAAAAACTACGATCGCGACGCATGTCATTGCAGAAGCCCAAAAAAAGGGTGGCATGTGTGCTATTATAGATGCTGAGCATGCTTTCGATAGTAGTTATGCTCAAAAGCTGGGGGTGGATGTAGACAATCTATTGATCTCTCAACCAGATTATGGAGAACAGGCATTGGAAATAGCTGACCGCCTGATATTATCAGGTGCACTAGACGTCGTAGTTATAGATTCTGTTGCGGCCCTGGTGCCAAAGGGTGAATTGGAAGGTGAAATGGGCGATAGTAAAATGGGACTTCAGGCACGCTTAATGTCACAGGCACTTAGAAAGCTAACGGCTACTATCAGCAAAACAAACACCATTTGCATATTTATAAACCAATTGAGGGAAAAAATAGGTGTTATGTTTGGTAATCCCGAAACCACTACAGGAGGAAATGCCTTGAAATTTTATGCTTCCGTACGCCTCGATATCCGCAGGATGGCCCAAATTAAAGATGGGGAAGAAGCAATTGGTAACCGGGTAAAAGTGAAGGTTGTAAAGAATAAAGTAGCGCCGCCTTTCCGGAGTGCTGAGTTTGATATTGTTTTCGGAGAAGGTATTTCCAAAATGGGCGAAATTATAGATATGGGTGTAGAGCTGAATATTATACAAAAAAGCGGAAGCTGGTTCAGCTATAATAATGATAAGCTGGGACAGGGAAGGGATACAGTAAAACAGTTATTGCACGATAATCCCGAACTGTCGACGGAAATCGAAGGTAAGATCAGGGAGAAAATCAAAGAGATGCAAGCTATATAGCTGATAACTATACAATTACGGGTTAGTAAACAATGGGTCCTGCTTACGCGGGACCTTATTTTTGGGGGCTTATATGTGTAGGAAAGAATACTGGAAGGCCTAAAAATAACAAAGGGGTCAGAATAGATATTCAACCCCGTTTTAAAATCCAATATCCTATGAAAAACCAAGATAAAGATAATAGGAATGATCCAATTCTGCAATACCTCGGGCTTAAATTTATTTAAATGGGGTATCCTAGTTTTTAACCAGTTGTTCCGAAATTATCCTGTTGCTTTCTTTGTCAGCAATCTTTAAAACATAGACCCCTTTTTCCAGGGATGCTGTATTGACTATTTGCAGACCGGGTGCAATCTGCTTGTTTAACCTGGTTGAGCCGGCAGCATCGATAATATCAATATCTATATTATGGCTGGTCCGGATAATAAGTAGTTTATCGACTGGATTAGGATAAAATTTAAAATCAACAGAAGCAGATAAATTGACCTGACTTACTTTCGAATAAACAGACTTGCCCGACTTGCTGATATATTTAATACGGTAAAAATCGCTTCCATTATAAGGTGAATTATCAATCAGTGCATATCCGGTAATGGTATCTGATATTTTCAGAGCTCCGACCGTTTCAAAATGATCACCATCAACACTTCTTTCCACTACAAAATAATCCCCATCAGCATTATTGTTTGTCATTTTCCATTGCAATTCTACATTGCCGGTATTCTTTAAAACGCAAGAAAAATCAGAAAAGGTAAACGCTTCATCTTTTTGCAGTGGAGCCTGACCTGATACAGGATCAGTGGCCTGTTGTGCGAGGGAGGCGTAAGTCCCAAGTAAAGCAATTGAGATAATCAAACAAAACTTATTCATAGAAAAATGGGTGGTAAGAAAAGATTAAATTTTTTACAAATTCCATGCCGAGCTGCAAAACGTTACCAAAAGAGCATTATTTTTTTATTGCTGTTATAGTCTTCTTAAATAAAACTACATTAACTTTTAGCCAATTAATACAATTCCAATATGCAAATTCATACTATGGGCAGCAGTAAACGCATTGCCATGGTTGCACACGATAACAAGAAAAATGAACTAATCGAGTGGGCAGTTTACAACAAAAATGCATTGTCAAAGCACCGGCTGTTTGCGACAGGAACTACAGGCAAGTTGCTGGAAAAAGAACTCGGTTTGCAAATAACCAAATACCTTAGTGGTCCGTTAGGTGGTGACCAGCAGATTGGAGCCCGCATTGCGGAACGAAAAATTGACGTACTGATTTTTTTCTGGGACCCGATGGAAGCGCAGCCTCACGATCCTGATATTAAGGCCCTGTTGCGGCTAGGTGTTGTCTGGAATATCCCCATCGCCTGCGATCGCGCGACTGCTGATTTTCTGCTGACCTCTCCGCTTATGTTTGAAGAGTACCGGGTGATAATACCGGATTATAATCAATACCTCAAACGCCCTCAAAGATGAAAATTGAATTGTCTTCCTGGAATCAGGACGATATCTTCTTTCTGACGCAATATGCCAATAATCCTAATGTATGGAATACTTTAAGGGACTCCTTTCCTCATCCTTACACTCAAAAAAATGCAGAAGAATGGATTGCGTTAAATATTTACTCAAATCCTGTGACTAATTTTTCAATCAGGGTTGACGGAATAGTAACAGGAGCAGCTGGCTTTATACTCAAATCGGATGTTTACCGGAAAAATGCAGAAATCGGATATTGGCTGGGCGAGCCCTATTGGAGAAAAGGAATAGCGACTGAAGCCATTCATCAACTGGTAACATTTATCTTTTCAAACTTTGATATAGTCCGTATTTATGCAGAAGTGTTTTCGAACAATCCTGCTTCAATGAAAGCATTGCAAAAAAATGGATTTCATGAGGAAGCCATTCATCGTAATGCAATCACCAAAAACAATCTGCTACTGGATGCTCATATCTGGGTAAAATTTAGACCTGGGATATGAAATCGTTTTCTTTTGTTAATTTTAAATATCCCCTCAATATATTATGCCGTGAAGATTGATTTAAACTATTTTATTGAAAAAACTGCTACCATATTTACTGCGGATAACAGCGGGCTTAATTGGGTTAGTCCTGATCTTATATATCGTAGTGTGGGTTTATGTATCCTATCACAAGCAGTCCATACTGCAACATTTTAAAAAAGAAATAAATAAGCGCATCAATGGTGAATTGTCGATTGGAGACATGGACTTCAGCTTTTTTCATGAATTCCCCAAAGTTTCCATTGGCTTATATAAAATAGTTTTACGTGACAGCCTATGGGAGCAACATCATCATGACCTATTACAAGCAGAAAAAGTATTTATCAGTCTGAATCCATTGAAACTTTTTTCCAGTACACTATCAGTCGACCAAATAAGTTTTGAAAATGCCTCTGCTTACTTCTTTACTGATTCAACAGGTTATTCCAATACGGCTTTCTTGCGTCCACAATCATCTTCTTCAAAGAAAGAATCAGGTTTTTTACCATCTATAAAAATTAAGGATTCTAAAATTTTTATAGAAAAACTGGACCGGCACAAATTTTTCAGTTTTGAAATTAAAAAAGTAAATGTTGATGTAAAAGATAAAGAGATTGAAAAAGCCATGTTACTCAATATCGATCTGTCGGCGTTGATTCACAACTTGGCATTCAATACAAAAAATGGGAGTTTTTTAGAAGAAAAAACAGTATCCGGAAAGATAAATGTAAAATTTAACCCGGGAACTAAAATTCTTCAATTTGAAAACATAAGGCTCCAGATAGATCATCATCCTTTTGTACTTGCAGGAAAATTTTTTTTGGATGAAATTCCAGCTCTCTTTACTCTACAGCTGCAAACGGAAAACATTGAATATAGCAACATAACAAAACTTCTTTCCCCTAACATCCGGACAAAAATGGATCAATATACTATGTCTGGGAAAATTCCATTTATCAAAGCCTCGCTGGATGGAACCGATCCCGAAAACAGGACTCCATTGATTCGTATCAATATGAACGTCAAACAAAATAATATTACAACACCGGTTGGCATTTTCGATTCTGCTTCTTTTTCTGGAAGTTTTACTAATGAATGGAAGCGCGGAGATGATCACAACGATAAAAACTCGGCCATTTTATGTAAATTTTTTTCTGCTAATTGGCAGGATATAAAGATCAAATCAGACAGCCTATTAATTGCTAATCTGATTCATCCCATCCTTAGCTGTGATTTACATTCGGATTTTAATTTAAAAGCTATCAATCATTTAACTGATGACGAAACCATTGAGTTTACAAAGGGGAAAGGAAAATTTTTTATTAAATACAAGGGGCCGATTCAGGAGAATGATACTGCTGAAAAAAGTATAACCGGGACTGTTGATCTGGATTCGGCTTCTATAAATTATCTGCCAAGGAATTTTTTACTGACGAATTGTATCGGCAGAATCCGTTTGAAGGATAAGGATATGATCATCGATCAGCTGAAAGCACATGCGGGCAGCAGTGAACTCATCATGAATGGAGCGCTTAAGAATATTTTTTCATATTTAGATAAAAATGAAGAAAAAATAAAGCTAGACTGGACCATCAACTCTCCAAAAATAAATTTGAATGATTTCATTTCTTTTTTAAAGAAGAAAACAACGGAGACTGAAAAAAAGAAAAGAAAAATACTATTTACAAAAACTGTTTCTCAAATTATGAGCGGACTGAATGATGGTGTGGTTCACCTTCAGTTGAAGACAAATCAACTGATATATAAGAAATTCTCGGCGACAAATGTAGCAGGAAACATAATATTAAACAATGATCAGATGGAACTGAAAGACGGAACTCTTGTAGATGCAGACGGGGTATTAAAAATAAGCGGTTCTGTTACAAATGATGAAAGGAATAGTATTTGGATTTTGAGATCACAAATGAACAAAATAGATATTAACAGATTGTTTTTGGCTTTTAATGATTTTGGACAGAAAGGAATCACTCACCAAAATTTGAAAGGCATACTGAATGCTGATATTAGCATGAGCGGGATGATTACTGATAGAGCAGAAATCATCCCAAATAGTTTAATAGGTACGGCGGATTTTGCCATTACAGATGGAGAATTAATAGGGTTTGAACCCGTTCAAAAGATTTCTGACGTCGTTTTCAAAAAAAGAGATTTTTCTGACATTCATTTTGCTGAACTAAAAGATAAATTGGATATAAACGGAGCCAAAATAAAAGTAAACAGGATGGAAATTCGATCGGATATGATGACGATGTTTGTCGAAGGTTATTATAATATGGATGGCAAGGGAACAGATATGAGCATCCAGATTCCTCTAAATAATTTGAAAGCAAAAAAGAATGATGAACTGATCAATCAGGGCATACACAGTAAAACCGGTGTCAGTATACGCTTACGCGCCCAAACGGGAGAAGATGGAAAATTAAAAATAAGCTGGGATCCTTTTAAAAAAGCTTTAAAGGCAAAAAACAAAACATGAAGGATCTTTTTATCCTTTCTCAATTCCCTAAACATTCACATTGTATATTGAAGTTTCAGTTTTAATTTTACTGTCCTTGAAAAAAAATTTATAATGGATTTTAAACTTCAGTCTTCATACGAACCAGCTGGTGATCAACCGGAAGCCATCCGGCAACTGACTGAAGGCATTCTTCAGGGTGAGAAATACCAGACCCTTCTTGGCGTGACGGGTTCAGGAAAAACATTCACAATTGCCAATGTCATTCAAAATGTGCAGAAACCTACACTGGTGCTGACTCATAATAAAACCCTGGTAGCTCAATTGTATGGAGAATTCAAACAATTCTTCCCGGATAATGCGGTTGGGTATTTTGTTTCCTATTATGATTATTACCAGCCTGAAGCGTATATGCCTGTCAGTGATATCTATATTGAAAAGGACTTATCCATCAATGAAGAATTGGACAGATTAAGATTACATGCAACAACAGAATTGCTGAGTGGAAGAAGAGATATTATTGTGGTTGCTTCGGTAAGCTGTATTTATGGAATTGGGAATCCTGAAGAATTTGAAAACGGCATCATCAGAATAAGAGAGGGTCAGACAATTTCACGCCAGGGGTTTTTACATTCATTGGTCAATTCATTGTATAACCGGACCCAGGATGAATTTAAAAGAGGAAATTTTCGGGTGAAGGGTGATACAGTCGATATCAATCTTCCTTATGTGGATTTTGGTTACCGCGTTACCTTTTTTGGAGATCAAATTGAAGAAATTGAAAGCTTCGACGTGCATAGCGGAAAACGTATCGGGAGAATGCCCAACGCAGCCATTTTTCCCGCCAATCTGTATCTCGCTCCGAAAGATATGATACAACAAATTATTTATGAAATACAGGATGAAATGGCATCGCAGGCAGCTTATTTTAAAAGCAATGGCAAATTCATTGAAGCGCAGCGTTTAAGTGAAAGAGTAAATTATGATATGGAGATGTTGCGTGAGCTGGGTTATTGCAATGGAGTGGAAAATTATTCCCGTTTTTTTGACAGAAGAAAACCTGGTGCGAGACCATTCTGTTTATTGGATTATTTCCCAAAGGATTTCCTCTGCATAATTGATGAAAGTCATCAGACCATTCCTCAGGTGAGTGGGATGTACGGGGGAGATAGAAGTCGAAAACTCATATTAGTAGATTATGGATTTCGTCTTCCTTCAGCATTAGATAATCGACCCCTGAATTTTCATGAATTTGAATCAATGGTCAACCAAAGCATTTTCGTTTCTGCGACTCCCGGAGATTATGAACTGGAAAAAACAGAAGGTGTGGTGATCGAGCAGGTCGTGCGGCCTACCGGATTACTTGATCCTCCAATTGAAATCCGCCCAAGTACCAATCAGATCGATGATTTGCTGGATGAGATCGACAAAAGAGTAAATAAAGGTGACCGTGTTTTGGTAACCACCTTAACCAAACGCATGGCTGAAGAAATGGATAAATATCTTCATCGGATCAATATCAAATCAAAATATATTCATAGCGAGGTCGACACTTTGGAAAGAGTTGAAATATTAAGACAGTTGAGATTAGGGGAGATTGATGTGTTGGTTGGCGTAAATTTATTGAGAGAAGGGTTGGATCTTCCAGAAGTTTCATTGGTTGCCATCCTCGACGCGGATAAAGAGGGGTTTCTCCGCAATGAAAAATCATTGACACAAACTGCGGGCCGCGCTGCAAGAAATGTAGATGGTTTGGTTATTTTTTATGCAGATAGCATGACAGAAAGCATGCAGCGTACAATTGATGAAACAAGCCGGCGTCGTGAAAAGCAAATTGCTTATAATATCGAACACAATATCATACCTAAAACCATAAAAAAATCAAAACAGCAGATATTTGCACAGACTTCAGTGCTGGATATTAAAGGTTATGATCCTAAAAATCCATATGCTATCGCTCCCGATGAGGACCTTGTAACGGTAGCTGCGGAAGAACAGGAAGATTTCAAAACAATTCCCCAGATGGAAAAAGCTATTGCAAGAATAAAAAAGGAAATGGAAAAAGCAGCGAGAGACCTGGACTTTATGGAAGCTGCACGACTAAGAGACAATATGTTTGCATTGCAAAAAAAGCTGGAAGAAATGAAGAAATAATCCGATATCCAAAGATCGCGGGTCAGAAATCGGACATCACAAAATCGAATTAGCCTAAAAAAATTTATGAAAAAGAAATTATTTCTCCTCGATGCCTTTGCCTTGATTTTTCGCGCGTATTATGCACTTATCCGCAATCCGCGAATTACATCAAAAGGAAAAAATACAAATGCACAATTCGGATTCACGAATACCCTCGTCGAGCTGATCAATAATCAACAACCTTCCCATATGGCCGTATGTTTCGATACAGAAGCTCCAACGGAAAGGCACACCGATTTTACTGATTACAAAGCCAACCGGCAGGATGCCCCTGAAGATTTATTAATTGCTATTCCCGATATTAAACGCATCATTAAAGGCTTCAATATTCCCATTATGGAATTAGATGGCTTTGAAGCAGATGATGTAATTGGCACATTAAGTAAACAGGCTGCTCAGGCTGGATATGAAGTATTCATGGTAACTCCGGATAAAGATTATGGACAATTGGTGAGCGATCAGATAAAAATATACAAACCCGGTTACCAGGGAGGCGAAGTGGAAATCATCGGGCCAAAAGAAGTAACTGAGAAATGGAATATTAAAGAGATTTCTCAGGTCATTGATATTTTGGGATTGATGGGCGATGCTGTCGATAATATTCCAGGTATCCCCGGAATAGGAGAAAAAACGGCAGCCAAATTATTGGCAGAATACAATACCCTGGAAAATGTAGTAGCCAATGCTGAAAATATAAAAGGAGCATTGGGTGAAAAGGTGAGAGCAGGAAAAGATCTTGCGATCATGAGCAAAAAATTAGCTACTATTATAACCAATGTCCCTGTCCAGTTCCATGAAGAAGATTTCAAATTGAAAGAATGGAATAAAGAAGCTTTGAAGGAAATATTCGGTGAATTGGAATTCAGAACTCTGGCAAAAAGAATTTTGGGAGAAGAAATTATCGCGACAAATGGTCAACCATCTCTACCTGCAGGAATACAACAGGATCTTTTTGGAAATGTTGTTGAAAAAACGAGTAAAAAAGTTGAAAATGAAGAGGAGGAAACTGAACCTATAGGTCTTAAAGCAAGCAAAAATATTTCAAATACAAATCATAAATATGTTGCTGTTGTAACTGAAGAAGAAATAAAAGACCTGGTTAAAGAATTATCCGCACAAACAGAAATCTGCTTTGATACGGAAACAACAGGCATCGATGCCAATGATGTGGATCTGGTGGGACTTAGTTTTGCGTATACTCCAACAGAAGCATACTATATCCCCTGTCCTGCCGACCAGCAAGTCACAAAAAAAATACTGGATCATTTTGGACCTCTTTTCAAAGACGATAAAAAAACCTGGATAGGACAAAACGTAAAATATGATTTGTTGGTATTGAAATGGTATGGCGTTGAATTAAAGGGAAAAATATTCGATACCATGCTGGCGCATTATGTTATTGAACCTGATGGAAAAAGAGGGATGGATTATTTGAGTGCACAATACCTCGGTTATGAGCCGGTTCATATTGAGGAACTGATTGGGAAAAAGGGAAAGGGACAGGGTAATATGCGGGATGTTGAATTGGAAAAAATAAAGGATTATGCTGCAGAAGATGCTGATATCACTTTACAGTTGAAAAATGTATTTACACCTCTTTTAAAAAAGAAAGAAGTGGAACGTGTCTTTAATGAAGTAGAGAATCCATTGGTGAAGGTTCTTACAGATATGGAATTTGAGGGAATAAAAATTGACAATGATTTTCTGAAAGAATATTCGAAACAATTGGAAAATGAATCAAAGTTGGCCGAAGAAAATGTATACAAACAGGCCGGAGTCCGGTTCAATATTTCATCTCCTAAACAATTGGGCGAAGTGTTGTTCGAAAAACTGCAATTAGATCCCAAAGCAAAAAAGACAAAAACCGGGCAATATGCCACCGGTGAAGATGTATTGATCAAACTTTCGCATCAGAATAAAATTGTAGACGATATCCTTGCTTATCGTGAACTGACAAAATTAAAATCAACTTATGTCGATGCGCTACCTGGAATGATTAACCGAAAAACAGGTCGTGTTCATACTACCTATGCACAGGCTGTGGCTGTTACCGGAAGACTGGCCAGTAATAATCCCAATCTTCAAAATATTCCGGTCAGAACGGAAAGAGGGAGAGAAATCCGAAAAGCTTTTGTGCCAAGAGATAAGGATCATATTCTTGTTTCAGCAGATTACTCGCAGATTGAATTGCGAATTGTGGCAGCCATTAGCGCCGATCCAAATATGTGTGACGCTTTCAGAACCGGAAAAGATATTCATACTGCTACTGCCGCAAAAGTATTTGGTGTTGAAGAAAAAGATGTTACGAAAGAGATGCGTTACAAGGCAAAGAGCGTAAATTTTGGGATCATTTATGGTCAGGGAGCATTTGGTCTTGCAGATAATTTAGGCATCAGTCGTACCGAAGCAAAAGAAATCATCGACAACTACAAAAAACAATTTGCCAATATCCAGAAATACATGGACGACTCAATTAATTTCGCAAGGGAGCATGGATATGTACAAACATTGATGGGAAGGAAACGCTGGTTAAGAGATATCAATTCATCCAATTTTACAGTGAGGAGTTTTGCAGAAAGAAATGCTATCAATTCACCTATTCAGGGTACAGCTGCGGATATGATCAAGCTGGCTATGATAAAAATACACGACGAATTCATAAAACATTCCTTTAAATCAAAAATGCTTTTGCAGGTCCATGATGAATTGGTTTTCGATGCTCACAAAGATGAAGTCGAAATCATAAAACCGATTATTATTCGTTGTATGAAAACTGCATTGCCCCTGCCCAATGAGGTGCCTGCAGACGCAGAAGTCGGCGTCGGGGCTAACTGGCTGGAAGCCCACTGACCTTCATTGAGTTATTTTAACATTTCTTTGGGAAGTAGTGACAAAACTTTAAACAGCTGAATAAGTCATACAAACATTGAAATCCCTGATATTTTATCAGGTGTTTCTTTTAAAAAAATATTTATGAAAGCACTGATTTATAACCTCTTATTGCTTGGTTGCACCGTCTTTTGCTTCAGCTTTGCCGGAGCTCAGGAAGACTGGCCGAAAACGATAACCGCCGCCGATGGTACAATCATTAAAGTGTATCAGCCGGAACCAGAATCTTTCGCTGGCAATATCCTGAAATACAGGTCAGCGATATCTGTTTCAGAAAATGGCACGGAAGATCCGGTATTTGGAACTTTCTGGTCGACAGCAAAAATGCAAACTGATCGTGACAGCAGGCAAATGACAATCGAATCAATGACTGTAACTGATTTAAAAATCCCTGCAGTCACCGACCAAAAGAAACTTGATTTCGTAAAATCAACTCTTGAATATCAGTTCCCGGATGCAGCCGGACAAATTTCAATGGATGAAATACTGGCTTCTTTAGATCAAAGCCTGGAAGAAACCAGATTATCTAATAACATAAATAATAAACCTCCAAAAATTATTTTTACTACTCAACCTTCTATGTTGGTTCTGATTGATGGAACACCCAAGTTGCAAAGAAATAATGATTGGAATGTAGATGTTGTCGTCAATAGTCCATTTACAATTATAAAGAATAACGATGGTCAGTTCTATTTGTATGGAGGACATCATTGGTATAGCGCGGCTTCAGCTACAGGTCCCTATTCATATACTGGAGATAATGTTCCGCAAAACTTAAGAAATATTGAAACGAACCTGAACAGTAATCTCTCAAATAATAATGACAACAACAATAACAGCAATCCTGTGGCTGCCGGAAGTAACGGCAACGCAATGACGAATACCATTCCAAATATTATTGTTAGTACTGTTCCCGCAGAATTGATTCAGACGAATGGCGAACCGAATTTTACTCCCATCGATGGCACATCACTGCTGTATATGAAGAATTCGGATAATGATATTTTCATGGATGAAAACTCTCAGGAATATTTCATCCTGATATCAGGACGTTGGTACAGATCAAAAGTCCTCAAGAGCGATGATTGGCAATTTATACAAGCAGATCAACTCCCTCCGGATTTCGCAAAGATTCCCGAAGGTTCTCCGAAAGATAATGTGCTGGCAAGTGTAGCAGGTACCGATGCAGCAAATGAAGCTGTGCTGGATGCTCAAATCCCACAGACGGCCAAAGTTGACAGAAATACTGCTACAACAAATGTAGATTATAATGGCAATCCTCAATTTGAACATATTTCAGGAACCAAACTGGATTATGCAGTGAATACTGCGTCTACTGTTCTCCGTTATAATGGCCGTTATTATGCTGTTGACAATGGAGTTTGGTTTGTCTCCGACAGTCCGAACGGTCCCTGGGAAGTCGCAACTGAAAGACCGGATGACGTAGATCTGATTCCACCTTCAAATCCTGACTATAACTCAAAATATGTATACGTGTATGATGTAACTCCCGACTATGTCTATATGGGTTACACACCAGGTTACCTCAATAGTTATGTTTACGGACCTACTGTAGTTTACGGAACAGGTTATTATTATAATCCATGGTGGGGAGGGTATTATTATCCAAGACCCTGGTCGTGGGGCTTCAATATCGGATATAATCCTTGGTATGGATGGAGCTTTGGTTTCGGATATAGCTGGGGTTGGTTTAATATGGGATGGGGAGGTTATTGGCACGGCGGATGGTGGGGACCATCGGTTTATCACCCCGCTTATTGCAACTGGCATGGCGGTTATCGACCCTATAGTTATTACGGAAAAAATGTAACGATCAATCGTACCCGTAATGTCAACGTAAATATTAATAACAACATCTACCGCAACAGGGGTGGTATCGTTACAAGAAATGCAGGAAGATACTATTCGGGTGCTACTGCAAACAGACAGATGAATAATAGAACCAATTTCGGCGGAGGGTCAAATAACTATAACCGACCTGCACCGGCGAATACTAATCCAAATGCATTTAACAGGACCAATCAGTCAAACATGAACAGAACGCCCAATAATGTTTATTCAGACAGACAGGGAAATGTTTATCAAAGATCGTCGCAGGGTGGTCAGTGGCAGCAACGTCAAAATAGGCAATGGAGCCCGGTAGCTAACACTCGACCGGATGTCATCAGAAATTTAAACAGACAGCAGCAGATGCGCGACAGAGGTCAGGTTAGAGCGCAGAATTTTGAAAGGGCCAGAAGCGCAAGTTCTGTTAGCAGCGGTGGCTTTAGCAGACCTTCCGGTGGCGGGGGAGGCGGTAGCAGACCCTCTGGTGGCGGAGGTGGTCGCTCAGGAAGAAGATGATTGTTAAAATAATGAATTAAAAATATAGAATGCAAAAGTGGCAAATGTCTTAACTACTTTTGCATTCTGCTTTTATCGCCTTAAACGTTTATTATGCATTGGGTGGACTACTGGGAAATGATTAACAGAATCGGAAGCCGGTATTTTATAATTGCAGGAACCGCTTTTTTGTTCTTTTATATCTTACTTAAAAAACAGATCGTATACAAAAAAATACAGGCTCGCTTTCCAAAATTAAAAGATTATTTACGCGAGATAGTTTATTCCTGTGTGACGATCTCCATTTTCGCATTGGTTCCGGTACTCATTGTAAAAAATCCTACAGTTTCACCTTATACAACTTATTATACCCATATTGAAAAATATGGCTGGTTTTATTTCTTTGTCGCTTTCCCCCTGATGTTTATAATTCATGACACTTATTTTTATTGGACTCATCGGCTAATGCATCATAAAAAATTATTCAAAATATTTCATCTGGTTCATCATCAATCGACGAATCCTTCACCTTGGGCAGCTTATTCCTTTCATCCCCTGGAAGCCGTTGTAGAAGCAGGAATATTTCCGGTTTTTTTATTTACAATCCCGATTCACCCGCTACACTTATTGATTTTCTTTTTGATGATGATTGTCTATAACGTCTATGGTCATCTGGGATATGAATTGTATCCAAAGGGATTTAATCGCCACTGGGTTGGAAAATGGATTAACACATCCATCAATCATAACCAGCATCACCAGTACTTTAAAGGAAATTATGGATTGTATTTTACTTTCTGGGATAGAATGATGGGAACGATCAGGAAAGATTATGATGAACAATTCGAAGAAATAAAATCGAGAAAGGGTTGACCGATCGCCGCTGATTGACTTTTAAAAAAATTTAGTCATTTAATTCGGCCAACGATCATCGGTCATCGTTAAAAAAAATATTCCCTTTCTTCATTCCGGTCATCCTCACAAAAGCCTCCGCCGCCTTTACTCCGATCTCTCTTCCACGAAATTCTTCCATAGATGCATGTCCGCAATTGTATATCCCTGGCGGATCCTGGCTCAAATGGCAATAAACCGCTTTCTTCTTCTGTTCCTGCACATCGGATATATCAACATAATCCGTTGGCTTGAATGTCATGGTCTGCTCACCAGTACAGACCTCAAAAAAATACAGATCAAACTTGTTTTTTATTCGCATCCAGGATTGGATGGTTAGTATCGAAGCTATCTGATGATCTTTATGCGAATCAATTGGCCAATGCGTAAATACAATATTGGGGAGTTCGGCTTCGAGCAATTGCTGTAACCTGGCCGCCCATTCATTGTTCAATATTGTATCTCCGTCAATCTGACCTGCAAATAGTGGCTTAGCATTTAAAATGGTACAAGCTTCCCGCGCCTCACGGCTACGTATAGCCGCAGATTCATCGTGCGATTTTCCTGAAATTCCTGCCTCGCCCCGTGTGAGATATATAATGGTTACAGAATGGCCCATCGATGCAAATTTTGCCAGCGTCCCGCCACATCCGCTTTCCGGATCATCTGGATGCCCTCCTACGCAAACAATATTCATCATTTTAGCATTAGAAATATTCCTGGCAGTAAGACCGGAAGGCAAAGAGAGAAGGCCAATTCCGGCAGTAGCCTGTTGCATGAATCGCCGGCGGGAAGATGATTTCATAAAATAATTAATGATGAAAGTTATAGAATATTTGACAGGAAGAAAAGAAGCCGGAGGATGCTATTTTTTTAAGCGGTCCCGGCTTTATAATGATTTCATTTATATTTATAAGCTTCAGACATCAATTCAAATTTATGCGGCATATTATCATTTCTTTACTGGCGCTGATCCAAATCATTGCATGCACACAGGCACAGCAAAAAAATTCCATGGACTTTGAAAAATATGAACCGGTTTCAACACTGGTAGTGCCGGAACATAAATTGACAAAAGCGAAATTTCCATTCATTGATGTGCATAATCATCAATGGGAAGGACCGGGCCAGGATATTGCTGCGCTTGCCCGTGAAATGGATAAGCTGAATATGAAAATTATGGTTAACCTTAGCGGCCGCGGTTATAAAGAATCAAATTCTGCATACGGCGGATTAGATATCAATAGTTCTGATTACCTCATTCGATATATTGAGAATGTTAAAAAAACAGCTCCGGGTCGTCTGATTTTTTTTACAAATATTTCTTTTTCAGGTTTTGGAGATCCCGGATGGACAGAAAAAACACTGCGTGATCTGGAAAACGATGTCAAAGCCGGAGCACGGGGTTTAAAAATCTACAAAGATCTTGGTTTAAGTTACCACGATAAAAAAGGCAAAATGATTGCCATCGATGATCCTGCATTAGATCCTGTATGGGAAAAATGTGCTGAATTGAAAATTCCTGTTCTTATTCATTCTGCAGATCCAAAACCATTTTGGAGCCCGATGGATGAACGAAATGAACGGTGGCTTGAATTGGCTACGCATCCGGGAAGAAAGCGCAGTAATGCTGATCCGGCTCCCTGGGATACCTTGATCGCTCAACAACACAGGATTTTTAAAAAACATCCCAATACTATTTTTATTGCTGCGCATTTCGGATGGTATGCTAATGATCTTACTACACTTGGTAAATTACTCGATAATATGCCGAATGTATACACAGAATTTGGTGCAGTGATTGCAGAATTAGGCAGGCAGCCACGCATGGCAAGAAAATTTTTTGAAAAGTACCAGGATAGAATACTATTTGGCAAGGATGCATGGGCGCCGGAAGAATACACTACCTATTTCAGGGTTCTGGAAACAGAAGACGAATATTTTCCCTATCACAAAAAATACCACGCTTTTTGGAGAATGTATGGAATAGGTTTACCCGATTCAATTCTAAAAAAAGTTTATTATAAGAATGCTTTGAAAATTATTCCGGGGATTGACAAATCTCAGTTCCCTGATTGAAAAAATTCCTATGTTTTTTTAATTGCCACGAAGGCGTGGATGATCCTCGGTGTTTCCGTGGCTAAAATTATAACCCTGCTGAAATATCTATTTTCTTCTCACAGCGCATGCTATTGATTTCATAAGTAAACTGCCCGGATTTCATGGTTGGATCATTATCCATGATATGACGAACTTTTTCTTCATCATCCACTTCCACGATCCCGATTCCATATCCCCCATTCGGATCGAAAACCGGTCCATAAACTATCGCAATTCCTCTATCAAGCAATCCTTTCCAATAAACGACATGTTCCTGCATAATGGTTCTTTCTGCTTCAGTCATATCCGCAGTAAAACTAATCCGTGGTGGAATGAGCCTGATAAAAAAATGTTTCTTTCCCATTTCAGAAATTTAAATAAAACTTTCTGAAATCCTGGAAAAGATTCAGGCAGGAATTGAGTGCAACGCAATTCTGTTTCCTTCCGTATCAATAAATACTCCCATATATCCGTATTCCGGAGATATTTGAGTTTTTGGAACAATAATCTTTCCCCCCGCTTTTTCAACCTTATCCAACACAATCTGCACATCAGGATTTGCATTCAGATAAATTAAAGCACCATCCGTAGAAGAAGGTTTATGAAAGCCTCCGCTATCACATAAAGCACCCCCAACACCCATCGGATCCTCAATGGGGAACATGCGCATTTTAATATTTGGGAAATCCATTGGAATCAGGCTGATTCCAAAAATTGTTTCATAAAATTTTTGGGCTCTTTGCAGGTCGGTCGCCGGAATTTCGAACCAGCTGATTGCATTTTTTAATTTCATAAACAGGTTGTTTTTCAATAATTGATTTTATTTCCATATGCCAATAATAGCTCCCATCAAAGTAAGTGCTACCAACATATATCCGCCATTGATAAATATATAGCGGGCATTTTTTTGTTCAAAAAGTGCGACAATTGCAAGTCCGCAAAAAATCCAAACACCGGTTAAAAACCCATACAATATTCCGGTAGACAAGTGTATATCCGGCGCGCTTAAAAACATAGCCAGGTTTACAGAGATAATTAGTGTCAGGATAAAGGCCCATCCATATACTTTACCCTTATTACTTTTTTGAAGTTGTTCAACAGTAATACTGTTTTCCTTCATCCACGCTTTCCCGAACAAAGCTGGAGAATACCAAACACCACCAATGATAAAGGCAGAGATGCCGGCTACTAATACCGCCAGCCAGTTAACATGTGCTTCCATATATAAAATTTTAAGGTGATATAAAATACATCCTTGTAATTCAAATCTATTTTCTAAATTTTACAGTACAAATCAAAATGGAACAAAGGTGGAAAAGAAAGCGACGAGTCATATAATAATGCCGATAAGACCAGCTGCTTCATTTGAAAAGATAAATGATATCGGGTTCCGGTTAATTCTTATTCCTTTTTTCGGTATTGCCATTCCCCTGATCACAAAACTCAACCAGGAAACCATTCTTTCACACTGGCTCACAAAACTGAGTTTTGCTTATACCATCCTGATTGCATTTGTCATATGGCAGGGAAACCGATATCTTTTATTCACACTCAGGACTTATTTTGACTGGTTCAATAAGCCGGTAAAAAAGATCATTGCTTTGTTATTCGCAATCTCCTTTTATACCATTCCTATCAGTTTCCTATTATTGACCGGATGGTATTACATTTTTGCTGAAGGCAAAGTGAACTGGAATACAGTATCTGTCACCACGCTTATTATAATGGTCTGCGTGGTCTTTATTACTCATGTTTATGAAACAGTTTTCCTGGTAAAGGAATCAGAAAGCGAAATGGTTAAAAATGCACAACTGGAAAAGGCAAAAGCCCAGGCCGAATTGGAAGCTCTTAAAACACAAATAGACCCGCATTTTATTTTTAATTCGCTGAATACTCTATCCCACCTGATCGAAGACAATCCTGCAAAAGCTAAACAATTCAATGATAATATGGCCGAAGTCTACCGTTATATTCTCCAAAACAAAGGAAAAGAATTGGTATTGCTTCGGGAAGAAATATCTTTTATACAGGATTATTTCTCCCTGCTTAAAATAAGATTTGAAAATGCTGTAGAATTGAATCTCAACGTATCGAAGGATTTATATGATCAATACCTTCTTCCACCTATTTCACTTCAGATTCTCATTGAAAACGCTATTAAGCACAATGAGTTTTCTGATATCATGCCACTGGTGATTGATATTAGTTTCTCCCATGATGCCTTGATCTCAACAAACGAAACAAAACGAAAAATATCAAGAAGAGCTTCTTCGGGGATTGGCCTCCATAACCTGAATGAGCGCTATAAATTACTTGTCAATAAGTCAATCGATATTTACGATGAAGGGAAATTCAGTGTAACATTACCGATTTTGAAAATAATATAAAGACAAATGAAAGTCGTTATTATTGAAGATGAAAAGCCGGCCGCAGAAAAATTAAAGAAAATCATAATTCGCTGTGACAGCACAATTCAGATTTTAGCTATGCTGAACAGTATCCAAACTGCTACTGATTGGCTGCTGGAAAATGAAACACCTGATCTGATTTTCCTTGATATTGAATTATCGGATGGATTGTCATTTAAGATTTTTGACACTTGTGCTATTCATTGTCCTGTTATTTTTACTACGGCTTATGATGAATATTGGCAGGAGGCACTCGAACAAAATAGCATTGATTACTTACTAAAACCCATCCGGCAGGAGAAACTGGAAAATGCAATTAATAAATATAAAAAGCTGAAAAATCATTTCTCATTGAATTATTCTTCAGTTTTTCAGCCCATGACCCAGCCCAGTCAAAACACACAATACAGGAAACGATTTTTAATAAAAAAAGGAGCCGATTTTATTCATGTTAAGACTGAAGATATTGCCTATTGTTACGCAGCACACAAACTCGTTTTTATTGTGGATCAAAGAGCGCAGCGATATATTCTCGACAGATCGTTGAATGATCTGGAAAAAGAATTGAATCCGGCTATCTTTTTTAGAATTAACAGGAAATACCTCGTCAATATTCATCATATTCAGCGCATCAAATCCTATTCAAAAAGTAAATTATTGATAGAGCTGAATCCACCGGCTGGTGAAGAAGTTATCATCAGCCAGGAAAATACGCTGGCTTTTAAGCAATGGATGGATGCCTGAGATCCTCCTTAGACCCAGGCTCAAAAAAGGCCTGAAATTTGATTTATTTTTTTCGCTTTAAATTGCAGCACTTTAAAAAGAACGGATATCATGGAATATACTAAAATTGTTGCCATCACAGGGTTGCCTGGTTTATACGAATTGATAAACAGTAAAACTGACGGTGCCATTGTGCGCTCACTGGATGACAAAAGCACGAAATTCGTATCAAGCCGGATTCATCAGTTCTCCCATCTTGAAAGTATTGAAATATATACGGTGAAAGAAAATGTGAATCTGATCGACATACTGAAAGCAATGGATATCAGTGGAGAAAAATTACCTGACGAAAAAAATGATGCTGACTTAAAAAAATATTTTCAAAAAGTATATGCAGGTATCGATTTTGACCGCGTATATAATAGTGATTTGAAAAAAATGGTCAGATGGTTCTCCGCTTTAAAAAAGCACAATATCGAATTAAAATTAACAGAACCTCCCAAAGAAGAGTTGGTCGCTGAAGAAGAAGTAAAAGAAAAGCCAGTCGCGTCAACACCTTCAAAGGAAAAACCAAAGGCCGAAAAAAGAGCTAAAGTGGAAGAACCAGCTGAAGAAAAAGAAGAAAAAAAGAAAAAAGCAGCAAAAAAGAAGGCAGAACCTAAAAAGGAAAAACCTGCCGCTAAACAGAAATCTAAAAAAGCTCCGGAAAAAAAGAGAACAAAAAAATAATACTTCTGAACAGAGGAACAGCCTCTGAAAAATGCAGTTCTATATCCTGTTTTTCCTGGCTGATTTATTCTGGTATCTTAGCTCCTTCCACCGGAAATTTTTCAAAGAGTTCACTAAAAGAACGTAGAAAGAATTATGAATTACTCAGCAGATATCGAGAAACCTCAAAGACATTTCTTGCCTGGAGATTTTGTCGTTACGGATTGGAACGCACTCGAACCTTATTTTAAAAATCTTGCCGAAAGAGAAATCAATTCCAAACAGGAACTGGAAAAATGGCTCATCGACATGAGTGAATTAGAAGCTATTGTCAGTGAAGATATTTCCTGGCGTCATATTCGCATGACCTGTGATACAGAAAATAAAAAGCTGGAAGAGTCTTTCACTTATTTTGTAATGGAGATCCAGCCAAAAATCCAGCCCTATGCCGATCAATTAAATCGTAAATTGATTGACCACCCACTTACAAAAGGACTGGATCCCAAAAAATATTTTACTTATCTGCGAGCAGTCAAAAAAAGTATTGATCTGTTCCGGGAAGAAAATATCCCCCTGCAGGCCGAACTCAGTGTGTTAAGCCAACAATTCGGAGCTATATCAGGAAAAATGACGGTCACTGTGAATGACCGTGAGTATACGCTGCAGCAGGCAATGAAATTCCTTGAAAAAGATGACAGAAAATTAAGAGAAGAAGTCTATAGAAAAATTTGGGAAAGAAGAATTCAGGATAAAGATGCACTAAACGACCTGTATTCGAGCCTTGTAATAAAACGAGACAAAGTGGCGCACAATGCAGGTTTTTCCAATTACAGGGATTATAAATTCGTTGAACTTGGAAGATTCGACTATACAAAAGAAGACTGCTTTAAATTCCATGACGCTGTCAAAAAGTATATTCTTCCATTGGTTGATATCATCAATGAAGCCAAGCGCAAAAAACTGGGACTTGAAACATTGAGGCCCTGGGATACAGATGCAGAACCTTCCGGGATAGAACCATTGCATCCATTTGCTACAGGAACTGAATTGCTCGAGAAAACTGTTGCCTGTTTTACGAATTTAAGACCATTTTTTGCTGACTGTCTCCTCACGATGAAAAAAATGAACCGCTTCGACCTGGAAAGTCGCAAAGGAAAAGCTCCGGGCGGATATAATTGTCCATTAGCTGAAACGGGCGCTCCTTTTATTTTTATGAATGCTGCCGGACAGATGAGTGATGTGACTACAATGGTACATGAGGGAGGACATGCCGTTCATTCTTTTTTGGCGCATCCGCTGGAATTAAGCGCTTTCAAGGAGTATCCGATGGAAATTGCTGAAGTGGCGAGCATGTCAATGGAATTGTTCAGCATGGAATATTGGGATGTGTTTTTTTCTGACAAAAATGATTTACAAAGAGCAAAAATACACCAGCTGGAAAGAGTGATCACCATTTTTCCATGGATTGCAACGATCGATAAATTCCAACACTGGGTATACGAAAACCCACAGCATACAGTCGGAGAAAGAACAACCGAATGGCTCAAAATATTCCGGGAATTTTCCTCTTCGGTTGTAGATTGGAGTGGGTTGGAGGAATTTCAAAAAAATTTTTGGCAAAAACAATTGCATTTGTTTGAAGTCCCCTTTTATTATATCGAGTATGGGATCGCCCAATTGGGGGCGATTGGCTTGTGGATGCAATTCAAAAAAAATAAGGAAAAAGCTTTGGACAATTATATGAATGCATTGCGTCTGGGAGGTACACAAACATTACCCAAGCTCTATGAAGCAGCTGAATTGGAGTTTAAATTTTCCGGTGATTATATAAAAAACTTAATGGGATTTTTAGAGACTGAAATGAAAAAATTATTAAAATAATGGCAAAGGCCAATAATCGCTTCATAAGGGTAATCTCGTATAAGTACTGGAAAAAATACCATAAAAATGGTATATATTGATTCTTGTCAATCTGATTCAGGAGGTATATATTTGCATCAAACTTGTTAATCAGCAGAACTTTATTTGTCCTGCTTTAAAATAGCTACTAATCAGAGCCTTAACCAAAAGTCCCGGTGTTTCCACATCGGGGCTTTATGTTTTGAAATCTTCCCATTTTAAAAAAAGAAAAAATAAACAATTCGCTTAGAAAGCAGGTAAGGGTAAATTATTTATAAAAAAACTGAAAAATTTTTCTGGCAGTGCTGGAAAATTTAATGATTGCAATTCTTACAAACCCCGCTTACAACCATTTCTACCTGCGCGGGGGTAAATCCTTTTGGAAGTTTTACAGAAGGAACTGTGACTTCTTCCAGGCATACCGTGCTCCCACAAGAACTGCAAACAAAATGAACATGATTGTCGTGATGACCTGAGGAGCAATCGTCTTTGCATAAAGCGTAGTGAATCGAATTGTCAACGGTTGGAATGCTATGGATGATTCCTTTATCCAAAAATGTCTGAAGTGTTCTGTAGATAGTTACGCGATCAAATTTTTCTCCCACCTTTTTTTCAATATCTCCATGCGCTAAAGCGCCCGCACCCTGCAAAAAAAGGTTTAATATTTTTTTTCTGCTATCCGTTACGCTTAACTGATTGTTTTTTAGAATATCGTCAACATTTGCCTTCATATTTACTGCTATCGCCTACACTAATTTGGGTTGTTTGTAAACAGAGAATTGGCAAATCTATTCCCTGATGCTTTTTCGTTCAATAAGGTTTTGATATCTTTTTTAAGAGCATCGAGTTCCTCTCTTTTTAAACCATCATAGATTTTTCTGACCTGTCCGTTCTTGTCAACCAATGCAAAAAACTGTGTATGGATAAACTGCTGATTCAGATCCGTATTGTTATTCTTTGGGTCGTCCAACAAATAACTTACTCTCGCCGCATTATACAAACTATCTTTCCTTCCCGTCAGGAACCACCAGTTTTTTGAATCAGCTCCCAGTGAATCCGAATACCATTTCATTCTTTTCACACTATCTGTTTCAGGATCCACAGTATGCGATAAAATGAGGAAATCAGGCTGGTCCTTGTATTCATTATAAATCTCTTTCAAATTATTGTTCATTTTCGGGCAAATCCCTTTACAGGTAGTAAAAAAATATTCTGCCACATATACTTTACCCGCAACATCCCTGTTGGAAATAATCTTTCCCTGCTGATTTACAAAAGAAAACGGTTGTACATCACTTAATACAGGTAATTTTTTTTCTCCGAAACCAGGAATAATTCTGGTTAAAACGAGATAAAAAACAATGAATAATGTTACAAAAAAAACAATATAAAACAACCCTTTTTTACTCATTCTGATCAAGAATTGTAATTTGCAAATTTATGTTAGCCGTCTACTTTCTATAGGAAGAAATATTTCGCAAAATTAAGGATTTATTTTTTGCAACATAGTTGCGTTTATTTAATTTTGCACCCTATGTTCTCCAAAATAAATTGGGACGCTATTGGCATTACCACATCGACGGCATGTGCCATTCATTGCGCTGTTCTTCCTTTTCTGATTTCCAGTCTCCCCATTTTTGGCGTTAATATAATCAACAACAATGCATTTGAATATTTTATGATCGTGTCGGCATTTTTAATTGGTTCGACCGCACTCCTGCACGGATACAGAAAACATCACCAAAACTATAAACCGGTCCTATTGTTTGCGGGGGGAATCCTTTTGTTAATAGCCAAGCAAATTTGGCATGAGTATCAATTCTGGTTTCTTCCGCTTGCTGTTTCTTCGATTGTACTTGCCCATATATTTAATTTCCGCCTTTGCCGTTCATATTCCAGGGTTACTAAAAAGACCCGGAAACAGGTTTTATGATGTTTTCCCTATTTCAAAAACAAAGAATCAGGGTAATTGTTATTTTTGCAGACTAAACAGTGAGTTATGATCAAAACAGGAAATCCGGTTATCAGTATTTACACAGAAATGACGCCGAATCCGGAAACCATGAAGTTTGTGGCTAATAAGCTTTTATATCCCGGGAAAAGTATCGATTTTCCGGATGTTGAAAGCAGCAAACCTTCTCCATTGGCTGTGGAGTTATTTGGTTTCCCTTTCATAAAAAGTATTTTTATAGCAAGTAATTTTGTGACCCTGACCAAGACGACTGAAACCGACTGGAATGATGTCATTCCTACTGTTCGTCATTTCCTCAAGGAATACCTGGAAGAAGGCAAACCCATTATCAACGAAGAAGAAATTGTTGTTACAAAAATTGATGGCAATACAATTGCCGCAGATGACAATGATGTGGTAAAACGCATTAAAGAATTACTCGAAAATTACGTGAAACCGGCAGTGGAAATGGATGGAGGCGCCATTCAATTCAGAAGTTATAATGAAGGTATTGTGAATTTAATGTTGCAGGGTTCATGTTCGGGCTGCCCTTCATCCATGATTACTTTGAAGGCAGGCATCGAAGGGATGATGAAAAGAATGATCCCCGAAGTAAAAGAAGTGGTTGCTGAATCTGAATAATGATAAGATTCTCTATTTTATTTAAACGTCTCCCCTGTGGAGACGTTTTTATTTAGAAAAAATCCGCTTCAATTTTCATTCATTTTCGCATATCCATTGCATTCATAAAAAATAAAATCCCCCAGAATTAGTTCTTAATCCGGGGGATTTACTGGCAATCATTTACGATCAGAAGAAAAACTGTTCGCTTATTATTTTCCCGTCTTTTACTTCATAAACTGCAATCTCATCCATTTTCATTCTTCCTGATCCTTTCATTGTAGCGTCGATTCCCATAGCCAGTGCGATATGGCTTCCTGCTACGATGGGCTTACCCGTATAACCGCCATGCATTTCTTCAACCATTGATTCCCATACTTCGGCTTTCTTTTTGATATTGTCCAATCCTTCCACTGAAGGCAATCCGGATGAATTCGCCGGTTCAATACTTTTTGCATCCTTGCTGAATAATTCTTCCTGGGCCTCCTTCCATTTGCCTTCTTCAAAAAGTTCATAAAGACGATCAGCTACTTCCTGCGTAGTCATTACCGCTACTTTTGTTGTCATAAAAAAAGATTTAATAATTAAAAAGGATATATAAGCTACGCTATTTTTTTTCCGGGAAAAATTAAATTATTATGAAGCTGGAAAAATCAAGGATAAAGTCATTTCGAGAGGGGATATAAAACGGATTATTCCGATTATCTTGCTCTGCAATATGACATTACAGGAAATCTGGAGCCAATTTGCTGACGGTATAAAGAATACAGGATGGCTGGAATATATTGCTGTTTTTACCGGCATTCTTAGCGTGTGGTTCAGCAGGCTTGAAAACATATGGGTATACCCTACCGGCCTTATCAATACAATCATTTATATTTTTATCAGTTTTGAAGGTGGATTGTTGGGTGAAGCCAGCGTAAACTTTTACTATACTGTTATGAGTATTTACGGATGGGTTCTCTGGGCGAAGAAGGATGAAGAAAAAAAACATGTTCTGCAAATCAGCTATTCATCGGGAAAATTCTGGTTATTGCAGTTGACTTTTTTTGTGGCATTTTATATCGCTATTTTCTTTGCATTGACATATTTAAAAAAGGATTTTGCACCACAGGCTATCCCCTGGGCAGATGCTTTTGCTTCCGCAAGCGCATATACGGGAATGTGGCTGATGGCAAAAAAGAAAGTAGAAAGCTGGTACTGGTGGATTATCACTAATATAGCTTCTGTCCCTTTGTATTTCGTAAAGCATTATGTGTTTACCAGCGTGTATTATCTCGTCTTATTGATCATGGCAATATTCGGGTTGATGGAATGGATAAAAAGAGTAAATGAATCGTCTCATGCAACTTAAAAAAATTGTTGTCATAGGTCCTGAATCAACTGGTAAAAGCACGCTGTGCGAACAATTGGCACTGCATTATAAAACACAGTGGTGTCCTGAATATGCGAGGGAATATTTATCAAAACATGGCATGGATTATAATTTCGATGATTTATTGACAATTGCGAAGGGACAGGTTGAGCTGGAAGAAAAACATATAATGTCCATGGTCAATGGACCATTGGCGATGGGCCATATCTCACCTCCTCCTCTTCTTTTTATCGACACAGATATGTATGTGATGAAGGTTTGGTGTGAATTCGTATTTGGTAAATGTCATCAATGGATCCTGGATCAGATTGCATTGAGAAAATACGATCTCTACCTTCTCTGCAATATTGATCTGCCCTGGATTGCAGATAAATTAAGAGAATACCCGGATATCGAAAGCAGGGAAAAATTATTCAGGATCTATAAGGATATCATGATTAATCAAAATACGGACTGGATCGAAATAAGCGGTGATTATGAAAAGAGATTAGCTGTTGCGATTGAAAAAATAAATAAACTAAAAGAATAAAATCATTGGATTAGTTTCTGGATATCTTCGTCCTCCTGCAAATGGTACATCTGTGACATGATCCATGGAAATCTCGCGGCCACATGTTTTGACACCGGTTTTATTGTAAACACTTTTGGATTTGGCAGACATGCCGCAATCAACGCGGCTTCGGTACGGGTTAAATTTTTTGCGGGTTTATTGAAATAATACTTTGCCGACGCATCGATTCCATATATCCCTTTTCCCATTTCACTCACATTGAGATACATTTCCAAAATTCTTTTCTTACCCCAAATCCACTCTATCATAAAAGTAAAATAGGTTTCTAGTGCCTTTCTTATCCAACTGCGTCCCTGCCACAAAAAAACATTTTTTGCAACCTGCTGGCTGATCGTACTGGCTCCATGAAGAGATTTGCTTTTCTGATTATGCTTCATCGCTTTTTCGATCGATTTAAAATCAAACCCATCATGATCAGGAAACAACTGATCTTCAGAAGAGATAACGGCTAGTTTTGCATAGGGAGAAATATTTTTCATACTCACATAATTTCTTTTCAATCCATCTCCGCTAAACAAACTTCCTAATTGAGTTAGGGTAATAGGAGGATCCACCCATTTTAAAAGGATCAAATAAAATAAATGGAAAATAAATAAGAAAATCAGAACACGCTTGGTCACTCGCCAGAGCCGGGGGAAAAATCCTTTTGTTTTGAGAGCCATCCGTTGAATTTAGAAAGCTGCAAGATAATTACTGGTCTAGAACGGATGAGGATTATTTTTATTGGGATTCAACTCCAAATAATGAATGGAAAATTTTTTTCCCAGCGAATATTTTTTATACCTGGACTTCAGCAATATAAAACCAGTAACGATAAAAACTCCTGCAGTAATAAAGCTGACAGGTGTATACCAGTCTTTAGCCTGATCACCTCTGTATAAACCATTCACTGCTCCTAAGACCAATACACCTCCGCCTGCTATCATCAACAACACTCCATCCGTCGTATAATTCAGTTTGGTTCTTTCCCACCTGATCGTTTTAATCTCTTTGTAATGAAATGGAATTCCGTTGAGAAAAATACTATCATTCCGGATAGCGGTTATTGTGCCGTCAAACCATTGCTCATAAATGGTTTCCATTGAAAAAGGCATGCCGGTTGAATAAGTCCTGACATTAGATCCATTTTTCTGCAGCACAAATACATCATCCATCGGTCTTTGTCCCGCACAAAAAAGAGGGATAAAATAAAAAATGAATAGCCATTTTTTCATAAAGAAATATACTTCAAACTTACAAAGCCGCTTGCAAGTGTTTTGTTAATAAGGTATACATAAATCTTTATGAATTGCCTGGTGGCTGAGAATTTATGTAGCTGCTTATGTGATTTTATTGCTTAAAAATATCACTCCCCACAATAAAGCAATTCCGAAACCAATTAATATAATCCCGGAAATTTTATTAATGACAGAGAGGGTTTTTAAAGTTAGTCTTTTTCTCAGGTTACCCGCCATCAGGACTTTACCGACATCAGCGGTCATATTGACCAATAGACAAACAGAAAAAATGACGATCCGCTGTTTTAGTGTATGCGTTAGTGATAGTACAGTGGCATTGCCCAACCAGAAAATAATGACTCCCGGATTGAGGGTATTGATCAAAAAGCCGGAAGCAAATATCCGGAGCATATCCCGTTTTCTAAACAAAGCCGCATTCCCGGAAGTATCAGTATTCAGAGAAATTTTCTTGAAAAAAACAAAATACACGCCCATGGCTACTAAAAAAAAACTCCCGCAATAGGCGATTATCTTTTTATATTCCAGCAATTCTTCAACCAATGCTGTAAATACATTACTCAGTACAACCAGGATGATATCACTCATCCATACCCCCGCTACAAAACTGAAGCCGCCACGATGTCCATTGTTCAGGCTTTGTTTGATAATCGTGAAGATAATGGGCCCTACAGATAAGGCAAGAACAAATCCAAGAGCAAATCCTTTCAATATTGCTTCAATCATTGTTATTCTTTAATATATGACAGGCTTTCTGCTGGCTCAATTTACAAATATTCAGACACCGCTTAAAAAGATGAAGCTACAAAGCAGTTAACTTAGACAAACGGTTTTAATGAGATTCATTTGCACCAAGGGAATATTGGATGATCAGATATTTTCTTTTTCAAGAAAAAGCTGCCAGTCTTTCATCATTTTGCCTTTCAATACTCGTGGAAATTTATGCTGTCCTCCGATCTTACCTGCCTGACGCATAAATTCCAGAAATTTTTCTTCCGGCAATACTTTCACATAAATATCTTTCAGGGCGCTTTTTCTTTCTACCGCATAATCATCATTCAGCTCCTTAAGTTTTTCGTCGATTTTCTGCCTTAAAATTTCCGCATCGGCATTGTCATCATTCGCAAGATACCATTGATGTGCGAAGAAGAGTCCATGCGGAATCCCGGCTACTGTAAATTCCGGAATGCTGATATTCATTTCTTCGCTGACCAGTTGGATTGCCTTGTTCATATTGTCTACACTCAGATGTTCTCCGACCAGGCTCAGATAGTGACGGGTTCTTCCTGTGATAATAATTTCACATCTTTCCTTATCCGTAAATCGAACGGTATCTCCAATCAGATAACGCCACGCGCCGGCGCTTGTACTCAACAAAATGGCATAATCTCTTCCTTCTTCGACCTCATGAATCATCAGTGTTTCCGGGTTTGGTATGATATTTCCATCCTGGTCGAAATTCCTGTTGTCGAATGGAACAAACTCCAAAAAAAGATGAAGGTTTGTTACCAGTTTCATTCCCCTCTGATCCTGTCGGTCCTGGTATGCAATAAATCCTTCTGAGGCAAGATATGTTTCAATATAAGTGATTGGCTTCCCCAATAGTTTTTCAAATCCTTTTTTGTAAGGTTCGAAAGAAACTCCTCCATGGACAAAAAAACCAAGGTTAGGCCATATCTCATGAATATTATTCAGCTGATAGCGGTGAATGATTTTCTCCATGCACATTTCAATCCATGCCGGTACTCCCACAATAAAACCAATGTCCCAGTTGGGCGCCTGCCTCACAACTTCTTCTAATTTCTTTTCCCAATCTTTTGTACGTGCTATTTTTTTTCCTGGTTTATAAAATGGCGAGAACCAGAATGGAACTTTTCTGGCAGTAATGCCGCTCAAATCTCCTGCATAATAACCCGGTCCTTTTTGTAAGTCAGTGCTGCCCCCGATCATCAGCCATCCCTTTCCAATACTTTTTACCGGAATGTCCTGGTAATTACGCAAAGTGAATAACTGCTTGATCATGACGATCCTGTTACCACGCAATAAGTCGTTGGTAATAGGAATATATTTGCTCGCTGCTTCAGAAGTGCCTGAACTCAAAGCATAATATTTAATTTTACCCGGCCAGCAAACATCCGACTTACCCTGCAATATTTTATACCACCAGTCCGAATAGATTTTATTGTAATCATATATCGGAACATTTTCCTTGAATTTCTTATGAGGGTTTTTGCTGAGTAATATGGTATCGAAGTGATATTGTTGTCCGAATTCTGTGAAACGTGCTTTTTTAAGTAGCTTTTTCAGTACTTTCAGCTGCTGCCTTTGCGGAGATTTTTTTGGCAGCCGGAGAGCCCTGGCGAGAGACTTGGGTAATTGTACTTCAATCAGTGCCATCAGGAGTTTGAACTGTTTTTAACTGCGATCAAAATTAAGATTTTGATATGAAGGTTTGTGGATTATTTTCAAGGGATATCAAGATGTTATATATATATTTAATAGCTGGTGAAACGAATGGTTCAACCTCAACCCCGAAAAACTGCCATATTATTTTTAATGGCAGTAAAGAACCTCCGGATAGCATGAACAAGTTCTTACTTTTGTCATATGGGAAAAATCATTTTAAACATGGCAACCAGTCTGGATGGTTTCACTGCTGAAGAAAATGGCAGCGTGGACTGGTTAAACGATTTTTTTCATCCGGGTGAAGACTACGGAATGCAAACTTTTCATGAGCAATGCGGCACAGCCATTATGGGTGCAAAAACTTACGAGCAAACGCTTTCCTTTAATTACTGGTATGGCAATATGCAGGGAATTGTTTTTACCGAAAGAGATTTACCCAGGATTGAGGGAAAATCAATTCAATTTGTTTCCGGCGATCCGAAGGAAATTGTCTTGCTATTGAGAGAAAAAAAGAAAGACAGCTGGTTGGTAGGCGGCTCTTCATTGATCTCTCAATTCATCAATAAAAACCTTTTGAATGAAATGATCATTACGGTTGTTCCCAGACTGCTGGGAAAAGGACTTCCAATTTGCCAGGATATAAAAGAAATAAAAAAATTGAAATTGGATGGAACCAAAACATATAAAGATGGAGTGGTTCAGTTGAAATATAGTTTTTAATGCCAGCTACTCTTTAAAGATATCAGAACTGAAATGGTTAAGTTTTATTGGGAAGAAAAAAATCCGGGAATCATTACCGCCGCACTTTCATTATTTGTTTTACTAATTGCCGTCACGAAATAATAAATTTCCTGTTCTGGTTTTGATGAAGGAGTCTTAAATGAAAATCTAATATCAGTCTGATAAGGGATAAATTTAAAAACCGGAGTAGAATCGATTTTGATATTGTCATTTGTCGATTTATAAACTGCAAACCCCCTTAAATCATCATCTGCCGATCCTTTTTGAAGAAAAACTACAAAAGAATCCATGGCAGTTTCTGTCCGAATGCTGGGAGCTTTAGGTTTTATACTGTCAATCCAATTCATCGGCGGCACCAATGCCGGATACCTGTAATAGTTATTTTGCAGGCTGTCGTTCCATCCGTTCGGATTTCGTTGGAAACTGGTGCTACTGAAAAAAATCATGCCCTGCACGTTTTCCGTTCTCCTGAGAGAGGCTATTTGCCTGGGCAGTTGCGAATTATCTCTCCAATAAGCATTCAGGCCCGCTTTATAAATACCCAGCCCTATATAACAGTGCCGGCCATACGAATGGCGTCCCCACCAATCCAATAAAATGCCATAGGGGGCATTTTTTTGTTCAAATTCCCAATATAGCTGGGGGGCTACATAATCGATCCATCCCATTTTTAACCAAAGTAAAATGTCTGCATACAGATCATCGTAATTGGTTTGACCTGCTCTTGTATCACTTCCTTCAGGATCTCTATCCTTATTTCGCCAAACACCGAATGGGCTGATTCCGAATTTGCAATATTTTTTTTCTGCTTTGATAGCCCTGCTTAACATAAGAATGATTGAGTCCACATTACTTCTCCGCCAATCTTCTTTACTCATTCCATTTCCGAACTTTTTATAAGAACGGTCATCCGGAAATTCTCTTCCGGGTATCCGGTATGGATAAAAATAATCATCGAAATGAATGGCATCCACATCATAACGGCTAAGCATATCCCGGATCACCTCAGTTACGTATTGCTGAACTTCTTTATTACCGGGATCAAAATATTTTGTGTCCCCATATGACAGGAACCATTCAGGATGAATTCTTGTAATATGCGTAGGAGAAATCGATGACTGTCCGATTTTAAAAATAGCACGATAAGGGTTACACCATGCATGAAATTCCATTCCGCGTTTATGAGTTTCTTCGATCATGAATTGAAGAGGATCATAATAATCTGCAGGAGGTTGTCCCTGTTTTCCGGTTAGCCATTCGCTCCATGGCTCATATTGAGAGGGGTAAAAAGCGTCTGCTGCCGGTCTCACCTGCACAATGACAGCATTGATACCATTGCGCTGATGCATGTCCAGCTGCCTGATAAATTCAGCTTTTTGTGCTTCCCTGTTGAAATTTCCTTTTGAGGGCCAGTCAATATTATCAACAGTTGCAATCCAGACTGCTCTGAATTCATATTTAGGTTGTGAAAAAGAAAAAAAGGAGAGCAATAAAAATAATAAACCTAAAAAAAAATTTTTCATATATAAATAACCAGGCAGCGAAATTTTTGACCAACCACTATCAATCATCATATCAGGCGTTGCGAATTTTATCGAGTAATTGATTCAGGTTTTTTGCATCCGCGGGACTAAGGTTCTTGAATACAGCATCCATTTCATCATTTCGGGAGTCAATTTTTTCCAATAGCTTTTTTCCTTTTTCTGTTATGATAACATCCACGAGTCGCCGGTCAGCCTTACAGGTATTTTTTTTGACAAGCCCTTTCTTTAACAGCCTGTCTACGATTCGACTGGTATCACTCATTTTATCCAGCATACGCTGCCGTATCTGCAAGGTGGATAAGGGAGTACCGGCTCCACGCAAAATGCGCAGAATATTGAACTGTTGTTGTGTGATATCGAACGGTTCAAAAATTTTATCAATCTTTTCATTCACCCAATTATAAGTATAGATGAGATTGATTACTGATTTTTGATGTTCGTTCCTGAATTTGTGCTGGTTTATGTCTTTTTCAATGGTCATAAGAATATGAAGCCGCAAAAATAACAAATTATTGCTGCGGAACGCGAAGCGCTGCCGTCAATTGCATGATAGTATACAAATGATGTGCTTCATGCAATAAAAAAAATTCTGCCCATTGAACGATCGCCATTTCTCCGAATCTGGGATGATGAGCAGATAGCTTTAATTGTTTTTCATTCAGATACTTCAACTGCCCAATTATAACTGCGCGATTATAAGAAACATCGTCTAACAGTTCTGTTAAAGATTTTTTAAGATATTCATTAAATAGTGGATCGTTCTCAGCCACATATCTCTCAAACCTGGGTTTGTTCCCATCCAATATCAATTTCATTCTTTCAATAACTGTCAGCTGATAAGAAGCCAGGTGAACAATATTCTCAAAAGCGCTCCATTTATCCGGATTGATCCGCCGCTTTAATGCTGATTCCGGAAAACCATCAATCAATTCCGAAATAGTTTCGTGCTGATGCTCAAGCCGTGTTGTAATTGAAACTGATAAAGGCATGATTTAGAAAATTTTTGTTAATCACTCCACACTTTTGTCCCCTCACTACAATTTGTACAAATATCAATATTCTTTCGTCCCTGAAGGATTTGACTTCTGAAACGCACATAATCCTGGTTATGCCATATTTCCCTGAAAGATTTTTCCTTGAGATTGCCAAGCTGGTGTTGTGCATCTTTATCAAAACAACAGGGCACAACCAATCCGTCCCAGGTAATGACTGGGGCATGCCAGAGGCGCCAGCAATGATCACTCAGGGTGTTTTTAATTTCATATTCGTCATTTTCATTTTTTTTATACCGGCTGTATTTTTCGTTTGACGGGATCAGCTGGTTGGGATCGTTTTTATAATCATATATCTGGGCCGTTTTAAACCGAACCTGATCAACACCGATTTCTTCAGCCAATCTTTGAATATCTTCCATCTGTTGTTCATTTGGTTTGACAACTAAAAACTGGAAAAAAACAAAAGGAGTTTTGCTTTTTAATTCTTTTTTCCATTTTACGATATTTCTCGCTCCTTCCAGAACCTTTTCCAATCTTCCACCAACACGGTACTGTTCATAAACTTCCTGCGTGGTCCCGTCAATAGAAATAATCAGCCGGTCCAGACCGCTTTCAACAGTTTTTTTTGCATTACGATCATCCAGGTAATGAGCATTGGTGGATGTAGCAGTATAAATTTTTTTTTGCGATGCATAATTTACCATATCCAGGAATGAAGGATTGAGATAAGGTTCTCCCTGGAAATAAAAAATCAGGTATAAAATATCTTCTGAGAGTTGGTCTACCATATCCCTAAAAAAATCATTTTGCAACATTCCCGTGGGTCGTGTAAAAGCACGCAAACCACTGGGACATTCCGGACAACGAAGATTGCAGGAAGTTGTAGGTTCAAAAGAAACAGAAAGAGGAAGCCCCCACTGAATAGGCTTTTTTGTCCATTTACTCAGGTAATAACTAGACAATACTTTTCCACCGTTCCATATACGGCGCAAGGTGAGTTTTGAAAAAAGATTGATTGTATCATTCCAGCTGAAACCGGGCATCCATAAAATTAGTCAGAAAGTCCGGAAGTCAGAAAACTACGAAAGTTGGACGCAGGTTGTTAATTCGCTCTATAGAATCGGGCTTTGGGGCTCCCGGACTTTTCTGACTTACAGACTTTCCTCCCTACATTTGCACGCGTTTAATTGCTATTATGCCGAAGAAACCAAAGGGAAGGATCTGGAAATTGATTCTGATTTTATTTGCCGCATCCACATTCGTCATGCTATGTTTTGTCGTCTATGATTGGTGGCTTGATAGAAAATCTCATTTTGTACTTTACCCTGAATTTGGAATTGATATCCCTGTGAATTACACCATTCATGGCATCGATGTATCAAAATATCAAAATATCATAGATTGGGATTTGGTAAAACAAATGCAGGTAAATAAGGTCAGAATAAGTTTTGCATTTGTAAAAGCCACGGAAGGGTTAGGAAATGAAGATGCTTTTTTTCAGCGTAATTGGAAAAAAATTAAAAATGCGGGACTGACAAGAGGGGCATATCATTATTTTCTGGCCACGAAAAGCGGGAGAGCTCAGGCAGAAAATTTTATTAATTCAGTAACTCTCGAAAGCGGCGATTTGCCGCCCGTTCTCGATATAGAACAAACCTATGGTGTTCCTGTTGATAAGGTAAGGGAGCGGGCTAAGGAATGGCTCGACGCAATTCAAACTTATTATGGCGTTCTTCCTATTATTTATACCAATGTAGAGTTTTATAAAAAATATTTGAAAGATGATTTCGACAAATATCCTTTGTGGGTAGCTCATTATCTCCAACCAGAGCAACCTCGTATTTATCGCGACTGGATATTTTGGCAACACAGTGAAAATGGAAAAGTGAATGGGGTCGTTACCGGAGTTGACTTTAATGTTTTTAATGGAGATTCTCTCGAATTCAGAAAACTGTTGATCAATTAAAACGAGTCACAGGGTTATTGTACCGCTCTTTCTCAACTTTATTATTCGTTATTTTTGATTTAAAATTCTTCCGCCGTGAGCAGCATGGAACCAGAAGTAAAAGATTTCCTTAAAAGAATTCTCTGGACATTCTTTTTCGGACTATTCTGGCTCATGATCAATATGACCATGGGAATTTATTTTGATCTTCTTTTTATCAGAGTTAGTATCTCGATCGGTAATATTATTTTTTATCTTTTTTCCATTGTCAGCCTGGCTGCTTTAATCTGGTTTTACTATAAAACCTGGAAGAAAAAATTTCCTCACGGATAACTACACCAAAAAAATTATTTCTTTATAAGTTATTGTGCGCCTTTCCCATCCAATATAATCGGCGTATTTCCTTTACCCATAATAATCATTTTTGCATTCGGAGAAGCCGCCAGTTCCTTCATCGCTTTTATTTGCTCATATTGAAGCTGCCTGTCCGTCAGGCTTTCACTGATGATACGCTGATAATCTGATATCCCCTGTGCTTCTACTCTTTTTCTTTCAGCCTCCTGTCTTTCTTTCTGGAGAACAAATTGCATTTTCTGGGCTTCCTGCTCTGCGGTAATTTTTTGTTCGATAGAAGTTTTGACTGCCTGAGGCAAAGAAATATTTCTGATTAACAATTGCTCGAGCACTAATCCTCTTTTTTTGAAGTCCTCATCAATGCTTTTAAAAATTCTTTGCTGAAATTCATCCCTCTTTGTCGAATACAAAGCAACTGCTTCATAATACACAGCATTGTCCCTGATTTTTGTCCTTGTTATTGGCCGAACAATTTTGTCTGTATAATCCAATCCGATTTTGCGAATTATATTCGGTGCCTGCGCGGGAAGCACCCGATACAATACTGTAAGATCTAACACTACCTCCAGGCCATCAGATGTCAGTGCGCGAATAGCATCATCTCCCTGTTTTGCACCCTCATCGTGAACTCCGCTCATAGTATAATTCTGCGTTTTTATATCCATTTTTTCTACTTCCAACAATGGATTAATAAAATGCAGACCACTTTCCAGGACATCATCCTGAACTTTTCCGAATAATTTTTTGACTCCGATTTCCCCGGCTTCAATCTGAATCACACAGGCAATCAGAACTCCGAGTAAAATCATCAAAACACCTACAACACGAACCGGGCCCGAATAGCGTTTTATTACTTCTTCGCTACGGACCATGACAAGGCCAATAATAAAAATGATAAAACCAATAATGATAAGTGCCATATGAGAAAATTTTAAATAAAATATTAACTGGTATGATCTGTAATGATTACCCAACCTGATTTTGTTTTCATAAACAATAAGCTGAAAGTTCCTCCAATATTTCCAATACTTCTTTTCAGAAGCCAATTTCCGATTACAAAATAATATTCTGAGGATAGTCTCTTTACCTGTAACAAATCAAAAGAGAGTTTACCCATTTTAGTTGTGTCGTCGTAATTTTTTTTGTAATTGTTCAGTGTATTCTTGTACCCATAAGTAATTCCTCCGTGTCCGATAAATATTAAAGAATCGTTTTGCCAATAGCTTTTCATGAAATCTTCGATGTTTCCGCGGTTCCAGGAATTCACCTGACCATCCAAAACCTTTCTTACTTCCAGCTCATCACCGGATTGACTAAAAGCTTCAAAAAATAAAAAAACAAATAGCAGGCAGAGGGGTATTTTTCTCATATCAGACTGGTATTTGAGAGATGAAGCTACGACAGTATTAATAAATCATATATTTATCGTCTGACCTGGGCGGTCAGGGGATAAATATATGGAAACAAAAAAAATTTACTGTCTTTCTACCTGTGATACCTGTAAACAGGTATTGAAAGATATCCAGGCCAAAAAGAAAGGATTTTCTTTGCAGGATATTAAAACTGAAAAAGTAAGTCCTGCCCAACTGGATGAAATGAAAAGAATGGCAGGCAGTTATGAAGCGCTGTTCAGCAGACGTGCGATGAAATACAAGGAATTGGGATTAAAAGATAAAAACCTGGGTGAAAATGATTTTAGAAAATTGATATTGGAAGAATATACTTTCTTAAAAAGACCGGTCGTGATCGTCCATAAAAAAATTTTCGTGGGCAGTGAAAAGAAAACTTTAGCTGCATTAAAACTGGCAATTGAAAAAAAATAAAACCGTCCCAAAGAAATTTTCGGAACGGTTTTTAAAAATTTAGAAGACTCCTATTTTAATAATTGATCGATCGTATAAACCATTCCCCCGTCTTTTGTTTTTGTACCCTGACCCAGCATGGCAGAACCGAGATTTATTGGATTGCCCGCTGCGTCCTTTACACCACCGGCTTTGAGAGCATCAGCACTCACATTACCCGGAACAACCTGTTTTTTTAATAAATCCACGAGTTGACTTTTGTTCTCCGGCTTTAAAAGATTTTGAATCATATCTGTACCTCCTGCTTTGGCGAGCGCATCGTTGGTAGGGGCTAATAAAGTAGCGGGACCACTACTTCCCAGGATGTTGCTAATCCCTCCGGCGCCCTTTAATAAACTGGTAATGCCTGACAAATTAGGATTACTGCCCAATACTCCCATAAGACTTGAAGCAGTTGAACAACTAAAATTGAGGATGGTGATAAAACTAACTACCATCGCCATACGAATGGATAATGATTTCATAAACATTTTTTTTACTGTTAATAAAATAAATGAATGCTAAAAATTCAGAACCCTTAATTCGTAAGGTATGAGAAGAGACGGTTCGTGTTCGTAGAGGCAAATAAATGTAAGTAATATATTTCAGACTGAGAATAAATTTCCTATTAAGTCTTCACGAAAATATTATCCTTCTATAATTCTCAGCTTGGCATAGTTTAGCATAATTTTTTTCTCCCCATTTAATTCAAACTTCACAGTAGCGACGGGGTTATGCGCAGATCCTTCCATTTTAGTTACTTCTCCAAAGCCAAATTTCTGATGCTCTACTCTTTGTCCGACCTGCAAATTTGAAGTATCACTGGGCACAAAATCAGGAGATGGAATATGTTCTTTAGTCTGTTGTCTATTATGTGTAGATATATAAGATGGTTTATCACCAGGTTTTGGATTTTCTTTTCCAAAACCATATTGCATGCGCTCATATGCAGATCCGGAATTCCAGCCCCCCGAACGCTGATTCTTCATACCCCCTCCCGCATAACTTCTGTCTAGATGTTCTTCAGGTATTTCATCTATAAATCGACTGGGATCATTTTGTATCAAACTTCCAAAGCGGTACCGGGTATTGGCGTAGGTAATCCACAGCTTTTGTTTGGCCCTCGTCACAACCACATAAAATAATCTTCTTTCTTCTTCCAGTTCTTCCCTTGTGTTAATTGCCATTGCATTTGGAAAAAGAGATTCTTCGAGGCCGGCAGCAAATACACAGCTGAATTCAAGGCCTTTCGCCGCATGAATCGTCATTAGTTTGACGGTATCTGCATTGTAATCTTTTTCATCTGCATCGGTCAGCAATGTTATTTGCTGAAGATAGGTTGAGAGTCCGAACTCGCCTCGAAATTCCGTTCCGGATGGAATATTGTCTATCAGGATTCCATCTTCGTCAATTTGGGAGAGATTTTGCTGGTTATCTACCCATTCCTTAATACTATTCAGTAATTCCTGGATATTCTCATATCTCGCCAATCCCTCGGTAGTCTTATCATTGAAAAGCTCTTTTACAATATTGGTTTGCTTGCCTACATGCATTGCAACTTCATAAGCATTTTTTGTGGAAAGCATGCTGGCAAAGCTTTTGATCATCTGCACAAAATTTTCGATTGATTCAAGCGATCCTCCTTTATATCCGAAATTGGCAGCATTGGAAAATACTTCCCAGATCGAAATATTTTTTTCATTCGCATGGAGGATTGCCTTATCAACAGAAGATTTTCCGATCCCTCTGGCAGGATAATTAATAATTCGTTTTAGAGACTCCTCGTCTCTGGGGTTTACAATGATACGCAGATAAGCCAGGTAGTCCTTGATCTCCTTGCGTTGATAAAAACTAATACCTCCGTAAATCGTATAAGCAATCCCCATCCTCCTCAGGCTTTCTTCAAATGCCCTGCTTTGGGAATTAGTCCTGTATAAAACTGCAAAATCCCTGTTACTAAAATGATTTCTCAGTTTTTGTTCCTGGATGGTGTCGGCCACAAATTTACCCTCTTCATTATCCGTCATCGTCCGCACCAGACGAATCTTTTCACCCACCATATTTTCAGTCCACAGGTTTTTTGGAATTTGTCCCTTATTATTTTTGATCACTTCGTTAGCTACATGAAGAATGCTTTGAGTACTTCTGTAATTCTGTTCCAGCTTCACAATTTTCACATCTTCATAATCTTTTTGAAACTGCAGAATATTTTGAATTGTCGCTCCGCGGAAACTGTAAATGCTTTGGGCATCATCCCCCACTACACAAACATTTTCATGAACCGCACCCAATAATTTGATAATCTCATACTGCGCGGGATTCGTGTCCTGGAATTCATCAATAAGGACATACCTGAATTTGTGCTGATACTTATGCAGACTCTCAGGAAAATTTTTGAGCAGCTCATAAAATTTCAATAACAGGTCATCGAAATCCATCGCTCCGTTTTTAAAACACCTTTTTATGTAAGCATCATATATCTGTGCGATCGCCGGTCTGTTGCTGCGCATATCCTCCTGCTGGATATAATAATCCTGGGCATATTCCGCCGGTCCTACAAGACTGTTCTTTGCCTGCGAAATCCTGTTGTATACTGTATTCGGTTTATAATGTTTATCATCTAAATTCAATTCATTCACCACTGTTTTTACAACAGCTTTTGCATCGTCCGTATCATAAATCGTAAAATTATTGGGAAAACCTAATTTAGGTGCTTCAGCCCGAAGTATCCTTGCAAATACACTATGGAATGTACCAATGTATAAGTTTCTGGCATTATTGTTCTCCAGGATTTTTTCCACCCTTTCCTTCATTTCCCTTGCCGCCTTATTGGTAAATGTCAGCGCCAGTATATTAAATGCGTCGACTCCTTTTGCCATGAGATGGGCAATGCGTGTGGTCAGAACTTTTGTTTTTCCGCTGCCGGCTCCCGCAACAATCATCAATGGCCCTTCGGTATACAAAACTGCTTCCCTCTGGGCATCATTCAACCCTTTCAGATAATCCTGCATAGATATAATTTCAACCCGGAAGTTTTCGCGGGGTTATAATGGTGCAATTTACGAATCTTCATCTTGCTGGTGAATGATTCGTGCAGATAAATATTTCAAAATGAAAAATTTTTTCAACGCCGTTCTATTATGGATATTAACCTGTGGATAAAAGGTCAAATCCCGCAAGTGGAATCCATTTTTTCCTATCTTGACGGAGCAAATAAATTTTATCAACGTTGAAATCCGCCTCGAAATGCCTTTGCTCAAATTCAGGCCATGCTTTCTGAAAATTATCAAGTGTCAGATCGCGGTAAGCAACGGTCATATGAGGATGAAATTTCAAAGGAGTTCTTTCTTCTGAGAAACCCAATTCACGGAGAAACAACATCAGGTTTTTATGAATCGTATCGAGTATTTTATTTTCCAGCGGCTGAATAAAGATTACCGGATTTTTTCCGGATGGAAAAGATCCAAAGTTCCTGCATTGCACTTTAAATGGGGGCATCCTGCTGAAAAAAACTGTCAATGCCTGTTTTAGATTCTCTTCATTTTTGTGATGCATCCAAAAAGGAGATTGCAGGGTAATATGCGGAGGAGGCTTTAATGCATAGCTGCTTTCAAAACGATCGGCAAATTCCTGTTTGATGGATATTACCGCCGAAGCAACTTCCGGAGTCGCCAATACTGCAATAAAATATAATGATTCTTCGCGCATTTTTTTGACGAAAAAATTATCAATTGAAATTTACAAAAAAGTCCCCGGCAAGCGAAAACCGGAATGATCTCTGTGCTCAATCATTTTTTTTATCTTTGCTGTCTTAATTAACTAAATCCTCAGTCATGCCGGGCTTTGAATTATTTGGCGAAGAAGAACGCAAAGAAGTGAATGACGTACTTTCAACGGGCATCCTTATGCGCTATGGTTTTGAAGGACCACGGAAAGGCATCTGGAAATCCAGGGAATTGGAAGAAGCCATTTGCAGTCAATTCGGATGTAAATATGCCCAGCTTACTTCAAGCGGAACATCTGCACTCACGACTGCGTTATGTGCATTGGGGATTGGCTCAGGCGATGAAGTCATCATGCCTTCTTTTACTTTTGTTGCAAGCTTTGAAGGTGTATTGAGTGTTGGCGCCATCCCTGTTCTTGTCGATATTGATGAAACATTAACAATGAATCCCGAAGCTGTCAGGCAGGCAATTAGTTCCAGGACAAAAGCTGTGATGCCCGTCCATATGTGCGGAAGTATGGCTGATCTGGATTCCCTTTTAGAAATATGCAAAGAAAATAAACTAATTCTGATGGAGGATGCCTGTCAGAGCATCGGCGCTTCTTACAAAGGAAGATATCTGGGTACGATCGGTCACGCAGGTGCATTCTCTTTCGACTTTGTAAAAACAATCACCTGTGCAGAAGGGGGGGCCATATTGACCAACGATCATGATATCTACAGTAAATCTGATGGCTTTTCAGACCACGGTCATGATCATAAGGGAGTGGACAGAGGTGCGGATCTGCATCCTTTTATTGGATATAATTTCAGGATTTCAGAATTGCATGCGGCTGTTGGATTGGCACAAATCCGTAAGCTTGATAAATTCCTGTCAATCCAAAAAAAGAACCATCATCATTTAAAGAAATTGCTCGCACAGGTTCCTGAAATCTCCTTCCGTTCAATCCCCGACCCCGAGGGAGATAGCTGTACTTTTTTAAGCTGGTTTCTGCCCACAGAAGCGATTACAAGAGCAGTGGTGTCGGAAATGAAAGAACAGAATATTTTAGCCGGTAATTTTTACTGGTACGATAATAACTGGCATTATATCCGTAAATGGGATCATCTGAAACAGCCATCTACTTTAAATCTTTTGCATGAAGACCAAAGAACAGCTCTTCAAAAACTTCAGCAAAAATCATTTGCCAATAGCGATAAAATTATGAGCCGTTGCATATCTACGGCAATTAATTTGTCCTGGAATGAAGAACAAATTGAAGAAAAAGGAAAAAAAATGCTGACTGCCATCAGGAAAGTATTACATCAAGCATCCACATTACAAGCCAGTATTTAGAATACCATGCAAAAAAAAAACTTCTGGCTCCGGTTGTCCTGTTGATTTTATTAACCGGTACTCTTTTTTTGTTTCGAAATGAAATTATCAACTGGCTGCAACAAAAAGTTTTACAGTCAGCCGATAAAAACAATACTCTTTCCAATCAGATATTTGTAGTATCTGATTCTCTTCATCTGAAACATCGTATCTATTCATTGGCAGGGAAAAACCGGATTTGGCCTCATCGTGTTAATTCGCTTGTCCGGTTACAATATTTATATGACCAGTTCCCCGGATTCGAATGTGATATTCGCTTCGATTCGACAAACAGCAAATTCTATATCGCACATGATGCATCCGAAATCAATTCCCTTTCCTTTAGCGATTATCTTCAGGCAGATCCTAATCACAAGCTATTCTGGCTCGATACAAAAAATCTGAATGTATCAAATATTAACCAGTTTTGCCATGTTCTAAAACTTTATGACGAAAAATTTGCTCTTAAAGACCGTATCATCCTGGAGTCGACAGATACCTCGGTGATTGTTCGATTGGAACAATTGGGATATCTTACCAGTCTTTATTTACCTTCATTAGATATAAAAGATTCTGCTGCATGCAAAAATTACGCACAGGAAATTTCCTTTTTCTTAAACCGGCATCATGTATTGATTTCACAGGATGTTGCCATGCATGAATTCATGACAAAAAATTTTCCATTTAATAAACAAATCATCTGGGATATACATTTTTGGAAGGGGCTTGATAAAGAAATTTTATCAAAATACATGAATGACAATACTTTTTTAGTTTGTCTCGTTAATGTAAAATCTCCTGGTTACCGATAGCAATACATTGAACGGTTATGGCATTTAGAAACAATTTTCTCAAGCAGTTCCGGACAATATTCTTTTCGATTGTCCTTTTATTATTTCTGTTTATGGTGATCAGGATAATATTTTGGCGCTATAATCATGAGCTTTTTACGAATATCTCTTTCCGGAATATTTTCCCGATTTTTTTTTGGGGATTAAAAATGGATCTGTCAGCCATCATGTGGCTAAATATTCCTGTTTTCATTCTTTTTTTTATATCACAATATTTTACACAGAAAAGCAACACTTTTGAATATTTCATTATTGCTCTTTTTATTGGAATAAACATTTCAGGAATTGCTGTTAATATTATCGACATAGGATATTTCTCCTATATCAAACACCGGAGCAATGCAGATCTTATATATGTTTTTGGCGATTCCCTAAGCTCCCTGGGGAGTCTGTTAAAAAATTATTGGATACTATTCTTTCTCTTTTTATTGCTTTCTGCAGTTCTTATTTTTTTTGCCAAAAGAATTTTTTCAATAAGACAGGATCTGTCTGACTGGCGCACAATTTTTATAAGCCATTGTCTGACAAGCGGCCTGCTCATTCTTTTTGCAAGGGGCTGGCAGTCGAGACCTCTTATCCCTTCTTCTCCATTATTACAAATAGATTCCCGGCAATTGCCATTGGCTCAAAACAGCGTAAATACTTTTCTTTATTCCATGGTCAGGAAAAAAAATCAATTGCTACCAAAAAAATATTTTACTGAAGGTGAACTGAACGAAATTGTTAAAACTCATCGATATTGTTGCACAACCGGGAGTGATCAAGATACCATGCTTCACAAAAATGTGGTGATTTGCATCCTGGAAAGCTTTTCACGTTTTTATCTGACTCCTGGCGATCCCCATAAAGCAAGAACTCCTTTTTTCGATTCGCTGATTAAGAAAAGTATTTTTTTCCCAAATGCATTTTCAAATAGTCTTTCATCAAACCAGGGAATTGTTGCCATTTTAGCGGGATTGCCTGCCTTACTGGATGAACCTTTTTATTATTCGAATTATGCCAATACACCGATCTCCGGTATCGGAAATATTTTGAAAGAAAAAGGATATAATACTAATTTTTTTATGGGCGCTTCCTATGATCATTATGGTTTTGCCAAATTTTGTCGTATGGCCGGCATCGACAATTATTACTGCCGTAGCGATTTCAATGATGATCGATTCTACGACGGTAATTGGGGGATTTTTGACGAACCTTTTTTACAATATGGAGCAGGTGTATTGGAAAAAAAACAGCAGCCTTTTCTCGCTGTCTTTTTCAATCTTTCTTCTCATCCGCCCTTTACGATTCCGGAAAAATTCCGACAACAATTCAGTTCATTCACTCAATCGCCTGCTCAAAGAAGTATTAGTTATGTAGATTATTCCTATCAACAATTTTTTGAGACGATAAAAAAATCACCCTGGTTTAAAAACAGCATTTTTGTTTTCTGTGCAGATCATTATATTGAACCGGATGATGGGTCTGGATATACTTCGGTAAGCTGCACTACCATCCCGATCTTTATATACGATCCTTCGTATGAAAAAGGCATCGTAGATACAACAATGATCTCACAGGTGGATATCATACCCTCTTTATTAAGCAATTTGCATTACAAAGGCACATATCTTGGTTTTGGAAATAATATTTTTGATCCTTCTGTCAGGAAGCATTATGTGATTAACCGGATCGGCCAGATCAATCAGATCATCATGAGTGATTTTGTATTAGGTTATGATATTTCCAATGAGAAAAGCAAATATTTATACCAGTACGTGCGGGATAATAGACTGAAACAGAATCTTATTGCTGATCCATTGTATAGTGATACACTTCAAAAAATGGAATATCTGCTTAAGGCAAATATTCAATCTTATAATAATGCGCTGATCCGCCGAAGCCTGGAATAATTATTTTTTGCCTTCCAGATAATTGCAATATTCCAGCGATCCCAGTCTGAACCGAAGCGGAATATGCACTGATTTTTCAAACTCCCACTCTTTTTTGCAGAAATAACCGATATGCTGAACATAAAAATCGGCTGGAAGAATTCTTTGTAAATTATTTTCAGAAACAGATGGCAAAACAGGAGTTGGCCGGAAGGAAGCCATTACAGGGTAATTTCTTGTGTAAGAAACACTAAGATCACCTGATTTGAATCCATTCCATAAATTTTTTGCCGGCAAAATTTCATTATTACGAAAAACATTTTCCTGCCCAAATGTTTTAAGTGTAACAATAAATATTAGTACAACAATAAAACTAATTCTTCGTTGCCGCTGTTTTTTCATATTTGTATGTAAATTTAGGCCTGATTTTTGTGGTTAGTGTCGATTTTTAAAAAAAATTTGACCTGCCAGAGAAAAATCCCCTTTAAATGGCACTTAGTCAATCCTTACAGCAAAAGCTATTACAAAAATTATCCCCCCAGCAGATTCAGTTAATGAAGCTGCTGCAGGTGCCAACGGCTAATCTGGAAGAGCGTATTAAAGAAGAATTGGAAGAAAATCCGGCACTTGAAGTGGCTGAGGAAGATCACGACGACGGATTAACTGATGATAGCAAGGATGAGTTTGAAAGTGATAGTGATGATTTTGAATCGGAAGGTTCGCAGGAAGAATATGATAATATTGACATAAGCGATTACGTAAATGAATATGATGATGAGGTGTCTGATTATAAATTAAGAGATGATAATTACCCCGAATCTGAGGACCAAAAAACAATCCCTCATAAAGTAGAAACCAGTTTTCATGAAATGCTGTTGGATCAGCTGGGAATGCTGAACGTGGATGAACGCAACCGTCGTATTGCAGAACAAATCATTGGCAGCATTGATGATGATGGATATCTGAGAAGGGAAACAGCTTCTATTGTGGACGATCTTGCATTCCGGCAAAATATCGAAACAGACGAAAAAGAATTAGAAGAACTGATCCAAAAAATTCAGCAATTCGATCCGCCAGGAGTTGCTGCAAGAAGTTTGCAGGAATCTCTTCTTTTGCAACTTCAACGAAAAAAAACCGAAGGGAAAAGTGTGGAAATGGCAATTGAAGTCCTGACATATTATTTCGACGAGTTCACGAAAAAACATTATGATAAAATACAAAGAGGTCTCAACTTAAATGATGAGGAGTTCAAGGATGTGATTAAACAGATCATTAAATTGAATCCTAAACCAGGAGGAACCGTTGGTGAAACCAAGGTAGAAAGTTATATAGTTCCGGATTTCTTCATATTTAATAACAATGGTTCGCTGGAGCTAACACTAAATTCTAGGAATGCTCCAGATCTGCGAATCAGCGAAGGATACAGGGAAATGCTTAAGAACTATGACAGGGGTTCTAAAAAAGATAAACGACAAAAGGAAGCTGTTTTATTTATCAAACAAAAAATAGATGCTGCCAAATGGTTTATCGATGCTATCAAACAAAGACAACAGACTTTATTGAGTACTATGCAAACCATTATGGATTATCAGCATGATTTCTTCCTCACCGGCGATGAAACAACATTAAAGCCGATGATATTAAAAGATATCGCTGAAAGAACGGGGCTCGATATTTCAACGGTTAGCCGTGTAGCAAACAGCAAGTTTGTTCAAACGGAATTTGGAACATACCGGCTAAAATTCTTTTTCAGCGAATCCCTGAGTACAGACAGTGGGGAAGAGGTTTCGACCAGAGAAGTCAAGAAGATCCTGAGCGATTTAATTGAAGGAGAAAGTAAAAAGAAACCATTAAGCGATGAGCGTCTTACCGAATTATTACAAGAGAAAGGATACAATATTGCGCGCCGCACCGTTGCAAAATACAGGGAGCAACTAAATATTCCTGTTGCCCGCTTGCGCAAAGAAATATAAAGATTGATTTTCAGCATTCCTATCTCTTGTTAACCAATAGCAATACCGATCTATAATGAATATTGAAACAAAGATTTCTTCATCCACAGTTGGTCAATACGGAATTGTCACCCGTTTTTTTGCAAATTTGTTTTCTTTTATTTTTCACCCACTATTGATCAATAGTTATATTGTTGCTTTTTTTATTTTTTTTCATTCTTCTGTTTTTACAGGGTTTGACCACCGGACGATGATGTTTAGGTTTATAACTGTCTTTTTATTCACTTCCGTTTTTCCTGTTTTTGCTGTTTTTCTCTGCTGGAGATTAAAATTGATAAAATCAATTTACCTGCATACCTCAAGAGATCGCATTATTCCTTACATCCTTGTTATGTTTTTTTACTGGTGGACATTCTATGTATTTAACAATTTACCTGATAGTCCTTCTGTGGTAAAACATCTCCTGCTGGGCTCCTTTCTCGCAGTATGTGGTGGATGGATATGTAATATTTATTTTAAAATCAGTATGCACGCTATTGCCATGGGAGGATTAGTGATATTTTTTTTACTCTTCGTGTTTAACGACAACTATGCGTCAGGGTTATATTTATCAATTGCCCTATTGGTAGCAGGGGCTGTCTGCACCGCCCGTTTTATTGTTTCTGATCATCGTCCCGCTGAAATTTACGCAGGATTGGTAGTAGGCTCACTTGCACAATTGATCGGATGGATCTTCCCGCTTTAATATTTCTATTAGTTGATATGGACTTTTCGGGGAAAGTTATCCTATAAAAGGAAAAGCCCAACCATAGGGTACGAACCTACATTGAGCTTTTTCACTTCAAACCATCTGAAGTTTACGTCCGAGCTAACTGTTTAATATCTTCGATTTGGTCAAATATTTTTTTGTCGGATGATAAATGAATAAACAGGATCCATCTTTTATCGCCTCAATAAGATCAGTGCATTCATCAAAAGGAACGGCAGGACATCCATAGCTTCTTCCATTGAATGAATTCGATTCCAGAAAATCCTGACCTACATAACGCGATCCATGAATCACAATATTCCTGCGGCTTGCCCTGTCATTAAAACCTTTTTCCACGCCCTGTATCCTGAGTGCGAGGCCATGATCACCATAATACGTATGTTCGGTTATATAGAATCCCAGACTGCTTTTGTGCGAGCGCTGGCTATTGGAAAAAGAATTCGCAAATTCTGCTCCTGAAGCACGTCCATGTGCCACATAAGTATTAATCAATACCTTTTTTTCGTCCAGATCAATAACATATAGCCGCTTATTTCGGGAAGATTGACTAAAATCACAAATGGAAATCACATTGCTCCTGCTGATCAAATGATGTTGCGATAAATAAAGGTATCCTTTGTAGGCATACTCAAATGCCTGTTTGCTCAGACCAACATCTGCCAGATCAATCTGATCATAGAGAAAAGAAGCTTCTTCTTCCAGCGCTACTGAAATTGAAGGAGCTGAATGAGCAACTTTAAGATGACGGGAGGTTCTTAATTTAGGACCTGTTCCTGCTTTGACAATCGTGGCCGAAAATAAAAGAATAAAAAGGCCGGTGATAGATATCGGATTTAGGGTACGCATGAGTGATAGGTTTTTCTGAGATCGCGTTTTTATAAACGGGTCGACAGCTAAAATATTATTCAAAAAGGAATTCTGCAAGACCCAAAAAGGTTTTTTTTATTGTATAAAAATAATTTTTTTTGCGAAGATAAGGTTATTTACTAAGTATTTTTTACACGTAAAATCACGGCTCGATGGAAGGTCGAATTTCTAAACATATCTCCAATTATATCGATCCTTTTTTAAAAAAGTTTAACTGTTTTTAACCTGATTTTCTCAGGTGATTTTAGTGACGCCGAACTCATTGACATAGATCTTTATCAATAAAATAAACAGTGAAATAAGAATAGGGCCGAAGATCAGGCCGATAAAACCAAACAAACTTACACCAATTATGACTCCGAATGCGGTGATCAGGGGATGTACATCTCCGATTTTTTTCTGTAACCAGAAACGAAAAACACTATCCAGGGTACTGATTACACCGAATCCATAAGCAAGCATAACAACCCCTTTTATGTTCATCCCTGTAGCAAAAAATAAAACTCCAACGGGAACATATGCCAGCGCTGCGCCAACTACAGGCATCATGGAAGCAATACAGGTTACCACAAACCAGAATAAAGGCTGATCGACCCCCAGAACAAGATAAGCCAAAAGTCCCAAAACTCCCTGAAATAATGCGATCATTGGAATACCAATTGCGTTTGAATAAACCAATGAATTTGTTTCTTTCCGAAGCAATAATACATTTTCATTTTTCATCGGAATCCAGTCTATCAGCCATGTCTCCATTTTGCGGCCGTTGATCAGCATAAAATAAAGAATAAAATAAGCAAATACAACTGTAATCAGGCTATTGAAAGTTGCTCCCAATATCCTGGGCAGGGTCTGAGCAGTCCAGGATGAGAGCTGTCTTACATTATTTTCTGAGAGAATTTGTATTTTATATTTTGTTTCGAAAGTATGAATATAATGCTCAAGGGTGGTTAAGACAGAGGAGGAGTGTTCAATCGCAAAATTGATTTTTGATGACATCATATTAATCAACATCACAATGGGCCATAAGATAACAAGGAAGGATAATAACATCAATATGACTGCCGCAAAAGATTTTCTCCACTTATACCGGCCGGTAAGGATATACATCCATTTCTTCAAAAGCACAAATAAAGTATAAGACCCCAATACAGCAGGAATAAAAAATTGCAACTGACTGAATAATACAACAGCAAGAAAAATAATGAAAAATAAAAGCAATAATTGTCGAATGATATTATTAGGTATCATGAGGCGTCCAAAAAAGTATACTAAAATAACCAAATAACTTTAAAACTCTTCTACCTTAGCACATTACAAACTTCGTGTAACTGGTTTTTATTATGAAAATCATTTTATTGATACGGCATGCAAAAAGCAGTTGGGACAATTCTGCTTTAAATGACTTTGATCGTCCTTTGAATGAGCGGGGGAAAAAAAATGCTCCGGAAATGGCAAGGCGTCTGCTAAAACAAAATATAAAAATTGACCTTTTCATATCAAGTCCCGCAAAAAGAGCAAAAACAACGGCCAAACTCTTCATGCAGGAATTTAAGAGAAAGGAAAAAGAAATCCTTTTGGTACCACAACTATATCACGCGGACAATGACGCCTTTAATACGGTGATTCAATCCATGGATGACAGTATTAATAACATCGCTATTTTTTCTCACAATCCCGGAATTACAGATTTTGCTAATTCGTTATGCGAAGTCAGCATTGATAATATTCCTACTTGTGGCATTTTCGGAATATCAATCAATACCGACCAATGGAATGAATTTTCTAAGAATAAAAAAGAATTCCTTTTTTTTGATTATCCGAAATCCGAAATAGAAACATAAAAGGTTCAATTAAACATTTTCTTTTACTCTGATATTAAGAATCTCGGTGCATAATTCCGAAATAGCTTCTGATAATAATGAACCGGTCTCATTTATATTTCTTAAAAAAGGGAATTTTTTTGCAACCTCCAGATTTGATCGCAAGTCAAATTTGTGCTGATTGACCGTAAAAATTATTTTTTTTTCGAAAAGATATTTTGCAAGATAAATTTGTTCCGGTTGTCCCGGAGTGGGAATCAAAATACTTTTTTTCCCCAATGATACAATATCCATGATCGTGCTATAACCTGAGCGTCCGATAATAAATGAAGACTGACATATCAATTTATTCAATGCCTCGGAAGGAAGATGATTATAGACAGAAATATTTGAAGAAATAAAAGGAGTTTCTTTTTCTTCCGGAAGTCCCCGTACAAGAACTGCATTTCCGGAATAATTTTTTAATTGGGCGATAACCTTATTTTCAAAAATTGTACGCTGCGGTTCTGGTCCGGACAAAATTACAAGCAAATTATCCGTCTCGCGTTCATTTGCAACAAATCTTGTCAAAGGGCCGATATATCGTATAGGTATTCCCGGTAGACTCGTCGGATGCGAAAGATCTCCTGCCAGAGAATTATCATTCTTAAAATCAGGTATCCAACATACCGAAAACCGACCGATATATTTATTTTGAATTAAAGACAGGATTGCGTTAATTAATTTTCCGAACGGAGTATAGATATAAAGCTGATGAGTAATAAAAACAGAATATACGCCGGAAGCATGAAGACCATAACGATTGTCTGCAATGATCAAATCCAGGTTTTCGGAACGCAAAAAATTGCTCAGCCAGTGTTTTTCGCGATTGATTTGAGTCAATATTTTAGGGATTTGAAAGGTTATATTAAAGAGATTAAGCCAGCCTTTTTCACTATAGCGGATATTGTAATTAGGCAAGTCGACGAACCTCAGGGCTGGAAATTCCTTCTGCAGCAGCAGCTTTTGAGCCCCTCCACATCCGACAATGATCTCACATGGCCAGGCCAATAGAGCAGTAATAATTGGAATGCAACGAGTTGCATGACCAAGTCCCCATTGGAGCGGAGCGATCAAAATTTTTGGTTTTTTTTGCATTCTGCTTATTAATTTTGAAAGACTAGCAAAAAAGGAATGCTATTTGATGTACAAAATAGCTTAAATTAGTAAGATTAATCCCATGAAAAACGGGCTCAGACTATTGATTTTCTTGTTAATAATTATTAGCATTGTAACAATAAGTTGCAGCTCGGGCAATCGCATTGGAGGAACGAATAAAAAATGTGGTTGCGGTATAAACAAAGGCATGGTTGGTTATTAAAATCTAATAAATGAAAACTCCCAACAGAGATTTGCTTGTTCTTTTGAAAGATGAATATGCTACGGAGCGATTCATGGAGCAGGAGGTGGAACAAATAAATAATTTATTGTTCCATTTCGAAACTTTGGAAACCTTCTGTATTGCCCACGAAGTATTTGATATAAATAAATCCCGGATTATCCGAAAGCGTTCGCTCATTCAACAACTTGCCCGCAAACAGGAATTAAAATCCTTTCAGTTTTTTTGCAACAAGAATTAGATTCTGCGAGTGGAATACTAGCTATTTAGCATTAATGGCATTACCAGCATTAGCAATTCTTCATTTTCATCCTGTTCGATTGGTTTGACAATCCCGGCCTTGGTAGGTGTGGATAGTTCAATTTTTATTTCATCTGAGTCGGTTGCACTTAACATTTCGATCAGGAACCTTGCATTAAATGCAATGGCGAGATCTTCCCCATCATACTGGCATTTCATACGTTCATTTCCTTCAAATGAAAAATCAATATCCTGGGCTGCCAGTTGCAATTCACTTCCATGTATATTCAGCACTACCTGATTAGTACTTTTATTGCTGAAGATGCTGACACGGCGGAGCGCTCCCTGGAAATCGTTCCTGTTAAGAATTAACTTGTATGGATTATCAGAAGGAATTACCACTTTATAGTCCGGGAAACGGGCATCAATTAACCGGCAACTCATTTGCATCGTTCCATGTTGCACAAAAAGATGATTACTGTTGTAGTTAATTGTAACCATGTCTTCATTGCCAGGCAATGCAGTTTTTAGAAGATTTAATGGTTTTTTAGGGACAATCATAGAATCGGACTTTGGACAGCTCACTTCTTTTCTCTTATAACGTACCAGTCTATGCGCATCTGTTGCTACTAATTGCAATCCTTTTTTATCCATTTCAAAAAAAACGCCTGTCATAGCGGGTCGGAGGTCATCGCTGCTAACCGCGAAAAGGGTTTTATTAATAGCCGTTATTAATCCACCGGAAGAAATCGTAAAAGAGGTAGTATCATCCGCTGTAGGCTCCTTTGGAAAATTGTCAGGATTTTCGCCCATTACCTTGTATTTGCCATTATCACTTGTAATTTCCACCCCAAAATGTTTGTCGATTGTAAATGTCAGGGGTTGATCAGGAATATTTTTTAAGGAATCAATCAATATTCTTGCCGGTATGCAGACCTTACCATTTTCCTTAGCTTCCACATCAAGCTGAACTTTCATCACCGTTTCCAGATCCGTTGCAACAACAGTGAGCTTATTTTTTTCGATTTCGAACAAAAAATCCTCCAAAATCGGTAAAACCGTATTGGCATTGATTACTCCATTGATATGTTGCAGCTGTTTTAACAAAGCCGATGAGGAAACAATAAACTTCATGTAATTGGTCTTTCGGCGAAACTACTGATTTTTAATTAATAGCCAATAGGGAACTATTTCCTATAGAACCGTCATCATCAAGTGTTAATTTTATGTGACTAATCTTTTGATAAAATCTTTTTAATAGAAACTTTGAAAATTTCAGGTATGCCTGGTAAATCAAGACTTCTAAAAGAAAAAGCATTACAAAAAATAAAGCAGTTTTGCGGCTACCAGGAACGTTGTCATTATGAGGTGAAACAAAAACTATATTCCCTAGGAGTCTGGAAATCGGATATAGAAGAAATTATTTCAGAATTGATCCAGGAAAACTACCTAAACGAGGAAAGATTTGCTATTCAATTCGCAGGTGGGAAATTCCGGATGAAGCAATGGGGAAAAGTAAAAATAAGTCATGAGCTGAAACAAAAACAAATCAGCCAATACTGTATTCTTAAAGCACTTAACTCAATTGATGATGAAGATTACCAAAACACTTTCCGGAAGCTGGCTTTTGAAAAATGGAAGACCCTTAAGGGAGGAAAAAATATCTTCATCAAAAAAAGAAAAATGATGGATTACCTGATACAAAAAGGATATCAGTCCGACATGGTAAATACTCTTTTAAATTCTCCCAATCAATTAAAAGAACACCCGTCGAACGAGGAAAACAATATTTAACCTGCTTGGCTCCCAAATAGAATTATTGATAACTTAGAAGTATAATTCTCATATTATCACCTAAACTGCAATCGTTATGTATCAAAAAAATATTTTCAGATCCATCCTTTGGGCCGGATTCCTGGTTGGTGCTGCGGATATAGTTGCTGCTTTTCTTCATTATATTATTGCTACCGGAAAAAATCCGGAACGTGTACTTTGGTTTATAGCTAGTGGAGTTTGGGGAAAGGATGCATATTCAGGTGGCTTGCAAATGGCTGTAGCCGGACTTTTACTTCATTTCCTGATTGCCTATGCATTCACGATCTTGTTTTTCTTTTTATACCCGCGTTTAAATCTTGGTTCAAAGAACAAAATAGTTATCGGTTCCTTATATGGTATTTTTATCTGGCTGGTTATGAATTTAATTGTAGTACCATTGAGCAATACACAAAAATTTGGATTTTCAATCAAACAAACAGCTATTGGCATTTTCATTCTTATAATTGCAATAGGAATTCCTCTTTCTTTTATTGCCGGCAGATTCTTCTCTAAAGAAAAACCGAATTAAAGCTCTACCAAAAAAGTTGGTATGAAAGTCTGCTTGGATCATGGTATTATCCCTGAGATATGGGTTTCTACTTTTAATCTGTTAACTTTACAATTTTCAATCACCCATGTCTACTCTTACCATCACTGGTGTACAAACGCAGTTATTTTGGGAAAGCAAGAATGAAAACCTGCAGATGCTGCGTAAAAAAATAAATACCATCAGCCAAAAAACAGAAATTGTTGTTTTACCGGAAATGTTTAGTACAGGATTCAGTATGAATCCCGAACTATTGGCTGAAAAAATGGATGGGCCAACAATGGCCTGGATGAAAGAAATGGCTTCAGAAAAGAAAATAATTTTAACGGGGAGTATCATCGCAGAAAGCGAAGGTTTGTATTACAACCGTCTTATCTGGATGCTGCCCAATGGAGAATATGGTTATTATGATAAACGTCATCTCTTCGCATATGCCGGAGAAGATCAGAAATACGCTGTGGGCAACAAACGGTTAATCGCATCTGTAAAAGGCTGGAAAATTAATTTACTTATCTGCTACGATCTGCGATTCCCGGTTTGGTCCCGTCAAACAATCCCCATCTCCGAAAACGAAGGCAATCGTCATCCCGAATTCGATATTCTTATTTATGTTGCCAGCTGGCCTGAGCGAAGAATTAATGCATGGAAAACTCTTCTTCAGTCGAGGGCAATCGAGAATCAGTGTTATGTAGTGGGTGTAAACCGAATCGGGACTGATGGAAATAATATTTCTTATACCGGAGATTCTATGTTTGTAGACCCGATGGGTGAAATTTTATATCATGCATCCGGCAAAGAGGATATTTTTACTTATGCTTTTGAGAAAGAAAAATTAGATTCTGTGCGCAGCAAATTTCCTTTTTGGAAAGATGCTGATCATTTTATTATCGAACCCTAATTCATCATATGAATACCGCTTTTATAGCGAGAGAAGTTTTTACAGGACAGGAATTACTTACAGGCGTGGCCATACTCGTCAAAGACAAAAAGGTAGTCGGCTTTGTACCGGAATCAGAAATTCCGATGGGCTATCTTCCAAAAAAATTATCAGACTATATGCTTGCCCCTGCTTTTATTGACCTGCAAATTTATGGAGGGAATGGCAAGCTATTTTCAAATGAATTGACAACTGATGCGCTGGAAGCAACGTATGAATATTGTCTTCAGGGAGGTTGTACCAGATTCATGATAACCATGGCGACTAATTCTATCGAAAAGTTTATTTCAGGAATTGATGTTGTCAAAAAATATTGGGATATCGGAGGAAAGGGGCTGTTGGGATTGCATTTGGAAGGACCTTACATCAATCCTGTTAAAAAAGGTGCACACATCGAAAAGTTTATTAAAAAACCGACGATCCAGGAAATAAATATGCTTTTAAAAAAAGGGAAGGGTGTTATTAAAATGATAACTCTCGCTCCTGAACAGTGTGATAAAAATATAATAGAATTATTACTGCAACATAATATCCTTGTTTCTGCTGGTCATAGCAACGCTTCTTATGAAAATGCTATCAATGGTTTTTTCATGGGCATTCCTGCCGCGACACATCTTTTTAATGCGATGTCTGCATTTCAGGGAAGAGAACCCGGAATGGTTGGAGCAATATACGATCATCCCGACGTCATGAGCAGCCTGGTTTGTGATGGTATTCACGTGGCTTTTGCTTCCGTGAGGATCAGTAAAAAAATTATGAATAATCGCTTGTTTTTTATTACAGATGCTGTAGCCGAGACAACGCATGGGGAGTACCAGCACATTTTTAAAGGAGACAGATATGTCTTACCCAATGGAACCTTGTCTGGTTCGGCATTGACTATGTTGCAATCAGTAAAAAATGGAGTTGAAGAGGTCGGCATCCCTTTGCCCGAGGCCTTGAGGATGGCTTCGCTTTATCCGGCACTTCTGTTGAAAAATAATAAATGGGGTACTATTCAACCGGGATCCGAAGCTCATTTTGTGGCTATTGATGACCAATTGAAATTGCAGCAGGTAATCGTAGACGGGGAATAAATTTTATAATTTACCTGCAGCAATGGCCTGCATTTTTTGGAAAAGGTAATTCTCTGTTCCTGACTCAAATCCAGATTGTTCATAAATCACTCTTGTCTTTTTAATGATAAATTGCTGGGGCAGATTATTCGAACCTAATGCCTTTCTCAAATCTCCATAAATATCTGTGTATACTTCGAATTTCCACTCATTCATATTAACGGTAGGTCTTACTTTATTGGCAGTTTGTCCCTCATCAACAGAAACGGCCATTAATTTAAATGATAACATTTCTTTCCATTTATCATAATTCGCATTGATGGCATTTAATTCATTAATGCTGGCATCCGAAGTAGTGGACCAGAAACAAACCAGAATCAAAGAATCCTTTTGCGTCGCAGTTGAAAAAGGAACTATTGTTCCCTTCAATGTTTTCATTCTGGCTTCAGAAAGTGAATTTTGTGCCGGAAGAACTTGGGCAAAAAGAATCAGACATAAAAGAGTTATTAACTTTTTTAAATATTTCATAAAACCACAGGATTAAAAAAATATACAAATCTTAATTAATAATACCGTTTATGATATGAAATCTCCGGTTATTTATTTTGATTATTTCCGGAATCAATTAGCTCTCTTACTTTTTCTGCTTTAAAGTCAATTCCCCTGCGAATCGCTTCTGTCGAAGGCAAAGCCCATACATCGGGCATTACGCCTCTTCCATTTTTTTGTCTTGTTTTGTCAACTACCAATCTGAACTTTGGTAACCTAAATCTGACTTTTGTATTGGGCAATGTAACATCAGGAATTACCCAGGCTGTATTCCCATAATAACCCCCTCCGGTTTCTTCCCCAACCAGGGTCACATTTTTTTGCCCTTTTAATGAACCCGCAAAAAGAGTAGTCGCCGAAAATGAATTCCCGCCAATCAATACATATACATGCCCATAAAAATGATTCTTTGTTTTAGGGCTGAAGTAGTGTCTCTCAAAATAGCCAAAATGATATTTTCCATCAGATTTTTTCTTTGTTACAAAAATCATCATCACGTGATACAGGAAGCTTTTGTCAATATATTTATCATATCGGCTGCTTCGATTCATCGCATATAAGGAGTCAGCAAGTTTAAATTTTTTATCGATAATATATTTCGTAAGCAGTGTTGAGATCCCCGCATCGCCTCCCCCATTGGAACGGACATCGATAATTAAATTCCTGATATGATTCTTTTCAATCGCCTCAAAGGATTGATGAAAAAACTTTCTCAGATGATTGCTTCTGTCAAAAGTATTTAGCGTCATGAATGCAGTATTGCCTGCTGTATCCAGTTGCAAATTACTGCTGGAAAAAAATGAAAATTGAGGGGGGGGTTTTTTATGTTTCGCATTAATATGTTCTGTTGAAAATCCAAGGCGATTCATCGTATCAGCTCTAAAATCATAAATTGGAATATTTGTCTGTTCTTCCAGTCCTGAACTATCGATATAATGAATATTAAAACTCGAAGGGAGGCCAAAAATATTTTTATAAAGATTGGCAAAAGCGAAACCTGTACTAAGTGCCTGATATTTTCCGCAAGCACTATATCCATCCGTTACTATATAATTAAAAAAAGTATCTCTAAGCTGAGGTTGTGTGAATCCATTGATACTTTTTAATACAACGCCTCTTCTCAGAATAGAATCGTGGCGATTCAGATTGGCAGTTACAACCATAGTATCCTGCCAGAATTTTAAAGCCAGGGGGAAAGTTTTTAACTGCGTTGTATCAAGGTATCTTGAAAACTTTTTTGAAGATTTGATAACCGTATGTCCACAATCAATTTTTGCTATTATATAGCTCAATAATATTCTGAACTGCACTTCGGTCATCGAATCCCTGATCTTTTCATATCCCTCATCGAAATAATGATCAAGGCTGTCCTTTGTTGTATACCAATACAGACTGGGGTGAGATTCTTCAAGAATATTTCTGAACAATTGATAATCCTGTTTTAATTCTTCAACAGAAAACTTTTTGTTCGGATCGAAGACCTCTTTACCCGCCTTACAGGAACCAAAAAAAATAAAGGCAACCAAAAAAAAATACACGATTGTTTTCATTGGGAACTAATCATGTTTAACAACATAGTAAGGCATTCAAAGTAAGACAATAAAAATTACGGAATGTCATTTAATGAAATTACTCATTTTATACTAAAGGCATTCCATCCCTGAGCGGTGATATCAAAGCTATTCTCTCCTTTTGTAATAATTTTTTTTCCTTTTTCAGGCTCTGTCATATATCCAATTACACTTATTTCTTCATTTAACGCCAGTTTATCATAGTCCTTTTGAGAAACGGTAAAAAGCAATTCATAGTCTTCACCTCCGCTTAATGCGCATGCAGTAGGATCCAGCTCAAATTTAAAAGCCGCAATCCGGGTCTCTTCTGCGATAGGAATTTTTTCTTCATACAAAACACATCCAAGATTGCTTTCCCTACAGATATGCAGGATCTCAGAGCTTAATCCATCGCTGATATCAATCATAGAAGTCGGAAGGATATCAGATTTCTCAAAAAACTCAATAATATCTTTTCTTGCTTCAGGTTTCAATATTCTTCCGATAACGTATTTCTCTCCTTCCAGATCTGGTTTTACCTGTGGATTCTCCAAAAAGATTTTCTTTTCCCGCTCTAAAAAAACAAGTCCAAGATAGGCCGCACCCAGATCTCCGCTGCAACAAAGCAGATCACCTTTATTGGCCGTGCTTCGCTGCACAAATTTATCAGGGGTCACTTCACCGATTGCAGTCACTGAAATAATAAATCCTTTTTGTGAAGAAGAAGTATCACCTCCTACCAGATCGACCGAATATTTTTCACATGCTGCATATACTCCATCATAAAATTCATCTAATGCTTCCAGGCTGAATCGATTGCTGATCCCTATGCTTACTGTGATTTGTGTGGGAGTCGCGTTCATTGCATATACATCGCTCAGATTAACAACCACACTTTTATAGCCAAGATGTTTTAAAGGAGTATATATTAAATCAAAATGAATATTTTCTATCAATAAGTCTGTTGAAATAACCGTCTGCTTACCAAAATGATCAATAACGGCGCCATCATCTCCTACACCTACAATGGAGGAAGCATTTTTCAGTTCTATGTTTTTAGTGAGATGTTCAATTAATCCGAATTCGCCCAGGGAAGATATTTCAGTTCTTTGTTCAGACATCTTTATTGATGTTTATTATTTCGTGATTTGGAAGATTATAACAACAAAATTAAATTTCATCGTGTATCCATTTGAGCAATTCATCATGGATCTTCCCATTGCTGGCAACTATCTGCGGTTGGTAAGGAGAATATTTTCTTCCTTTGAAATCCGAAACCATTCCTCCTGCCTCTTCCACAATCAGGAATCCTGCCGCGCTGTCCCAGGCATGCAACTTGTGTTCATAAAATCCATCAAAGCGTCCTGCAGCTACCCAACACAGATCTATAGCCGCTGATCCAAGCCTCCTTACCGGGACACCCTTGCGGATTAATCTTGAAAAAACTTCCAGAGGGCCGTTCGGTTGATCCAGATACGTATAAGGAAAACCCGTTACGATACAGGATTTACTCACTTCTGTTTCTTCGCTCACATAAATTTTTTTATCATTCAGGGTAGCACCATATCCTTTTTGAGCAAAATAAAATTCATCAACAAGAGGATTATATACCGCACCCATAATCATTTCGCCATCCTGTTCCAGACCTATCGACACGCAGCAAAGAGGGATCCCATGTGCAAAATTTACCGTCCCATCTATAGGATCAATGATCCATTTATAATTAGAGTCCATTATAATTTCACCAGCTTCTTCGCTCAATATAAAATGTTGAGGGAACTCTTTTTTAATAACATCGAAAATCGCTTTTTCAGAAGCGTGATCTGCTTCGGTCACCAGATTGTTGACTCCTTCTTTATTGGAAATTTTAAACTCCCCCTGGAAATATTCCTCTATAACCCTGGCTCCTGCTTCCGTTGCTTTAATCAGTGTAGATTTTAACATGGCGCAAAGATACATTCAGTTTTGAGTTTCCGCTTTATGCTTAGATTTTGACCATTCTTGTTTCTTGACTAATGGGGGGCAATTATCGAATTTGACATTTTGCCGGAATGCTTAAAAAATCGTACTTCGTGCTTATTACTTCCAATTTAAAGTGATTCTTTCCGTAATAATTGTCAATTACAATGTAAAATACTTTCTGGAACAATGCCTTTGTTCGCTTGTGAAAGCTATAGGTACGAATGATCTCCTGGTCAATGAAACAGAAATATTTGTCGTTGATAATAATTCATCTGATGGGAGTATAGAATTTCTTCAATCCCGGTTTCCGCAAATTCAATTCATCATTAACAAAAAAAATACGGGTTTCGCTAAAGCAAACAATCAGGCATTAACGATGACCGGGGGCAAATATGTTTTGTTTCTGAATCCTGATACAATTATTGCAGAAGACAGCCTCTCCGTTTGTATTTCTGCACTGGAGTCTGCAAATCACATTGGTGCCGCAGGAGTAAGGATGATCGATGGAAGCGGCCGGTTTCTCAAAGAATCCAAACGTGGTTTTCCCTTTCCCTGGGCAGCATTCTGCCGGCTAAGTGGTTTATCTTTTTTATTTCCGCATTCAAAGCTTTTTGCATCCTATTATCTTGGTCATTTGGATGAATTCAAAAATAATCCGGTCGATGTTTTATCCGGGGCATTTATGATGATCAAAAAAGAAGCGCTTGACAAGACAGGTGGTTTTGACGAGCAGTTTTTTATGTATGCCGAAGACATTGATTTGAGTTATCGTCTTCAACACATGGGGTATACCAATTTTTACATTGCCGATACCACCATTATTCATTTCAAAGGAGAAAGTACAAAAAAAGACTCCGGATATACAAAGCTATTTTACAAGGCTATGGATCAATTTTACCGAAAGCATTTCGGCACATCGGGGCTATCTTTTTATCTTATTCAATTTGGAGTATGGTGCAGGAGCAAATTAGCCCTCATATCGAATTCAATTCAATCAAAAAAAAATAACCCTGGTACAGTCTTCCTGATCGGTGATGAATCCGGCATAGATAAAATTAAAAGCCTGCTTCAAACCTCAGGAAAAAAAATTACCCGGCAGCAACAGGAGGCCAATGAAATAATCTTCTGTGAAGGGAATAATTATTCCTTTAAAAAAATTATTCAACAGATGCAGGAAAAAAATCACTCTTTTTATTTTGGATTTCATGCAGAAAAAAGCCGCAGCATAATTACGAGCCACTCAAGGGATGATTCGGGTGAAGCCATACCGATTTAATGAATTCACACAGCTTTCTCAAAAAAATTCAACAGATTTTTATAAGTCAACCACAAGACCATTATCCATAAAAAAGCCCAGGCAATAACAAGAATGGGAATTCCCGGGAATACTTCATTGTTAAGAAATCCTCTTTCCAGCAATTTAGTCATGAGTCCCTTCAATATCCATTGATGGACATACATGGGAACCACCAGGAAAATGGGAAATAAAAATACTTTTTCTCTCAGGCCTGGTAACAGTATAAAAGCTCTTAATAAAGCCGGGATTGTAAGCAAACAAACAAAAAACAGACCCGCTAACGCTACTATATGACGGTTACTCCCATCTGCATTTTGAAAAAGTTCACGCAAGCATCTTGTTTCATCCCCGCCACCTGCCATTGCAGCCAATATTCTAACAAATGGAATTGCTGCGAACAACAATGCAAAACCTGCAGATCGCTGTTTTCCCGTATGATTATGGCTCATCAGCCACCAGGCAGACCAAATAATAATATATGTGGCGAAGGGGCCTGCAAAAAAAATAAATACTCCAATGTCCTTGGTAATTGCACAATGATCGCAAATTGTCCAGCTGTCAAAACCTTTGCTACCCCAACAGCCGCAGAAAATTTCTGCTGCAATAAAATGCGCCCAGTCGTGTAATTCCTGTCCTAAAAAAAGAAGCGCGAGAAAAGCAGGTAGATATAAAAAATGGAATTTTATTTTCATCACTTAAAGATAATATAACAATCTGGCCGGCTATGTCGATCAACAAAATCTATGTAATTAAAATGTTTTAACGCATAAATTTTTTTAAATGATCTAAAGCAGGAAATTTGTAATAGTCATTTAAATACTTCATATGCTTAACCTGAATGATATAAAGAATCTGCTACAGAATAATCGGATTACTGAATTTGTAAAACTCAACAAACTTAGTTCCCGAGATATTGTAGATTTTACGAACAGGTATACGAACTGGGCAGGAAAATTATTTCAGCATATTGATATTAAAAATGCTGCTAAGGCTTTTAAGTTTCTCCGGAAAAAAAAGCAGGAAATCATTATCAAGTCTTTACCAGATGAAAAAGCTGCTGAACTGCTTAATGCCCTACAACCGGATGACCGCACGGCATTTTTGAGTATGCTTCCAGGCAATGCGGTAAAAGAGTTAATCAAAATATTAAGCCCTGAAACCCGTGCTGAAACCCTCAAACTACTTGGTTATCCCGAAGAATCTGTTGGTCGATTGATGACACCGGATTATGTAGCCGTAAAAAAAGAAAACACGGTTAAGGAAGTTCTTGATACTATTAAGCAACGCGGACAAGCAACCGAATCCATTAATTTTTTATTTGTCATTGATGACAATGGTATATTGATTGATGATATCAATATAAAGGAATTTCTCATCGTGGAGCCTTCTACAAGCGTAGAAAAATTAATGGATAATCAATATATTTCTCTTCAGGTAAATGATTCGCAAAAGGAGGCGGTACTTATATTTCGGAATAACAGCCGCTATGCACTTCCTGTCACCAACGAAACAGGTGTATTGCTGGGCATTGTTACACTCGATGATGTGCTGCGGTTGGTAGAAAAAGAAGGAACCCGCGAAATCCAAAAAATCGGAGGATCCGAGGCACTGGATGAGCCTTATACGTCTATCGCTTTTTCGAATCTGATTCGCAAAAGGGCCGGCTGGCTGATTATTTTATTCCTGGGTGAAATGCTTACTGCAACTGCTATGGGCTATTTTGAAGGCGAAATCAGCAAAGCAACTGTCCTTGCGCTATTTATTCCACTGATTATTTCAAGTGGGGGTAATTCCGGATCGCAGGCATCTTCCATTATCATCCGTTCGATGGCACTCAGTGAAATAGGTTTTAGAGATTGGTGGTTTGTTATGCGCAAAGAAATATTTTCTGGTCTTTTTCTCGGAACTATTTTAGGGATTGTTGGCTTTTTCAGAATCTTTTTCTGGCAGGCATTTCATCTCCATAACTATGGTGATCATTGGCTTTTAGTCGCACTTACTGTTTTTTTTGCATTGATCGGCGTGGTGATGTGGGGAACATTATCAGGGTCCATGCTTCCTCTCATATTAAAGAAATTCGGAGCAGACCCGGCAGCATCCTCTGCTCCATTTGTAGCAACACTTGTTGACGTAACAGGTCTCATCATTTACTTTTCGGTTGCATTCATTATAATGAAAGGAACTTTATTATAAAATTTGATTCCGGCCGATAGTTATCTGGCTTCCCACCAATAGAAATTGGTTTGATCATAAATGGCAAAACCCGCGGAAGGGTACAACCGATTTCCAATGGCATTTGATTTTTCCGTTTCCAGCAATATTCCGGCACTTTGGGTTTGATTTGCCAATTGTTTGGCAGCATCCATCAGTAGTTTTGCAACTCCGCGTCCACGGAATTCCTTCAAAACATATAAGTCATTCAATAACCAACTGCGTTTCATCCTGGTGCTCGAGAACTGAGGATAAAGCTGCGTAAACCCAATGAGTTTTTCATTTTCTTCAGCAACAAAAATCACCGATTCATTATTATGCATCCGCTCCTGAAGAAATCTTTCTGCTTCTTCTGTATCCGGTTCTTTCCTATAAAAAATTCTGTATAAGTTAAATAAATCCGCTAAGATGGGTAAATCATTCATCAGCGCCTTTCTGATTATAACCATGCTCTATGATTTTTAAAACGAACCGGAAAGATAAAACTATAACTTATAGGTCACCATTCTTGAAAATTCCCGTCCTGAGAAAAATAGTTTGAGAGAATTAAAAAATTATTTCTTTTTATAAATGGGTACCGTACTACATGGCTCTCCATACATAATACTTTTTACGTGCGGCTGAAGCAGTTTTGTAATTTCCATGTATGCAAATTCACCGATGGGTAAGTCGCCGCATCCTTTTACTACAATTCTTTTATCCTTATATGTGTCCAAATCAATCGCGTTAATTCCTTTTAATAAAATTTGTTTAATGGCCGAGTCCTTATCCCCCATAATGATGTCCTTCGCTACCGGCTGCAAATAAGTCGCCACCAACATATAAGCCCAAACGGGTATAATTGCGTCTGCGCTGCAATTAACAGCAACTATTTTATCTTTATATATGATCCAATCAACCCTCTGCAATGCGTCTCGAAACTCCTTTTCTTTTAATATCAACTCCATGAATAAATAAGGTTTTAGGTCGAATTGCAGGATTTCCTCTTTAGGATAAAATTCCCCGAGATCAATTGTTTGGAGACTGCTCGCTGCTATCTTATTTATAATTTCTTCCGGCATTTTTGATTTCTTAAAATGCGAAGTTACGACGCTAAAAGGTTTGTTTACTTGGAATAAATAAACAGCGGGGTTTATAGCCCCGCCGTCAAATAATAATTCCTTTTTAAGGAGGATTTCTTTACTAAAAGAACTTAGCCCGATTGTCTTTAATTGTTACGGTTTTCTTTAACTCTTCAATGGCCTGGTTCTGAATAGCGGATTCCTGTAATCTCATTTGCGCCTGCCTGGTCTGTTCAATATCTCCGTTAAAATTAGCTTTTGCAAAAACATTTTCGACTTTAATTACAAATACGCCAATATTTCCTCCGATTGCCGGTGACGCCTGTTTTCCCTGTAATTGTTTGTCGAATGAGGCGCCGACAACCTTAGGTTCCGGACCTACGTTTGGAATATAAGGAGAAGAGAAACTGATGCTATCAGCTTTTTGCACACCGTGACCCAATGATGATATTGCCTGAAGGTCGCCGGGACTTCCAATTTTTTTTGTGATTTGGTCCGCTTTTTTCTGATTACGCAAAATGGGTTCAACAAGTGGTTTCGCTTTTGAGACGCTCATTGTGCCCTTAGGGTTAATTTCAGAAACCGCGGCTACAACGTATTTGTCGCCCACACTATATGGCTCTGATACATCTCCCAAATCAGCATCATATATCCACCGGATGAGTTGTCGGTTCGCGCCCAACCCCTGTATCATGAAATCATTGGGTGAGATTTCGGGAGCTGTTAATTTCTGCAGATTAGATTTTTGAATGTTCTCATTAAATGCTTTCCAGTTTCGGCTTTCGCCCGCAAACTGATTGGCCAATCCCGATGCATTTTGATCTGTTTCGGTACTTGCTTCTATTTTTTTTGCGAGATATGCGACTTTATAAGCCGGTTCAAAATTTTTCTGATCGAGTATTTCTATATAATGATATCCAAATTGTGTTTTTACAATCTTCTTCTCTCCCTTTTTTCCTGTAAAACAAAAATCATTGAATTCCTTTACCATCTGTCCCAATGGAAAATATCCAAGATCTCCTCCTTTTTCTTTGGATCCGGGATCATCGGATAATTTTGCCGCAAGACTATCAAACCTCCCTCCCTTTTCAATCAAAGTCTGAATACTATCTATTTTCTTTTTAGCAACACTATCTTCTAATATGGGCTGGCCGGTTTTAGCATCAACAGTTGCAACTAAAATATGACGGGCTCTGACAGAGTCCGGCATGAGCTTTTCATCCATCTTTCTTGCAATTACATAATTTCCTCCATCCAGGTAAGGACCAAATAAAGCTCCGACAGGCATAGCTATTATAGAATCTTTGTGAGGGACCTGGATCCTGGACTTTGAAACATATCCATCGAGAAAACCAATTTCAGAACCATTACGCGCAAGAAATGACTGCACATCTTTTGTTGTGGCAAATTCATTTTTGAGACTCAATAATTGCTGACGAATATTATTGCTATCCGCTGATGTCGGCGCAGCATTAAAGCTGACATATGATATGACCCTTGACTCTTCCTGTTTATACTGTTCTTTGTGCTTATTTACATATTCCTCGATTTCATTATCATTCACTTTTGCCAGACTGTCGGGAATGCTCGTATACGGAATGTTCACATAAGAAATAGAAGCCATCTGACTATTATCGGCATTTGACTTTTCAATCATCCATTTTGGGGAATAGGCGCTCTTGGAAATCAAAGAAAGGTATTTTTCCCTTTGTCTTTGTTTTTCCCATTGTGGAATCAGCTCTTCAAATAATCTTTTTGCAATTTCATAGTTTCTGTCTGATTTTTTATTTCCTAAATAAATAGTTCTCAGCTGGCCAATAGTTGACACCGCCTGCTGCACATCATATACACCCGTCTTTGGATCTGTAAAAGAGCGTCTGATATCCGGAATTGCATTTTGTCCCACAAGCATATCGTTTAGTTCCTTATCGCTAACGGTAATGCCAAGCTGCTTATAAATCGGGCTTACAACGGCTTCATCTGCAAATTCTTTCCAAATTTCCTCCCTGATATTTTGTTGCATCATTTCGTTCATCGGGTAACCCTGTGCTTTAAACTGCTCTTCCCGGGCAGCAATCTTCTTTTGAAAATCTATGTAATCCAGTTTTTCTCCATTCACTACTCCAACAGTATTAGAACTTCCTCCAAAAAGTCGACTTCTTCCGACAAAGGCATCCATCAAAAGAAATCCAACAAGACTTAAAGCAATCAGACCAAAAACCAGCCATGCAGCTTTATCACGGATCTGCTGAATAATTGACATATATTTATATATGATCGGTTTTTAAAATGGATGGCAAAAATAGGGTAAAAAAAGTTATGAACAAATAATGTGAATCTGCGAAAATATACTACCCTTCTATGTTTCGGGCGAATAAACAAACAATTTTTTTCTTTTAAGACTGTGAAACATCTTTTGTGAAACTAAAACTAACTTCTGGTTCTGGATAAAGGGAAAATCTGGTGAATATACGCTCCCCGGCCCCCTATTTTTTTGTGGATTTTTGGACAGTAAATTTGTGTTTATCCCATGCGGTTTTGAAAATGGTAGAAAACCAAACAGTTTTCCTTAAGGGCATCTGTACTCTGTTATGAAATTGTTTTCAGACTCTGACTTATTCCACATCAGTGAATAAATAACCAAAACCCTGATCAAAACAATATCTTCGTTTGTTAATCTTCTGTGTAATGAAGTGGAAAAAAAAATGTTTTATAAAAAACAATATCTGATAAATAATATTTTCCACTTATTCACAGGGATAGTAATAATAGATATTTTATAAAAAATATTAATTATTAAATATTATATCGGTTATGCACATTACACAAGCAGAAGAAAATATTTTAAAAACTGGATTTTTGGATATTGAAATAGACCCTGCGTTAGATTTATTTTATGAAATAGAACGTCTCAAAAAAGAAAAGAATGCGATATTACTGGCACATTATTATCAGGAACCGGATATCCAGGATGTTGCTGATTATATCGGGGATAGTTTGGGTTTAGCTCAGGAGGCAGAAAAAACAAAGGCAGATATGATTGTTTTTGCAGGCGTTCATTTTATGGCAGAAACCGCTAAAATACTTAATCCTGAAAAAAAAGTATTATTACCCGACTTAAAAGCCGGATGTTCTTTAGCTGATTCGGCACCCGCAGATTTATTCTTGGCATTCAAAGAAAAATATCCTGATCATATAGTCATCTCTTACATTAATTGTTCGGCTGAGATAAAAGCCCTGAGTGATATAATATGCACTTCCTCGAATGCTCAAAAAATAATTGAAAGTCTGCCAAAAGAGCAAAAAATAATCTTTGCTCCAGATAAGAATTTGGGAGCTTACCTGGTAAAAAAAACAGGCAGGGATATGGTGTTATGGAAGGGGTCCTGTATGGTTCATGAAATATTTAGTTTGGAAAAGATCACAAAGCTGAAGATCAGACATCCACGAGCGAAAGTAATAGCTCATCCTGAATGCGAGGAGCCGATTTTAAGAATGGCTGATTTTATCGGGTCAACGACCGGATTATTAAAATATACTCAAAAAGATGAAGGAAATGAGTATATCGTTGCAACAGAAACCGGGATATTACATCAGATGCAATTATCTTCTCCCGAAAAAACATTTATTCCTGCTCCGCCGAATAACAATTGTGCTTGCAACGACTGTCCCTATATGAAACTAAATACATTGGAGAAATTGTATTTATGTATGGAATATGAAATGCCCGAGATTACGATGGATGAATCTTTACTTCGAAAAGCCAAAAAACCAATTGAAAGAATGTTACAGATCAGCGCAAGCCATGGGCTTTAAGAAACTTATTGCTTTTAAAAGTATTATCTACCCATATATACCATGAGTATTTGAATATCGCTTGGATTTACTCCGCTGATTCTGCTCGCTTGTCCAAGAGTCCGAGGTTTAATCCTTTTGAATTTCTGTAAAGCTTCTGTTGACAGAGCAGATATTCTGTCGTAATTAAAGGTTTCGGGGATAAGTAAATTTTCCAATTGTCCCATCCGGACGACCAATTCTTTTTCTTTAGAAATATAGCTATCGTATTTAATTTGAATTTCTGCTTGTTCAATTGTTTCCGGGGTGAATGAATGAAGCGTATTTTTTAATGACGGGATTGAAGCCGAAAGAGAAATTAGATCAATGTTCGGACGGAGCAATAACTGGATTGCTTTTTGTTTTTGCAATATTGGAGTTGAATTTTGAGCAAGTAAATAAGTTTCTGCCTCAGCGGGCTCAATAGAAAACTCACTCAAAATCGTGTGTATTTTTTTTACGTCATTACTCTTGCTTATTGTTTTTTCCATTCTCTCCTGTGAGGCAAGACCAATTTTATAGCTTAATTCAGTAAGTCTTAAATCTGCATTATCCTGGCGCAGTAGCGTTCTGAATTCAGCTCTTGAAGTAAACATGCGGTATGGTTCTTCTGTTCCCTTGCTAATCAGATCATCGATCAAAACACCAATATAGGCATCACTTCTTTTTAATTGGAAGGGTTCGAGCCCATTTGCTTTCTGGTGGGCATTTATTCCAGCCATAAGACCCTGACAAGCCGCCTCCTCATAACCGGTGGTTCCGTTAATTTGCCCGGCAAAAAATAAATGGCTGATTGATTTTGTTTCAAGAGAGTATTTTAGTTGGGTAGGAGGGAAATAATCATATTCAATGGCATAACCTGGCCGAAACGCCTTAAAGCGGGCAAAACCAGGAACACTACGAAGCGCTTCGTATTGAACTTCTTCGGGGAGTGATGTGGAAAATCCATTTACATAAATTTCTACTGTATCCCACCCCTCCGGTTCAATAAAAAGCTGATGGCGTTCTCTATCAGCAAAGCGGTTAATTTTGTCTTCGATACTTGGACAATAACGGGGACCAACGCCTTCGATGCGGCCAGTAAACATTGGGCTTCGATCGAAGCCGGTTTTAAGAATATCGTGTACTTTCTCGTTTGTGTAAGTGATCCAACAGCTCAATTGTTTTTTTGGCTTTTCGGTTGGTAAAAAAGAAAATCCGGTGATTTTATCATCTCCTCTTTGTTCTTCCATTTTGCTATAATCCAGGCTACGACCATCAATTCTTGGAGGAGTTCCTGTTTTTAAGCGGCTACTTTCAAAGCCAAAGCTTACCAGCTGTTCGGTAATCCCCGTTGCAGCTTTTTCGGAAACCCGTCCCCCGCCAAATTTTTTTTCGCCAACATGAATAACTCCGTTTAGAAAAGTCCCACTTGTAATGACCACCGCTTTTGACTTGATCTCATTGCCTAAACCTGTAATAACTCCGCAGGCCCGGTCATTTTTAATCAGGATCTCCTTTACCATATCCTGGTAAAAATCAATGTTTGGTGTATTTTCCAAAAGACTGCGCCAGGTTGCAGAAAATAACATTCGGTCGTTCTGAGATCGGGGGCTCCACATTGCGGGCCCTTTTGAGCGATTCAACATTCGAAACTGAAGCATGCTTCGATCCGAAACGATTCCAGAATAACCCCCAAGAGCATCAATTTCTCTCACGATCTGACCTTTTGCGATGCCACCCATAGCGGGATTACAACTCATTTGGGCGATAGTCTGCATATTCATAGTTATAAGAAGGACCCGAGACCCCAAATTTGCTGCTGCCGCCGCTGCCTCGCAACCTGCATGGCCTGCGCCAACTACTATTATATCATATTCCGGAAACATGGTGAAATGAACGCAAAGTTAAGTTTTGTAGCGAGGAAATCTAAAATGTTCCACGTGGAATATATTTCAAATGGTTTCACGTGAAACTTTGAAAGGATTCAAGGCATTCATCTTCCTTTTTTCGCATTGCCGCCTTTTGCCGGCTTGTCTTATCCTTGTAACCACATGTATGTAAGGCTCCATGAAAAATAACCCTTAAGAGCTCACCTTCTTTAGCTACTCCTATTTTCAAAGAATTTTCTTTAACCCGGGGGATGCTAATATAGATATCGGCAATAATTGCTTCTTTCTGATCTGATAAAATAAAGGTCAGTATATCGGTATAATAGTCATGATTCAGGTATTCTTTATTAATTTTTAGCAAGTACTTATCTGAACAAAAGACATAATTTAAGGCGGCCAGCTTTTTTCCCTCCATGGCAAAAAGCCGGGAAAGGAAAAGTTTTAGATGTTTGCGATCCTTTAATGTGCAGGACTCTAAAAAATGAAATTTTATTTTTTTTGAGTTTGAATTTGATGGCATTTCCGAAAATCGTAAAGATGTTTGGTTTTACAAAACTACTTTTGTTATTATTTTTAAAATGAAGCGTTTATCAGAATTATCAACAGGTTCAAGAGCGAGAATCCTTTCTTTCGAAAAGAATGAGGTCTTTTTGAAACTTATGGAAATGGGTTGCGTGCCGGGGGAAATCATCAAAGTAGAAAAAATTGCTCCCCTTGGCGATCCGATTTCAATAGCAGTTGCAGGATATAGCCTTAGTTTGCGACTCGATGAAGCAGAAAATATATTTGTAGAACAGCTAAATTAAACAATTGATTTTCATATAGTTAAATGAAAATTGGACTTTATTTCGGATCCTTTAACCCAATTCATCACGGACACCTGATCATCGCTAATTTCGTTCTTCAAAATTGCGATCTTGATCAGGTCTGGTTTGTGGTATCTCCACAAAATCCACTCAAACCAACATTGGGGCTGTTAAATGAATACCAAAGGCTTTTTCTTGTCAATATTGCCATTGAGGGCGAAAATAAATTGAGAGCAACTGATATTGAATTTAGGCTACCCAGACCCTCGTTTACAATTGATACACTTACTTATTTGGAAGAAAAATATCCCAATCACCAGTTTTCTTTGGTTATGGGAAGCGATAGCTTCAGCAATTTGCCAAGATGGAAAAACTATGAGAAAATTTTAAAGAATTACAAAATATATGTTTATACCCGCTCCGGATATGAGAACATTAATAAATATCCTGATACAAAAATCACCGTCTTAAATGCTCCTTTACTTCAAATTTCGGCTACCCATATACGTAATAATATCAAGGAAGGGAAATCGATTCGCTATCTTGTGCCAGATAAAGTGATGGAAGAAATTGAAAGGAACAGGTATTATCAATAACCCCTGATCCATAATTTTATTTCTTACTGTTCAACGCGGCCTTAACTTTAGCGGGCAGAGACTCAATAACCAACATATACGAGTCGTCAATCATCTTCTTTACTATCTTTTCGGGAATATTCCCGGTAATAAAAACGGTATTCCAATGTTTTTTGTTCATATGATATCCGGGCCGTACGTCATGATATTGTTCCCGAAGCTCTTCAGCTTTTTCGGGATCACATTTGACATTAAACCATAATGGAGAATCGGTGATATTTACTAATAGAAAAATTTTTTCTTTTACTTTAAAAACGAGCGTAGAGTCACCGAAAGGAAAGGATTCCGTAACTTCCTTTTTATTCAGACAATAATTGCGAAGGTATTCGATATCCACTTTCCTTGGATTTAAAACGATTCTTTAAATTTAAGCTCTTTTTGTATTTCGGTTAAAAGCATCACATGAAAAAAACAGTAGCATTTTTTTTATTGATTCTATGCGGATCGCTGGTTTATGCTCAATCCGGTTCATCAATTCCCCCGGGGCAAATCCTGGTGGATACACATAACGATTTTCTTAGCAAAAGCGTAGAGCAGAATTTATCTTTCGACAGCAATTTGAAAGGGAAAACACATTCTGACTTAAATAGAATGTTTGCCGGAGGTGTTAATGTACAAATATTTTCCATTTTTTGTGACGATCATTATGGAAAAGGAAGCGCATTTGCTTATGCCAATCGGGAAATTGATTCGTTGTATGCGGTTGCGGGTAGGAATCCGGGAAAAATAAAAATCGTTTCAACACCAGCTGAATTGTTACAAGCTGTTAAGCAACACAAGCTGGCAGCTATGATGGGTGTTGAGGGTGGCCATATGATTGAAGATGATCTGAATAAGCTGGATAGTTTCTATAAAAGGGGAGTACGATATATGACACTTACCTGGAATAACAGTACATCCTGGGCGACATCGGCAAGGGATGAATCTGCGCATGCATTTATAGCTACTCCCTATGGTTTAACCAGCTTTGGAAAACAGATTGTAAAACGAATGAATGAAATGGGGATGATGATAGATATATCTCATGTAGGTGAACAAACTTTTTGGGATGTTATCCATATCACCTCAAAGCCGGTAATCGCATCTCACAGTTCCGTATATGCGCTGTGCCCTGTATTTCGGAATCTTAAGGATGATCAGATAAAAGCGATTGCAAAGAACGGGGGAGTTATCCAGGTAAATTTTTATTCCGGATTCCTGGATAGCAGCTATGAAAAAAAGCTGAAAGCATTTATGAATCTTCATAAGAGCGAATTCGATTCTTTGAATGCAAAAAAATTACCAGAATATTCTATCCAAATGTTTTTTTCAACTAAATATCATCAGGAGGTTCAGGCGCTGCGGCCGCCCTTATCACTCCTGATAGATCATATTGATTATATAGTGAAACTGGTGGGTGCGGATTATGTGGGGCTGGGGTCTGATTTCGACGGAATCGAATCGGCTCCAAAGGAATTAAACGGGGTTGAAGATTACCCGAAAATTACTCAGGCCCTCTTAAAAAGGGGATACAATAAAAAAGACATACAAAAAATTCTGGGGGGGAATTTAATAAGAGCGTTTAAGGAAAATAGCAAATGAAAAAGTATCAAGAAAAAATTTCAGACGGAGTTAATATAGTTGTAGTTTTTGTACTGAATCATGCAATCTTGCTTTTGCAAGAAAATTTTTTTCTAATTCAATATTAAATGGAATAGGAGTGTCCAATGAAGCACAGCGAAGGACAGGCGCGTCGAGCAGCTCGAAACAATTTTCAGTTATCCAGGCGCTTATTTCTCCCCCTATGCCACCAGTAAGTGTATCTTCATGAAGGATGAGTACCTTGCCCGTTTTTGCGACCGATTGTTGAATGGCGACATAGTCCAATGGTAACAGGGTTCTCAGGTCGAGGATATCGAAAGAAATATCCGTATGATGCTTTGCATATTCAACAGCCCAATGAGCACCCGCTCCATATGTAATGATTGAAATATCGTTTCCTTCTTTTATCGGTTTTGCTTTCCCAATTTCTATTTCATAATATTCTGCAGGAAGCGGACCGGTAACACTTCTGTACAAAGCTTTGTGCTCAAAATAGATAACCGGATTGGGATCATTGATTGCTGCAATCAATAATCCTTTTGCATCCATCGGGGTAGAAGGATAAACGACTTTCAATCCGGGAGTATGCACAAACCAGGCTTCATTGCTTTGTGAATGGAAAGGGCCGGCTCCAACTCCGGCACCTGTTGGCATTCGGATGACCACATCGGCATTTTGTCCCCAACGGTAATGGATTTTTGCCAGATTATTTACAATTTGATTGAAGCCTTCGGTTACGAAATCAGCGAACTGCATTTCCATTACTGATTTAAAGCCCTCGAGACTCAGCCCCAGCGAAGCTCCAACGATGGCACTTTCGCAAAGAGGAGTATTTCTGATTCTTTCCTTCCCAAATTCATTTATAAAACCTTCAGTAATTTTAAAAGCCCCACCATATTCAGCGATATCCTGGCCCATTACGATGAGGTTATCATGAGCCTTCAAACTTTGAAACAAGCCTTCTTTTATTCCCTCAATAAATCTTTTGTCGGGATCCTTAGTGTGGGTCAGGTTGCTAACTTGTATTTTATGATCCGGCCTGTTGGGGGCATATATATCTTTCAACTCTTCCGCTGTTTCGGGGATAATAGGGTTTACTTCAACTTTTAATTCTTCTTCGATATGTTTTTTAATTTCATCCCGGATATGATTAACAGAATCTGCAGTCAGCACATTTTGTTGCAGCAGGTACATTTCGAAATTAGATACAGGATCCTTGATACTCCATTCTTCAAATAATTGCCCTGGTACATATTTGGTTCCACTGGCTTCTTCATGCCCGCGCATACGGAAAGTCAAACACTCAATGAGATAAGGCTTTTGCTTTTGAATACAGTAGGAACGAACTCCTTTTACGGTGTCCAACACTTCCAAAACATTATTACCATCAATTTGGACAGCTTCGATTCCATATCCAATGGCTTTATCAATTAAATTTTTGCACCGGTATTGCTCATTGATCGGGGTACTTAATCCATATCCGTTATTTTCTATCAGGAAAATGATTGGTAAATCCCAGACGGCGGCTACATTTAATGCTTCATGAAAATCCCCTTCGCTGGTACCACCCTCACCAGTAAACGCTAATACAATCTTGCTTTCTTTTCTGATTTTATTTGCAAGGGCAACACCGTCTCCAATTGCCAATTGTGGGCCGAGGTGAGAAATCATCCCGCAGATATAATGTTGTTTTGAGCCAAAATGAAAACTTCTTTCACGACCTTTGGTAAATCCTTCCCTGCTACCCTGCCATTGTAGAAAGAGTTGGCGGATAGACATATTTCTGGAAGTAAAAACTCCAAGATTCCGATGCAGGGGCATAATCCATTCATCTTCCCGAAGTGCAAGAGTGGCACCTGTTGCAATGGCCTCTTGTCCAATACCACTAAACCATTTACTTATTTTTCCCTGGCGAAGTAAAACCAACATCTTTTCTTCAATCAAACGGGGAAGAAGAATTTTCTTATAGATATGTACCAATTGTTCATCGGATAGTTGTTTGCGATCAAACTGCATAAGTGGTAGATGGTAAATACACATTCTGTTTTATAGCACAGAGTGTGGTGAATGAAAAAAGAACGAACTAAAAATTCATGATGCAAAATTAATAAGCATCATGAATTACGACTATTTTTTGATTGTTCATCCGTGTAAAGTAAAGAAGAAATAACAGATAAAAGAAGGCTAAATAATAATGCCCACCAAAATCCATCCACAGAAAATCCTTTTACAAATTTGCTTGCTAATAAAATGATGCAGGCATTAATCACGAATAAAAAAAGACCGAAGGTAATAATCGTAATAGGCAGGGTAAGAATAATAAGAATGGGCTTAATGATTGCATTTAATATTGCGAGCACAACAGCGAGAATTAATGCTGTAAGAAATCCATCGATATGTATTCCATGTAAAACATAAGACAAGCCAAAGGCCACTACAGCCGAGACAATGATGCGAACGACAATATTCATAAACGGAAAATGTAAATTGAAAATACGAAATTCCGGTAGTAAAATTAAATCCCGGGACTATTAATTCCATCTAAACTACTGCCAGTTCGTAAAAATCTCCAGCCAGCAGATATTTATTGGCAAGTGCCTGTATTTCTTCGGCAGTTATGGATTTTATGGTGGTGATGCCATTATAAAAATACTTTTCATCCAGTCCGTTCAATAAAATATTTTTCCATCTGCCCGCTACCTGGAAAGGACCATCGAGATCTCCCAAAAGAATACCGATCATATAATTACGGGTTGTTTGCAGTTCTTCAGGACCCACGGGCCGTTCACGCATAGATTGCATTTCCTTATAAATTTCAGAAATAGTAGCTTCTGCTACTTCTTTTCCCGCCTCAGTGCTAATCATTAAGGCACTTTCCTGAATCTGATTTAAGAGATAGCTATAAATTCCGTAAGTGTACCCCTTGTCTTCACGAATATTTGCCATCAGCCTGGAACCAAAAAAACCGCCGAAAATATTGTTCAATACCTGCACTTTTTGAAAATCCGGGTGGTGCCTGTTAGGGAAATTTCTCGCAATACGAATAGCGCTTTGCACACCATTAGGATCGTTTACAAGAGAATATTTTTTTTGTGAGGCCGGGGATATGGGATGTTGAATTCTGCCGGCTTCGGTTACCCGAAAGGGCAAGCTGCCAAAACAAGATTCTAATTCCTGAATGAGATTTGCAGGCAATTTTCCTGCTACAAAAATGATACAATGTCCATTTTGATAATATTGACTATAAAAATTCTGTAGTTCCTGCTGTTCCAGCGAAGCATAGTCTTCCAGGGAACTATATTTTCCATAAGGATGTTTGGGGCCAAATAAATAAGCATCAATTAACCTCCCCGCGACAAAATCATTTTTCATCAGACTTACCTGCAAACGCTGTTGCATATTTTTTTTAAAAATATCGAGTTCAACCTGGGGAAAAAGGGAATCAGTCAGCAATTCTGCGACTACCGGTAATAATTCATGAACATGTCTGTGCAAACAATGGAGAGTTATTTCTGCTGTTTCATTCTGGCAGCTGCGATTGAGGTAAGCTCCATAATATTCGAAATGCTCATTGATTTCAAAAGCAGTTCTCTTTTTGGTTCCGTTTTTCAACAAATAATTTGTGGCGGAAGCGACCATATTTTTCTCCTCATACCAATTCCCGGCAAAGAAAATCCAGTTAACGAGGAGTGTATCCTGAGTGCCCAGGTCAATGGCGTATACCTCCACACCATTTTTTAAGATATGCTTTTGATAAGGTGGTAATGCAAGGTGAAATTCAACCGCGTCCGTAATCCTGGGCGCTATTTTTCTATTCAACATAATAAATCATTCTCTGTTTTTAAGCTCCCATCTTTAATTGTTGCTGTAGTAATAAATGGTATTGCTGTTATTATTATCGAAAATCTGCCGGCTTGTAGTCAATATGTTTTCTGTAGTAACCTGCTGATATTTTTCTAATTCCGTATTCATCATATTGGCATCACCAAGCAATTCATACATGGCCAGGTTAGCGGCTCTGTTCATCACACTCATGTCTTCAAATAAGATAGCAGATTCGGTTTTGTTTTTTACTTTGGTTAGTTCTTTATCTTCTATTTTTTTGGTTTTTATTTTTTCCAATTCTTCTTCAATAGCTTTATCAGATTCTTCCATTTTTATGCCTTTAATTAGTTTTCCTTCGATCACCAATAATCCTGCATCTGTAGATCCTGTATGGTAACATTCAATATTGCTGAAAAGTTTTTTTTCTTTTACCAATGCCTGATGAAGCCTGGAAGAGCCACCACCGCCAAGTACTTCCGTGATAAGATCAGTAGTATAATAGTCTTTGTTTATTCTGGATGCCATGTGATAGCATTTATATAATGCATCCAAAGGAACGTCTGCTTTTACCTCTAACTTTCTTGGAGCATTTTGTTTTGGTTCCTGAGGCAGATGACGAACATACTTTTCTCCGGATGGAATATTGCCAAACCATTTTTCGGCAAGTTCGAAGGCTTTCTCAATTTGTATATTACCCGCAACCACAAGAATTGCGTTTATGGGACGATAATGTTTAAAAAAGAATTCTTTAACATCACTTAGTTGTGCGTTTTCAATATGGCTAAGTTCTTTGCCAATTGTCATCCATCGATAAGGATGGATTGTATACGCCAGTTCTCTCATTTTAAACCAGACATCACCGTAAGGCTTGTTGATATAATGTTCTTTGAATTCCTCACTTACAACCTTTCGCTGTACTTCAAGACTTTTTTCGCTAAACCCAAGTGACAGCATACGGTCGCTTTCCAGCCAGAAAGCGGTTTCGATATTTTCAGCAGGCAATTGAATATAATAATTAGTCAGGTCATTTGTAGTGAATGCATTGTTTTCGCCACCAGCCAATTGAAGAGGTGTTTCAAAGTCTTTTATGTTCGCTGAGCCCCCAAACATCAAATGTTCAAATAAATGCGCGAAACCTGTTTTTTGGGGGTTTTCATCTCTTGCGCCTACATCGTATAAGACATTTAATACAGCCATGGGTGTAGAATCATCCTTGTGTACAATCACCCGAAGACCATTGCTCAAAACAGATTTTTCGAATTTTGTCATATAGAAGTTCTTTTCCTGGCAAAACAGGAAGATTAAAGAATTGCAAAGTAAGTAAGACTTGAGGAAATGGAGGTAGATTTTTAGAAAATGCTTCTTATCTTAAGATTTAGTTCCACCAAACCAGTAGGACGTTTTACTATAAATTTTACTTTTTCACCAACATTTTGAAGCATCGTTTTATAACTCTGTAAATTACCGCTAAAATTATTGTTGACCGCGAGAACAATATCATCTTCTTTAAAACCAGCTTTTTCGGCGGGTGACCCCTTCATGATATCGCCCACTCGAATTACACCATTTTCCCAATAAAGACCAAGACCGCTGTATGAATAATCAAATGGATCACGGAAATGGGAATTGGGTAAAAGATAAAAATCTCTGCGCTCGTAATCTAGATAAATATTGAAGCGACGAAGTATATCATTTCCGATAAGTCCGGCCAGGGAAGGATAGGAAGTTACATTATATTCATCATCAAAAATAAAAGCAGGAACATTCCTGAATCGATAAGGCCCTAGTTTAAATTCTTTCACGGTAGTTAATTTCATGTCGGTTTTGCCACCCAAACCCTCCGCCTGGGTTGGAACAGGTTTTTTCTTGACATTCAATATCGCGCTGTCTGCCACAAAATCAGAAGAAAATAACAGGCATAAGCCTGCGCCAGTATCAAAATAAAATCTTGCACTGATATCAGCCCCATCTCTTACTCTTGCAGATTGCACTGGCAGATTAACAATTGATGGCCGGAATAAAAAGCCGCCTTTGGGATATTTCATATATCCCTTCGTGTACACATATACTTTATTGCTGTCGTAATCGATTTTTACGATATAACGGGAAAAAAAACTATAACCGATAATGCCATCAATTTTATCACCATAAACACTACTCAGGATATCATAATCGCTCACATGAAAATCAAGACTGTCAATTGTAAGTCCGCCCATATGCAGCGTTTGATTATACACAAAGTTTACCAGCCTGATTCCGGCAATGCCACGAATGGTTTTATCTGAAGGCTCTGTAGGAATTTTCAAACGGACACAAGTAAGCGAATCGAGAGAGATGCCACCACTGCCTGTATCAAGGAGGAAATTGAGAGAATCGGGATAGTTTCCCAGTTGTGCTTTTACAATAACAACTCCCCCCGTAAATGTCGTGAATGGAAAACTACTGATCAAATGGGATGGGGCCGGGATAAACTCTTCCTGAGCAAAAGTTCTTAGATACAAAAAACAATTAAAGAGCAGACAAAGAAAAAAGCAAAACTGCTTCTTTACCAATAATAACGAAATAAGTTTTCGCCCAGTGTTCTTTTGAAGGCACATTAGCAATCAGTTTTTCTATAGAAGCAGTCGTGAGTTTACCGAATATCTTCTATTAAATATACAAAAGATTGCAACCTCTTGTACAAAATATGGTAGTCAGAATATCCTGTATTAAATTTGCTGCAAACAAAAGGATAAATAAGTATCAATGAATGTAGGCAGCCTATATACGAAGGCGTTAGAAAGTGAATTTTTAACGATTGATGAAGGAGTGTTGCTTTTTGAAAAAGCACCGCTTACTGAATTGATGTTTGTTGCAAATGAATTGAGAAAGAAACAGGTGCTTCATGGAAAAGTGACATGGCAGATCGATCGGAATGTAAATACTACAAATGTTTGTATTGCAAATTGTAAGTTTTGTAATTTTTATCGTATACCCGGACATCCTGAAGCGTATATCACGGATATAGAAACTTACAAAAAGAAAATCGAAGAAACTTTTCGATGGGGTGGTGATCAACTATTATTGCAGGGAGGGCATCATCCTTCACTGGGATTGAATTTTTATACTTCTCTTTTCAGACAACTTAAAGAATTATATCCTCAATTGAAATTGCATACTTTGGGGCCACCGGAGGTTGCTCATATCTCCAAGTTGGAAAAGATGAGTCATCATGATGTGCTGGTCGAACTGAGAAAAGCAGGCATGGATTCTTTGCCGGGAGCCGGAGCAGAAATTCTGGTTGATCGAGTCCGAAGGCTTATCAGTAAAGGGAAATGTGGATCTCAGGAATGGCTGGATATCATGCAGGAGGCACATCGACAACATATTACTACATCGGCGACAATGATGTTTGGGCATGTAGAGACAATCAACGAGCGATTTGAACACCTGGTAAAAATTCGTGAAGTTCAATCCAAAAAACCAGCAGAGGCAAAAGGATTTTTAGCGTTTATTCCCTGGACATTTCAGGATGTGGATACATTGCTTTCAAAAATCAGAGGAGTTCACAATCTCACAACTCCCGAAGAATATATACGAATGATCGCCATGAGTCGCATTATGCTTCCGAATATAAAAAATATACAGGCTTCCTGGCTTACCGTTGGAAAGCAAACTGCCCAGCTATGCCTTCATGCCGGAGCAAATGATTTCGGAAGTATTATGCTGGAAGAAAATGTAGTAAGCGCCGCCGGAGCCCCACATCGTTTTACCAGCAGGAGTATTCAGAAAGCCATCCGCGAAGCAGGATTTGAACCGCAGTTACGTAACCAGCAATATGAATTCAGACAATTACCAGAATTGATGGAAGAGCAGGTGATTGATTACTGAGCTTTCAATACCTGCAACTTTTGGATTTTCAGGCAAAAACTTCAAAAAAATAAGTGTTTTTTTTAGTGTTTTAGAAACTTAAAACAAAGGTTTTTACGTTTACAGAAGGAATCCTTTGAAGAATCATGAAAAGTCCCTTCCGTAAACTGATACGCATTTCCATTGTCTTATTTGCTACCGTTCTTTTGTTCAATTTCTTCGGTTATTACCTGATGAATAAAAAGTCCGCTGAGAATGAAGGATTTGTTCAATCAAAAAGTATATCAGGGCGGCAGCAGACACTGAGCCAGATGATCGCGAAAGATGTAGCGATACTTTCAGGCAATGTTTTCAGCGAATCTCAAAAAGAAATATTAAAAGACAGCCTTGCGGCAAATCTGAATATTTTTCAACATCAGCAGGAATTATTACAGCAGGAGATTGATCAGGCTAAACTACCACTTCCGGAACCAGTATTCAAAATCAAATTATTATTCTCTTCGATAAAACCTTATTACAAAGATATATTGGCGATCGGACGGGAATTGCTTCAATCCGATTCGGTGATGTTACGGATTAACAGTAAGCTCTACCTCCATTCAATGCTGGATAATGAACAAAAATTTCTCTCTCTGATGAGAGATGTTACCAATCAGTATTCTATTATTGTAGCTGAAAAAAGCAAAGAAACGACAGCCATCGAAGCAGGCAAATTCATTTCCTTAATAATTGCAATCATTTGCCTGATTATTCTTGTATTGGAACCTGCTTTCCGAAGAGGAGAAAAAAATCATAAGGAATTACAAAATGCAAGAAATGAATTGCTGCAGGAAAAAAAACATCTTGCTTCTATTTTGCAATCGCAAACAAATTATGTCATCCGAATTAACCGGAAAGGGAATTTTACGTATGCCAATTCATCTTTTTTAAAAACTTTCGATTATTCGCAGGAAGAAATCCAGCAAATCCTTTTTATAGCTACGATTTTCCCCAAAGATATTTTGCGTTGTCAGCAAATTGCGGAAGAGTGCTGGAACAACCCGGGGAAAATTGTAAAACTTCTTATTAGAAAACCATTCAAAAATTCAAAGCAGTTTTTATGGACCGATTGGGAATTTCTGGCTCTCACTGATGAAAGTGGTCATGTAAAAGAAATACAGGGGATAGGTGTGAATGTAACCGACAAAGTTTTAGCACAACAAGTGAAAGAAGAAGCGATACAGACCCTGTCTTACGCCATGACCTATGCGAAAATGGGCTCCTGGAAAATAGATTTTAACACGGAAGAGATTATGCTCAGCAATGAGTATAAAGCACTGCTTGCTATGGAAGAAGAAAGTTCAGGCAAGATGTTACTTGAAGAATTTTTGAATGAATTTATTGTCCCGGAGGATTTACCAATGGTAAAAAACGAATTCAATGAGGCGATAAAACATAAAGGGGATACGGATTATGAAACCTCATTTTCCTGCAGGGTCATTACCAAGGAAGGCTGGATGCGTTATTTGTACGTGAAGGGCAAGGTGATTGATGAAACAGGAAGTTTCGGGATTGCCCAGGATATCACAGCACAGAAGGAATCAGAAAATGCGCTGGTTAATAGCGAACAGAAATTTCGCTTACTCGCAGAGAACTCCGAAGATATTATTAGTGTACATGCCGCTGATGGAACTATCTGGTATTTGTCTCCCTCAGTCACCAATGTTCTGGGTTATGAAGTGGATGAAGTGATTGGAAAATCCATTCTTGATTATGTGCATCCTGATGATAAGTATAAATTTTTCCCAAAAGATCAGGATGCGGACTTGTTTAACAAGGAAAGCATTATCATCCGGTATCGTGTTTATAAAAAAGATGGCAACTATATATGGTTGGAAACAATAGTCAAACCTATTGTAGATCAAAATGAGGTGATCAAATTAATCAGCACCTCACGTAATATAACAGAACAAAGAATTGCTCAGGAAAAACTAAAAAAGAAGGACCAGTTATTGCTGGCCGTTGCACAAGCAGCACATTTTTTATTGAGTAACACGGATCTCAACAAAGCAATTTCATCTTCTATTGAGATTCTTGGTACAAAAGCAATAGTTGACAGGGTTTATGTATTTCAGAATCATTTTAATGAAGAACAGAAAATATGGTGTGCTACCGAGATCAGTGAATGGAATGAAGATCCTTCATTCTCGAGGCTGAATGATCCGGTCATGCAGAATATTCCTTTCAGTAAAATAGAAAAGATAATTACGCCTTTACAGGACAATGAACCTTTTGTCAGTTACAGGCGAGAGGAAACTGATCCGAGGCTGCTGGAAATTTTTGAAAAACATAAAGTAGGCGCTTCATTATGTATTCCGATTTTCCTGAAAGAGATCTTCTGGGGATTTGTAGGGTTTGATGAATTTGAGAACGAGCGGGAATGGACGGAGGCAGAGTTTTCTATTTTACGGTCTTTTGCATTATCACTTGCCGCTGCTATCGAACGAAAGCAGATTGAAGTAGAATTTGTACAGGCTAAAGAAATAGCTGAATCAGCCAGTCGTGCAAAAAGTGAATTCCTGGCCAACATGAGCCACGAGTTGCGTACACCCATGAATGGAATTATCGGTTTTACTGATCTGGTATTGACAACAGAATTACAAAAAACCCAAAGAGATTATTTACAGAATGTAAAAAAATCTGCCGATGGTTTGCTGGAGATCATTAATGATATTCTTGATTTTTCAAAAATTGAAGCAGGAAAATTAATGATCGATCATACTTTGTTCAAGCTGGATGAATTAATAGAAGAGACCATCGATATACTAACGGTGAAAGCATTTGAAAAGAAATTGGAAGTGTTGTATCGCGTCGATCAGGATATTCCTTCTCAATTTTTTGGTGATCCGGTTCGTATCCGCCAGATTATGGTAAATCTGTTGGGAAATGCCATCAAATTCACCAAAGAAGGAGAAATTTTTGTATCGGTGCAGAGAAACGGTGATATGTATTGGAAGGACGACAAAAAGTTCCTGAATTTTATCATCCGTGTAAAGGATACAGGTATTGGAATTGCGCGGGAGAAACTGCAGAAGATATTCGAAAGCTTTACACAGGCAGATAATTCAACAACCAGGAAATATGGCGGAACCGGTCTCGGGCTTGCTATTTCAAAAAGCCTTGCAGAATTGATGAACGGTTATCTGACTGTTGAAAGCGAACCGGGAAAAGGTAGTGAGTTTTCTTTATACCTTCCATTGGAAATTACCAATGAACAACCCGAAGTTTTATTGTCGGAAAAACCGATGTTGCAGAAAGTTTTGGTTGTGGATGATAACAATACCAACCTCCACCTGATGCAAGAGATGTTGAGTTATTTTAAAATTTATAGTGAAACAGCAACCAATGGTCATGATGCTTTACAGAGAATTGAACAAGCCAAAGCGCATGGACATCCATATGATTTGATTATTACAGATCAACATATGCCAGGCATGAACGGAATAGCGCTCGTAAAGGAAATTAAACATCGTGAAGCCGGAAGCACCCATCCATATATACTGATGCTCTCTTCTTTGGAAAAAAGCATGTACCAGTACGAAGCGGATAAAATAGGCATCAATAAGTTTATCTCTAAGCCTATAAAACTGCATGAACTCAATAGCACGTTATTGTCATTGTTCGAAAAAAATATGCAAAATGATTCTCTTCATCCTTCACTGGGAGTAATTGAAAAAATTTCTCAGGCTGCGAATATTATGGTTGTAGATGACGATCCAATAAATATGCTTCTGATAACAGAAGTATTGAGAAGGATGGGATTCGAGGTGATCCAGATGCATAACGGAAAAGAAGTGATTGAGATGCTGCCGCATTATGAACCGGTTTTAATCTTTATGGACGTAAACATGCCGGAAATGGATGGATATTCAGCTACAAAACATATCCGTCAGATGCCTGAACCTCTCTGCAATATTCCTATCATCGCTTTAACAGCAGATGCAATGAAGGGTGACAGGGAAAAATGCCTGGATGCAGGAATGAATAATTATATTTCCAAACCTTTTAAACTGGAGGAAATAGAATCGGTGTTGAAGGAGTACATGCTGATGGTATAAAATGTTTTTTGCAAAAATCAAAAAATCATTTTTTCAATATATTAACTCATTACAAATCTGTATCCGATTCCTTTGATAGTGATAATTTCCAACGATTCATCTTCTTTGAGATAATTCCTCAATCTTGTTATATACACATCGAGATTCCTGGAATTAAAAAAAGAATCATTACCCCAAAGCAGAGTCAGGATATCTTTTCTGTCAATGACCTTATCCCGGCTTTCGTATAACAACTTCAGCAATTCTGATTCCCGGAAAGACAATTTTTTTTCTTCTTTGCCCGCAGTTAATAACTGTCTATGTACATGGAACAGATATTTTCCTAAGTTAACCGCATCACCAGTTATTTTGTTGGAATTATTGTCTTTACTCTTAAGGGCATTGTGAATGCGCACAATGAGCTCTTCCATACTAAAAGGTTTGCGGATATAATCATTACCTCCGAGCGCAAAACCTTTTACCACATCATCAGTTTGCGTTTTCGCAGTCACAAACAGAATGGGAACCAAATCATCCAATTCACGGATTTCTTCGGCAATATCAAATCCATCTTTATTTGGGAGCATAATATCCAAAATGCAGATATGCGGTTTGATTTTTTTAAAAAGAGGAAATACTTTTTGTCCATCACTTTCCATAATTACATCGAAACCCCGGCTCTCCAGACTTTCTTTTACAATTTTTCCAAGAAACAGTTCATCTTCGGCGTATAATACTCTAATATTAGCCATTGCCTTTGGGAATTATAATGTTAAAGCTACTACCAATTCCTACCTTACTTTCCACACTAATTGAACCCCCCTGTCGCTGCAAAACATAAGCAACATAGCTCAGGCCAAGCCCATATCCTTTTACATTGTGTTTATCGCCAGTAGGAACACGAAAAAATTTATCAAAGATCTTGGTTCTGTATTCCGCAGGAATCCCAATTCCATTATCAGTAATGGTTAGTTGTATTTGTTTCGGTTCTTCTTTCAATCTGATTTGAATCGAGGGATTTGGCTTACTGTATTTAAGTGCGTTATCAAACAAATTAAAAATTACGCTGGTTATATGCAGTTTATCTGCCATAACATGAAAATCATTTCCTTCCGGTTGAATGCTTACCTGAGCATGGTATTTTTCGAATTGGAGACGCATGGAGGCCAATACTTCATCAATCAGGGACCGCATATCAAAGTATTCGTTTTTCAACTCAATCTGATCCTTTTCGAACATAGATAATTTCAAAACCTTATCCACCAACAGGGACAATCTTGTTAATTCATTTCCTGAAATATCCAGATACTCCATAGTTTTTTGAGGGTCCTGGAGAGCATTAAAACTTTTTAAAGCTTCAATCGCCACGCTTACAGTGGCAATAGGAGTTTTTAATTCATGGGTGATATTGCTGATAAAATCATTTTTAAGTTGGGTAAGTTTTCTTTGCTGTATCCAGTTTTTATACAAAAGCAAAAAAGAAAAAAAGGTCATGCTTATAAGTAATACCGAAAAGAATATCTGTGGACCGAGACGGCGGAGAATATTCCAGGATAAATTATCAAACCGAATTTCATAAGTAACCGGTTTTGTAAAGCCTACTGTTACTTTATTATCAGTGGGATCCGGAATATTAAATTCTTTTGTATTACCACCCTTAACTGCGATGATATGAAAGGGGGGATGAGGCCCTTGCTTAGCCAGTTCAATATTGAAGCGCTTTGAGATTTCCTCAACTGAAATGGAATCTTGCAGGGAATCTACTCCGGCAAGAAAATCAAAAACTTTTTCGTTAGGCGAATGATGTACGAATATTTTTTCACTATCTCCTTTGTGGAAACCTTTTTTCTGATCTACGACCGGAAGATTAATATAGTATCTGTTGATGCTGTCAATATGCCGTGATCTTCTGAGCGGATGGCCAGAATTCATTTCGTATTTATCAGTGCTGTCGATCGAATGAGGCCCCACGCGAGGATTGATGGAAATAACAACAGATGATTGTTGCCGGATATGATTGCGGGAGCTGTCTCTTACCTCTTCCTGCAATACATTGGTCATACTTACGATACCAGCCTTGTCCTGAATATGGATATTGGTATCGAGATTGAGTTTCGCTGCCTGTAGTTTAAAAACAGTTTCCCGGAAAAGCATATTGCTGTGAGATAAGAATAGCCTTTTTTCTTCCATATAGTTTTTATTCAACCAGATTGCCTGGAAAGTCACAATCACGGCCAAAGTAATAATCATGAGTAATATGGAAAATCTTTGACGGGTCATCCAGACAAAAATAGATAATTAGTTTACTGAAGATCTTATTCATTAACCTTAATTAACATTATAGCAAGGCATATTAACCTGGTTTGGTTCCCCGGGTCAATAGATTTGTTTTTAAAATTATTATTATGAAAAGATCATTATCCATGCTATCAATGCTTCTCGCTTTTAATATTTCGGAAGCACAGATAAAAGAGGGAGTTATCACCTATGAACGGAAGGTAAATATGTATCGTCGCATTTCGGACGAAAGTCAAAAAGCCATGATTCCCGAATTCAATACTTCAAAAGTGCAGCTTATTTTTTCCGGCAATGAATCTATTTTTAAAAACCTTCCCGATGACGAGGATATCCGCGATAATGCCGGTGATAATGGAAACCGGGTTGTTATTCGAATGGGAGGAGCTGATAATGAAACTTACAAAGACTATTCAACTGAAAAAATTATTGAATCGAGAGAACTTGGACCAAAAAAATACATCATTGAAGACAGCTTGCACAAACAACTGTGGAAACTGGAAGATGAGACAAAAACAATCAGGGGATATACATGTAAAAAAGCGAGTACAAAAATCAGGGACAGCGTCACTGTGATCGCCTGGTACAGTGAAGACATCCAATCGCTTTCCGGACCCGAGCAATATGGAGGATTACCCGGTGCAATCCTTGAATTAAATATCAACGATGCAGAAATTGTTTTTTCTACAATCGACATTACAACAAAAGATTTCGATAAAAAAATGGTCAAAGCTCCTGCAAATGGAAAGAAAATTACGAGAAACGAATTCCAGAAAATGCTCGATGATGAATTCGGCCCGAATCCGAATGGAGGGCCAGTTATCCGGATAATAAGAAACTAAGAACACCAACCTGTTGAAAGGGCCTCGCGAGAGGTCCTCTTTTTAATTCGTGATGATCTTTACATTATTATTGACAGGAGACCCTCCGTTGATTGATTTCCCAGCGAAACGGCTGATATTATAAGTGAAACTGAGCAGGAAGTAACGATTTAATACTTTGTAGGAAATATCCTGGATATAGTTTTGACTTGTGTTTCGATTGAAGCCAATATTTTGCTTCAGCATATCAAATACCTGGAAACGGATTTCTCCCTTCTTGCTTTTGAATAATTGTTTTGCAAGCCCCGCATTCCAAATAAATGGACTTGTATTATAACCCTCCGGCAAACCAGTACGAATGATATAATCAATATCTGTAGCAATGCTGAATCCTTTTGGCAGATAAATATTGAAATCGAGTGTGTAGTTTTGAGTCCAGTAATGCATATTCTGTTCCGGCTGCAGCGAATAGCGAACATCATTATAAGTTAGTTTCGCTCCCCCGGTAATATCCAACAGTTCTTTATGATAGAAATTTAGATCAGCATCCTGCGAAATGATCCAACCATTACTGTTGTTGCGGATGCCATTCACGAAATTGGCATTATGGCTGTAGGATAAATTAGTGTTCAGATTTAAGTTGCTTTTTATTTTACGTACCGGGAAGCCCCATGACAAATTTCCATTTACATTATAAACACCATTCATATTTACAGGAATAGAAACACGAATTCCATCACTATTGATGGTATCATTGTTTACAATTTTATTTTGAACGGCCTGATAGCCCAATACGGCAAAAAAGCTTGTATGACGAAAAGGGTCAACCGATCCATAGTTCAGTCTCACCAGGTGATAATACTCCTGCTCCAAATTTGGGTTTCCGGCCCTGATATTTAGCGGATCAGAATTATCGGCAACCGGTTGTAATTGTGTTATAGAAGGAGGCTGGACAAATGTGTTATAAAATAAATGAAGGTTTCTGTATTTACTGAACTTGATTTGAACTTCTGCATCGGGCAAAAAGTTTAAGAAATATTGATGCAAAAAAGTATCCTGGTTCAGCAGATAATTAAAATTGTTTTTTAAAGAAGACTCCTGCAGCGTCGCACCCACTGAAAAATTGAATTTTTTCTGCTGATTGCGGAAATGAATTCCCTCACGGTTATAGAGGTAAGTAGTGTTGAAGTCATTGGTCAGCAAAGGATTTGGCACATTGTATTTTCCGGTTTCATCTGCATCAAAAGTCTGCTTACCCGATTCAGAGTGGTTTTGATTGAAACTATAATTGAATTCAAATAAGGATCTTTTTGATAAAGGTTCCGTATAGGCAATATTGACTCCAAAATTATATCCACTGCCATTGAGGTCATTTACCTGGTTGATAGTATCTGTTTTTGGAGGCTGATAATAGTTATTAATAGAATAAAGTGAACCATTGCCATCGTTATTATTCAATCCGAAACTCAGGTTCGCAGAAATCGTTCTTCCTTTTTTTCTGAAGCGATGTCGCAATAAACCATTATTATTCCAGCTATACCCCTTTTTTTGTGAAAACGATTTTGAAAATCCTTCATTCAATAAACTGCTGTCTGAAGCAATGGAATTGTAGGCGGTCGAAGTATTATTAACGCTGTTCTGATAAATAAAAGTGGATGATAATTTAATGGAATTAAAGGAATCGATTTTTGTATCTGCACTTACATTGATTCTGTGATTTTCGTTATCGCGGGTGGTGATATTGTTTTGGTTCTGTATGTAATTATTTCCCGGCAACAGGTATTGAGATGTGCTTTTCTGATCAATCTTATCATTCGTCCCATTATAGAAATAACTTCCGTTTATGTCAGTCTTTTTATTCCAGGTATCATTGAAATTAAGACCCCCGGCCAATGTAGTAGTGATTGCAGGATTATTATCTGTCAATCCCTGGATTGGAATGCCTGAACTGAATGGATCATTGATGATCAAACTATTGCCTCCAAAACCTGCCATTCCTCCGGTAAAATTCATGACATCCTGAAAAGAAAATCCTTGTTTGTTGGTATTATTTGCCATTCCGATCAGTGATAATTGCTGGTCGCCACTGAATTTATTGAGGTTCAGGTTTCCTTCATAACGGCCATCACTACCTGCACCGGCAGTGGCTTTTCCAAACATTCCATTTTTTTTATCCTGTTTAATAGTCAGATTAATGGCTTTTTGGCTATTGCCATCATCAAAACCAGTGAATTGCGATTGATCCGATTTTTTATCAAATACCTGGACTTTGTCAACAGCGTCGGCCGGCAGGTTTTTAGAAGCAATTTTGGGATCATTGCCAAAGAATTCTTTTCCATCAACCAAGACTTTTTTTACTTCTTCCCCATTTGCTTTGATTGTTCCGTTTTTGTCTACCTGTATCCCCGGGAGTTTTTTTAATAAATCTTCCACCACTGCATTTGGCTTGGTTTTGAAAGAGCCCGCATTGAATTCCACAGTATCATTTTTGATTGTGACCGGGGCCACCTCTGAGGATACGACTACTTCTTTTAACAAAATACTTTTGTTATTGAAAACTATAGTATCCAGGTTTAGATCTTTGGCTAAGTCTGTTATGAAAAAGTTTTTGCTAATATTATGGTAGCCTATATGAGTAATTAATAAACGATAATTTCCCCTGTTAAGCCCTGCGACGAGGAATCTACCATTCTGGAGGCTCCTGGAGAAAGTCACCAGCGAAGAATCTTTTGCATTCAGAACAGTTATTGTAGCATCAGATACGGGTTGCTTGCTTGCAGTGTCAATTAAAATTCCACGAATAGTTCCATCCTGCTGAGCAATCGCTGCGCCTTTAAAGAGAAGAAAAAGGGCGAGTAAATAAATGCTTTTCATTGCCGGCTTATTTTCGCTGATAAGAGATCAACGAAAATATTTATAGCGGCAGCGAAAGCAGGTTAATTTGGTTTGATTTAATGTTAAGTAAGGTTAAAAAGGGAGTTGTTAATTGTTGATGACAGTAGATCCGTCTTCTTTATTATCCCCATCATAGATATTGATGGCGACCTTCCATTCCGATGATGCCTGTTGGAGTGATAGTTCGATCTTCAGCTTTTTCATGTCACCAACAGCAGGCAATAATTCAAAAATAATCTCGGTCGATTTCCTTTCTTCAACGGGAGTACGATACTGACCGCTGATGATAAAAGGTTTCTGACCTTCGACTTTGATGATCGTATTTTCAATCTGGTCGAAAATTTCTTTGAATTTGCTTCTGGCGAGGGTAAAGTCCCTGCTGGTAAAGGCAGTACAGTTCCAGCTATAGGAGTCGTTACCAAGGGAAACATGCTTTGTAACGATACACGCAGAAGTGCCCGGAACCTGTATTGTGGATTTATATTCTGTGGTTTGAGCGCGCTGTGTGATTACATCGCCCTTGATATTATGAAAACGATTGGGGAAATCTTTTACCACTTTTTCAATTGCCATATTGGTCTTGTTGGAAAAGACATCATCCTGAGCCAATACAGTAGCCGTGTAAGCGAAAAAGGCAAGCGTTAATAATATGCTTCTCATGGAAAAGGATTTGCTCTAAAGTACTAAAACTTCATGGCAGCTACAATAGGGAAAATACGTTGCTCCTTAACAGAGAATAATAAAATAATAAGGGCGATAGATACGTTTTAAGTGCAAACCATTATTCAAAATCAAGTCAATATTTATGAGAAAAAATAACATGTATTTTGATACGAACAGGGTGAAGGTTTATAAGGATAGTTATCGGAGATCTTCTAATTTTTATCGTTTTTTTTTAAATCTGATGTCAATTGTTTTTGAAGGACAGTCTACTTTCGGGGGTAGTCCTTATTTTTATTACAATAAGAAAAAGAAATAATATCTAAAGCCTTGGAAAGTTAAATTTCCTAAGGCATTTTTCCGCCTGGTCCCCTGAAGTCGCCTCTTCTGAAATTATTAAACATACCAGGCATTCTTTTCTGCTGCTGATTAGCAAAATTATTTAAGTTATAAGTGAAGGTGAGCATGGCATAACGGGTAAGCACATTCGTTTTTGTATCCACGATTTTATTAGTTGAAACGGTTCTGCTGACAGCTTCATTCTGATTGAGAAGATCAAAGACGCTTAAACGGAGTTCTCCATTCTTTTTCTTGAATAGTTGTTTGGCTATGCTTGGAGACAATAAAGGAACGCTCGCATTGTAACCCGGGGGGCGATTTCCGCTGTAAGAATAATCAAAGTTTGCAGCAATCAACCATCCGGTATTGGTATACGCTGTGAATTCTGCCGAAAAAGTCTGTGTATAATAATTAAAATTCTGTGTTGGTTGAATTGTGTTCCTCGCGATATTGTAGGTAGACGAGGAACTGAAATTCATGTCAAAGTTTTTCTTGATATTGGTTGTCCAGGAAATGGTTTCGGCTAATGTTGTATTCCTTGTATAGTTGCTTACATGGTTTACGAGACTTTGGCTTTGACTATAATTGATATTGGTGATAAAATTCAGATTCGATTTCGGTTTTTTCAGTGCAAACCCATAATTAAAATAGCCGGCTATATTATACGTTCCATTCAAATTGATATAGCTGCTTGTTTGTCCGCCGTTCGGATTGGTGATGATGGAACTTTGGATATCATTGACGATAGTACTCGCATTGAGCGTAGCAAAAAGCACGCGTTGGGTCACCGGGTCAAAGGAAGTATATAACATCCGGAGACTATGTGTGAACTGTGGTTTTAAATCAGGATTTCCAATCTGGAAATTGATTGAATCCGAAGTGGTCACAATAGGCTGCAATTGTGCAACAGAGGGAGTACCGGTTCTACCGGTATAGTTTAAACGAAAATGTTTTGTCCTGGAAAAAGTGTATTGAAAATTAACTGTTGGGGTCAGATTAATATATTCATGAGCCACTGTAATATTCTTTGTTGTATTCAAACTATTAAAATCGGTAAATTGAATACCAGAGCCCACACTCAGATTATATTTGGGATTTTGTATCCGGTAATTGAGTGAAAATCTGTTCGCGTTGGAAATAAATTTATATGAGTTGCTGAATAAGCTATCAAGTGTATTAAAGCCTTTTACGGTGTAATCATATGCATATGTATTGTTGATACTGTTGTTGCGATTATAGTCGTAATTGTAGTTAAATTCAATGATCTGATTTTTTCCAAGGGGTTCTGTGTAAGAAAGTGTCGGGCTAAAAGTGAAGGAATGAAGTGAATCGTTATAGTATTGGTTGATCGTATCGATCTTCATCGCGGGAGTGTAAAAACTATTGATTGCGTAATTATATCCATCACCATCATTCACATTCGCGGTAGTATTCAGGTCAAGTGAAATCGTTCTGTATTTTTTATTGAACTTATGTCTGAATTGAAGATTAGCACCATTGATATTGTAGCCCGAATTTGTACCTGAGCTTGTTCCTTCAGCTGTATAAATTTTATTGTTCTTATCATCGGTTGTTAGTGTCGAAGAAGATCCATTGGGTGTTGTTGTCTGAAATGTGATATTAGGTCGGAATATGAGTGAATTGCTGCTGTCAAATCTTTGTTCCAGGTTAAAATAAATGCGATGGTTCTGGGTTCTCTGAATATTTGATTGACTTTGGTTATTAAAAGTTGAAGAGTCTGGCGTAATGATATTCTGGGTAAGACTTTGTTGATCGGTAGATACATGCTGGCTGTTAAAAAAATAACTTCCATATGCATCTGTGTTGGCACTCCAATTATCCCTGTAATTGGCTCCTCCTGCCCAAACTGTTGTGATGCCACTGCTGCTTGGGCCACTGCCTCCAATATTGCCGCCTCCCCTGCGTCTGGCTCCACCAGATGAACCGAGAATATCCTGAATAGTAAAGTTTTGCTTATTGATGTCATTGGCCTGTCCCAGTAAAGAAATCTGCTGATCGTTATTGAACCGATGCATATTGATGCTTGCATCATAGGTTTCATCTGTGCCGGCGCCGGCAACAACCTTTCCGAAATAGCCTTGTCTTTTATCTTTTTTAGTGGTAATGTTGATTGTTTTCACCCTGTTTCCATCGTCAAAACCGGTGAATTTGCTTTGATCGCTCAGATCGTCAAAAACCTGGATTTTATCAATGATATCAGGAGGAAGATTCCTGGTCGCCAGCTTTGGGTCGTCGCTGAAAAAACGCTTGCCATTGACCAATACTCTTGCAACGGTTTCCCCCTGGGCAGTGATGTTTCCATTCTTGTCGACCTGAATTCCGGGTAATTTTTTTAAAAGATCTTCTGCAACAGCATTGGGTTTTGTCGTAAACATGCCGGCAGCATATTCAACAGTATCTTTTTTTACCTGTATCGGAGGTCTTTCTATAATAACTTCTGCCAGTTCATCACTGGCTTTTTGCATATATAATAAACCAAAATCAACATCCGGCTTATCGGAGCTTATGGAAAATCTTCGGACCAGTCCCTGGTATCCTTCGAAGGTTATAATCACTTTATAACTTCCGGCACTCAGCTTTTTTACAAAAAAATTCCCGTCTTTGTCGGTAGTAGTGAAGGCCTGGCCGCTTGAATCGGCACTGCGCATAATGGAAACAGAAGCATCCAAAAGGTTTTGCTTTCCGACTGTATCAATGATTCTTCCCTTAACAGATCCACTGATTCTATTCTGTGAGTATACAGATAGAGTGAAACAGAAAATACACAGGTATAATGCGGTAATACTCCTCATTTCGGGGTATATTAATACTAAAATAACGCGACTTCAAAAAAGTCAGTATACCAGAATATATTAATGGTTAAAAACCATTGACAGCAGGGTGAATATATTAGGCTAGCTAAATAAATACTCGACGTCTTCACGGGAAAGACTTTTAACAAATCCGTCGTCATCGACAATGATGTCTTTTGCAAGCATCCGTTTCTTTTCCTGTAATCCGAGTATTTTGTCTTCGATGGTGTCTTTACATATCATCCGGTAGGCAAAAATATTTTTCGTTTGTCCGATACGGTGAGTTCGGTCAATTGCCTGTTGTTCGACTGCGGGGTTCCACCACGGGTCCACTATGTAAACATAATCGGCAGCAGTCAGATTCAAACCAACTCCACCTGCTTTCAGCGAAATGAGGAATACGCGGCAGCTGTCATCTTCCTGAAAATTCCTGATTGCTTTTTCTCTGTCGATAGCAGAAGTACTCCCGTCGAAGTATTCGAATTTTACTTCCAGGGATTTTAATTTTTCCTTGATGAGGGCCAGCATTCCGAGGAATTGTGAAAAAATCAGGGTTTTATGGTCTCCGATGTTTTCGGTGATTTCCCTGGCAAGCTCGTCAAGTTTAATGGAGTGATTCGGATATTTTTCTGTTTCATTAAGGATGGCCGGTGAATCACAGATCTGCCGCAATTTCATGAGCCCCTGTAAAATGGTAAGCTGCGATCTCTGAATACCCTGCGATTCAATGCTGCCCAATATTTTGTCACGGTAATCATTCCTGTATGCATCATATACTTTGCGCTGTTCTTCCTCCATTTCACAAAAAAGAATGGTTTCTGTTTTTTCCGGAAGGTCCTTCGCCACTTGTTCTTTCGTTCTTCTCAAAATAAACGGATAGAGTAATTTCCTGAGATGCTCTTTCCGGTCGCTTTCCCCGAATTTATCGATGGGCATGGCAAATTCCTGCCTGAAAAATTCGATGCTTCCCAACATGCCCGGGTTCAGAAAATTCATCTGCGCAAAAATATCAAATGTGTTATTCTGCAAGGGAGTACCGCTCATGCATAAACGATGTTTGGCACGTAATAGACAGGCTGCCTTTGTAACCTTGCTTGCCGGATTTTTGATAGCTTGAGATTCATCCAGGATTACGTAATCAAAAGGGATTTCCATCAATAGTTTAATATCACTTCTCAATGTTCCATAAGTAGTGATGATGACATCATATTCATTGAGCAATTGCTTGTTCCTGATTCTGTCGCCTCCATGATGAATATAATAGGTAAGGGACGGAGTGAATTTTTTGATTTCATTCTCCCAGTTAAAAATCAATGTAGTCGGACAAACTACAAGGCCGTTTAATTGCCCATAAACATCCTTGAAATGTTGCATGAAAGACAGAGCCTGCACGGTTTTCCCCAAACCCATATCGTCGGCCAGAATTCCTCCCCAGTTCACCTCATGGAGATAATTTAGCCAGTGTAGGCCATGTACCTGGTAGGGGCGGAGAATGTGATCAAGATGAGCGGGGGGAGGAATTTCTCTGATATTTTTGAATTCTTTGAGCTGTTCATATTTCTTTTCCAGATGAATGATCAGCTCCTCCTCATTTCTGTTTTCGTACAGCTCATCGATTACGCTCATATGGTATTTTGATAAGCGTAACTGATTGGATTTTCCTTCGCCGATACGGAACAGTAAAGAATATTTTTTGACCCATTCTTCAGGCAAAACACCGAGGGTACCATCATTCAGCGGTACAAATTGCTGTCTGTTTGCCAAAGCCTTTTTGACATCAGCAATGGTTACCTGCTGATCACCAAAAAGAATATCCACTCTGGCGTCGAACCAATCTGTATTACTGCTGATATGAATTTTTGTTTGCGGCCTTGCTGTATTGAAACGGAAATTTTTCAGAGCTTCAAAACCATAAACGGGAATTTTCATTTCCTCCATTGCGTCGGTGAACAGAAAGAACCAGTTATTTTTTAATACATCGCTTCCCCTGAGCGCAAGACTGGATGAATCCTGAGGGTGTATAAACTGTGAGTGCAGTGATTCCAGTTTTTTGATGAACTGAAATTCTGATTCCCGGTTGCGCTGAATCACAACCACTTTATCACCGTCGGGCACAATGATCTCATCCTTGCCTCCATAAACTATTTCGAATCCTTTATAAGAAAAAACGGGTTGAAATAGAAGGTAATCTCCCTTTTCCTGTAGTAGTAATTTTTTTTCAGGTTCACCGCCTTTAATCTCTTTGATCAGATCCTTGTCAAATTCTACATGATAATTTTTTGCAACAGGAAGAATAAAATTTCTCAGTTGATCCGGCCATTCATTTTTATCAATGGTCAGTTTGCCCTTAGTTGAAAATTTTTCCATCAATGCAATATCTTCCTGTTTATTCAACAGATACAGATTATTGTTGTAAAAAAACAATACGCTGGTTTTGCATTCATTATTAGAAACATCTACTGACTGACCGTTAATTTTTACAAGGCATCTGATTTGATACTGATTTTTCTGATAAAGAACTTTGAAAAACGGAGTCAATGCATCGGCCGAGATTCCTATTGGAAGAAGATTCCCTGTTTTGAAGGGTTTATGCCCATTCAGATAAAATACAAAAGGATTCTCTTGTATCTCAATAAATAATTTTTTGAATTTCGGATGCAGGTATTCAATCATCAATGCTTTTGTTTCTTCAGGCAAATCATCCTCTTCATGGTGAATAATATTTTCCCACATACCGCTGAAAGGAGAATTCCTGTTGAGGTATTTGTTGATTTCCTGCTCCTGCATTTTGCGAAGGGAATAAATCAGTTGTTTGTCATTTTCTGAAAATGAATCCGTGTTTACAAATTTGACAAGATCCATTTTCTCTATTTTACCTACATATGATGTCTGATCATCATTGCTCTCTCCGCTGATTGCCTCCAGGGAGAAACCCGGATAACCCGAGGAATTAAAATTGAAAACAATGCCCAGTCTTTGCGTCGAGCCGGGTTCACCTTCACTGACTTCAACAACAGGCTGCGTTTCGGGCAATCGTTTTTGTTTAGGAATACTTACCGGAGCTACTCTTTTAATTGAAGGATCTAGTACTCTCAGAAAAGGTTTTCCTTCCTTATAAGAAAATTCAAATTTCCCTTCAAGGTTGTCAGAAAGAGAATAACCATATGCTTCCAATAATTTATTTTTTTCTTTATCCCAGTTGCGGATACTATCGAAATAATATGCACCATGTGTATGAAGCAACTGTAGAAAAACAATCACTTTTGGCAAACAAAGGGGATGCGTGCTGTCTTCAAAATCGCAGCTGGTATCAAAGTTTCTCTCTTCGTTTTTGCGAATGAGAACTTTGTATGACTGTCCATCGAGCTCAACAGAGGCTCTGACGGTTTCATCTTTTGCAGATTCAATCTTTGGATGATGAACCCGTAAATATTTTTCAGCTTCATCAAATGTCTTGGGAGAGCAGAGGAGGCGAATACTTCTCAGATCAATAAACTTCATTTTTACCACTGTATGCGCCTGATCATAGATCACTTCTTCGGCTTTCAGCAAATTCCTGTCCAGTAATTCCTGAAGCTGGATCAACGCAGCTGCTTCATGACGGCAAATATCGCCCAGGTTATAAGGGCAGCTGCATCTGATTGATAGTGTTTTGGGATCCTTAAATTTTTGTACGTATACCTTATAAAAAGTAGAATAGCTATCATCTTTGATCCGGAAGGTAACCGATTCAAACAACTCATCATATTCCATCAACTCAACGTAGCCGATAGCATGAATTTTTTTTCCGCGACGAATTACCTCGTCAGTTCCATTGGTATATATATACTTAATCAGGTGCGGTAACGCCATTCAGGTTGACATTTTTCCATTACGAATTGTACAAAAGATCAGGATAACCGGTTCGGAAAAGGCTAATCTGCAAAAGTAAAGGAAAAATGAACAAGTTTGAAAAGTTTTCAGGTCTTATTTGAATTCTTTTAACAGGATTATTTAATCTTCGGGAGCATGTTTTTGATGATAAAATCAGGAAGTGTCCTGAATTTCGATGTTGTGAAAAATGTTCCTCAAAATCTATATTATGAGAACAGCTCTGTTGGAATTTTGAATAATTTACAATTGAAACACTAATTCAAAATCTGAAAAATATTATTGATTGCTTTTTGGAATAGTGTTTGTCGCGCATACCTTTGTAGCCGGGATATTTCCAAAATATTTACTTATGATGCGCTGCATTCTGCTTGCATTTTTTTTGCTTTCTGTTTCTCTCCCGTGTGCCTTATCACAAAAATTAAAAAAGAAAGACAAGGCAATTCTTTCTAATCTGGAGAGAGAAATTCAATATCTTGCAGACGATAAACTGGAAGGGAGGAGAGTTGGTACAAAGGGAGAAAAACTTGCCTCGGAGTTTATTGTCGGTGAATTTGAGAAAATAGGCTTACAGGCAAAAGGAGTAAATAATAGCTGGTTACAAGCTTTTGATGTAGATGATGGCAGGCAAATCAATAACGCACATTTTTTTGTAAATGGCAAGGAGCTTCAACTGGATAAAGAATATTTTCCGTTGCCTTTTAGTGCAACAAAGACTGTTGAGGGATCTCCGGCCATAGCACTTCAGGAGAGCGGGGTGCCCTGGTTCATAGATCTCAGGGATATTATTGAATCAAATCAAAACAATCCACATTTTAATATCAATGATGCTCTTCGTACAAAAGTGAAAGACAGTGAGAAAAAAGGAGCAACTGCAGTAGTTTTTTATAATACTTCTAAAATATCGGATGATATTGCTTATAGCCCGAAAGACAAATCCTCAGTTGTCAACATTCCTGTTCTGTATGTTACAAAGGATGCGAAGAAAAAATATATGAAAGATGAATCTGCTTCCATGGATGTGAAAATTGCCGTAGATATTAGTGAAAAGAAAAGAACAGGATATAACGTTGTTGGATATCTGGAGAACAATGCAGCAAATACAGTAGTAATCGGAGCTCACTATGATCATTTGGGTTATGGAGAAGATGGAAATTCTCTCTACAGAGGTGCAGATAAACAAATACACAATGGAGCAGATGATAATGCCAGCGGTACTGCCGCACTTATAGAAATGGCAAGACTTCTTAAACAGTCAAAATCAAAAAAAAATAACTATTTGTTTATTGCTTTTTCGGGCGAAGAGCTGGGACTTTTCGGATCAAAATATTTTACAGAACATCCAACTGTCGATTTAAGTAAGGTCAATTATATGATCAATATGGATATGATCGGAAGGCTCAATGATAGTTCACATGCCTTAACCATTGGAGGATATGGAACTTCTCCTGAATGGGGAGAATCATTAAGTAATGACAGGGATACAAAATATTTTACAGTTAAATATGATTCCAGCGGAACGGGTCCGAGTGATTATACTTCTTTCTACAGGAAAAATATTCCGGTTTTGTTTTTTTTCACAGGCTTACACAGCGATTATCATAAACCGACAGATGATTATGACAAGATCAATTACACGGGAGAGTTACAGATTGTAAAATATATCTATGGGCTGGTCGAGAACCTGAATACTAAGGGAAAACTGGTTTTTGCAAAAACCCGGGAAACTCAAACAACAACCAGCGCACGTTTTAGTGTTACACTCGGAATTATGCCCGACTATACTTACAGTGGAAGCGGAGTCAGGATTGATGGACTCAGCGAGGGAAGACCGGCAGAGAAAGCAGGATTGAAGGTGGGAGATATTATCACCAAACTGGGAGATTATCCGGTTTCATCGCTGGAGAATTATATGCAGGCGCTTTCGAAATTCAAGAAAGGTGATAAAACGACTGTTGGTTATACCAGAGGAAGCGATACTGCAGAAATTGAAGTGCAGTTTAATCAGTAATTTTATTTGCAGAGTTCACTACATTTTTCAGAACCGCTACAAGTATTATGAAACTTAGGCTCGATAATGATGATCTGGAGAATGATTTTTTTGAAAATGCACGCCTGCTGGGCATTGTTGCGCCTTTGAAAGGTTATCAGCTTTGCTGGCAATTGAATAATCAGCTTCGCTATGATTTTAGGCTGAATAACCAGATTGAAATTCAGCTTGCCAAAAAACAAAGAAAATATTTTTTTTGTGTCTATCAATGCTGCCAGTCGAACAGCACATTGGTACATTATCTGTACAATAATCATTTTGACGGAGAATATTTGCTGCCTGAATTCAGGCATCTTGATTTTCTATGGTTATTAAAAGGAGATATTGTGCAGGATGAAATGCTGGCGGAACTCGTAATTACAATTAAAAAAATAAACGGCATTCAACTGGTAACGGAATTAACGAATGAAAAAATCAGGCATAAAGGCCATTTGATATTCTGATTTGACTATTGGCAAATACTATCATAAATTTTTTATATGTGGAAAGAAGAAAACAATACACTCTACAAAAAATTTGAATTCAAAAATTTCTCTGAAGCTTTTGCATTCATGACAAGGGTAGCAATAGAGGCTGAAAAAATGGATCACCATCCATTATGGACCAATGTATGGAACAGAGTAGAAATATGGCTTTCTACACATGATGCGGGAGATATAGTCACCGAAAAAGACAGGAAGCTGGCTCAGAAGATCGATGCCTTGTTATAAAAATTGAACATTGATCATTTGAATATTCAATAAACCAATAATCAATGTTCAATGCGATGCATTATCCGTTCATACTTGCAAGAAATTCTTCATTGCTCTTGGTTCCCCTGATACGTTTCAGCAATTCATTCATTGCTTCTTCTGTATTCATATCGTTGAGGTATACACGAAGCAGATTCATGCGCTGGAGAACATCTTTATCGAGAAGTAAGTCATCACGACGCGTAGATGAAGCGATCAGGTCGATAGCAGGGAAAATACGCCTGTTGGACAAACGACGGTCTAATTGCAATTCCATATTTCCCGTACCCTTGAATTCCTCAAAAATGACTTCGTCCATTTTAGACCCTGTGTCAATCAGGGCAGTCGCAAGAATAGTCAGAGAACCACCATTTTCAATTTTTCTTGCGGCCCCGAAAAATTGTTTGGGCTTCTGCATAGCATTAGCTTCAACCCCACCGCTCAATACTTTACCCGATGCAGGGGCTACTGTATTATGAGCGCGGGCCAAACGTGTAATTGAATCAAGGAGGATCACCACATCATGGCCGCATTCAACCAATCGTTTTGCTTTTTGAAGAGCAATCGTCGAAACCTTTACGTGTTTTTCGGCCGGCTCATCAAAAGTAGAGGCAATGACTTCGGCTTTTACGCTGCGTTCCATGTCTGTTACTTCTTCAGGACGCTCATCTACCAGAACGATCATCAGGTAAACTTCAGGATGATTGGCGGCAATCGCATTTGCCACTGCTTTCAATAACATGGTCTTACCGGTTTTTGGCTGGGCTACGATCAAACCGCGCTGTCCTTTACCGATCGGTGTAAAAAGATCCATGATACGTGTGGAAGTTTCTGAAGGGCTTACGAAAAGATTTAATTTTTCGTAAGGAAATAATGGCGTCAGGTAGTCGAATGGAACCCTGTCACGAACTTCTTCAGGACCTTTATTATTGATGGTTTCAACTTTGAGTAAGGCAAAATATTTCTCTCCTTCTTTCGGTGGCCTGACTGCGCCAAATACAGTGTCTCCTGTTTTCAAACCAAATAATTTGATTTGCGATGGAGATACATATACATCATCGGGAGAAGATAAATAGTTATAGTCGCTGCTTCTGAGGAATCCATATCCATCAGGCATCATTTCCAACACACCTTCAGCCTGAATGACTCCATCAAATTCAATGTTAAAAGCTTCGTTGCGGCGCTGGGGATATACCTTGTTTTGCAGCTGGTCCCCTCCCTGTCTGTTTAATTCAACGGAGGTCTCTGCTTCGCCGGGAAGCAATTCACTCACCTGCTCGTCCTGCTCTTCTATAACATCCATATTGTCTTCATCGGCTTCATCAGTCGCAGACTGCAAATCCTTTGGTTCAGAGGATGGTTCGGAAGGATCATCCTTTTTCTTAACTTTTTTGAAGGGAGATTTTTCATCCCTTCTTTTGATATCTTTTTTTAATTCCGGTTTTTTTGACCTGTTATCGCCGCCGCTTTCAACAAAAGCTTCCTCACTGGAGTTTGCCGTAGTTGTTTTAACAATCCGTTTGCGCTTAGGCTTGTCATTCGGATTTTCTCCCTTTTCACTGGAAACAACCGCCTGTTTATCGAGAATTTTGTAAACGAGTTCTTGTTTGTCGAGTTTTTTTGCACTTGGGATTTTTAACTGCTCCGCAATATCTAGCAGTTCGGGAACGAGCATGTCGTTTAATTGAAGAATGTCGTACATAAAAATAAATGAGAGTTAGATACTAAATAAAAAACAGTTGGTCTGTTTTTGGAAAAGATTTTTTGAAAATAAATGTTGATTATGATGAACGGAATAGCTAAAACTGATAATCTGTGAGCAATGGATAAGAACTAATCAGCTTAATTCCAATGCAATGATACTATAAAAACGTAAAAAGCAAAAAAATATTTTAAATTTTTTGAGCAGTCTTCAGGAACAGGAATGTCCTCAAAACCCTGATCTTATCTGGTTTGGCCGACAAAAAATTTTCATATCAGGGCTCTATCCTAAGTTCATACTTTAACAGCTTACTTTATCTTTGCCGCGCGAATTTCTACTAATCGTGTTAATTTGAAAAGGATGTTTAACAAAAGAGTTAAAATAAAGGAATTGCTGAATGAGGAAGCTAAAGGGCAGGAAGTGATTGTCATGGGGTGGGTCAGAACTTTCAGAAATAATCAGTTTATTGCACTGAATGATGGTTCTACCAATAATAACCTCCAGGTGGTAGTGGAATTGGGTTTATATGATGAAGCATTTCTCAAAAGGATTACTACAGGAGCTTCGCTGAAGGTGATGGGTAAAATCATGCCTTCATTAGGTAAGGGACAAAAAATAGAATTGAAGGCAGGAACAATTGAAATCCTGGGGGATAGTGATCCGGAAAAATATCCGCTTCAACCCAAGAAGCATAGCCTTGAGTTTTTAAGAGAAATTGCCCATCTCCGTTTTCGTACAAACACTTTTGGTGCGGTATTCCGTGTAAGACATGCATTGGCGTTTGCAATACATCAATTTTTTAATGAAAAAGGATTTGTTTATCTGCATACACCAATTATAACAGCTTCGGATGCGGAGGGAGCCGGGGAAATGTTTAAAGTGACCACACTTCCTTTTGACAATACACCGAGAAATGATGATGGATCTGTCAATTTCAAAAAAGATTTTTTTGCCCGCGCAACAAATTTGACGGTGAGCGGACAACTGGAAGGAGAACTCGGCGCCATGGCTTTCAGTGATATTTATACTTTCGGTCCGACATTCAGGGCGGAGAATTCTAACACGCCAAGACATCTTGCTGAGTTTTGGATGATTGAACCCGAAATGGCTTTCTGTGATCTGGAAGATAATATGAACCTTGCGGAGTCTTTCATCAAATACATCATCCGATATGCAATGACGAATAATTCCGAAGATCTCGGATTCTTGGCAGAAAGACTGGCAGAAGAAGAAAAACAAAAACCACAGGCCGAAAGAAGTGAAATGGGATTGATTGAAAAATTGGAGTTTGTTTTGAACAACGATTTTCAGCGCATTACTTATACAGATGCCATCGATATCCTGCTTGATTCTTCTGCTTATAAAAAGAAGAAATTTAAGTTTGATGTGAAATGGGGAATCGATATGCAAAGTGAACACGAGCGCTATCTTGTAGAAAAGCATTTTAGAAAACCTGTGATCGTAATTAATTATCCAAAGGATATTAAAGCCTTTTATATGCGACAGAATGACGACGGTAAAACTGTTGCAGCAATGGATATCCTTGCACCGGGTATCGGAGAAATTGTAGGCGGGTCGCAAAGAGAAGAAAGATTAGATAAGCTGGAAGAAAGAATGAAAGAGATGAATGTCCCGGCAAAGGAAATGTGGTGGTATCTCGATACAAGAAAATTCGGGACTGTTCCCCATGCGGGTTTCGGACTTGGATTTGAAAGAATGGTTCAGTTTGTAAGCGGCATGACAAATATCCGCGATGTAATTGCATTTCCCAGAACTCCGGGAAATGCTGAGTTTTAATTCGAAGTTTTATAGCGAATGATTGAACAAATAATACTATTTCGTTACTAAAAAAATTTCCAGTTAATTTTTGCAAAAAGCCCGGATACGTGTACGTACATTGTCCCTGATATTGACATAAAATAAATTGATATCCCCGATATGATAATTCTTACTGCGGAATAAAAAACTTCCTGGAAAATGAGGTTTATTTATCCAGATGACATCATCGTGAATCTGGGCATCTGCCACATTTGGCACGAGTTCATTGAATTTTTTAAGAATACCGCCTCTGTTCAGAGTTTTGGGCGCATATTCATCGCTGGTGATCCATGTCAGCGGATTTGTTACATAAGAATTTCCTTTTTCCTCTTTTATGAATTTGGGTTCATATCCTTTTTTGAAAGTTCGCCAACCGACAATACAACCCGTTTGAGCTGAATCTTTGCATGGGCTCAGACTGGTATAATAATTTTTGGGGATGACCATTCCCACTATGTAAGCAACAACCAGTTTCGATTTTAGAGGCTTGTTTTCAAAAAACTCTTTCAATAAACGAATAGCATGTGTACTGCCCTGGCTATGTGACGCTATGATGATTGGCCGGCCATGATTATAGTGGTCGAGATAATACTGAAAAGCTGATTTAATGTCCTGGTACGCGAGATCAAAAGCACTGATGGCTTTTTCGGTATCCGTTGTAAAATATGCACGAACATGAGCCTGACGGTACCTGGGTGCAAAAACCCTGCATTCATTAAATGCACTCGCCTGATATAAAATGGTGCTATAATCGGTTTTTGCATTAATTAGTGCATCATTTATATCAGCATTCCATGCAGTATCTTTTCCCGAGCCGTAAGTGGTAGGATGAAGAAAAAAAACATCCACTGCAGAATCTTTTCTTGTGTCTGAAATCAGGGGTGCCGGAATACTGTCGGAAAGACTTTTTTTATAAGGATTGGCGGCCCAGTATTCGAGATGACTGTAATCAGGAACATCATTTCGGTTGTTTGTACTATATTCTGAAATATGTTTTTCATAAACAGGGGAACAGGAAAAAGAAATTGTCATCAAAATCAAATTCAGCAATAAAAAGGTTCTTTCTCTCAAAATTTTTAATTTTACCGGATAAATCTACTTACAAATTTTAAATTGTAAGTTCTTTGACTCAGGGTCAAAAAATATATTGTTTTAACAAAATTTATATTTCGACATGGCGATTCCAGTAGTTGATCTTGCTGATTTTTTATCGGGTGATCCGAAAAAAAAAGCCGCATTTGTACAAGCGCTTGGTAAAGCTTACGAAGATGTGGGATTCGTATCTGTAAAAAATCACGGCATTCCGGAAAGTTTAATAGGAGACCTCTATAAATATGTACAACAGTTTTTTTCATTGCCGATAGAGATAAAGAAAAAATATGAAAAGCCTGAACTGGCGGGACAAAGAGGGTACACTTCATTCGGAAAAGAACATGCTAAGGGAAGTGATGCTCCCGACCTAAAGGAATTTTTTCAATTCGGACAAACTGTTGACGATAATGATCCCGTAAAAGCTGAATATCCACTGAATGTAGTTGTGGCTGAAGTGCCGCCATTCACTCCTGTTTTTTTTAAAGCATACCGGGCATTCGAAAAATCTGGAAAAGCATTATTGCAGGCGATTGCTTTATATCTCGGGTTAGAGGAGAATTATTTTGACAATCAGATTCATAATGGCAATTCTATTTTACGTGCAATCCATTATCCGCCGATTACTCAGGAACCCAAATCGGCTATTCGTGCAGAGCAGCATGAAGATATTAATCTCATTACATTATTAGTTGGTGCATCTGCGGATGGATTGCAGATATTAACCAAACAAAATGAATGGGTGGGTGTAACATCTCTTCCTGAACAAATTGTGGTGAATGTAGGCGATATGTTGCAGAGGCTTACTAACAATAAACTAAAATCCACTACTCATAGAGTGGTAAACCCACCAAGAGAAAAATGGCATACATCCCGTTTTTCAATTCCATTCTTTTTACATCCCAAGAGCAGTATGAGCCTTGCCTGTCTTGAGAGTTGCATCGACAAAGATCATCCCAAAGACTATCCCGATGCAACGGCGGGAGAATATCTCGATGAAAGATTGAGGGAAATCGGACTAAAAAAATAATAAACTGGTTTTGTTCCGATGATTTTGATCCGGTTTCAGAAAATGATCTTCTGAAAAAGCTGCTATTTTTCATTTTTTATCCTGCTATTTTGCCATTTATACAATCACAAAAATTTTTTTTCTAACGGAAAATGAGTACTTAATTCATTTATAAACATTTACTTATGCTCTATTTTCATTAGCAGTTTATAAAAATTACCATTCTTAAAATGGTACTTTGTGTTGCATAGTACTAAAATCTACCCTATATTTGTTGTGTAGTAGAAAAAGAGTGGTTAAAATTCAAGTGACAGGGGCGAACAAAAGCGAATAAACCTTATCCAGGCGCCTGTCACTTGACCACCCACAAAAAAAATAATTATGAATATAGAAAACACCCAGAGCCAAATGCGCAAAGGTATCCTGGAATTCTGCATTCTTTCTATCATCCGGAGGGGAGAGGCTTACCCGAGTGATATTGTAGAAGAAATGAAATCCGCTAACCTGCATATATTGGAAGGAACGCTCTACCCTTTATTGACAAGACTGAAAAATTCAGACATGCTTACTTACAGATGGGTGGAAAGTAATTCAGGACCTCCGCGCAAATATTTCTCCTTGACAGAAAAAGGGCTTGCATTTTATAAAGAACTGGAATCTACCTGGAATGAATTGGCCAATGCAGTGCACTCTTTGGCCAATAAAACCGATAGCATGCCAGATACTACGAATCAAAATCCCAGCTTCTAACCTTCAACCTTCAAATACGCATAACAATGAAAAAGATTATTAATATAAATTTCCACGGCAGGGTGGTTCCCATCGAAGAAACTGCTTACGACATACTCAAGCAATATATAGAGAGTCTTCGGAAGCATTTTGCCAACGAAGAAGGCCGCGATGAAATTATAAATGATATAGAAAACCGGTTTGCTGAACTTTTTTCTGAAAGACTGCAAAAAGGATCTACCTGCATTACTGATGATGATGTGAATACAATAATTGTCAGCATGGGAAGACCGGAAGATTTGGAACAGGAAGAAATGTCGGCTGGCAGCGCTAACACCGGTTCCGCTTATCAAAACAGGTCACAACAGTCATATACAACCGAAGAACCTCATCGTTTATATCGTTCGGAAAACGACAAAATACTTGGAGGTGTTTGCGGAGGACTGGCAGCCTATCTGCGAATCGATCCTGTTGTTGTCAGAATAATTTTTGCGCTTATCACATTTGGTGGATTCGGATCTGGTTTTCTTTTATACATTATTTTATGGATTGTAGTTCCATCCAAAGCGATTACCACGAATATCCGTAAACGTTTGTACAGAAATCCTGAAGGCAGGGTCATCGGAGGTGTTGCAAGTGGATTGGCTGCTTATTTTCATATTGAGGTATGGATTCCAAGATTGCTATTTGCTTTTCCACTGATACTTGGAGTTATCACATCTATTTTTCGTCATACTGCATTTGATTTTGACCCGGGTCCGGTCATATTTACCAGTGGTTTTGGCGGGACACTATTTATAACCTATATCATTTTGTGGATTGTTTTGCCCGAAGCAAACACCGCTTCTGAAAAACTGGAAATGCGCGGTGAAAAAGTAGATCTTGAATCTATTAAAAATACCATCAAGAGTGATTTGGAAGGATTCAAAGGCCGCGCTTCTCAAATGGGAGCTGAAATGAAGGAAAAGGCTCAGCAGTTCGGACAGGAAATGAAAAGAACTGCACAGAATTTTTCTGCCGAAGCGATCCCGGCAGCGCGAAAAACGGGTACCGGAATTGGTCACGCGATTGGTGTTTTGTTCAAAGCATTCTTTTTATTTATTGCCGGAATTATTGCTTTTGCATTGATCATGGTGCTGATCGGATTATTGTTTAGCGGAGCAGGAGCATTTCCTTTTAGAAACTATTTACTGACTGGTTTCTGGCAGAATTTTCTGGCCTGGTCAAGCCTCGTTTTATTCTTATGTGTACCGGTTATTGCCCTACTAACGTGGTTGATCAGACGAATAATGGGGGTCCGTTCCAGGGGAAACTATCTGGGATATGTTTTTGGCAGCTTGTGGACGATAGGATTGATCAGCTTCATTGTATTTATCGGCATTTTTGTAAATAATTTCCGCACGAAAGCAAGCGTTGATGAAGAAGTTCAGCTCAGTCAACCCTCATCAGGAAAAATTATTGTTAAAGTAGCTGAGGAAAAAACAAGTTATTATGGAGGCGACTGGTTCGGTTTTAGCTGGAATGATAATGATGCTCCTTTTTACAGCCTGAATGAAGACAGCGTGATGATGAATACAGTGAGAATAAATGTAGTTAAAAGTAAGGACTCTGAATATCATTTACATCGCATTAGGTTTAGCCACGGAAATAATCCGGGCATCGCCAAAGATCTTGCTTCGCAGATACAATTTATTCCCAGTCAGACAGACAGCATACTCTATCTTCCTCAGGGATTCGCAATTACGCCTCATCAGAAATTTCGCAATCAGCAGGTATTGATTATTGTGGAAGTACCTGTGGGAAAACGGATTGTTCTTGATCGCAATATCGACGACTATCATTGGTTCTCCATTAATGTGAACCGGCGTCACAGAGGTTGGAATATTGATTGGAATGATGAGTGGAATGATTCTTATACCTGGGACTCAAACGTAGAATATGTTATGACGGAAAATGGTCTTGAAAGAACCGAGAATAAAAATTCTGATGGAGACGATGGTGATAATAAAATCAAAAATCCGGATAATGATTACCGTTATAAGAACAAACAGGATTCACATAAAAAAGGGAAAGATTCTTCGAATGTAAAACCAGTTTCTCTTGAAACAGATCCGGCTAAAATCAATGAAAGACCTTCATTGGTTGCTCAGGAAGAAAGCCATAAGACTTCGAAAAGTATCCCAGCAAACGATTCTGCAGGTGATAATTCTTTTTCGCCGGTTACGGTCTTGTCAAAAATGATGTGATAGAAGCTGCCCGCTGTTCTGCTCACCGCAGGTTGGCAGGCAGGGTTGAAGTTGGAACAAGGGCTTCTTGCCACAAGCAAGAGGCCCTATTATTTATTGGCTCCCTGCGTCGCAAGTCTTATTTTCGTTGAATAAAAATGAATATTCAGATACAATGAAAAGCACTCCTTTTACTCAAAAGCATATTGCGTTGGGTGCAAAAATGGCTGAGTTCGCAGGATACAATATGCCTATCAGTTACAGCGGCATTACTGATGAACATCTGGCCGTCAGGAATAATGCCGGTGTTTTTGATGTCAGTCATATGGGAGAATTTATTCTGAAGGGTCCAAAAGCGCTTGAACTGATTCAGCGTATTACTACCAATGATGCTTCCAAACTGACTGCAGGAAAAGCACAATACAGTTGTATCACTAATGAAAAAGGAGGAATTGTTGATGATCTGATTGTGTATTGCATTGAGAAGAATAATGTATATATGCTGGTAGTCAATGCAGCTAATATTGAGAAAGATTGGAACTGGGTATCAAAATATAACACCAGCAAGGCAGAGTTGCATAATATATCAGATAAGACCTGCCTGCTGGCGATCCAGGGACCGAATGCAACTAAAATATTACAGCCATTAACGGGAATGGATATCCTAAATCTTCAATACTACACATTTGTGAAGGGTAAATTTGCAGGCGTAGATAATGTGCTTGTCAGTGCGACAGGATATACAGGAGCAGGGGGGGTTGAGATTTATTTTGAAGACAAAAATGATGCTGCCGGAAAAATCTGGGATGCGATTTTTGAAACCGGAACTCCACAGGGATTAAAACCGATTGGATTGGGCGCAAGAGATACTTTGCGGCTGGAAATGGGGTATTGTCTGTATGGAAATGATATTGATGATACTACTTCCCCATTAGAAGGAGGACTGGGTTGGATTACTAAGCTTGATAAGGACTTTGTGTCGAAAGATATTCTTGTAAAACAAAAAGGAGATGGCCTGCAAAGAAAACTGATAGGATTTGAAATGATTGAAAAAGGAATTCCCAGGCATGATTATGAAATAAAGGATTTTTCGGGTATGGGAATAGGCAGGGTGACTTCTGGTACACAATCCCCCTCGTTGGGTAAAGCCATTGGGCTTGGATACGTATCCATGGTTTTTTCCCCGATTGATTCCAAAATTCTGATCAAAGTAAGAGATAAACTACTTCAGGCAAAAGTGGTCAAACTGCCTTTCAGCTAAGAAATAATAATCTTTTGTCAGGCGATTCTATGAGGCTATTCTTTATAAAAAATTCACACATAAAATATTTTCCTGATTTTTTCGTATTGTATTTGTTATCCATAAACAATCCGGAAAAAACATGCCCAAGATTCATCTCACTACCTTTATAGCTGCCCCCTCTGAAAGGGTGTTTGATCTGAGCAGGAGCATCGATCTCCACAAAAAATCAATGGCTCATACCCAGGAACAAGCTGTGGCTGGAACCACCACTGGTCTCATTGAATTAGATGATACTGTAACATGGAAAGCAAAACACCTGATGAAAATAAGGGTCATGAAAGTGAAAATTACTTCCATGGATAAACACAAATCATTTACTGATGAGATGGTTGAAGGTGATTTTAAAAGCATGAAACATGAACACCATTTTAAGCAGATAGAAAATGGCACTTTTTTAATTGATTTGTTTTCATTTGAAATTCCCTATGGAAAAATTGGTAAAATAGCAGGCAGGCTTTTTCTAAACCGATATCTGAAGAAACTACTGGAACAGCGCAGCAGTTTCATAAAAGAATATGCAGAATCAGAAAAATGGAAATTTATTCTGAATAAATAATGCTTCCTTTGAATTACAAGAATGACTATGAATTCAACTAATTCATGGAAATTCGTGTAAAAATTGAAATGGCAAATCCAAAGCCTTTTTTATATACTTCTTTGTCTCCGGCCCTTTTACACTTGTATGATGCAACTAATACTATTGTGGTAATCATTGACGTATTGAGAGCAACTTCCACAATTGCTACTGCTCTGTACAATGGAGCGAAATATGTAATCCCGGTAGATAGTGTGGCTAAATGCATCGAGTTAGGGAAACAAATCAATTGCGTTACTGCGGGTGAACGTGATGGGAAAATTGCGGAAGGGTTGTCTTATGGAAATTCCCCTTTTGAATATTCCAGAAAATTTATCGAAGGGAAAATACTCGTCCTTACCACGACAAATGGTACAAAACTGCTTCATATGGCCCTCGATAAAGGAGCCCGCCATATTGTTACCGGATCTTTTGTAAATCTTAGCGCGGTTTGCGATTATTTGGTTTCTCAAAACCAGAATGTGATTCTTGCCTGTGCTGCCTGGAAGGATAAAATCAATATTGAAGACACATTATTTGCAGGAGCAGTTATCCATCGTATAAAAAATCATTTTACCATTCAGTGCGATTCTTCGGGGATCGCTGAAACCATTTACATGGAAGGGAAGAAAGATATGTATGAGTTCATGAAGAAACAAAATGCTTCACACTTCCTTCGTCTTTCAGGATATGGATTGGAAAAAGATATCCGTTATTGCATGACCCCCGATACGACTAATGTTCTGCCTTTTTATGAAGACGGAAAATTATTTCGAATTGAAGATATCGGGAAAAATATTTTTTGAATGATCACAATCATCTTTGTGATTCTTCCCATTTATCCATTTTTCTTTCCATAATATCCAGTGGCATACAGCCATCTTTTAATAATTCATCATGAAATGCCGCCAGGTTAAATTTTTCTTCTAATTCCTTTTCATACCTGGTTCTCAATTCTCTTATTTTCATGGCTCCCACTTTATAACTCAGTGCTTGTGCCGGACAGGCCATATATCTTTCGATTTCTGCTGTGGCGCCTTGTTCACTGATCGCTTCATTTTGCATCATGTATTCAATTGCCTGTTCCCTGGTCATTCCTTTCTGATGTATTCCAACGTCAACCACTAAACGAATTGCCCTATGAATATCATCACCCAATGCTCCGGAATATTGGTAAGGATCCGCATAGAGGCCCAGATCTTTTCCAAGCGATTCGCAATACAGAGCCCATCCTTCTCCAAAAGCGCCGTACCATGCGAACCTGCGAAATTTGGGCAATAAAGTGTCTTCCTGCTGTAAAGACATTTGATAGTGATGACCCGGAATTGCTTCGTGCAGAAATAGTGATTCCATTCCTGAAGTAGTATTGAATTGAGTAGCGTCAAGAATGGGTATATAAAATATTCCAGGTCTGGTTCCATCCGGTGAACCCTGACTATATTCCGCACTTGCACTTGCAGCCCGAAACGCTTCTGTCTGCCTGATCTCAAAAGGAGTTTTGGGAACGCGGCCAAACATTTTCTTCAGATTCGGATCGATAGCTTTTTGTATTCTCCTGAATGCATCCAGCACTTCTTCCGGCTTTTTGTAAGGCATAAATCTTTTATCCGTTTTCATATATTCAAAGAAGGCATTCAGATCTCCCTTAAACCCAGTTTGATTTTTTACTTTTTCCATTTCCTCACGGATGCGTTTTACTTCAGCGAGACCGGTATTATAGATTTCATCAGGAGTTTTGTCGGTGGTCGTCCAATACCGGATAAGATATTTGTATTGCTTATCTCCGTCAGGTAAACTATTGATGCCGGATGAGTTTCTGGCTTTTGGTAAATATTCATTACTTAAAAATTCAGCGAGTTTTTTATAAGATGGGACTAATTGCTCATTGATAAGTTTTATATAAGCATTTGTGATTCTTTTTTTTTCGGCACTGTCAACAGACTGTGGTATTTGTAAAACAGGGGTGTAGAATAAGCTTTTTGTCGGGTCGGGGGTAATCATGGCCTGCATTTCCGGGATCATTTTTTCAACCAAAGATTTAGGTAGCACATAATGGGCACTGATTCCTTTTTTAAAGTATATAATTGCGCTATCGGTCCAGGCACTAAAGGCCGTAGCACGTTTTACCCAATTGTCATAATCCTCCACGGTTTTAAAAGGCTGAAAACCGGCACCGCTTCCGAGTTGACCAAGTGCGAGTGGTAAACCCTCAAATTGATTGAAGGGGATATAATCCAGGTTGGGCATGAAAATGGGGCTTTCCACGTAATGCATTTCAAGACCTTCTTTGCTTATCTCCATTTCCCTTTTAAAAATATCGTAGCTGATCTTGTCATTGTCATTCATCCGATCCCTGTTCAATGCTTCCAGGCGGTTCAGGTAATTGCTATAAAAATCATATAAAAGCCTGTGGTAGCTTTCTGTGAAATCGGCTGGGAGCAGGTCGTTGTAACGGTTATCTCCATTCTGCGTTGCTTCCAAAGGAAAGAGCTTCATTCTATCTTCATAATAGTCATTCAATAATCTGGCTAATCTTCTGTTATCCCGGACTGGTTGGTCTTTTGGCATTAATTTGCAGGAAGCCATTACAATTATAAAGCAGGCACAAACAAAGAATTTCATTAAAAAAAATTATATAATAAAGCTAAAAAATAATTTCACTTCAGATAAATAACTTATTGCATACCGGATTGGAATTATTCGTATAAGGGTAAACGTATTTTATTTTTTCACAGCTTCAATTTTTTTCATAGTTTCGCCCTGAAATTGCCAACCACCTTATTCTCCCTATTAAAAACGATTTTGGAAAGTTCCTGATATTTGCGGCTAACGAGTGGCAAAAAATATTATTATTATAAAAAGCCTTGTTACCTTAGTTGGTACGACAATTGCTATCCAAACTATAACATGAGGTATATCACTTATTTCTAAGATATAAAGACGTATTATTTAACTAAAACTTAAAACAATTCTTATGAAGTTTAGGAATTTTCTACTTCTCGGTCTTTGCTCTGTATTGCTTTTTTCCTGCGTTAGTACAAAAAAATTTAAGGAGGCTCAAGCAAAAGCACAGGCCCGGTTTGATTCATTGATGAATGAATACTCCAAATTGCAGAATGATTTAAAGAACTGTAATAACCAGACTGCAGATCTCAACAAACAAAAATCAACCTTACAAGGCCAGATCGATGATTTAAATAAGCAGGTGGCCTTCCTGAAAGAAAACAATACCCAGGCTTTGAAACAATTGGAAGATCTTTCCGTGATTTCAAGCGCCCAGGCTGAAAGCATAAAGAAATCCCTTGAAAATATTGGTGCTAAAGATGCATATATCCGTGACCTGCAGGCAGCCATGGCCCGGAAAGATTCCCTGAATATGGCACTTGTTATGAATCTGAAAGGTGCTGTTGGAAATATGAATGATTCGGATGTAAATATTAAAATAGACAAAGGAGTTGTGTTCATTGATATTTCAGACAAACTTTTATTTAAGAGTGGAAGCTATGACGTTACAAAAGGAGCAAAAGAAGTATTGGGAAAAGTGGCTTCAGTTCTGAAAAATCAGCCTGATATAGAATTCATGGTAGAAGGGCACACTGATAATGTCCAGTACAGGAAAAAAGCAGGCCTGGAAGACAACTGGGATCTGAGTGTAAAACGCGCCACATCTGTTGTCAGAATTCTGCAAAAACAATACGGTATTCCCCCGGCTCATATGACTGCTGCAGGCCGTAGCGAATATGTACCTGTTGCATCAAATGACGATAAAGAGGGACGCGCCGCTAACCGCCGCACCAGAATCGTTATTCTGCCGCAGCTTGACCAATTCTTCAACCTGCTGGAAAGAAAATCATAATTGTATTTTTAAAATTATTAGCCCACCGGAAATTTCCGGTGGGCTTTTATTTTTATAACTTTTTGTCTGAAATGTATTATTCGATTATGAATTGCTCATTTCTCCGGGCTACAGAGTCAGGAATAATAACTCACATCAGTATCCTCTTACATTTTTTCCTTCCATATAATTCATGAAGGCTTTATTGACTACCTTATTACCACCCGGAGTAGGATAGTTTCCGGTAAAATACCAGTCTCCTGTATTGGTGGGACATGCGGCATGTAGTGATTCGATGGTCTGGTAAATAACCTGAACCGGGGTCTTTACATCCGGGGGTGTGATAAGCTGGGCTATCTTGTCTGAGATTTCCTCGGTGGTAAATGGTTTATAGATCTGTCTGACCATATTCTCAGTGTGCAGTTGCCCGGTTCGATGTAATTCTTTGCAATGTTCGTACAGTTCCTGCAGACATGCTTCTTTTCCTCTTTCTTCCATTAATTCTATAGCGGCACGAAAGGCAACAAAATCCCGCAATTTGCTCATATCGATACCATAGCAATCAGGATATCGAATTTGGGGAGCAGATGAAACGATAATAATTTTTTTAGGTTCCAGTCTGGCAAGCATCCTGATGATGCTTTCCTTTAGCGTAGTACCGCGAACAATAGAGTCATCAATTACTACAAGCGTATCGGTATTCTTTTGAACAGTTCCGTAAGTAATATCATACACGTGTTGAACCATTTCATTACGACTGATATCTTCAGTAATGAAGGTTCTCATTTTTACGTCCTTGATCGCAATTTTTTCAATCCTTATTTTTCGGTTAATCATCGCCGATAGCTTTTCCTCGGTAATGTCGGTACCCCAGGAAAGAATGCGCTGAATGACCACTTTTTTTAAATAATCATCCATTCCTTTCCATAAACCATAAAAAGCGACTTCAGCTGTATTCGGGATAAAGGAGAAAATAGCATTCTTTAAATCATGATTGATCGCATTTAAAATCTGTTCACTGAGGTTATATCCCAAAGCAATTCTTTCCCGATAAATTTTTTCGTCACTTCCGCGCGAAAAATATATACGTTCAAAGCTGCAGGCTCTTCTTTCCTTAGGTTCCAGTATCTTTTCAATAGAAGCTTTTCCGTCAGATTTTACAATTAAACTCGTACCCGGCATTAATTCGAGCACTTCATTTTCGCCTACATTAAATACTGTCCGGATGGCTGAACGCTCAGACGCGGCTACAATCACTTCGTCATTGATATAATAGTAAGCAGGTCTTATTCCATGTGCATCACGAAATACAAAAGCATCTCCATTACCCACCAGTCCACCTACAGTAAATCCGCCATCAAAAAGAAGTAAGGCTTTCTGCAGCACTTTTTTTACATCCAGATTATTTGGGGCCGCTTCATCGGCTTTTACAATGAAATGATGGATCACTTCCATCATGGCCGCGAGGTCACTTTGTTTTTGAAATTCTCCCGGATCAATATTTACCAGGGCAAATAATTCATCTGTATTGACGAGATTAAAATTCCCGGCCAGAGCCAGATTGCGCGCAGGAATAGTGTGACGTTTGATAAAAGGGTGACAGAACTCCACATTGTTTTTTCCCTGTGTTCCATATCTCAAATGGCCCAATAACAATTCACCGAGAAAAGAGATATGACCTTTCATCAGTCCCGGGTGCTTGGTAATATCAGGTTGATATTTTTCCAGGTCCTGTACTTCATCAAGGATTTTAGAAAAAATATCTGCAATCGGTTGATTCTGGTTACTTCGTATGCGATGAAGGAAGGGATGGCCTGGTTCAATATTGAGTTTTACTGCGGCAACACCTGCACCATCCTGGCCACGGTTGTGCTGTTTTTCCATAAGCAGGTATAGCTTGTTTAAGCCATAGAGCACCGTACCATATTTCTGTAAATAATAAGAGAACGGTTTTCGGAGCCTGATGAATGCTAAACCACATTCATGTTTTATTTCATCGCTCATGGAAAAAAATGAAGCGCAAAGTTAAATGAAATAAAATAAAGAAGGAAGTTATCTTTTTAGATGTAGGCCGGACTGTTATTGATAAAATTGACCAGAGAAGCCGAGTTCTTTAATTTTAATTTCTTTAAAATATTATGCCTGTGCACTTCCACAGTTTTCAAAGAAATTTCAAGGTTCATTGAAATTTCTTTGGAAGACATTCCCTGTTTAATCAGGTTAATGATTTGCATTTCGCGCTCTGTCAGCGTATTAATATCGTTATTATTGTTATCAGTATCACTCAATGACTGATCAGTAAGAATATTCCTGATTTCTTCGCAGAGATACTTATTTCCCTGGTATACTTCGAGGATTGCCTTGATCATTTCTTCTTTAGAAGAGTTTTTTGTAACGTATCCACGTGCGCCGATCTGGAGCATCTTTTTAGCATAGGCAGGTTGGGAATGCATGGTTACGCCGATAATTTTTGAATCTGGTAATATTTTTCGGATTTGTTTGGTTGCTTCCAGGCCAGAATAAGGAGTCATATTGATATCCATCAGTATCACACCGGGATTTTTTTCTTTTGCCAGTTCAATCGCCTCTTCTCCATTTCCACAGGATGCGATTACTTTAAACCTTGGGTCGCTATTTAATATATATGACCAGGTTTCTCTTATCAACTTGTGGTCGTCAGCTATTAATATGCTTATCTTGTTCATATATTTTATTTAGTAATGAATTGTGTATAGGGATCTGTACATTTAATTTACAACCTTTTTCTGGTGCAGTGATAATGGAAATACTGCCATCAAATAAATCGGTTCTGCCGATAATATTCGAAAAGCCAACACTTCTTTTTGCTTTTATTTTTTCTGCATCAAAACCTTTTCCATCATCTGAAATATTCAATTTAATTGCATTTTCATATTCATCCATTTCCAATTCAATGATAAGATTGTTTGCCCCGGAATGTTTCAACACATTATTGACCTGCTCCTGGATGATCCGGAATAAAGCCAGTTTTAATCCGATCCCAATATTATCATCGGACCATTCTACCGGATAGAATTCTGCATTGATGGTCTTTGTTGCATTGATGCGCTCCACCAGGTCATGAATGGAATCCAGTAAACCCAGATCTTCAATACTGGAAGGAATCAGGGCCGTCGAAATTTTTCGAATTTCATTGATCGCATTACTGATGTTTTCGGAACAGGATTCAAGCAGATCCAGTCTGTTTGTATCTGTTGTTTTGGCTAATTCGATAAACAGTTTACCGGTGGATAAAATCTGATTCACATTATTATGTAATTCCTGTCCGATTTCAGCACGTTCTTTTTCCTGTGCATTTATAATGGTTCTTGCGATTGATTTATGTTTACTCAATTCCCGCTGCACATATTGATCGTTGGAAAGTTTTATTTTCTCTTCGACTTTTCTTCTTTCACTGATGTTAATGCCCATTCCTATCAAGCAGGGCCTCCCTTCCAAAATGATCAGCTGTGCTGTAAAATAATGTGGTATTTCTGTCCTGAATTTTGTCAAAAGATTTGCTTCGGCATCACTTACACCTTCTGTAAAAGCTTTTTCAATTCTGCCTGTAATATAATTCTGGTCTTTTTCATTAAAAAAATCAGCGGGGCTCATTGCAGCAATTTCATGTTCATTATATCCTGAAACAATTTCAAGTCTTTTATTCCAGCGTAAAAATTTTCCGGAATGATCAAAGAGATAAAATATTCCGGGCATATTATTGATAATCGGATCGGAACAAATTTCTTTTTGATGGAATTCATAGTTATCATATACCTGATCTGCGGCAGTAGTACTGATTTCTATGCCTGTTAATTGCCAACCTTTGTTTTGATCGGGCAGCATTACCATACTTGCTACCCAGCGAATGACTAATGAATTATAATTCTCTGATCGAATTTGTAAATCGAAGATTTTAGGAAATCCATTTTTTTGAATATCCTCTTTGAATTCAGGGATCCGATCATTTATTTTTAAAAAAAGAGAAAAAAGATTTTGTGAAGCGAAATAATTGATGCCATGAGAAGAAAGCAGTGACGCAAACTTATCACAAACGGCTATAACTGATCCTCCTGAGTCTGTTTTTATAAAATATGGCTCAATGAACTGTTCAGTTATATGCCTGGATGCACCTGTACTTGTCAGCATAATAACTTTTGGGAGATGTTCAGAAAATATACTCTCATTAGGGTAAGGACCTGATATAGCAAGTCGGTGACAATATAGTGAGAATGATTAGAAAAAGAGCAAATTATAAATAAAATATTTATTTGCTAAGTGTTTACATGTATATCTTATTTATTAGCTGCAGTAGATCCGTTATGTTGCCATTTGGCCATATTCTTACAATTCTTGTAGTCGTCATCAATCAATATATAAAAAGAAGAAACTTTGGTTTCAAACCACTTCATCAGTGCAGCATTTTTCTTTTCTTCAAGAGCTCTTTGTGCAATTTTATTGTAATCATCTTTCAGATTCTCAATATGGGGATCAGATTTTGAAATCAGTTCTATAATGCGAACGCCTTTTTTTCCTCCATCAGCTGTAAATGGAGTAGGCTGTGAGTATTCTCCCGGTTTTAAATTGGAATTCTTCAATAACAGTACAAGATCTTTGTCCAATTGTTCGATCGTGAGATAAGTTGAACCATCGCGTCCTAATAAACGGCCTGCTGTAAATTTTGCGGTTTCATCATCGCTGTATTTTGCGACAGCTTCTCCAAATCCAATCGTTCCAGCGATAAGCTGGGACCGTATAGAATCGAGTTTTGCAATCGCTATCTTGGTTTCATCATCTGTTATCTGTGGGATTTTCAGAATATGCCGCACGATCGCATCATCTCCGTTACGGCTGACCATCTGAATGATATGATAACCTATTTTTGATTTGATTACGGGAGATATTTGACCATCCTTCAATCTCCACGCTGCAGCAAACCAAACAGGATCCCATTGCTTATCATTTCGATTGATTTCATACTGACCACCTTTATCCTTACTGCCAGGATCATCCGAATAAAGTGCTGCCAGTGTTTCAAATTTTTTTGTCCCTGCTTCTATCTCTTTTTTATATTCATTCAATTCATCAATTGCCAGTGTTTCGATATCCCGGCTTGCTTTGGGGTAAACGACAATCTGTCCGATCTGTAACTCCGATTCGTAGTATAAAAGTTTATCCTTTGGAATTTTTTCGTAATATTCTTTGACTTCTGCAGGAGTGATTTTTATTCCTTCAACAATTTTATCTTTCATTCCTTGTGCAAGACGTTGTTCACGTATCGGCTGGCGCATGTCTTCTTTTAACTGATAAATCGAACGTCCTGCTATTTGCTCGAGTGTTTCTTTACTTCCATATTGAGCAATATAGTACCTGATTTTTTGATCCATTTCAGCTTCCACGGCTTCATCAGTAACGGGAATAGAATCTTTTTCGGCTTGCAAAATCAGCGCTTTCGAAGTCATCATCTGATCCAATAAAACACAATCTTCCACAGGCTGACCGCCCTGGCGGACGATGTCATCATTGGCAATTGCTATTTCAGATTTCAAAATAATTTTATCGCCAACAATACCTACAATTTTATCGGCAACTACTTTTTGCTGGGCAAAAGAAATAAAAGCTGCCAGACAAAATAAAAATCCCAATAAAGTTTTTTTCATATTCATCTCAGATTCAAAAGTAAATTCATCACTCCTTACCGGATTATTTTGATGAGAATTTAACAAAAGTTTGTTAAGGGTCCGGTTACTTCATGTTCAGCAGCAGGCTCATATTTACAAGGTTCGCTTTACTTCTTCTTCTTCATATGCTTCTATGATATCTCCCACTTTGATATCATTATAGTTTTTGATTGTGAGCCCACATTCCATACCCGAAACAACTTCTTTTGCATCATCCTTAAAACGTTTCAAAGAAGCTAATTCTGCAGTAGCTCCTTCCCCTGTCGGATAAATCACAATACCATCACGAACCAGTCTGATTTTTGCATTGCGGTTGAGTTTGCCCTCCAACACATAGCAACCGGCAACTGTTGCTTTATCGAATTTAAATACATTTCGTACTTCCAGATTAGCCACAATCTTTTCCTGGATTTTCGGCTCGAGCATTCCTTCCATTGCACTTTTTACTTCTTCGATGGCATTATAGATAATGGAATATGTTTTAATTTCCACACCTTCATTTTCAGCCAGGCGTGATGCTTGTACAGAAGGACGAACATTGAAACCCACGATCACCGCATCTGATGCTGTTGCCAATAACACGTCACTCTCGGTAATAGCGCCTACTCCTTTATGCACAACGCGGACTGCAATTTCTTCTGTCGACAATTTCTGTAATGAATCACTCAATGCTTCTACTGAGCCATCCACATCACCTTTAATAATCAGGTTCAATTCTTTGAAATTACCCAATGCAAGTCGGCGCCCGATTTCATCGAGAGTAATATGCTTTTTGGTTCTGATACCTTGTTCCCTTAATATTTGTGCTCTTTTATTTGCCACGTCCTTGGCCTCACTTTCGTCTTTAAATACTTTAAATTTCTCACCAGCCTGCGGGGCTCCATTTAAGCCCAGCAATAGAACGGGAGTAGATGGCGGAGCTTCATCCACTCTTTTATTTCTTTCATTGAACATTGCTTTTACTCTTCCAAAATGCTGACCGGAAACAACGATATCACTTCCATATAATGTTCCACCTTGTACCAATACCGTTGCCACATATCCCCGCCCCTTATCCAGAGAAGCTTCGATGATGGTTCCTGAAGCTTCACGGTCGGGATTGGCTTTCAGGTCGAGAATTTCTGCTTCCAATAAAATTTTTTCGAGGAGAAGATCGATATTCAATCCTTTTTTTGCTGAGATTTCCTGGGATTGATATTTCCCACCCCAATCTTCAACCAGCAAGTTCATGGATGCAAGTTGTTCTTTTATTTTTTCCGGATTCGCGCCCTCCTTATCAATTTTATTGATAGCAAATACCATTGGAAGATTTGCAGCCTGGGCATGAGAAATGGCTTCTTTGGTTTGAGGCATGATCGCATCATCGGCAGCAATTACAATGACTGCAACGTCGGCGGCTTTGGCACCACGGGCACGCATAGCCGTAAATGCTTCGTGACCAGGAGTATCCAGGAAAGTTATTTTTCTTCCATCAGCGGTTGTTACCTGGTAGGCTCCGATATGCTGAGTAATACCTCCGGCTTCCCCGGCTACCACATTTGCATTTCTTATATAATCAAGAAGAGAAGTTTTCCCATGATCAACATGCCCCATGATCGTTACGACGGGTGAACGAGGCACCATGTCTTCAGGATCATCTTCTACCTCTTCTTCTTCCATTTCGGCAGCATCATCGATACCAATAAATTCCACTGAATAGCCGAATTCACCGGCCACGAGTTCAATAACGTCGGCTTCCAGGCGTTGGTTAATCGATACCATCATTCCAAGACTCATACATTTACTGATAATGTCTGCATAGCTTACATCAAGCAGGTTTGCGAGTTCACTTACACTAATAAATTCAGTAACCTGTAATTTATTACTACCAACCTGTTCGGCTTCTGAATGTTCGGCCATTTCTTCGCGCTTAGCACGGCGATACTTCGCTTTTAGACTTTTTCCGCGTCCACCTGTGCCAGCCAGTTTGGCTTGTGTTTCCCTTATTTTTTCCTGTATTTCTTTCTTATCAATTTCTTTTACTTCGCGCTGAACTCTATGATCCTGTCTGCGATTCCGGTCGCCTCCACGATTATCCCTTTGCGGTGTAAATCGCTGACCACCGCCTCCGCCACGATCGGGTCTTCTGTCCCTTTGAAATCCTTCTCTTTGGGGAGGTCCCCCGCCACCTTCTCTTTTTTCAATCGGTATTCTTTTTCTTTTCCTTTTTTCTTCAACCTGTTTTGGTCTTGTATCATTTGTAGAAGGCAATTCGATCTTCCCTAAAATTTTGGGACCTTCAAGTTTATCAGCCTTGATGTTTTCAACAAGGTTATTCTCCTCTTCTTTTTCGGGTTCTTTTGTTTCCTCTTTTTCTTCAATTACGGGAGCAGAATCTTCTTTCTTTTCTTTTTTTACTGGTTTCTCCTCTTCCGGTTCTTCTTCTTTTTTCTTTTTGACAGGTTTTTTCGGTCTGGTTGAGGAATCAATCGACGAAAGATCAATTTTGTCTAACACTTTCGGACCTTCAATATCTGGAACTTCTATTTTTATTACTTCCGGCTCTTTCTTCTTCTCTTCTACAACGATTGGTTTCGGGGGTTCTTCTGCAACAGGTTCCTCTTTGACAGGTTTTTTTATTTCTTTTTTAAATAAGATGGTTTCTTCTTCTTTTTTCTTTTTGGTTTCCACATTTCCTTTTGGTAAATCGATCTGGTCGCTTTTAATTTTAGCTACCTTATCCCCCTGGAATTCCAATTGCAGAGACCGATACATGTCTTCTGTCAATTTAGACGTGGGCTTTAGCTCATCTTTACTAAATCCTTTGCCGACTAAAAAATCCACCAGCGTGTCCTTGCCGATGTTGAATTCTTTAGCAGCAGCCATTAATCGTGGTGTTGTTGTTTCTGCCATATTATATGAGTCCATGGATCATAGTCCATGGACTATGGTCATGCGATTTTAAATCTATTTATGATTCCTGGTTTCATATTCCTATGAAGCAGGCTATTATTCTTTCTGGAATTCTTCCTTAAGTATACGTCTAACCTCCTCAATGGTTTCTCTTTCCAGGTCTGTTCTTCTTTCCAATTCTTCCGCTGTCAGATCGAGAACGCTATGAGCGGTATCGCAACCAATCCGTTTTAATTCATCAATGATCCATGTTTCGATTTCATCACTGAATTCATCCAGGTCAATATCGAATTCTTCAGATTCACCTTCATTATCACGGAATACATCAATCGAGTAACCTGTCAGTTCCTGTGCCAATTTTATATTAACCCCTTTTCTTCCGATCGCCAGTGAAACCTGGTCGGGTTTTAAATAGACATTTGCATGTTGCTTTTCGCTGTCTATTTCCATACTGGTAATTTTAGAAGGAGTCAGGGATCTTTGAATCAACAACTGAATATTATTAGTCCAGTTGATGACATCAATATTTTCGTTTTTTAATTCACGAACTATGCCATGAATCCGGCTTCCTTTCATACCAACGCAGGCGCCAACAGGATCAATCCTGTCATCATAAGATTCAACAGCGACCTTGGCCCTTTCTCCGGGCTCACGGACTATTTTTTTGATTACAATCAATCCATCAAAGATCTCGGGAACTTCGATTTCAAGCAATTTAGCCAGAAAAGACGGACTTGTACGGGAAAGGATGATAACGGGTGAATTATTTTTCATATCCACTTTTTTCACAACCGCACGGATGGTTTCGCCTTTTTTGAAATAATCCTGAGGAATTTGTTCAGATTTCGGAAGAATCAATTCATTTCCTTCTTCATCTAATAAAAGGATTTCTTTTTTCCATACCTGATATACTTCCGCGCTGATTATTTCTCCAACGCGCTCGCTATATTTTTTAACCAAAACATTTTTCTTAAGGTCTCCGATCCTGCTTGCAAGAGTTTGCTTTGCAGCCAGGATTGCACGACGGCCGAAATCTAATATTTCTATTTCTTCATATAATTCTTCCCCAACTTCATAATCAGGCTCAATCTTAACAGCATCACTATATGCAATTTGTGCAAGAGGATCCAAAACTTCACCGTTTTCGACGATCGTCCTGCGACGAACTATTTCAAGGTCGCCTTTTTCAGCATTGACGATCACATCAAAATTTTCATCACTGCCATATTTTTTTCGCAGCAAAGTCTTAAAAACATCTTCTACCACCTTCATCATGGTGGGACGGTCTATATTTTCGGCTTCCTTGAAGTCCTGGAATGCCTCAATCAAGTTAATACTTGCCATAACACGAGGGTTTAAATTCCTCCGCCTGAGCGGAAGACAAATTAAAAAACTGTTTGAATTCTTGTTGTTTTTATATTATTAAATAAAAATGTATGATTGATCAATTGTTTGTTCCGGTTCTTGCCCACAGCCTCTTCCAGAATAATGCCATCTTCACTCACTTCGATCAAACGCCCTTCTTTTTTTATTCCATCCTGCAATACGATCTCAGCTTTTCTCCCAATATTTTTTTTGTATTGACGAATCAATTTCAGAGGTTCATCAATTCCAGGAGAAGATATTTCCAGTGAAAAATCACCTGCGGGATATATATCCGCTTCCTCAATTTTTTTATATAGAATGCGATTGAAACGCACGCATGTCTCAATTGTTATTCCCGAATCGCCATCCAGGAATACTTTTATATTATTGGTGGGCTTGATCCTGATATCAACCAGGAAATAAGATGGTTCATTCCCCAAAACCTCATCTACCATTGATTTGACAAGCCCCAGTGTTGCATCATTATCCATAGAAAATGAAGAAGGGAACGATTGCGTTCCCTTCTGTTGTTTCTTTTACCATAGCAAAAATAAGATAAATACCCTATTACTTCCAAAACAGGATATTAAATCTTTGAAAAGCAAATATTTTGTTTGGAATTCATTAACAAAGTAATTTTAAGAAAGCGATCAACATGGGCCAGCCCGACAACCTGGGATCTTTTGTTAAAGACAGCAAACCATTGCTCAAGGAATACCTGGAAACCAGGCTGGAATTATTCCGCCTACAGGCAATCCGGCTCATTTCCCAATCAGCCGGCTATTTAATATGGTTACTGATCTCTGTTTTTCTTTTATTTCTGATTATGATTTTTTCGGGTATCGTACTCGGTTGCTGGCTGTCTAACCTGATGCATAGCTATGTTTGGGGATTTGGATTGACGACCCTGATCCTGGTCCTGGTTTTTATTTTATTGGCTGCCTTCAGAAAATCATTGTTTGTGCGTCCCGTGATCCAGGCAATTATCAATAAAATCGGTGAAACTGAAACTTCTGATCCTGATGACGAGGATCTCGCAGATTTATAGATATATTTATTCATATGAAGCGTCCAAGAAATATCAACAATCTCAATGCCCTGAATAAAGAAATTTACCGGCTTCAACTACATGCAAGGATGTTAGAAAAAAAAATCGACGAAAAATTCGATCATTTTCAGAATAATTATTCTTCCATGATTGTAAAATCCTTTCTTCCCGCCATCGCCCAGAAATCAGGTATTGCGGGGAATTTATTACAATTCGTTTTTCAAAATCAACGGCTCCAGGATTCAATCGGTAAGCTGGCGGAAAGACTTTTTAACAAGGTTTCTGATGGGGTTGAGTTTATTGCTGATAAACTAGACAGCCAAAAAAAAGAGAATACCTGAATTCCGGTAAACATTTCATCGGCGCATATGTTTAAGAAAGAATAAAAGGAATATAAACTGCGTCCCGGGTTCAGCAGGTTTTTCTTTTATTGTAATTTTGTGTTTATATGGCAAGAATAGTTTTTTTACTCATTGTATTTTATCTGGCATACAGGCTGGTATTTGATCTGATTGTACCTATCATTAAAACTACCAGGCATATGAAACGTCAATTCAGCGATATGCGAGACCAGGCGAATAATGCCGGGCAAAGTAATACTGACAAAAACAATAATCATGAATCCAATCAATCTAAAACTAAAGTAGGGGAGTATATTGATTTTGAAGAGATGAAATGAAGGATAGAATTTACCACCTGATATCTGTGATTGAAATTCCCGGAGGGAGATAAAATCCTTTCAGTCCTGCTGATTCGGCTCCATTTATATTTACCAATGCATCATCAACGAATAATGTCAATTCAGGCCTGAGTTTATTTTCCCTGATAATGTATTCAAAGGATTCTTTATCCGGCTTGCGCATTTTGAGGATATGGGAATAATATGCTTTTTCAAAATGATCGTCGAGCTCAGTATCTGCAAAGGCATTCCTGTAAATTTTTCTTACTGCTTCCATATGCAGAGAATTGGTATTACTAAACAGAAAAAGCCTGTATTTTTTCCGGAGTTCATGCAGGAGTTCTATGCGTTCCGGAGGAAAATTGATAAGCATCGCATTCCAAGTATTGACTACTATTTCGTCTGGTAAATCAAGATTGATCATTTTTTTGAGGTCAGAAATAAATTGTTGATCGCTGATCATCCCGATTTCATATTCCCTGAAAAAAGAAGCTGCAAATCCATGCCCAAAATAATGACTGAAGTTTTTTGCACCCAGAGCTACAAAATCATTCTCTGTTCTTTTATTGTCGATGTTTAAAATAACACCACCGAGATCAAATATGATATTTTCGATGTTCTGCATTGAAAAAATGTCAAAATTTTAAAATGTGGAAATGTGCTGTGAAGTTTACAGGATCACATTTCCACAGTTCCGCATTTTCAAATTAGTTCTTTAGTTTAAAATCTGCTTCCTTTACATCTCTTGAATTACCGCCTACGAACACTTTAAAATCTCCTGGCTCGTAGATATATTTCAAATCGCTATTATAAAATTTTAGATCATCGGCACCCAATAAAAAACTAATCTCCCTGCTTTCTCCGCTTCTCAAAAATATTTTCTGAAATTTTTTCAATTCCTTCACGGGCTGAGTCACACTGGCTACTAGATCATGAATGTATAACTGTACTGTTTCTTCCCCATCGTATTTTCCGGTATTGGTAACCGTTATCTTCACCTGAAGTTGCTCATTGGGTTTGATTTCTTTTTTACTGAGCGACAGATCTCCATATGAAAAGGTCGTATAGCTCAAGCCATATCCAAATGGATATAGAGGATCATTTGAAATATCCAGGTAATTCGATTTGAATTTGGGAAACCCGGTTCCGTCATAAGGACGACCGGTATTTTTATGATTATAATAAATAGGGATCTGACCTACGCTGCGTGGAAAGGAAACAGATAATTTTCCGGAAGGATTATAATTGCCAAACAATACATCAGCAATGGCATTGCCGGCTTCTGTTCCGCCAAACCAGGTATCGAGAATGGCGTCGGCATATTCGTTTTCCCAATTGAGGGTCATCGGCCTTCCGTTAAATAATACAATGACGATTGGCTTGCCTGTTTTCTGCAATGCTTTCAGCAAATTCTCCTGGCTTTCCTGGAGATTGATATCAGCCATGCTGGAGGATTCTCCCGTCATATCAGCTGCTTCTCCAACAACAGCTACAACCAGATCTGATTTATTAGCAGCGTCAACTGCTTCGCGAATCATGTCTTCGGAAGAACGGCCATCAACTTCTATTTCAGGACCAAATACATTTACTCTTTTGATGAAGGCATCATCGTTGGATAAGTTGGCTCCTTTGGCATAAATGATGTTTACATTATTACCTGCTACATTTTTGATGCCATCAAGAACAGTTACAGATTTTTTATAGTCACCCGATACACTCCAGGTTCCCAGCATGTTTCGTTGGCTATTGGCTAAGGGGCCAACAAGTGCAATGGTGCCCGATTTCCTGAGAGGCAGAATCTGGTTATTGTTCTTCAGCAATACAAAGGAATGAGCTGCGATTTCCCGGGCATTTTTTCTGTTTTCATCCGAGAGAATTTCTTTTGACGCTCTTTCTTCGTTCATGCGGCGATAAGGATCATCAAATAAGCCCAATTTATATTTTGCTTCAAGAATTCTTCTACAGGCTGCATCAATTTGCTGCTGAGTGATTTTTCCTTCCTGCAAAGATTTTTTTAATGTTGTCAGAAATCCTTCACTTACCATGTCCATATCGAGACCTGCTCTCAAAGCGAGTGCAGATACCATTTGGAGATCTCCCATTCCATGAGCGATCATTTCACTGACTGCGGTGTAATCCGATACTACAAAACCTTTGAAGCCCCACTGCCTGCGTAACAGATCGGTCAATAGCCATCGATTGCCAGTAGCCGGAATTCCATCAATTTCATTGAAAGAACTCATGATGCTTCCAACGCCTGCATCCACTGCAGCTTTATAAGGAGGTAAATAATATTGATACATTTTAATACGGCTCATGTCAACAGTATTATAATCCCTTCCGGCTTCGGCTGCTCCATACAATGCAAAATGTTTGACACAGGCCATGACAGCATTATTTTTTGTAAGATCAGTTCCCTGGTAACCCCTTACCATCGCTCTTGCAACTACAGAACCGAGATATGGATCTTCACCAGCTCCTTCGGCAATCCTGCCCCAGCGCGGATCGCGGGCAATATCGACCATGGGTGAAAATGCCCAGTCCAATCCATCGGCGCTTGCTTCTGTTGCCGCAATCCGGGCAGATTTTTCGATCAGTATACTATCCCAGGAACAGGATAAGCCCAAAGGAATTGGAAAAACAGTTTTGTGCCCGTGAATGACATCTAATCCAAAAATCAAGGGAATATGAAGCCGGGAATTTTTCATTGCAATATCCTGTGCCTGTCTCACTTTATCAGGACCGGTAATACCAAACAAGCCTCCCACTAAGCCCTTACGGATTTTATCATCCACATCTTTACTCACAACAGATCCCGTTACTGCGCCGCCAGGTGTTACCAGATTTAATTGACCGATCTTTTCTTCCAGGGTCATTTTGCTCATGAGACTATTGACAAAACTGTTCATTTTGTCACTTTGCGCATGTGCCTGCACGATAGTAAGGCAGCAGATGAAAACAAAAAATCTTATTTTTTTCATGTTATATATTTAAATGTTTGAGTTGTTCCGAAGATTTCTGTCTGGGTTTTGTCTATTTCATTAAATACGGTTCGATGGCTTTTTGCCAGATGGCGTAGCCTTTAGGGTTCATATGCAGACTATCCTCTTTAAAAATTTCTCCAGTCGGATAACCATCTGCATTCAACATCTTATGATATACATCGACATAAGAAGTATATTTTTTTCTGGATATAAAATGTTCAATTAATTGATTTGCTTCCACCATTTTAGGCATCAGGTTTTTCCTGCTTGGACTTGGCTTTAAGGATACGAATACAATGTTTTCATCCTTCATTTTTTTCCTTATCAATTTGAATAATTTTTTAAAACGGGTGTACACTGCCTTGCCTGTAATGTCGTCTGAACCCGCCAGGTCATTTTCTCCGCAGTAGATGACGATTTGTTTGGGCTGATAAGGAAAAATAATATCATTTGCATACCTGATCACATCAGGCAAAGAGGATCCTCCAAAACCACGGTTAACAATGGTATATCCCGGAAAATAATCCTGTACATCCTTCCAGTAATTAAAAGAAGAACTCCCTACAAAAAGAATGGCATGAGTGGGCGGGAAATTGGCACTGTCTTGTTTCTTGAAGGCTTTTATTTCCCCGGCAAACGGAAAATCCTGGGCAAATCCCTTGCTGACAACTAATAAAGAGAATAAAAATAATTTGCTGAAAAATTTGAGCATAATGAATCTCTGTTATTCAACTTTTATAATTTTTGTTTTGGAAGATACACCATTTTCGTTCACGGATTCGATGCAAAAATAATAAGCACGTTCCTTATCCATGCCCCTGAAGAAATAATCATTGACGTTATACAGCATGATGCAATTATATAACTTATCAGGAGCCGTTCCATAATAAATATTGTATGCAAATGCATTGTCAGTGATACTCCACCTGATCCATGCGCTTCGTTTATCCTTTTCCGTTCTTAATACGATGAAATTTTTTACGGTATCTGGAAGATTTCCATTTCCATTGCCGAATACTCGCAATCCGCTAATGGCAAATTTTCCGGTTGGCATATGAATATTTTCAAGTTTTATATACCTCGCCTGAACTGGTTGTGATAGTTCTATATAATCATGGGGAACATCTGTGCGATTTTTACTTTTATCAACCAGGATTTTCCAGTTTTTTCCATCTTCTGATTGATATAGCTTATACTGATGATATATGTTTGTTTGTTTTCCCAGGAATTCAGCATCCTGGTCAGCATAATTAATTTGTATGGCTCTTATAGTGGAAATTTTACCCAGATCTGTTTCTATCCATTCTCCGGTATTCCCTGTGGCGGCACTCCAATAGGTTTTGATGTTTTCATCTACTGCATTGTTGGCATAATAACTGCCAAGTGTAGACGAAACCGCAACAGGCTTATTGTAGTTCAGCAGCATCCAGCCGGTAAAGCCACCCCCCGGCCCCCTCCGGCGGAAGGGGGATAAATTTTCTGTATCTGCTTCAGACGGAGGCGTGGGTAAATAATGCGGATAATCTCCAAATGAAGTATTGCAATACATAATATCATCTTTATCGAATCCTGCAGGCCAGATGCCGATTCTTCTTTCAAAATTATTTTTGACTCCGATGACAATTGTACTCACGTGCCAATAATTATTCCATTTGTCCTGAAAGGTAGCACCATGTCCGGCTCCTCTTGCAAAACCTCCTGGTTTGAAAGAAAGTGGATCGGATTGAGGTTTAAAATTATTTCCCAATGGCTGATCTCCGACTACCACTCCATCAGCATATCCGCTGAACTCAGTTCCCGGAGCGCCGTATTGCAAATAATATTTTCCATTGTGCTTAGTCATCCATGATCCTTCGATAAATGGATCTAAAAAAGTATTGTCCATATTCTCTCCAAATCGTTGCCAGCCATATCGCCAGTCTTCCAAAAAATAGGTTTCCTGCCTTGTTCCTATTGGCTGAAAAGTTTTTCTGTTCAATTCAATGCCGTAAAGTGGAAAACGGTTGCTGCTGCCATTATACATGTATAATCTTCCATCCTCATCAGTGAAAAATGCAGGATCCCATCCTCCAATTTCGAATGAATCGACCAATGGTTTCCATTCGTTGGCTTTCGGGTTGGTGCTCATCCAAATCGTAAAATTTTTTGTGTAGGTTGAACCAAATACAATCATCGTATCGCCGATTATCCCGACTGCAGGTGCACATAATTCATCATATGCATGATTCCAGGGACGAAGGAATTTCCTGGAAATAAAATTCCAGTTCAGCATATCTGAACTCCACCAATAGCCCCATTGATTCGTGGAAAACAAATAATAATCCCCTTTGTAAAGAACGATCACGGGGTCTGCTGTAGCGCGATGTCTGCCACCTTCAGTAAAATTCGGAATCGGCGTATAGCCATAATCGATATTAATGGGATTGCAATAGGTTTTTTGTTGAGCATATGACCCGATACTTAGGAGAATAAGAACACTAATCCCGGTAATAAGTTTATTCATGAACAGTAAGCTTTAAATTTCCAGATTCTTTTAATGATTCAAAAGCCTAATTTTTTTTATTCCTGTTGAATAAAAGCTGATCCAGGCTCCAGGTACCCGGACCAGTAAAAAAGAAAACCAATGCCAGCAGCGCGAATAAAAATGGATACTGATCGTCGTACCATATTTTTGCCTGGCCTATAAAAAAAACAATATATAACATCACCACTAAAAGAATAATGCAACCAAGGCGGGTAAGTAAGCCGGCTGCGATCAGAAAACCAGCTACCAGCTCAGAAATTTTTCCCATATAGACCATCAGAAACGGGGAGGAAGAATTTTTAAAAAAATCCCATGTTGTATATTCTCTGATTTTCGCCGCATCGAAGGTCTCCCATCCATGATAGATCATAAAAGATCCGATAAGTATTCTTATAAAAGTAAGGCCGGTATTTTGCCATAGTGGCGATGGCGAAAAAAAATTACTCATAGAAGAAGTTTTGTGAATAATAGTTGATGCAAATATTATTCCTCGGCCCCTTGCATGTAATAAAAGGTACCAATTTTTGATGAAAATGGTATTCGTTTATTTTTTGAGCCAGGGGCTTTCGAATCCCAGTTTTTTTAAACCATTCTGTATATCCGGTATCTGCATAAATAATTTCCATATCAGTCCGCTTCGATAATTTTCGATCATTACAACAATCGGACCCTGATCAATTGCCAGATGTGATTTTGCATACCAGTTCTTTGTTTCACTAAAACCATCCACGAATCCATATTCACTCCATATTTTATCTCCCAAATCATAATAAAAATGTTTTAAAGCCTGCATGCTGTAATCCGGAGTATATGGAAATGATGATAATGCAGCGGTTGGCTGAATCACTCCAAAATCTTCCTGCGGACAATGGGCAACATAACCCTTATAACTATCGCCGGCGGTCAATCCCCAGCAATTTTCGCCATAGCCTTTAAACTTTTTTGGATTGTCGATGCAGTAAGCCCGATTTATCAGGGTATGATTTTTGTTTTGTTCCCAATAATCCGTCGCCCAGTCTTTCAATCCATGGGGATCAATTCCCTGAAAAGTATAATGAGCAAAGAATAACGGTCCGCCATATTCGAAACCCAATGGAAGTTTGATTCCATAATAGGTTTTGCCATTCAAATAGGAAGTGCTGTTGACCCAGCTATTGAAATACACATCTGGTGAAATGGCATGACGCGGTGAGGAAGCCGCAATGATAAATGTGATCAGACATTCATTCCATCCCCGGATAGGGAAATTCATATCAAAACCATTGTACATGCTCCAGTGCCAGTAATATAAAGCATTGCCACCTGCAGCATGCCAGTTAAAATTTGCTGTTTCCCAGAGCTGTTTTACGCGATTGCGAAAATATTTTTCTATTTCGTTGTCTTTATTAAAATAGGCAGATGCAGTAAGCAGTCCCATCATCAGATATGAGGTCTCAACAACGTCGGCCCCATCGTCCAGCCGGCCGAATGGAATTGTTTTTCCTGTAGCTCCGTTCATGAAATGAGGAAAGATTCCATGATAACTATCTGCATGCAATAAGAAGTCAACCATTTTTTTTAATCTTCGAATGGCAGTATCTCTTCCTATCCATCCCCGTTCAACTGCAACAATCGTCGCCAGTATTCCGAAACCGGTTCCACCAATTGCGCAGGCTTCAGGGCCATAGGTTCCTGTACTGAGATTTGGTTCATCATAAGCTTCGTTCGCATAATCCCAGAAATATTCTCCTCTGATCGTATTACTTCTTTCCCTTGCGAGTCCGCTGACCGGATGTGCAAAATGCCAGAAATAACGAAAGGTTTGTCTTTGCACAACATCGAGGAGGGCTGAGTCTGACAGGTCTTTAATAATACCAACCGGCGCAATTGAATCCGGATATGTGGTTTTAATATTTTTTTTCTGGCTGAAAAGAGAACTGCTCCAGATTGTGAGTATAAGAAAGAATAATGACCTTTTCATGGAATTTTTTTCAGTTCTTATTTATAGATATGCATCACCGTTATTTGATATAAGGGCTTTCAAATCCCAGTCTTTTCAAACCATTTTGTATTTCGGGGCAACTCATAAATAATTTCCATAACAATCCCGAACGATAATTTTCAATCATCACGACGATCGGGCCTTCATCAATAGCCAGGTATGATTTGGCATACCAGTTTTTTGTTTCGTTGAATGCGTCTACAAACCCGTATTGCCCCCAAATTTTATTTTGTAAATCATCGTAAAAATGTCTCAGCGCTTTCATTGAATAATCGGGCGTGTAGGGAAATGCAGATAAGGCAGCTGTCGGAGTAATTGTGCCCTTATCATTGTCCGGAGAATGTGCATCGTATCCGTCATAGGTATCACTTGCAGTGAGCCCCCAACAATTTTCCCCGTAACCCTTGAATTTTTTGGGGTTCAGCACACAATGTTTATAATTAATCAACGTGTGATTATAATTCTGTTCCCAGTAATCGGCATACTCATCTTTTAATCCATGCGGATCAAGTCCAAGAAAGCTATAATGAGTAAAGAATAACGGCCCCCCATAGTCGAAACCGAGGGGCAATTTGATTCCATAATATTCACGTCCATTTTTGAAATGATTACTTTCGGCCCAGCAATGATGATATACTTCTGCGTTGATGGGGTATGAGGGAGATGAAGCAGCAAGTACATAAGTAATCAGGCATTCATTCCATCCGCGAATTTCAAAGTTCATGCTCCAGCCATTATTGGGACTCCAGTGCCAATATAAAAGATCAAGGCCCCCGCGTGTATGCCAGTTCCATTCGGCTCCTTCCCATAACCAGTTGATCCGGTTACGCAACTCGTTTTCGTATTTATTATTATGATTGAAGTATTGACGTGCACAAAGCAGGCCTTCGAAAAGATAGGACGTTTCGACAATATCGGCACCATCATCTTTTCTGCTGAAAGGTATCGTAACTCCGGTCGCTCCATTCATCCAATGAGGAAAAATTCCATGATAACTATTTGCTTTGAGTAAAAAATTAACCGTCTTCAATAAATGCCTGACGGCAGTATCTCTTGTAATCCATTTTCTTTCTGTGGCAACAATGATAGCCATGATGCCGAACCCGCTTCCGCCAATGGTGACTGTTTCGTTTCCATATCCATACGATTCATTGCTACGTTCCCTGGCAAGCCCACTGACAGGATGTGCAAAATCCCAGAAATATTTGAATGTTTGTTTTTGTACCATTTCAACGAGGGCGCTATCACTCAGATTTTCCTTATCCTGCTTTGATGGAATGGAAGATGACTGCGAAGTCTGTGCCGGCAGGTCAGAAGAAAAAATATTCAATACAAGAAAGAGCAGCAACAATGGTTTGGCAGCAATACTTTTCATGTTAAATTATTTTGAAAATCATGCAGAGTACATGAACAGAAATTTTTTGTTTTTTGAAATTATAAATTCGGACTTTGAAAGCCCAGACTGGTCATTCCGGTTTTTATTTCAGGGCAACTCATGAATAAATTCCATAATAAACCGGTTCTGTAATTTTCAATCATAATAATTTGAGGTCCCTGATCAATGGCCAGAAAAGAACTTGCAAACCATACATTGGAAAGATTGAAGGCATCAATGAATCCATATTGCCCCCATATCTTATCACCTAATTTATAATAAAAAAACCTGAGTGCATTCATTGATTCAACCGGGGTATAAGGAATGGAAGAAATCGCAGCACTAGGTGTAATTACGCCGTCATCATTATCCGGTGCATGTGCTGAATATCCGCTATTGTCATCGCTTGCTGTAAGCCCCCAGCAGGAACTGCTATATCCATTAAAACCAGCCGGATTGGCAAGGCAATAACTGTAATTGATTTCTGTATGATTCATATTTTGAGTCCAGTAATTCGCATAAGCATCACTGAGACTATTTGGATTGATGCCAAGGAAGGAGTAGTGTGCGAAGAAAAGTGGTCCGCCCAGGTTAGGGCCCAGCGGCAATTGAAATCCATAATAAGAATTGCCATTTTTCATATTGCCATTGAGCGCCCAGCCGTTATCGTAAACGATTTTTGGAATCCTGTTGGAATCAACAGATGAAGATGCGCCAAGTACATAAGTGATCAGCGCTTCGTTCCAGCCATTGATTTTTTGGTTGATTGACCAGAAAAAGTCGGGCGACCAATGCCAGTATAAAGTGTTTTGCCCGTTTTGCCTGAACCAATTCCATTCGACCCCATTCCATAAATTATTAATGCTGCTTCGCAAATTGATTTCTGAACTATCAGTTGAACTGTTGAAGAATTGTCTTGCACAAAGCAGCCCTTCCATCATGTAAGCAGTTTCGACAAGATCGGCGCCATCATCCTGTGTGCTGAATGGTACCGTGGCCCCGGTTGCTCCATTCATCCAATGCGGGAAAGCACCATGATACCGATGTGCATTATTCGTAAGAAAACTAAGGATCTTGGCTATGCGGGCAAGACCATCTGCTCTTGAAATAAAATTTCTTTGAATGCCGACAAGCACAGCCATCACGCCAAATCCACTGCCACCTGTAGTCACCACGTCTCCCGAACTGTTTCTCTCCCTGGCAAGTCCTGATACAGGATGTCCAAAATCCCAGAAATATGTAAAAGTTTGTTGCTGAATAAGAGTAAGTAATGCACTGTCAGAAATCTGAGGAAACTTATCGCTTGAATCTAGTGAGCTTATCAAATTCAGATTGACAGGATTCTGCAAAGCTGAATTATTGGCTGACCTGAGCGCAAGATTGATATTAACGATGTATTCCGTAAGATGCTTTAATGATGCCTGAGGGCTGATAATTATAACACTGTCGTTATTCGCATAAGAAAAAGTCGACGGAATAATATTACCTGAATTATCGGAAAAAGAAATTCCGGTTTTTACACTCGATCTCCCTACCGCATCGGAAAAAGATATTTTTATAACCGGGGAAAGATTTGTGTTATAAAAAAAATTGCCTGAACCCAGGCTGTCGTTTACTGTTGCCGTTTTGAAAAGGAATGATCCGGAGGAAGGTGGAGTTTTGTCGTTCTGCTTCCCACATCCGAAGAATATAACAGCAAAGAAAATTACCCTG
>DATJXY010000013.1:0-14455 GCA_035499855.1 Puia sp. | reverse complement strand
CAACAATGGATGAGACTTAAAGATAAGGTTGCACTGATCACCGGCGGAGCTAATGGGATCGGCCTCGCTACCACCGAAAGGTTTGCCAAAGAAGGAGCAAAAATTATTTTGTGGGATGTTTCCGATAAAGGAAATGATGTGGCAGAACGATTAAAAAAAGAAGGCCGGGGAGCTATTTTTAAACAAGTATCAGTCATAAACCAGGGCGAAGTGCAGAAAGCGGTTACAGAAGCCCGTGAGCATTTTGGCCGGATAGATATTCTGATCAACAATGCTGGCATTACCAAAGACAGAACCCTGCTTAAAATGTCTAAGCAGGAATGGGATGATGTCATTGCCGTGAACCTGACAGGAGTTTTCAATTGCACACAGGCAGTTGCACCGATTATGAAAGAGCAAAATTATGGTCGCATTGTTTCTGCTTCTTCGAATGTTGCTATCCGTGGAAACTTTGGACAAACCAATTATGTTGCGACTAAATCAGCCATTATCGGCATGACAAAAGTATGGGCAATGGAACTAGGCCGCTTTGGGATTACTGTCAATTGTATTGCTCCAGGGTTTATTCAAACTGCAATGACCGATCTGATGCCAGAAGAAGTACGCAAGCAGACTATCGCTCATATACCGCTTGGTCATTGGGGAGTTCCAGATGATATTGCAAATGGCTATCTGTACCTGGCTTCTGATGAAGCATCTTTTGTCAGTGGAATTTGCCTGACGATTGATGGTGGAGCGGCAAGATAATTTTGAATGTCAAAAAAGTTTTTCGCTGACTCAATTATTTAACTTCAAGTCCTGATCTATTTTTCCGGAAGCCAGGAAAAAGAGTCCGGAAGATGCAACACTAATTGGAATAACTATTGACAAAGCCCATCGCAGCGACTCAATACCAAGAGAGGGTTTCAGCAAATCACTCACGATTCCAACAGCCAGCGGCCCAAACCCTAAACCGATCAAATTTATCACGAGAAAAAAAATAGCTGATGTCAACGCACGCATGGGAGCCGGAATGAGTCGGTGCGACACTGAAATTGCCGGCCCTAAATACATACTTTGTAAAAATGTGCAGCATCCCAAACAAACCAGCGACATGAATGTGTTCCTCAGGAATATTGCACCCGCTTCAAATATGATAGAAATGATTACTGCAAAGGCGGGAATTTTCAGATACCACCTTTTGTCTATTTTTCCGAAATTATCCGTAATGAATCCTCCCGCATAACTTCCCATTGCTCCGCTCAATCCAAAGATCAACCCAAGTGACCGTCCTATTTTTAAACTTGTCATTCCATGAAGCCTCGATAAAAAAGACGGTGCCCAATTTGCCAGGCCATAGATACAGAATACAAGAAGGCTGCCACCAATGGCCAGCAAAACAAAAGTTTTAGTGGCATACAACCTCTTTAATACCTCGCCAAACGAAGGATGCGAACCTGCAGCCTTTGCATTCAGATCGGTGGCGCCTCTGCGGGGCTCTTTCACGGTGGAAAAAAACAAAAACGAAAAAATCATTCCGGGAATTCCCAGTACAAAAAAAGCTGTTCGCCAACCTAGTTGTTGGTTCAGATATCCACCCATCAGGAATCCAATCAATATCCCAAAATAAAGTCCGGAGGAATAAATTGACAGTGCCGAAGCTCGTTTTTCTGGTGGAAAATAATCCGAAATCATGGCATGAGCCGGCGGACTTCCTCCCGCTTCGCCTACTCCTACTCCAATGCGGGCCAAAAGCAATTGGATGAAATTCCGCGCCACTCCTGATAAGGCAGTCATAATGCTCCATAAACCTAATGAAATAGTCACAATATTTCTCCGGTTCCCTTTGTCTGCAATTCGGGCAATTGGAATGCCTAAAGTGACATAAAATATTGCAAATGTAAATCCTGAAAGCAGACCGAGCTGGGTATCGGACAGGTGTAATTCTTTTTTTATAGATTCCTGAAGAATGACAAGAAGTTGCCGGTCAATAAAGTTAAACACATACACAAGGGTCAGCATCACCAGGACATAATTTCGGTATTTGCTGCCGGCTTCTTCATTTTTAGAGGCTGCTACAATTGGGGTTTGCATAAAGATATTCAATTAAGCTTTCGGTGCGTCGATTGACTTCTAAACTATTGAAGTTTTGTCCGATAAAAAAATTTAGGGCAAAATATTGTAACAGGAAGATGCTTCGATTGCCCGGAAGGCAGCGATATGATCTCGCGGCAAAGGGCGGTTAGGCATCATGGTTATTATTTCCAGCGTACGACGAAATCTCCGTCCGTAATGGTCTTTTTTTGGCTGGGGACGGTCCCAAAGAAATAGAAGTCGCCGCTGAAATTACCTTTTACTTCGGTGGAATCGAAGTATGTGATGACGAGCTTAAAGGGATTGGTTATATTATAGCCGCTCAGTCTCGCTTGTCCGGTGCTGCCGGTGCCGGATTCCCATGCATCGGCACTGTCGATAACATAATTTCCAAAAATGGAATATTGTGAGGAAATATCGGACCAGGTTCCCACGCCGAAGGTGGCGCTGGCGGATGTGTTGTCCCAGCCAATTCCTAAGCCCGGAATGTTGCTGCCGCTTTGCCCTAAATACCCTGTAATTGCAATCACAGTGAGTGGGTAAGTTGCCGTAGGAGTTGTTGTTCGGGTGGCCTGAAGTCTTGCGTTAAAGATCATAGGTTGCCCATCGATGGTGCAGGTGAGATGCTGGGCGTCGAAATTGGTAACGCCGCCGGCGGGGTTACTCTTTTTACAGGAGATTAGTATACTGAATGTCACTACGACGAGTAGGAGGCTCTTTTTCATAGCCCAAATATTTAGGAGTTTCATATAAAAATAATCGATACGCTGTAGGTGAACAAGACAAAATTCGATCTTGACAAGCTGTTAACAAGATTGATAAAAACCCTTACTGTACCTGGATTTTACCATCATTACATATCGAAAAGCAGGTATAAAAAAAGACGCCTGTTCCTGGCGCCTTATAAATTTTGATTTTAAGTGACCCCATCAGGATTCAAACCTGAAACCTTTTGATCCGTAGTCAAATGCTCTATTCAGTTGAGCTATGGGGCCGTTTGAGGGCTGCAAATATATGCTAAATCTCGTAACCGGCAAGTACTAGGCAGGGTCTTGTTTCAGGAATTTCCATTCTTTTTTCTTCATTAGTTTATCTACTGCTATAATTAGTAAACCTATTCCAATAAATCCAATCATTATTTTGAATGCATTCAACAAAGAATGTGTATATCCGAGTTTATGTACATCAATAAACGGATAAGGATAAAAACCGGAAATTGCTCCCCTTATCAATGTATAGACCAAATAACAAAGGGGATATATCAGCCAGACAATGCTATTCATCCAATGAGTTTGCCCCTTGGGTACAAATATGATCCAGTAAACGATGTATAAAATGGGAATTAAATAATGCAGTTTCACATCTGCAATCCATTGCCATCCCTGGGGATTCCAGGTCTCTTTTAAAAATAAAATATACATGGTCATCACCATAATGATGTACACGGCTAATGCAGACTGAACTGATGGATTCGAAAAAAATCTTCCTGCTTTTGATCCTGGTTTTGTAGCAATAATAGTAAGACTAAATGCGATCAATATATTTGAAAGAATGGTGAAATAACTAAAAAAATTGATGGTTTTTTCTGCAATAGTTTTTTCAGGATTCGCCTCAAGCATCAGAATCAGTTGAATTATGATGCCAATCCATCCCCCTATAGCCGTGAGTAGCATATAAAAGGGTTTGACCGCAAACTTAGGTTCTTTCAAGGTGTAAGTGGTTGTCCTGAAATTAAGGTACTATTTATACGACTCTTCTGCAAAAATTATCGGTGTAGTTCTACACTTTACCCTGTCTTTGAAGAAATATTTGATCAATTGATTTCAAGAACCACTATGGATAAAGGAGGTAACAACATCGAAATATGATTCCCTTCTTTCTTAAATCCGTCGTATTGCGAGGGCTTCACCAAATCTGGTCTTTCAAAGGAATTGAAGTCAGTAAAATTTCCCGAATGAAGAATTTCTCCTCTGATACTTTTACCAGAGAACCCGCTCACTGGTATGATTATCCGAATTGATTGGCGAGGATCTACATTGACTAGACTAATATGTACCAGTCCTTTTTTATCCTTCGAAGCAGAAGCATTTACAGCTGGAATTTTATTGTTGCCATATATATAATCAGGACTCGAAAATTGAACAGATAATTTTGTAGCATCCTGATGAACTTTGTATAAATCGAACACATGGTAAGTGGGGGTCAGAACCATTTTTTCTTTATCAGTAAGAATTAAAGATTGCAACACGTTTATTGTTTGAGCCAGGCATGCCAGCCTAACACGATCGCAATGGTTATTAAAGATATTGAGGGTTGTTGCTGCGATGATCGCGTCACGCATACTGTTTTGCTGATAAAGAAAGGCAGGATTAGTTCCCGGTTCAACATCTGTCCAGATTCCCCATTCGTCTACGCATAAAGAAATTTTTTTATCCGGATCATATTTGTCCATTATGGCACTGTGTTTTTGTACCAGTTCATCCATATACATAGATTTCTGAACAGCTTTGAAATATTCATCTTCACCGAATTTGGTCGCTGACCCTTTGTGACTCCAGTCATTTGCCACTGTATAATAATGCAATGATATCCCCCACATTTCCCAGGCAGGAATTTTTTTCATGCATACTTCGGTCCAGTTATAATCGTCAACATTCGATCCGCTGGCAATCTTTTTTAAATTTGTGCCGGGGTAATTTTTACAAAAACCTGCATAGCGTTTGTATTGATCAGCATAAAATTCCGGTGTCATATTCCCCCCGCATCCCCAGCTTTCATTCCCAACACCCCAGAAAGAAACCTGGTATGCTTTTTCATGACCATTTTGTTTTCGCAGATCCGACAATTCACTTTTCCCCTGGAAATTCAGGTATTCGATCCAGTTAGCCATCTCCTGTGGAGTTCCCGTGCCAACATTGCCGGCGATATAAGGTTCGCAACCGATCAGATCACATAGTTCAAGAAATTCATGAGTACCAAAACTATTGTCTTCGGTGACCATTCCCCAGTTTGTATTCACACGTTTGGGTCTCATGTTGGCTGGGCCGATTCCATCTCTCCAGTGGTATTCGTCTGCAAAACATCCCCCGGGCCAGCGCAAAAGCGGCAAGTTGATTTTTTTCAAGGCTTCGACTATGTCTAACCGTATGCGATCTTTTTTCGGGACTGATAATGCGGAATCAACCCAATAACCATCATAAATACATCGGCCAAGATGCTCGGAAAAATGTCCGTAAATATTTTTACTGATCACAACTTCTTTTTGATCTGGACTCAATAAGAGCGTTACCGGATTCTGTCCGTCAAGATTTCCCGTAGATAATAAAAGGATAGCTAAAAAGAGAGAATAAGTTATTCTTGCAGGCATTTTTTTAGAGGAAGGTAGAATTTTAATCTTTTGCAACAAAACGATAACCAACACCCGATTCAGTAACAATAAATTCAGGGCGATTTGCATCCTGCTCTATTTTCTTTCTTAATTGGGCGATAAAAACACGCAGGTATTGCAATTGATCCACGTATTCAGATCCCCATATCTCCCGAAGAATATATTGATGTGTTAAGACTTTGCCTTCATTTTTTGCAAAAAGGGCCAGTAATTCATATTGTGTGGCAGTAAGTTTCAACACCTCATTATTCTTTTTTACCACCCTTGCAGGCAAATCCATTTCTAGCGCTTTAAATTGTATTACAGGATTGTTTGTCTCTCTGCCGGGATTGCGCAATGCTGAGCGGATCCTTGCCAGCAATTCTCCGGTGCGAAATGGTTTTACAAGATAATCATTGGCCCCATTGTCCAGTGCTCCTACAATATTCTGTTCGTTGTTTTGTACCGAAAGGATGATGATCGGTTTGAAGCACCATTCGCGAAGTTTTTTTAAGGTCGTTTGGCCGTTTTCATCCGGCAAACCCAGGTCAAGGATAATTAAATCGGGTTGGTGATTGGCCGCTGCAACCAATCCATTGTGTGATGTTTCGGCTAGAGATACCCGATAGCCATTAGATTGAAGGGTGATTTCGAGGAGTTTTCGAATTTGTAGTTCGTCGTCTATTACCAGTATTTCAGCATTGCCCATTCCTTTGTATTTATGCTAAATTTTTCTCCCGGGGTATTTTCACTAAAAAGCTGGCTCCGCCTAATGAACCTTTTTTTAATTCCACGGTACCTCCGTGTGCTTCCACGAAACCTCTTACGATCGACAAGCCCAGGCCTGTACCTCCCGTTGGAGAATTTTTTAGCCGGTAGAATTTATCGAACACTTTTTCTCTCTCCTCTTCAGGGAATCCATTTCCATTGTCCTCAATAATCATTGTCAGGCCTGTGTTTTCATGATCTGCACTGATCAGTATTTTTGATTCAGGAGAAGTATATTGAGATGCATTATTTACCAGATTGTATACTACCTGTTCTATCAGCCCGTAATCCATTTTAAATAAGGGCAGATCCTCTCTGATATCGATTTCTACCGAATGATCTTTCAGTTCATGGTCGAGGCGATGAAGAACATTGCAGATAAGTTCATTCACATCGCACCAATCTTTTTTAGGTTGAATAAATCCTGATTCCAGCCTCGACATGTTCAGAAGGTTCTCTACCTGTTGATTTAATCGCAGAGAAGCCACGGAAATTTCTGAAAGTAAATTTTTTTTGTCGTTTCCGGTTAATTTAGGTGGTTCAGAAAGCAGGTTGTCAGCAGCGCCGATAATCGTAGCAATTGGTGTACGAAATTCATGGGAAAGAGAATTCAGCAAAGCGTCGTACAATTTAATGGCATTCGCTTTCTCCTCTTTTTGCTGTGCCACTTTTCCGATTTGCCTGATTTTAAAAGTCAGTACTCCATTGATCAATGCAATGACAAAATACATGGACAACATCATTTTGTCTTCAGTATTTATCACTTGAAAATTGAATCTCGGTTTTAAGAAAAAGAAATCCCAGATCAGAGCGCTCAATCCTGCAGCGAGTAAAACAGGTAAAATATCTAAGAACATCGCAATCACAGAAAGAGTAAGCAAGAAGATGAATGCAACGACATCGGGAGTGATGTATGAGGAACATAAAAAACAGACAGATGCGACAACACAAATGACCAAGGGACTCAATAAATACTGCCACTGCTTATCTATTATTTCGTTTGAAAAGAAAGAGTTGGCTGCCAAAATGAAAATTTATTTATAAAATATTAGTAAATAATATATGTAATTTAATTCCTTATTTAATCTTTATTATAGGCTAGAATCTATGAATAATTAAGAAATTACAAGTTAATTTAGTTTATATTATTGTCATTCTGGAAAACAATAAAGCATATATTTTTATTTAATATTTATATTTGTGAAATAAAAAAGGAAGCCCCCCGCTTCCTTTTTATACACTGAAAACCAAAATTCAAATATGCTAAGAATGTTGTTCGACAGAAATTTCTTCTTCTTTTAATCCATTAGGCCCAGCAACTAACAAAGTACCCTGGACATATTTTTCCGCATGCTGGCTGGCATCCAATCCTTCTTCTTCTTCGGCCGATGTAACACGCAGAGGAAGTATTGCATTGATCAATTTGAATATGCCATAAGAAACAATAAAGCTATAAGGAACTACGATCAGTAATGCTTTCAGCTGAGTCAGGAAGAAACTTGCATTGCCATAAAATAAGCCATCATTACCAGCCGAATTGATAGCCTTCGTAGCAAACAGCCCCGTCATCAGCATTCCTACCATTCCTCCGATACCATGACACGGAAATACGTCGAGCGTATCATCCAATGTTGATTTCGATCTGTAATAAACTGCGATATTGGAAATAACTGCAGCGACCACACCGATAAATATGCTCTGTGGAATTGCTACGAAACCCGCAGCCGGAGTAATGGCAACTAAGCCAACAACTGCACCCACACAAAATCCAATCACAGATGGTTTTTTCCCTCTTAGTACATCAAAGAACATCCATGATAAACCCGCAGCGGCAGCAGCAGTATTTGTTGTTGCAAATGCTGATACAGAAAGACTGCTTGCAGCGCCTGCAGATCCAGCATTAAAGCCAAACCATCCAAACCAAAGCAATCCTGTTCCAATAAGAACATAAGGAATATTGGCAGGAGGAATTTCCCTTTTTTCCATATGCACTTTTCTGCGTTTAAGCACCATGGCACCTGCCAGTGCTGCACAACCCGCAGATATATGAACAACCGTACCACCTGCAAAATCCAATGCGCCCATTTGTGCGAGGAATCCCTGAGGATGCCAGCTCCAATGAGCGAGCGGTGCATATACAAACAAACTGAATAGAACTATAAACAATAAAAAAGATGTGAAACGAACACGCTCAGCAACCGCACCCACAACAAGACCGGGAGTAATTATCGCAAACATTAATTGAAAGAGCGCGAATAATGTCAAGGGTATGGTCGGAGCCAGAATCCATGGTTTACCAGAATTGACATTTTTGAAAAAGAAAAATGACATCGGATCTCCAATAATGCCATGTACATCGGTACCAAAAGCAAGACTATAACCTACTACTACCCATAACACACTGATAACACCAGCTGCAATCAGACTCTTGATCATGGTTGAAATAACATTCTTACGCGTAACCATTCCTCCGTAAAAAAATGCAAGACCCGGAGTCATGAGAAATACCAAAGCAGTTGCAACGATCATCCAGGCTGTATCTGCCCCGTTGTATTTACCATCATCAAAATTGGGAAGAGTGGGAATAAAAATTGCTGCTAACGAAACAAGGACCAGGATTAAAAAAGGAGCGGCTGTCCTTGATGCTACTCTACGCATAATTGAAATTTAATAGATTAATAAATAATTTATTTTAATATATACCATAAGGTCGCAAATTATAAAAAAAGTATAAAAATATACTAAAGAAATAAATATTTATTTTTTCAATACGACTTCTACTATAGTTAAATTACAGTATTATACATTAAAAATCAGTAGAATAATTGCTGTGTAGTTTAATATTCTCTTAATCTTAATTATAAACAAATTGAAAAAAAATAGCTATTTTTTGTACAGATATCTAAAAATTCTATTGCCGTACTAACTTCATAACAAACAATTGAAATGAATCATTCTTAACTCCTACGCTTTGGTTTGGCTAAAAAAACACGTATTTATTGTCGGGAAGGCCACTGTATACTTATTGTTAACCAGTGTATTATGCATGAAATGGGCTCAAATATATAACTGACTCCGGGAGGATTTATTCTGGCAATGGTTTTGCATATTAAATTTAACCAGATGAAGTTTTTGAATTTTCATCTTATTTAATCCAATATCCTGGAAAACTATGAAACACAAAATCCTAAAATGTGCAGGCATTATTCTACTCCTGCTGGGAACTGCTGTATTTGCATCCCCATATCTTTTTAAAGGAAAAATCTCAGGTCTTATAAAAGCACGTGTCGCCAAAGATTTGAAAGCACATGTAAATTTTTCTGGTGTTGATATCTCACTGTTCCGTCATTTTCCGAAAATCACTCTTGGAATTAATAATCCTCAGGTGATTTCTGTCGGGGAATTCGAGGGAGATACTTTGATGACTGCAAAAAAACTGGATATCATCTGCAGTATAAAAAGTATTCTTTCCGGTGACAGTATTAAAGTTTATGCACTTGATGCTTATGAGCCTCGCATTCATGCCATCGTTCATAAGGATGGCCAAAACAATTGGGACATCTTAAAATCTTCCGACGATCCCAGAGAATATTCAGCATCTTCAACAAGGTCTGTAAAATGGTTGATACAATGGTATTCTATTCATGATGGCTATATCAATTATCAGGATGAAATCAAAACCACTCAAATCGAAATAAACAATCTTGAACATACCGGAAGGGGAAATTTCGCTGCTGATATATTTACTTTAAAGACCAATACTTCTGCAGATGCCATCCATTTCAATTTTCACGGAGCCATCCCCTACCAGGTGACTGCGAAAACTAATATAGATGTTTCCTTTCGTGTGAACCAGAAAACACATACCTATTCATTTAAGACTGACCAGGTTTCTTTTAATGATCTGAAACTACATACAGATGGGCTTTTTCAATGGATTAATGATAGCAGCTATACTATGAATATTAAATTCAATGCCCTTTCCACGGAGTTTAAAAATATTCTTTCGATGCTGCCATCTGTTTATCAAAAAGATTTTGCCAGTATCCAGTCAAGGGGAAATGTCCTTTTCAATGGATTTATAAAAGGGAAATATGACGATAAACATTTTCCTGCTTATCATATCAACCTCGATATAAAGAATGGCTTTTTTAAATATCCTGATTTACCAATGCCGGTAGAGAAAATCAACCTGGCTTTTCAGTTGGACAATCCGGATGGCGCGCCAGATCATGCTATTTTAAATGTTCCGCATGGACTTATTGAAATCAACAATGATCTGCTCGACTTTCATTTATTAGTGAAGAATCCAAAGACAAAACCATTCATTGATATGTCTCTTACCGGAAAGCTTGACCTGTCAAATATTTCAAAACTGATAAAACTGGAACCCGGAACTCATTTGAATGGAGTTCTGAATACTGATGTATATGCAAGAGGAACTTTACCTGAAACAGAGAAAAGGAAAAGAACTCAGTTTAATGCAGGTGGCAGTTTCGAGCTCAGCGATTTTTCATATGCGTCAAAAACTGATCCTGCAGGAATTAGTCTGAATACCTTGTCAATGCTATTCAATTCAAAAAATGTTCTTATTCCTGAATTAAAAGGGCAATATCTGGGGTCCCGTTTCGATGCAACTGGTTCAGTCAATAATCTTTTTTCTTTTGCCCTGCAAGATAAAGCGCTGAATGGTTCATTCGACACAAAGATTGACGAGCTGAATCTTAGGAACTGGATAAGATCAGATCGAGATAGCCCAACTCAAAATGTTTCTCCTTATATAGTTCCCAACTATATCGACTTTGTTATAAAAGCCAATGCAGACAACCTGCATTATGATAATCTCGATATGAAGAATCTTTCGGGTAAATTGATAATATCTGAAGAAACGATCAAATTTGATCATGTCGTTGCAGATGCATTGGAAGGATCGATTGTTATCGATGGTACTTATTCTACCTGGCAAAGCAGGGAAAATCCGGAAATCTCTTTTCATTATAATGTGAATGGATTGGATGTTCAAAAAACTTTTTTTGCTTTCAATACACTTCAAAAAATAATGCCGATTGCCAAGTTCGTATCGGGGAAATTCAATTCGCAAATGAGTTTAAAAGCGAGTCTGGGTAAGGATATGACGCCAGATCTTCAAAGCTTGCATGGAGAAGGAAACCTGATCCTTGTGGAAGGATCCATGAAAGATTTCGGTCCACTGGATAAACTGTCACAACTACTCGATATTTCAGAATTAAAAGAGGTTCCTCTGAAAGATATAAAAACAGATTTTGAATACAGCAGTGGTAAAGTAATCGTAGCTCCTTTTACTGTTCGTACAAAGGATATCGAAATGGATATTGATGGAACTCACGGTTATGAACAATCGCTGGATTATGAAGTGGGACTAAAAGTACCCCGCACTGAATTAGGAGCCAAAGGCAAGGCTTTTGTGAAAAATATTGTGATGCAGGCCGCTGATAAAGGAATCCCCGTCAAAATTAAAGATGCTGTCAACATCAACGTAAAGATGGTAGGTACCATCAATAATCCGGATATCAATACGGATATGAATTCGGTAGTTGATCATGCTGCTTCTGATCTTAAAAATGAAGTGAATGATTTCGTAAATGCAAAATTGGACAGCGCTAAACAAGAGTTGAATAGTTCGCCTGCTTCCGCAAAAAAACCGCCAATCGTTCAGACTTCATATAAATCAAAAGCCAATACCAGGTCAAAAAAATCGCAGAAATCAGGCCATAAAAATACATCTCATAAAAAAACAAAAAAGAAGCAAAAAACGACCAGAAAATATTATTCAAATTCTGCAAAGAAAGACAGAAGTACAGCCAGTAAATAATAACCAATATTATTTAAATAGCAAGCCCCCGGCCATCATCAGGCCGGGGGTATTCTTTTCAAACCGGTCAGAGCCTATTTACAAACATTTAACATGTTAAACCACTGGTTTGTGAAACAAACTGGTAGTTTTCATTTGTTTTATAAAGACTTAATAATATCGAATACGAAATCAGGTGTAACAGCGAAATATAAACGCTATAAAGTTTGTATCTTCATTAGCTGAATTGTCGTCATGAACCGACGCTATCATAAAATCAAAATATGAAAAATAGTATTGCAGGCGTATTGCTTCTTTTTTCCACTTCAATTTTTGCCCAACAAACGGTAACAGAACAATTTCAAAAAATCGGAACTATACAGCAGGCGGAAGAATATATCACGGCGAATCCAAACCTGAAGCCGGCTATTTTGAAAGTATCTTCTCAAAAAGATACTTCTGTGCTGACAAAAAGACTATTGCGACAAAACAAGGGCGATATTTTTTCTGTTGGATATGTCACTTACAAGGTTCTTGAATCATCAGAAAAAGTTAACTACCGGGCCAGCTATATTTTCCTGGATGGAGCTACTTATTCGCCTACACAGATTGACAGTGTCAAAAAAATCATTATGCAGAAATTAGCCTCGGGCGCTTCATGGGATCAGCTTTCCGATCAATATACAATGGATGGAAACACTACTCATGGGGATACAGGTTGGTTTTTTGGAGAAGAAATGATGCCCAAAGAATTCCAGGAAGCTGTTAAAAACCATAAAACGGGTGATATATTTTCAGTGGACGTATCTGAAAAGCAATGGCACTATCTTGTCAAAAAGACTTATGATGATGATGACAAAAAAGAAATGACCGTTTTACGCTCGAATGGAAGATAGCCAATTCATTTTTTATGAATGAATCAACCAAAGTAGCTGCAGCCCAGGCATCTCCTTTTTTCCTGGATAGAAACAAAACTGTCGACAAAGCCTGTGAACTGATTCAACAGGCTGGATCCGCAAATGCAAAATTATTGGTCTTTCCCGAAGCATTTATTTCCGGATATCCCGACTGGATATGGCTGCTCCCGAACAGCAAATCGAGAGAACTCGATCCATTATATACTGAACTGGTAGAAAATGCCGTCTCAATACCTGATTCCTCAACACGAAAATTATGTGAGGCCGCAAAAAAAGCAAGAGTCTATGTGATCATCGGAATGAATGAACTCAATACTGAATCCAGCAACAGCAGTTTATACAATACCATTCTTTTCATTGATGCAAATGGAAATATCTCTGGTAAGCACAGAAAGCTGATTCCAACCGGAGGTGAAAGATTGATATGGGCACAGGGAGATGGAAGCACTTTAGACGCATTTGACACGGGTTTTGGCAAACTCAGCGGTCTGATCTGTTGGGAAAATTATATGCCATTGGCAAGACACGCCATTTATTCAATGGGGACTCAGATTCTCGCCTCACCAACCTGGGATAAAAGCCCGAATTGGATTTCCAGTCTCCAGTATATTGCCAGAGAAGGAGGATTATTTGTAATTAATTGTTGCATGGCATTCAAAAAAGAAGATATCCCAGACCGTTATGAGTTCAAAAAATTGTATCCTGCAGACAGGCATTGGATCAATACCGGAAACAGCTGTATTATTAATCCAAAAGGAGAAATTATTGCCGGTCCGCTTGAAGCTAAAGAAGAAATTCTCTATGCAGACCTGGATCTAAATCTAATCACATCTTGTAAAAGAATGTTTGATGCAGCCGGTCATTATGCAAGACCCGATGTTTTTAAATTCAGTATTAACCGGGTGCCGAATAATAATATTGATCCTTCTTAAAAATCCATTCAGAAGTCTGAGGCATCACCATAGAACAATATTTTATTTTGCAAAAAACAGAGATGGTAAAGGAATGGATTGTTTATGGTGAATTAAATTTAAGCGAAATTGCATGAAAATTGGGCTATAGCAGTGTAGCACATCTTTCGGCGCAATTTAAAAAGATTACAGGACTGCCTCCAAGTCATTTCAAAAAAATTGGTACGGTTCAGCGAAATTCAATAGATCTTATTTAATCGCTATATTTAATTTACCCATGAGTACCGTGACTGTTCTGGAGGATGCGTTAATGATAGCATTGAGCGGAATTTCTTTAGTAATATTGCTTTAATATTGATAGTTCGTTTAAAGGATGAAAAAGATTTTAGCAACTATACTGGCTGTTATTTACCTGTCAACTTCGATTGGGGCGACTTTGCACACGCATTATTGCATGGGGCAATTTGTGTCTTTTTCGCTTTGGCATAAAAAAAGTTCTCCTGGTTTTTGTGAAAAATGTGGCATGCCACTGAAACAGAAAAAAGGATGTTGCGAGGATAAGCATACTACAATTAAAATCAAAGGCGAC
>DATJXY010000012.1:0-27770 GCA_035499855.1 Puia sp. | reverse complement strand
TGTTCGCCGATTAAAGTGGCACGTGAACTGGGTTCAGAACGTCGCAAGACAGTTCGGTCCCTATCTGTGATGGGCGTTAGAAAATTGAGTGGACATGACCTTAGTACGAGAGGACCGGGTCGTACGTACCGCTGGTGTATCAGTTGTGCCGCCAGGTGCAATGCTGAGTAGCTATGTACGGACAGGATAAACGCTGAAAGCATCTAAGCGTGAAACCTTCCACAAGATGAGTTTTCTTTTAAGGGCCGTCAAAGACTATGACGTTGATAGGCTACAGGTGTAAAACTGGTAACAGTAAAGCCAAGTAGTACTAATTGCCCGTATGCTTTAATTTTTTTTACTCGTATTACAACATCCCAATATGACTTTATTATGCCGAACGCCTAACGCATAAGGCTAAACGCTGTTCAGGCATTTAGCATTTCGCGTTCTCCGTTATGCAATCTTCTTATGGTGGTTTTTCCGAGGGTGTTCACCTCTTCCCATTCCGAACAGAGAAGTTAAGCCCCTCATGGCCAATGGTACTGCACCACAATGCGGGAGAGTAGGTAGCTGCCATATTCTTTGACCCAATCAGTTTTCTGATTGGGTTTTTTATTTTTAAAAGGCGTGATTACTGTCCCCACAGTACTGTGAAACCATATTCTTTGACCCAATCAATCTTCTGGTTCGGTTTTTATTTTCAATAAGTCGGTTGGATCCGAACATTATTTGCTATTTTGGTATTATGATTTATTTCTTCGTGCCAGTAAATCATACGGGAAAAATGATATAATCATCCTGATTTTTGAAACATAGTCTTCGCGAATTCTGATGAGCTGATTATATTTTCCCGCGTTCGAAGACAAACTCCCATTTCTTTATATATGCAAACTGACCACCGTACTGGCAGAGAAATTTTTCTCTGTATCATCATGTTATTATTTTCCCTAATTGCTTTTTCGCAACAGCTAGCAGAACCACCAAAAGCCCGTGATTTGCTGGAAGCCATTTCCCAAAATAATACTGATCAGGTGAAATCATTACTGAACCAGGGCGCCAATCCCAATTCATTCGATGCTGATAGTGATAATGCCCTGATGTATGCGGCACTGTACTCTTCTGTTGACTGCATGCGAATGCTACTGGAAAAAGGTGCACATGTGGATCAGAGAAATAAAAACGGAGAAACGGCTTTGATGTGGTGTGCACACGATGAAGATAAATTGAAATTGTTATTGGATCATGGGGCTGATATTAACGCAGTGTCTAATCTTGGAAATAATACAGTTCTTATTGCAGCAAGTGGATATGATCAATATCATATCGTAAAACTTTTAGTTGAAAAAGGTGCGGATTGTCTTCTGGTAAATAAAAAAAATGAAACTGCACTTACAAAAGCTGCTCCATCCGGCGACACTGCGCTTGCTCAATTACTCGTTGGTAAAGGAGTCGACATCCTTGCTACCGGGCGATACAATCGTCCGGCATTATTATATGCTATAATTTTTGAAAACTATGATATGAGTATTTGGCTGATCAATCACATTCCAAATGGAAAAACTACGGATAGTATTTTTGGAAGCGCTCTCACCTATGCAGTGGTTGCAGATCGTTCGGAAGTGGTTAAACTGCTTCTTGCAAGAATCAAAAACATAGACTGGACAGATGATGATGGTAATTCAGCACTAATGTGGGCGGCTTACAATGAACATCCGAATGTAGAAATCATCAAATTGCTATTGGCAAAAAAGGCCAACCCCCATCATAAAGCAAAAGATGGATCAACACCAATATCATGGGCACAAAAGAAAGGACATACACCTGTAGTCGATTTATTATCAGATCCAAAAAAGTATTTGCAATGAAAAAAATTCTGGTGATAACCCTATTCAGCATCTGCCTGTTTGCATTTCGTAAAATAACCGATAAAAAACCGGAACAAACAGAAATTCATGATGCCATTCAAAGGGGCCTTTTCATATCGCAGAAAAGCAGTCATGAGTTCATTGAAAATGCGGGGTGTTTTTCCTGCCATGGACAATGCCTGGGTGCTATTGCATTTACAATGGGCAAAGAAAAAGGATTTGTTGTTTATGATAGCATTCTTTCAGAAGCATTACAATTGATTCAAACCACGAATACTGATCTTAGCTCCTATTTTACAGAACATATCGAATTACAAGGAGCCAATGTCACTTATACATATGCGTTATGGGCGCTTTCATCTTCACATATTCCTTCCTCCAAATCTACTGCGATGATCGTTCATCAATTACTGGACCGGCAAAACAAGGATGGATATTGGGCCGGGGGCAATGGAAGAGCTCCATTGGAATATTATGCTTATTCGGCAACAGCACTCGCGATTAGTGCATTGAATAATTACACAATGCCCGGCTTTAAAAATCGTACCGAAATTGCGAAGAAAAGGGCAAAAACCTGGCTGATCAATACACCTGCAATTAATAATGAGGAAAAAATTTTTCAATTATTAGGTTTAAAATGGGTGAACGCTGATCCCGGTTTTATAAAGAAACAAGCTAAAATATTATTATCACATCAACATGCAGATGGCGGTTGGTCACAACTTGATTCTCTTACAACAGATGCTTATGCCACAGGTCAAAGCTTGTATGCATTGAACCAGGTGGGTGAACTGGACGTAAACGATAAAGCATATCAACGCGGGATTGCTTTTTTGCTAAACACTCAACATGAGGACGGCTCCTGGAGAGTAAAATCGCGAACAGTTCCTGCAATTCCTTATGTATCGAGTGGCTTTCCTTATGGCGACGATCAATTTATTTCTGCTGCGGGTACCAATTGGGCAACCATGGCCTTATTACTTTCGATAAAATAATACTGAAATATTTTCTGGCCTTAACTTTAAGAAATTTCTGTCAATTGAAGTCGGTCAGGCTTGATCTTTTCGTTGGCGGTATCATCTATTTTGACAAATCATACAGAAATAACCCAGCTTGTTGATCATCTCTTTCGCCATGAATCCGGAAGAATGATCGCGGTACTAACGAGAATTTTCGGCCCTGAGAATATCGATCTCGCAGAAGATGTTGTTCAGGATGCATTAGCCGAAGCTATTCATCAATGGGAATACAAAGGCGTACCAGCAAACCCTTCCGGATGGTTGTTCAGAGTCGCAAAAAACAAAGCGCTAAATATTGTTAATCGGGAAAAATACAAAAGAAAATATTCATCCGATGTCATACACTATCTTAAATCTGCCTGGACTGTTGAGCCGGCAATGGATTATCTTTTTTCAGATCAGGAAATCCTCGACGATCAATTGCGAATGATGTTTACCTGTTGCCATCCGGCAATTTCAACAGATTCACAGGTTGCACTCACTCTCAAAATACTTTGTGGCTTCAGCATTCCCGAGATCGCGAAAGCTTTTCTCACTTCAGAGGAAACGATTAACAAACGTTTGGTCAGGGCAAGACAGAAAATCCGTGAGACGAATATTTCTTTTGAAGTGCCAATAATGGATGAAATAGGAAAAAGGCTGGATACTGTTCTTGAAACGATTTATCTTTTATTCAATGAAGGATATAGTGCTTCAACAGGCGATGACGTCATTCGATACGAACTATGTGCTGAGGCAATTCGCCTGACAGAAATTATTTTAACCCATCCTGCCATTCCTGATAAATCCAATGTTTATGCTTTAATGGCACTGATGTTATTAAATGCTTCGAGATTTAAATCCAGGTTGGATGGAGAAGGGAATATTTTACTGATGGAAAAACAAAATCGTTCACTTTGGGACTATTCATTGATGGAAAAAGGGTTCTACTTTCTGCATCAATCTACTGTCGGAGATGATATTTCGATCTATCATATCCTTGCAGCCATTTCTTCCCACCATTGTTCGGCTCCTGATTTTAATTCAACTGATTGGAATGCCATTCTCTCGCTTTATGATAAGTTATTACTGATGGATAATTCGCCTGTTATCATATTGAACAGGGCAGTGGTTATTTCAAAAGTTTATGGCCCGGTAAAAGCAATAGATGAATTAGAGAAAATAAGAAGGAATTCTGCGATGGAAAAGTACCGTTTATTTTATTCAACCATGGCAGAATTCTATATGCAATTGAATGAATTAAAAAAAGCAGCTGCCTGTTTGGAAAAAGCAATTAATCTTTCACCTCTGAATGCTGAAAAAAAATTGTTGCAACAGAAATTAAAGAAATGCAATAATAAATAATGGTGACCATGTCCCTTTTTTAAAAGTTCATTTGTCTTTTTAGTACTATTCAAATTGCTAAAATTTAAAACTCAAAGAAAATGAAAGAATTCCTGTTGATCCTCCATACCGAAGGAGATGTATGGACTTCACTTTCTCCTGAAAAGTTGCAATCGCATATTCAGAAAGGAACAGCCTATATTACCAAATTGATCAGTGAAGGAAAACTGAAAAGTGCACAGCCACTCGACAAAGGAAGCCGGTTGGTTTTTGAAAGTAATGGGATCATCAAAGATGGGCCTTTCAATGAAACAAAAGAAGTGATTGCCGGGTATTTCCATTTACTGGCAAAAGATATCCAGGAAGCCGTTGAAATTGCCAAAGCAAATCCAATTTTTCAGGATATCCCCACAAAAATCGAGGTTCACCCAATGAAAATTGTCGGGGGAATCAATGATTGAAGGTAGCTTGTATGTTTCAGTTTTAAAATTTATTGCAATGAAGTCCATTTTTTTTCTAACGGTGATCAGTATATTTTTTTTTGGATGCAATTCAGATTCAGCTATACCCGAGTCAAAAGATCAGCCTTCTGTGAAAGACACATTACAGTATGCTTATAAGGCTTCTTATTCATCTGACATTCGTGTTCCCGCTCATCCTGAATATGCGCAAAAAGTGCTGACGGTATGGAAGATGTTTGAAAAGAATCAGATTGATTCCATGAAGCCTTACTGGGCTGATACAGTAACCTATTATGATGCAAGCGGAATGGTATTCCGCGGCCCTGTCGATGGATTGCTTGCCATTGCCAAAGATGATATAAAGAACCTGGATTCACTGCGTTTCGACATATCAACATGGGAATCTGCACTTGCCAATGACAGGAATGAGGATTGGGTGAGAATCTGGGCGAGAGAAAGAAGATATTCGCAAAACGGCCAAAAAGCCGATACTTTTCTGATGCAGGAAAATTGGCTTCTTAAAGATGGAAAAATTATTTATTTCGACCAATACAAAGCCAGAACGCCAAAATAATATTTATTATTAATAAGAGGCTGCTATCAATGAATCGTCCTTTGTTTCCAGCAGGGAAGAACCCATCAGGTATTCATCCACTTTTCTTGCACATTCCCTGCCCTCGCTGATGGCCCACACAACCAGGGATTGCCCACGGCGCATATCCCCGGCAGTAAATATTTTAGCAATATTAGTTTGAAATGATTTCTCCGTCGCTTTTACATTGCCCCGGTCATCCAGTTCAACATCCAATTCATTGAGCAGGCCTTCATGCTGGGGATGAACAAAACCCATTGCAAGCAGAGCAAGTTCGCAGGGGATTTCTTTTTCAGTTCCGGGAATTTCAACAAACCTTGCGGGTTTTCCTTCTTCTGTGAATTTCCATTCCAGAGAAACAATCTTCAGGGCTTTGAGCTTTCCTTTTTCATCGGCAACAAATTCTTTTGTTGCGATGGCCCATTCTCTGTCGCAACCCTCTTCATGTGAAGAAGAAGTTTTTATTGTCATTGGATAGGTGGGCCAGGGCATAAATGGTGTTCTGTCTTGCGGTGGTTTTGGCAGTAATTCAAACTGGGTGATTGATTTTGCACTCTGACGATTTGAAGTGCCCACGCAGTCGCTACCGGTATCTCCACCTCCAATTACTATGACATTTTTTCCTTTGGCAAGAATATTTGTTTCTTCGAATGAAATGCCACTGACTCTTTTATTTTGTTGTTTCAAAAAATCCATAGCAAAATGGATTCCATTTAGGTCTCTTCCCGGAACAGGAAGATCTCTTGGAATTGTAGCTCCTCCGGCCAAAACTATTGCATGGAATTCTCTCAACAAATCATTGATGCTGATATTCACTCCTACATTTGCATTGCACTTGAAAACAACCCCTTCCGCTTCCATCAATTGAATCCTTCTGTCAATGACCCATTTTTCAAGTTTGAAATCGGGTATTCCGTACCGTAATAAACCGCCAGGTGCATCATCCCGCTCAAATACAGTTACCGTATGACCTGCATAATTCAATTGCGCAGCAGCAGCAAGTCCTGCAGGTCCTGACCCGACCACAGCAATCTTCCTGCCTGATTTTATATTTGGTTTGCGTGGTTTGATAAAGCCTTTTTCAAATGCGATCTCAATAATATTCTTCTCTATTTCTTCAATGGTTACCGGGGGCTGATTGATGCCTAATACACAGCTGCTTTCGCAGGGAGCCGGACAAATGCGTCCGGTGAATTCAGGAAAATTATTTGTCGAAGAAAGGATTTCATATGCATCCTGCCAGGCCTGTCGATAAACCGCATCGTTAAATTCAGGAATAACATTTCCCAAAGGACAGCCATGATGACAAAAGGGGATGCCACAGTTCATACAACGTGCAGCCTGCTGATTCAGCTTCTCCGTGGTATATAAAGGAATAAATTCTTTATAATCTTTTTTCCTTTCATTCACCGGACGTTTGCCGGGTAGTTCCCTTGTAAATTCCAAAAATCCACTTGGCTTGCCCATATTTTTTTACTGGTTTATTATTTTTTCGTGAAATGTCAAACGCGAGACCTGAAATGTGAAAGGTAAATTGCCGGCCATTACTTATTAATCCATTTGAATTTAACACCAGCGTTTGACTTTCCATGTTTCACATTTCACTATTCACCATTGACCACTCATCATTCACGTCTTCGGATCACAGAGAACCACGGAGAGGTTCAGTCACAAAAGAACTAGCCTGCTCCGCGTTCTCAGTATCTTTCTCTGTGATCCATAAAAAAATTAATCATTCGTTTTCACTTTTTTCACTCTTTCTTTTTTTTCTGACTGCAATACAGTTTTATAATCCTTCGGAAATACTTTCACAAAATTTTTCAACTGGTTTTCAAAATCATCCAATACAAATTTGGCGACAGTGCTCCCTGTATAGGAAAAATGTCTTTGTACCATATCTTTAATTTCCCGGCTGTCTTCTTCATTCACCGGATCAAGATCCACCATTTCCTTATTGCAGAGTGATGCGAAATTGCCATTCACATCGTATACATAAGCAATGCCTCCACTCATTCCGGCTGCGAAATTCCTACCTGTATCTCCAAGAATCACGATTCTTCCTCCGGTCATGTACTCGCAACCGTGATCACCCACTCCTTCTACTACTGCATTTACTCCTGAATTTCTGACAGCAAACCGTTCGCCTGCTTTTCCCCGGATAAATGCTTCGCCTGAAGTGGCTCCGTAAAAAGCAACATTTCCAATAATGATATTTTCTTCCGGAATAAATCCTGCATTTGCAGATGGATATACGACCAGTCTTGCGCCTGATAATCCTTTTCCAAAATAATCATTTGCATCTCCTTCCAGTTCCAGTGTCACTCCTTTTGTATTGAATGCACCGAAACTTTGCCCCGCAGTTCCGGTTAGTTTGAAATGAATTGTGTCGTCAGGAAGTCCGCGGGATTGATAGATTTTTGATATTTCATTGGATAAAATCGTTCCAATGGTTCTGTCTGTATTCTTCACATTAAAGGAAGCGAATACTTTTTGTTGATGATCCAGTGCAGGCCTTGCAGCATTCAGCAATTTCCAATCGAGTACATCACTCAATCCGTGATCCTGTTCCTCCTGTTTGTGTAATCCTGTATACAATGAGGCCGGCTCCTTGTATAAAATGGGTGAGAGGTCCAGCTTATGATATTTCCAATGTTGGATATCTTCTTTGATATCCAGGCAGTCAACCTGACCAACCATTTCATTGACAGTTCTGAATCCCAATTCAGCCATGACTTCTCTCAGTTCCTGTGCAAGAAACCTAAACAAATTCACCACATGGTCGGGGTTGCCTGCGAAACGTTTTCTTAAAACGGGGTTTTGTGTAGCAACTCCTACAGGGCAAGTATTCAAATGACATTTGCGCATCATGATACAACCTTCCACAACCAATGCAGCAGAAGCAACTCCCCATTCTTCAGCGCCCAATAAAGTTGCAATAGCAATATCGCGACCGGTTTTCAATTGGCCATCTGTTTGCAATACAACCCTGCTGCGCAATTTATTTTTTACCAGTGTCTGATGCGATTCTGCCAAACCAAGTTCCCAGGGTAAACCGGCATGTTTGATCGAGCTGATCGGAGAAGCTCCGGTTCCACCATCGTGTCCGGAAATCAATATGACATCTGATTTAGCTTTTGCAACTCCTGCGGCAATCGTTCCAACGCCCGCTTTCGAAACAAGCTTTACACTGATTCTTGCATTCCTGTTTGAATTCTTCAAATCAAATATTAATTGAGCGAGATCTTCAATGGAATAAATATCATGATGGGGCGGTGGAGAAATCAATCCTACTCCCGGCGTCGAATGCCGTACTTTCCCAATCCATTCATCAACTTTATGACCAGGTAATTGTCCACCCTCGCCAGGTTTTGCCCCCTGGGCCATTTTAATTTGTAATTCATCCGCCATAGTGAGATAATAACTGGTCACACCAAAACGCGCAGAAGCAACCTGTTTGATCGCCGAGCGCATAGAGTCGCCGTTAGGCAATGGCTCGTAACGAAGTTCATCCTCACCTCCTTCACCTGTATTGCTTTTCGCGCCGATGCGGTTCATTGCAATAGCAAGTGTGGAATGCGCTTCATGCGAAATAGAACCAAAGCTCATTGCGCCGGTCGCAAAACGTTTCAGAATATTTTCGATGGGTTCAACCTCATCAATAGGAATAGAAAGGCGATTTCTTTTGAAAACAAACATTCCACGCAAGGTCGCAGCATGTTCCGTTTGTTCGTTCACCAGTTTTGAATATTTTTTGAATGAATGATAGTCATTCATTTTGGTTGAATATTGAAGCCAGTGAATGGTTTGAGGGTTGAATAAGTGAAATTCCCCTTTTCTCTTCCATTGATAAATTCCGCCCACGGGCAAACGATCCACTGGAATATTCTTGCGGCTGAATGCAAATAAATGCTTTGCAAGTGTTTCCTTCGCAATTTCGTCTAATCCCATTCCTTCTATCCGGGATGTACAACCGGTAAAATATTTATCTACTACAGATTTATTCAGGCCAATGATTTCAAAAATCTGTGCCCCCTGATAAGACTGGAGAGTGGAGATGCCCATTTTTGAAAATACTTTCAGCAACCCATCATTGACCGCTTTGATATAATTTTTCTTTAATTGTTCAGCATCCAGGCTGGTGTTGAGCTGGCCGCTGATTTTCAAATCGCGTATAGTCGACAAGGTTAGATATGGGTTGATGGCTGTCGCACCAAAACCGATCAGGCAGGCAAAATGATGGACTTCCCATACGTCACCTGCTTCCACGATAATGCCCACTTGCCCACGATATCCTTTCCGGATAAGATGATGGTGCACTGCTGCTGTTGCAATTAACGAAGGAATAGGCGCATGATCGGAATCAATAGCTCTGTCAGATAAAATGAGTACCTCGAATCCATCCTCCACCGCATCCACCGCATAACGGCATAAGCGGTCGAGACCGGCTTGCAATGATCCCGCTTTGCCATCTGCTCTGAAATAAGTCTGTAATGTTTTTGCCTGGAAGATACCGGTATCGATGCTCCTGATTTTTTCCAGTTCATGATTGCTAAGTACCGGGTGCTTTAGTGCAACGCAGTGACAGGCCAATGGATCTTCCACTAATAAATTACCATTGTTACCAGCGAATGTCGCAAGAGACATCACCAAACGTTCACGTATAGGGTCTATTGGCGGATTGGTTACCTGTGCGAATAATTGTTTGAAATAACTGCTGAGATGTTGTGGCTGATCGCTCAATACTGCCAATGGAACATCGGATCCCATGGAACCAACGGGCTCTTTGCCATCCAATGCCATTGGTGAAATAATCGTTTCAATATCTTCTGTTGTGTAGCCAAATGCTTTTTGATATTTGAATATCTGATCGTGCTCCAAATGAGTAAACATTACTCTTGGCTCCGGAAGTTCTTCCAGTCTGATCTTGTATTTATTCAGCCATTCTGTATAAGGTTTTTGAGAACAAATGCTCTGCTTCAGTTCATCATCACTGATGATCCTTCCCTGCTCCATATCTACAATAAACATTTTCCCCGGTTGCAGCCTGCCTTTTTCCTTGATCATTTTTGGGTTCACCGGAAGAACGCCGGTTTCAGAAGCCATGATCACTCTGTCGTCTGTAGTGACGCAATATCTTGAGGGGCGCAAACCATTTCTGTCTAAGGTTGCTCCGATGATCTTTCCATCAGTCAGAGAAATCGATGCCGGGCCATCCCAGGGTTCCATGAAGCAGGCATGAAATTCATAAAAAGCTTTTTTCAGAGGATCCATCTGTTCATTGCCATCCCATGCTTCGGGTATCAGCATCATCATCACATGGGGGAGTGAACGGCCACACAATGTGAGCAATTCAATCATATTATCGAGACAAGCAGAATCTGATTGTCCTTCGGTGATGATTGGAAGCAGCATATCCATTTCTTCCTTACTGAAATAAGGAGATTCAAATCCTTTTTCACTTGTCTTGAGCCAGTTTAAATTTCCCTGCAGCGTATTGATCTCGCCGTTATGTGCGATATAACGGAAAGGCTGCGCCAGTTTCCAGGAAGGAAAAGTGTTGGTGGCAAAGCGGGAGTGAATCAATCCAAATGCTGAAACAACGCGGTTATTATTCAGATCGGGAAAATAATTTCTGACCTGTAAGCTGGTTAACTGACCCTTATATACCACGGTTTTGTAAGACAAAGAAGCAACATAAAAACCAATGGGATCTTTTTTTACAGTATTGTTGATAGTATGACTTGCATAATTGCGAAGGACGAATAATTTTCTTTCGAAATCATCAGGCTGTGTAATATGATCAGGACAAGCGATAAATACTTGTTCCATTTCAGGTTCTACAGACAAAGCTGTCGGACCAATGCCATCTGCATTCACGGGCACTTTGCGATATCCTAAAATTTCAAATCCCAGTTTCTCAGCAGAACGATTAAAAATATCCCTGCATTCTTCTTTTAACCGGATATCACGAGGGAAGAACAACATACCGACACCATATCTACCAAATGAAGGAAGGTGAATTCCTAATTTTACGCATTCATCAAAAAAGAATTCATGCGGTGTCTGGATCATGATGCCTGCACCATCGCCAGTATTATTTTCGCAACCACATGCACCACGATGTTCCATGTTCTCGAGAATGGTCAGTGCATCTGAAATAATCTGGTGTGATTTATTTCCTTTGATGTTAGCTACAAAACCAATTCCACAAGCATCACGCTCATAAGAAGGATGATACAAACCTTGATTGTTTACCATCATGATCAATAAATGATTAATTTTTCTTCAAAAAATATTTATAATATACAGATTTCCTCTAAAAATAATAGCAAACAATCGTATAAATATACAAAGAAATCCTCATTTGGTTGAAATTAATAGGATAAAGATCAGGTTATCCACATTTTTTTGTGGATTACTGGTTTAAACCAGGTATCCAAAGAGCTTATCGTCCTTATTGATTTCTGAAAAATCAATATGGGAGCTTCTCATTTTATTTAATAATACATCATAGTCTTTTCTGCTTTGCAATTCGATTCCCACCAATGCGGGCCCGGTTTCTTTGTTTGTTTTTTGCATGTATTCAAATCGGGTGATATCATCATCAGGCCCAAGAACATTGTTCACAAATTCTTTTAATGCACCCGGACGTTGAGCAAAACGGATAAGAAAATAATGTTTCAATCCTTCGTATTGCAATGAACGTTCTTTTATTTCAGGCATGCGGTCTATATCGTTATTGCTTCCACTCACAATACAAACCACATTTTTTCCTTTAATCTGATCCGCATAATTGTCCAATGCCGCAATAGACAAAGCACCTGCAGGTTCAACTACTATTGCGTCTTGATTGTATAACTTTAGAATAGTTGAACATACTTTGCCTTCCGGTACAAGATGCATATCATCTAACACTTCCTTGCAAATAGAGAAAGTAAGATCTCCTACGCGTTTTACCGCAGCTCCGTCAACAAACCGATCGATTTCATCGAGCACTACCGGATATCCTGCTTTTAATGATTCCATCATAGCAGGAGCACCCAAAGGTTCGAGCCCGATTATTTTTGTTTTTGGCGAATAAGTTTTAAAATAGGCTCCAACGCCCGCGCTTAATCCGCCGCCACCAATTGGAATAAATAAATAATCGACGTTTGAAAGGTCGTCCAAAATTTCTGCTCCGACCGTTCCCTGACCTTCTATGATTCTGATATCATCAAAGGGAGGAATGAAAGTCATATCATTCTCTTCTGTAAATTCTCTTGCAGCGACCAGGCAATCATCAAAAGTGTCACCCACCAGTTTAATCTCAACCTTATCTTCCCCAAACATTTTTGTTTGTGTGACTTTTTGTTTGGGTGTAATAATGGGCATGAATATCACTCCATGTATATCGAGCTTTTTACACGAATAAGCAAAACCCTGGGCATGGTTCCCTGCACTCGCGCAAACAACGCCATTCTGTAATTTTTCTTTCGGAAGGGTGCTCATCATGTTATAAGCGCCCCGGATTTTATAAGAGCGTACTACCTGGAGATCTTCTCTTTTCAGGTATACATTAGATTTATATTTCCTGGAAAGATTTTGATTCAATTGAAGCGGAGTACGTGTCACGACTTTCTTTAATCGTTCGGCCGCCTGTCGAACCCCCTCTCCAAAGGAAGGTTGTATGATCTCTGTTTTATTAGTTAATGCTTCTTTCATTGTATAAGAATGTGTCTCTACTTCACTGGTTCTAATTTTGAACTTGTACCTGCAAACTCGGATTTAGCAGCAACAGCTGACTGGTTTTCCGGCCTCAGACTTCTAACGGTCTTGCCTGCCTGCCACATTTCACTATCGCGCAATTCTTTTAATTCAATTTCCAGTTTTTCGCGATAATCAGGCTGACTATTACTGTCAATTGATCTTTGAGATTCTTTACCAGTCGCTACACTTTCATATAATTCTTTGAATACAGGAGCAGTGGCATCACGGAATTTTTTCCACCAATCCAATGCACCGCGCTGAGCGGTGGTTGAACAATTTGCATACATCCAATCCATTCCATTCTCTGCTACAAGAGGCATCAGACTCTGGGTCAACTCTTCCACTGTTTCATTGAAAGCTTCGGAAGGACTATGTCCTTTGTCGCGAAGTACCTGGTATTGCGCTGCGAAAATTCCCTGAATTGCACCCATCAATGTTCCACGTTCGCCGGTAAGATCGCTGTATACTTCTTTTTTAAAATCAGTTTCAAATAAATAACCGCTTCCAACTGCGATTCCCAAAGCGATTACTCTTTCTTTGGCGCGTCCTGTAGCATCCTGGAAAATAGCATAGCTGCTATTCAATCCACGTCCCTGTAAAAACATTCTTCGCAGGGATGTGCCGGAGCCTTTTGGCGCAACGAGGAATACATCCACGTCTGCAGGAGGAACAATGCCGGTCTGTTCTTTGAAAGTGATTCCGAAGCCATGAGAGAAATACAAGGCTTTGCCCGGAGTCAAATGTTTTTTAACGGTTGGCCATAGTTGAATTTGAGCAGCATCACTCAGGAGATAACAAATGATAGTTCCTTTTTCAAGTGCTTCTTCAATTTCAAATAAAGTTTTGCCGGGAACGAATCCGTCTCTTACGGCTTTATCCCAGGTCTTGGAATTTTTCCTTTGGCCTACGATTACATTGATACCATTATCTTTTTGATTCAGCGCCTGACCGGGACCCTGTACTCCATATCCGATTACAGCGATGACTTCATTTTTTAAAACCTGTTGGGCTTTGGCGAGCGGGAACTCTTCCCGGGTTACTACATTTTCTTCTACTCCGCCGAAATTTAGTTTTGCCATTGTTTTTATTTTATAGTTTATGAGATTTTTATTTGTGAAAAGTGAAACGTGAAATATGAGATATGAAAAAATTATTTACCTCCATTGTTTCACATTTAACTTTTCACTTTTCATATGTTTCACGATTACATCGAAAACACTTCCTGTTGTTTATCCAGGTATTCGTTTTCTACCAGTTCTTCTCCGGGTTCTGTTTGTTCAAATTCTTTCAGCTTTTCATGGAAACCATGACTTGCTTTAATAATAGCGACCCTTGCACTGCGCACAAACTCGATCAATCCATATGGCTCCAACACAGCAAGTAGTTTATCCGTTTCCTCCCGCTGACCGGTGGCTTCAAAAACAGTATAATCTTTTCGGATCACAACGGCTCTCGCTCCATGCTGGCGCAATAATCTTTCTACTTTAACTTTTTCAGCAATTACATCTGTCGGTACTTTATACAATGCCAGTTCCTGCCATACGATCTCATCATTAGTATTATAATAAGCTTTCAACACTTCTACCTGCTTTTCAATTTGGCGACAAAGCTTACGAACCACATCTTCTGTTTCATTGATCACGATTGTAAAGCGATGGATCCCTTCTATCTCGGAAGGAGAAGTATTCATGCTCTCAATATTGATTTTTCTTCTGGAAAAAATAATCGCGATACGGTTGAGCAGACCGATCTGATTTTCCGTATATACGGTTACTGTGAATTCCTTCTTCATTGTATTTTTTTTATTTTTTAATCCCTGCCATCACTATGATGGGAAAGATTTTATTCATCATATCAGGACAATCTTATTTCTGCCACGCTGCAACCCTGTGGAACCATTGGAAATACATTATTTTCTTTTCCAACCTTTATTTCCAGTAAATAAGCTCCTTTGTGATTTAACATTTCCACAATTGCTCCTTCCAGTTTTTCTCTTTTGGAAACATTGTCTCCGGCGATCCCGTATCCTTTGGCTACCTGAACAAAATCGGGGCTTGCAATATTTACAAAGGAATAGCGCTTATCGTTGAATAGTTGCTGCCACTGTCTTACCATTCCTAAGAACTCATTATTCAATATGAGAATTTTTAAGTCGATTTTACTTTGCATGATTGTTCCCAACTCCTGAATAGTCATCTGGAAACCGCCGTCACCTATTACTGCAATGACTGTTCTTTCGGGGGAGCCAACCTTAGCACCAATAGCAGCAGGCAATGCAAAGCCCATTGTGCCAAGGCCACCAGAAGTAATATTGCTTTTGGACTGATTGAATTTTGCGTAACGGCAGGCTACCATCTGATGCTGACCGACATCAGTTACTATGATTGCATTGCCCTGCGTATATTTATTTACGAGTTCAATGACTTCGCCCATGCTCAAATGTTCAGAGTTTGGATTCAATTCAGGCTGAATACAGGTTTTTTCTTCCAGCAATTGGTGCTCTTTGAATTTTTGCAACCATTCCGGATGTGTTTTTTGTTCTATTAATTCAGTCAGGAGGGGCAATGTTTCTTTGCAATCACCCCAGACAGGCACGGTTGATTTTACATTTTTATCAATTTCTGCAGGATCAATATCAAGGTGGATGACTTTTGCCTGTTTTGCATATTTATCAAGACGACCTGTTACACGATCATCAAAGCGCATACCCACGGCAATCAGAACATCACATTCATTCGTCAGCACATTGGGTCCATAATTTCCATGCATGCCCAGCATGCCAACTCCCAGAGGATGGTCGGTAGGAATTGCACTCATACCCATAATAGTCCATGCTGCAGGCAGTCCTCCTTTCTCAATAAATTTTTTAAATTCTTTTTCAGCTTTACCCAAAATAACTCCCTGACCAAAGATGACAAATGGCTTTTCTGCTTCATTAATTAACTGTGCTGCCTCCTGGATATAATTTTTCCGGATGACTGGTTTTGGCCGGTAACTACGGATATGCTCACATTTTTTATATCCTTCATAATCGAACTTCTGCAGCTGCGCATTTTTTGTTATGTCGATCAATACAGGTCCGGGTCTGCCGCTTCCTGCTATATAAAATGCTTTTGCAAGAACAGTCGGAATTTCTGTTGCATCGGTAACCTGGTAATTCCATTTTGTCACCGGTGTGGTAATATTGATGACATCTGTTTCCTGGAAGGCGTCTGTTCCCAGTAAATGCGCATATACCTGACCGGTAATACAGACAACCGGTGTGCTGTCGATCATAGCATCCGCCAGTCCTGTAACAAGATTGGTAGCTCCCGGCCCGCTGGTTGCAAAAACAACACCTGTCTTGCCGGATGATCTTGCATAACCCTGTGCTGCATGAATAGCTCCTTGTTCATGACGAACCAAAATATGATTGAGCTTATCCTGGTAATCATACAATGCATCGTAAATGGGCATGATGGCTCCTCCGGGATATCCGAAAATGGTATCAACTTTTTCTTCCAGAAATGCTTCAAGAACAGCAACAGAACCTGAAATATTAACAGGAGTCTTTTTTGCTGCCGGAGTCTTAGCTTTTTTTATTGCGAGTGTTTCCATATGTTTTTTTAAAAATTCAAAAATTATTATTCCATGGTCAATCGTCTATTATTTATTTATTCATCCGTAACACAACCTTCGGCTGCATTTTTTACAGTCTTTGCGTATTTATACAAAATACCTTTTGTGACTTTTAATGAAGGTTGTTTCCAGTTGGATTTTCTTTTCCCGATAATCTCATCATTTACTTTCAATGTAATTGTATTTTTAACAGCATCTATTTCTATGATATCATCATCTTCAACAAAAGCAAGCAAGCCACCTTCAAATGCTTCGGGAGTGATATGACCCACCACAAATCCATGTGTGCCTCCGCTAAACCTTCCATCTGTAATTAATGCAACGGATTTTCCTAAGCCTGCACCGATAATAGCTGAAGTGGGTTTCAGCATTTCCGGCATTCCTGGTGCTCCCTTCGGACCTTCATTCCTAATGACTACTACATCACCCGGTTTGACACGACCATTCTGAATTCCTGCGATTAATTTTTGTTCGCCATCAAATACCCTGGCAGTGCCTGTAAATCTTTCACCTTCTTTTCCACTGATCTTCGCAACGCTACCACCTTCTGCAAGGTTTCCGTATAATATTTGTAAATGACCGGTTTTTTTCAAAGGTTTTTCCAGCGGATTGACAATAGTTTGTTTTTCAAAATTCAAATCAGGAACAGAAGCAAGATTTTCAGCAAGTGTTTTTCCTGTGACAGTTAAACAATCGCCATGCAATAAACCTTTCTGTAATAAATATTTCATTACGGAAGGAGTACCTCCATGTTCATGCAAGTCCTGCATCAGGTATTTACCACTGGGCTTAAAATCGGCTAACACCGGTGTCCTGTTACTGACCGCCTGGAAATCATCCTGTGTTAATGGTATATCCACGCTTTTAGCCATCGCTATCAAATGCAAGACAGCATTTGTACTTCCTCCCAAAACCATAATGGTTACAATCGCATTTTCAAACGCTTTTCTTGTCATGATATCTTTTGGCTTGATATCTTTTTCCAATAATAACCTGATCGCTTTACCGGCAGCTGCACATTCTTTTTGCTTTGCTTCACTAACGGCTGGGTTAGACGAAGAATAAGGAAGACTCATGCCCAATGCTTCGATCGCAACGGCCATCGTATTGGCGGTATACATTCCGCCACATGCACCTGCACCCGGACAAGTATGCTGAATGATTCCTTTAAAGTCTTCTTCTGTCAGCTCACCTGCTATTTTTTGTCCCAATGCTTCAAAAGCAGAAACGATATTTAGATCCTGTCCTTTGTAATGACCCGGAGCAATCGTTCCTCCATAGATCATAATGGAAGGCCTGTTCAATCTACCCATTGCAATGATGGAGCCAGGCATATTCTTGTCACATCCCGGTATCGTTACCACACCATCATAATATAAGGCGCTGCATACAGATTCAATTGAATCAGCAATAATATCACGGCTCACCAGCGAATAACGCATACCGTTAGTTCCCATGCTGATGCCATCACTAACCCCGATCGTATTAAATATCAATCCAACCAGATCGTTGTCCCATACACTCTGTTTGACAATCTTTGCCAGGTCATTCAAATGCATATTGCAGGGGTTGCCATCATAACCCATGCTGGCAATGCCTACCTGTGCTTTCCTGAGATCCTGGTCTTTTAATCCAATCCCGTATAACATTGCCTGTGCAGCAGGTTGTGTCTGATCCTGCGTTAAAACTTTTGAATATTGATTGATTTCTGCCATGTGTTTGTTTGTCAAATGTGAAACCTGAATGGTGAGAAGTGAGTAGCACTCGACTTAAAACTACCGACTCTCTGCTCACGACCGGACTTGTGATTCACGTTTCTCTTTTTTTACTAATAAAAAACCCGCCTTTTTTGGAGGCGGGTCGTATATTTTTGTTTGTTGATATTTATGTGCTAACAACCACCTCCATGCATTGCAGGAATAATAATAATGACCACCACGATAATAATGGAAATGGTAACTAAATTATATAATCTGCTTCTCAACATGATAGGTGTTGTGATGCGAATATACGAACCACCTTTGAATATACAAAGAACTTAAGACCGGATTATTTGAATTTTTCCGGAGTTTGAAATTTTTTTATCATTATCACTTCCGAATTCAATGAACCTTCTGTCAAATAATGGTTGATTTTCTCAACTCAATATTTGCTTTATTGACATCGCCCGGAAATTTGCCCCCCACATAGTCGCTGATAAGTTCGCCGATGGTAGTCGTGAAATAAAAATTTACCGGATCGATATCTTTTGTTACAAAACCATTTTTTAATGTCCAATGAGCAGCTTCTTTTACCAGATCGGCTTCCTTATACAGACCAAGATGTTCGAGCAGCATGGCAGCGGAAAGGATAGAACCAAGCGGGTTCGCAATGTCTTTCCCTGTAGCCTGCGGATACGAACCATGAATGGGTTCGAAAAGCGCTGCACCCTTGCCGATAGATGCTGAAGGTAATAATCCAAGTGATCCGCTGATCACACTAGCTTCATCACTGAGAATATCTCCAAACATGTTTTCTGTGAGAATAACATCAAATTGCTTTGGATTAAGAATGATCTGCATGGCAGCATTATCAACGAAAAGGAAGTCAACAGTCACATCACGATACTGTGCTGCTATTTCCTGGACCACTTTTCTCCAGAGCCTGGATGTTTCCAATACATTGGCCTTATCAACCAGTGTTAATTTTTTTCTTCTTATTCTGGCTTCTTTGAATGCGAGATGGGCAATACGCTCAATTTCTTCCTTTGTATAAATACAATCATCGGATGCCTGTGTATTTGTTGCATTGATTTCTTTTTTACCAAAATAAATGCCCCCTGTCAATTCTCTGAAAATAACAAAATCAACATCCTCGATATTCTTTGTTTTGAGAGGAGAAAGATGATGCAGGGAAGGGTAGGTAGTGATGGGCCGGATATTGGCAAACAACTGCAAAGACTTTCTCAACTTTAATAATCCCTGTTCGGGCCTGACTTTGGCCGAAGGATCATTATCATATTTAGGGTGACCGATTGCGCCAAACAGTATTGCATCACTTTTTAATGCTGCTTCAATTGTTTCGTCGGGCAATGGATTTCCTGTTTTGTCGATGGCAATTGCGCCCATTAAAAAATAAGAGAAATGGAATTCATGGTTGAAACGGTCAGCAATAGCATTGAGCACTTTGACCGCTTGCCTCGTGACTTCGGGGCCAATACCATCTCCTTCAATGACGACAATATTTTTTTTGACGCTTCCCGATCCTCCTTCCTGTGAAGGAGCTTGTTGTTTTATATCCTGAATTTTCCTGGTCATCGGTTTATTAATTTTTAGGAACGGATTGAAAAGGTGGCTTCGAACTTTTCTATATCACTCTTTATACTGAGTAAATAATCGATATCGTCATAGCCATTTAGTAAACATGTTTTTTTATAATGATTGATTTCAAAAACCTCCCCTAAATCTGCTCTGGTGGAGGGAACTTTAGAATCTTCATTTAGAATTTTGATTGTCTGGTTTGATAAGTCTACCTCGATTTGAGTTGAAGGGTCCTTTTCAACTGTTTCAAATATCCTTTGTAAAAATGATTCACTCACGGTAACGGGTAGCAGAAAATTATTCAGTGCATTGTTTTTAAAGATATCAGCAAAAAAACTGCTGACAACTACATCGAATCCATAATCTTTGATAGCCCATGCTGCGTGCTCACGTGATGAGCCGCATCCAAAGTTTTTTGCAGCTGCCAAAATCTTTCCCTTGTAAGCCGGATCGTTTAGGACAAAATTCTTTCTGGGTTTTTGTTCATCATCATTTTCAAAACGCCAGTCGCGAAAAAGATTTTTTCCGAATCCTTCTCTATTCGTCGCTTTTAAAAAACGGGCAGGGATGATCTGGTCCGTATCGATGTTCTCTATCTGGATCGGAACAACTGTGGATTGTATGATATTGAACTTTTTACTCATATTCTGTTGAAATGAATCATTATCGTTTGTAATACATCACCAGTGATGCTTTTTCAATTGTATTTGCAAAAAGATTAAAACCAACATAGGCCCCGGATGCATTTTGATCCAATCCGAGCTTATCAGTTTTCAATGCATATACGGTAATAATATATTCGTGAAAGCCGTGACCCACCGGTGGGCAAGGGCCTCCGTATCCAGGCTGACCAAAATCTGTTTTGCTTTGAATGGATCCCGCAGGAGATAAATTTTTGGAAAGATCACCTGCATCTGATTTTAATTCTGTGACATTTGCAGGAATATCAAATATCAACCAGTGCCAGAATCCACTTCCTGTCGGAGCATCCGGATCATACATAGTGACAGCAAAACTTTTTGTACCTGCAGGAGCATTTTCCCAGGATAATTCGGGAGAAATATTATCGCCAGTGCATCCAAATCCTTTAAATACCTGCTTATTGGTAGCTTGGCCTCCGATGTCTTTACTTTTTAGAGTAAAAGTTTGTGCATGGACAGCCGATAATAAAAAAGAAAGGAATAATGCCAATAGTATTTTTTTCATATTTGTGTTTTGAACTTTTATAAATTCATTCTGCTGCCATCCGGCTAAATAAATTCACGCACATCGGCTACTTCTCCTGTGATTGCCGCTGCTGCTGCAGTCAATGGACTTGCCAGGAATGTTCTTGCATTTGGTCCCTGTCTTCCTTCAAAATTTCGGTTGCTCGTAGAGATGCAATATTTTCCGGCAGGGATTTTATCTTCATTCATTCCCAAACAAGCAGAGCAACCTGGTTGACGCAACATGAAGCCGGCTGATTCAAATATTTTATCAATACCTTCTTCCTTTGCCTGTTTTTCTACCTGTTTGCTTCCCGGTACTATCCAAACTTCTACATCACTTGCTTTATGCTTTCCTTTTACAAATGACGCTACCATACGCAAATCTTCAATGCGACTATTCGTACAGCTACCGATAAATACATAATCAACTTTTTTTCCTTTGATATTACTGCCCGGTTCAAGTCCCATGTAGCGAAGTGATTTTTCGAAAGATGGTTTTTCTTTTTCTTCTATTTCATTCAAGGCCGGAACATGCCCTGTAACGCCAATACCCATTCCAGGGTTAGTGCCATAAGTGATCATCGGCTCTATATCTGCCGCATCGATATGAATTTCTTTGTCGAATGCTGCATCTGCATCGCTGTATAAAGTTTTCCAATGTGCAACAGTCTTGTCCCAGTCTTTTCCTTTGGGGGCGAATGCTCTCCCTTTGATATAATTAAAAGTGATTTCATCAGGAGCAATCATTCCGCAGCGGGCGCCCATTTCAATACTCATATTGCAAATTGTCATTCTTGCTTCCATTGACAGAGACCTGATAGCTGATCCCGCATATTCCACTGCATAACCAGTGGCGCCACTTGCAGAAATCAGCGAAATAATATATAGAATGATATCCTTTGAAACCACGGCTTTATTTAGTTTTCCCTCTACATTGATGCGCATCAGTTTTGGCCTGGTTTGTAAAAGGCATTGCGAAGCCAATACCATTTCCACTTCGCTGGTGCCGATGCCGAAAGCAATAGTTCCAAATGCTCCATGTGTGGAAGTGTGACTATCGCCACAGACAATCGTCATACCGGGCTGCGTAATGCCAAGTTCGGGCCCAATCACATGAACAATTCCCTGGTAAGGATGTCCTAAGCCATATAATTCGATTCCGAATTTTTCACAATTCTCTTTCAAAGTCTGAACCTGTATGCGCGACAATTCTTCTTTAATAGGCAAATGCTGATTTATAGTTGGCACATTATGATCTGCAGTCGCAACAACCTGCCCGGGACGAAAAACTTTCAATCCTCTTTGCTGTAAACCTTTGAATGCCTGCGGACTGGTTACTTCATGAATGAAATGCTTATCGATATATAAAACTGAAGGACCACCCTCAATTGTTTTTACAACATGTTTATCCCAGATTTTTTCGAATAATGTTTTTGGCATGGAAAATTGTTTGTTTATGCACGATCCGAAATGCGGATACGGGATTTAAGAAAGAAAATTATATTTCAATTTTATCTGAAACCACCGATGCGAGGTATGCTTTCGCCAACTGGTGGAGATCTTCTTCTACTACTTCTTTTTTTGTATCGGCAATTTTTAGGAATTGCTGATATATCACATCGATATCGTTCCTGTTAAAAGCGTATCCTACTTTTAGGAGGCGGTGTGCCAGGGCACTGCGTCCACTCCTTGCCGTTAGTACAATTTTGGAACCATCGGCGCCTACCTCTTCAGGGTTGATGATTTCGTAAGTCAGTGAATCTTTCAGAAAACCATCCTGGTGAATGCCTGATGAATGTGAAAATGCATTTGATCCGACAATCGCTTTGTTTGGCTGAACTGGCATTCGCATAGTTTCTGCTACAAGCCTGCTGACAGGATTTAAATTCTGTGTTTTGATTCCGGTATAAAATCCCAAATCAGAATGCTGCTTAATAATCATCACCACTTCTTCCAGCGAAGTGTTACCGGCTCTTTCGCCCAAACCGTTAATGGTACATTCGATTTGTCGAGCTCCGGCGATGATCCCTGCAATTGAATTGGCAGTGGCCAGTCCCAAATCGTTGTGACAATGACAGGAAAGAATTGCCTTATCTATATTTTTTACATTGTTGATCAGGAAGGAGATTTTTTCACCATATTGGAAAGGCAGGCAATATCCTGTGGTATCAGGAATATTCACCACTGTTGCGCCTGCAGCAATAACGGCCTCGACTACACGCGCGAGATATTCATTGTCAGTGCGACCTGCATCTTCAGCATAGAATTCTACTTCGGCTACAAAATTCCTGGCCCATTTGACGGCGTTTACTGCCCTTTCAATAATTTCTTCTCTGTTGGAGTTGAATTTTGCCTTGATATGAAGATCCGAAGTGCCAATACCGGTATGAATTCGCGGGCGCTTTGCATATTTTAGTGCCTGTGCTGCTACTTCAATATCTTTCTGAACAGCACGGGTCAAACCACAAACCACAGAGTTTTTAATAATCTTTGATATTTCTTCTACAGAATGAAAATCTCCCGGGCTTGAGATAGGAAATCCGGCCTCTATAATGTCTACTCCCAACTCTTCCAGTTGCAGTGCAAGCTCTATTTTTTCGTCCGTATTGAGTTTACAGCCGGGAACCTGCTCACCATCACGAAGTGTCGTATCAAAGATGAAAACTTTGTTGTCGCTCATAGTACTTGTTGAAAGAGTTGATAAAAAGAAGCAGGCTTTTTACATTTGTAATACAGCTTTTTATGCATAGAAAGCGCCTGTCAATCGAAATTATCTTTGTTTAGTTTAGCAATGAAATCAAAATAGCAGGTAGTTTACGTTTTTTAAATATATTAAATATGACTGAAACCCTTGCTGGATAAGGGTTTTAGGATTTTAAATTACAATGCCCAACCGATCTTCCGATACACTGTTTCAACTGGTAAAATCACTGAAAAAATCAGAAAAAAGGAATTTTAAGCTCTACGTGAAAAGAAATTCCTCAGTTGAAGACTTGAAAGTCATTCAGTTATTTGATGTCCTGGATAAAATGGACGAATACGACGAAACACAATTGTTAAGGAAAATAAAAAGTGTCAAAAAGCAGCAATTGTCCAATGTCAGAGCTTCCCTGTACCGGCAAATTCTTTCAAGCCTTAGGTTGATTAAAAGCGAAAATAATATAGACATCCAGTTGCATGAACAGTTGGACTATGCCAGGATTTTATACAATCAGGGACTCTATCTCCAAAGCCTTAGAATATTGGATCGCATCAAAGAAAATGCAAAAGCTTATTATCAGCTGACCATTCTGCTCAAGGTCCTTTTTTTTGAACAGAAAATTGAAGCATTGCATATCACCAGGAGCATGCAGGATCGGGCCGACAGGCTGGCCCATGAAATGACCGAGGTTAATAATCGGTTACAGATGATTGGTAGTTTATCAAATCTCTCCCTGCAATTGTACAGCTGGTTCATTAAACATGGTCATGCGCGTAATGAGAAAGATGAAAAAGCAGTTGAGGATTTTTTTGAAAAACATCTTCCTCCCGACCGGTCGAAATGTACCAGTTTTTATGAAAAATTATACCTCTATCAATGTTTCAGCTGGTATTCTTTTATCCGGCAGGATTTTTTGTCTTATTATCGTTACACGCAGAAATGGGTCGACCTGTTTGAAAAAGAGAAATTCATGATCGGCATTGAAACTGCCCATTACATCAAAGGTTTGCATAATCTTTTAGGAGCTCATTTTGATCTTCTCAATTATCCCAAATTCGTGGAAACACTTGCAGATTTCGAAAGATTTTCTCACTCCGAAATTGTAAGTGAGAATGATAATAACAGGATACAAACCTTTGTCTATCTCCACATATCCAAGATCAATAAACATTTTATCGATGGCACTTTCACTCAAGGCCTCGAATTGGTTCCTTACATTGAAAAAAAATTAAAGGAATACGAATTGTATCTTGACAGACACAGGATCCTGGTTTTTTATTACAAGTTTGCATCTCTTTATTTTGGAAGCGGTGATTACGAGAATACCATCAAATACCTCAACAAGATTATCAATTGGAAAGTAGATCTTCGGACAGATTTGCAATGTTATTCAAGATTATTGCACCTGATCGCGCATTACGAGCTGGGAAATTATCAGTTGCTCGAATATCTTATCAAATCTGTTTACAGGTTTATGGCAAAGATGGAGAATCTCAGTCTGGTTGAAGAAGAGATATTTAAATTCCTTCGTAAATCATTCAAATTGTCTCCAAGACAGTTGAAACCTGAGTTCGAAAAATTGCTGAAAAAACTAAGAACATATGAGAAAAACCGCTTTGAGACCCGGGCCTTTGTTTATCTGGATGTAATTTCATGGCTGGAAAGTAAAATCCGGAATGTGCCTGTTCAGGATATCATTCGGGAGAAATTTTTAAAAAGACATGGAGAAAAACCAAGAATAGGCGATTAAAGCGGTGAAATTCGACCCTGCCAGGCCCCGGCTTAATTTATGGTTATTTGGAATTTAATTATTACCTTTGCCCTCCTTAATTTGGATATGCTGGCATTTGCACAATTATTTTCATTTTAAATTATTGCTGTTCAATAGTGTAGCTGTCATTAGCTATTCCAGGGATTTTTTTGGTTTCGTTGATTCAGATTAAAACCTCATACTGTAATATGGCTATTAAAAAAGAAAATCGTCCCAGAGCCAACTTTTCAAAAATTACTATCGGATTAGCTTCACCCGATTCCATTCTCGAAAGATCCTATGGAGAAGTATTGAAGCCGGAAACCATCAACTATCGTACATATAAACCCGAAAGAGATGGCTTATTCTGCGAACGCATTTTCGGACCTGTAAAGGATTACGAATGTGCCTGTGGTAAGTACAAGCGCATCCGTTATAAAGGTATCGTGTGCGATCGTTGCGGTGTGGAAGTAACAGAAAAGAAAGTTCGTCGTGAGCGAATGGGCCATATCAAGCTTGTTGTTCCCGTAGTTCATATATGGTATTTCAAAAGCCTGCCCAATAAAACAGGATACCTGTTGGGTATGAGCTCAAAAAAGCTTGAAAGTATTATTTATTATGAAAGATATGTAGTCATTCAGTCGGGAATTCGTGCTGACAAGGGACAGAATTATGGTGATTTACTGACGGAAGAAGAATACCTGGAAATCCTGGATGCATTACCCAAGGACAATCAATATCTTCCCGACGATGATCCGAATAAATTCATCGCCAAGATGGGTGCCGAAGCTGTTCATGATCTTTTACAGAGAATCGATCTGGATCAGTTATCGTTCGATTTACGCAATGCAGCAGCTAATGAAACTTCACAACAACGTAAGGCCGATGCATTGAAACGTTTGAGTGTTGTGGAAGCCTTCCGTGATGCGAATAGCCGAATTACAAACCGTCCCGAATGGATGGTGATGCAATATATACCGGTGATACCACCTGAATTGCGTCCTCTTGTTCCATTGGATGGCGGCCGTTTTGCCTCTTCTGATTTGAATGATTTATACCGCAGAGTAATAATCCGCAACAATCGTTTGAAGCGTTTGCTGGAAATTAAAGCTCCCGAAGTAATTCTCCGCAATGAAAAGCGTATGCTGCAGGAAGCAATCGATTCATTGTTTGATAATAGCCGCAAATCAAATGCAGTAAAAGCGGAAGGCGGACGTGCATTGAAATCTTTAAGCGATGTATTAAAAGGAAAACAGGGACGTTTCCGTCAGAACCTGTTGGGAAAGCGCGTTGACTACTCTGGTCGTTCCGTGATAGTAGTGGGTCCTGAACTGAAACTGCATGAATGTGGTCTTCCGAAAGATATGGCTGCTGAATTGTTCAAGCCATTTATCATCAGAAAACTGATCGAAAGAGGAATTGTAAAAACAGTAAAGTCTGCCCGTAAACTGGTGGATCGTAAAGAAGCCATCGTTTGGGATATTTTAGAAAATATTTTGAAAGGCCATCCTGTTTTATTGAATCGTGCCCCAACATTGCACCGGTTATCAATACAGGCCTTCCAGCCAAAACTGATAGAAGGGAAAGCCATTCAATTGCATCCATTGGTTTGTACAGCATTCAATGCCGACTTTGACGGTGACCAGATGGCTGTTCATGTTCCATTGAGTAGTGCAGCGATTCTGGAAGCGCAATTGCTCATGCTGTCCAGCCATAACATTTTGAATCCGCAAAATGGAACACCCATCACCCTTCCTTCTCAGGACATGGTATTGGGTTTATATTATATTACCAAAGGGAAGAGATCGACAGACAAGGAAAGTGTGAAGGGAGAAGGCAAGGCCTTTTACAGTTCGGAAGAGGTGATCATTGCTTACAATGAGAATCAACTGGATCTTCATGCTTATATCAAGGTAAAAGTAAATATTAGAAATGATAACGGTGAACTACAGTCGAAGTTGATTGAAACTACAGTAGGTCGTGTGCTTTTCAATCAGTTCGTTCCGGCAGAAGCTGGTTTTGTGAATGCATTACTGACTAAGAAATCACTTCGGGAAATTATCGGTGATATCATTAAATGGACCAACGTTCCCAAGACTGCTAAGTTCCTGGATGATATCAAACAGCTGGGTTTCAGAATGGCATTCCGCGGGGGTCTTTCTTTCAATATCAATGATCTGATTATCCCGGATACAAAAGAAGAATT
>DATJXY010000011.1:0-87021 GCA_035499855.1 Puia sp. | reverse complement strand
TTGCGACATTACGATCCTGAGCAGCGTATATCTGAAACTTCTCTTTTTTATTGATAAATATTTTTTTGCCTTGTATCAAATCACCTGATATAGGGACAATTCTGAAAGCTCTGTAGTCGACATAATCCGTGAAATGCGTGGTCTGCGCAGAAATAATTTTCGATGTGGTATCCAGGCCACTCATTTTGACGGGTTCCCAAAAATTGGCGCTGTCCTGGAATGCGATTCCTAACAATTCCGGAGCACTTTCGCTGATATCATCGTCAGTATAGTGAAACTTTATTGTTACAGGAATTGCAAATTTCAGACCATTAGGTAAAAAACGATAGGCATCGCCGTTACTTGTTTCTGATGCAGTGTTGGTGATATTTTGGATAGTAATCGTATCTCCTTTTGCCAGTGCGCCCGAAGGGATATCTATTTCTATCCTTCCGTCGGCAGTAACAATACTCCCGCCACCTGAACCAACGAACTGGCTTATTGTTGGCCCCGTGGGAACGCCAACAGCACTTGGCTTCGTGGTGTCATTGCTGTTATTATTGTTATTGTTGTTATTATTATTGTTGTTATTATTGTTGCCGGGAAGGAAATCACTCTTTTTGCAACAAATGGCAAGGATCAGTAAGGATAGGATGATAGAAACGGCGAGGGAATGTTTCATTGTAAAAAATTTTCAATAAAACTACTGGAGCATTCGACGAAGGTCAATAGAACAAAAGTTCATGATAGAACAAAAGTTACTATACAGCTTTTGTTTCTCCCGAAGGCGAAAAGAATCTTTGCTGACTTTGACTCTTGTCGTCTTTGCGTGAAACACTTTAATAAAAAATCAGGAATTAATTTTTCTTGTATGCTTTATTAATTGCTTCCGTGCGGTTCTGCACATGTAGTTTTTCATAAATGCGGTGGATATGCTGGCGGACTGTACTTGTAGAAATATTTAACTGGTCGGCAATTTCTTTATATAATAATCCCTGTGCGAGAAGATGCAGCACTTCATTTTCCCGGAGAGAGAGAAGCGTAATATCGGCTGGAGTTTCTTCAGGAGATTTTTCCTGGAAATTCATCACCAGCTTGCGTGCAATATTCGAGCTCATCGGCGAACCTCCCTGGTGCAGTTCTTTCAACGATTCGATGATATGAATAAGTCCGGTGTTTTTTAAAAGATATCCCGATGCTCCGGCTTTCAATGCTTCAAATACTTTTTCATCATTTTCATATACAGTGAACATCATAAATTGGGTACGGATGTTTTTTTTCTTTATCTCACGGATACAATCGATACCACTCATTCCGGGCAGATTGATATCCATGATGACAATATCGGGTTGGAGAGAAGGAATTTCTTCAAGCGCTTCTTCGGCAGTTTTAAAAGTATCAAGCACCTTAAAATCCGGGCTCAAAGCAAGAAAGTTTCTTAATCCCTCCCGCACTTCATCGAGATCCTCTACTATGGCCAGTGTTATTGACATTGAATAAAATTGAAAATAAGACCAATATGGTCCATGAGCAATAGTATAAAAGTTATAAAGGCAAAGGAACTGATAAAATGATCAATGTCCCGTTTTTTTGTATAATGTCGATTCTACCCTTTATATCCTTCATTCTTTTTTGCATATTGTTTAATCCATTGCTGAAAGGACGGATATGGTTGATATCAAAACCAATACCATCGTCCTGTATTTTTATAACAAGGTTTTTATCAATTGCAATATCAAACACTACTTTGTTTGCCTGAGCATGCTTGACAATATTATGCAAGGCTTCTTTAATCGAGAGGTAAATATTTCTTCTGAATTCGCCACTCACAAAAAAAGAGGGGAAGACAGGCGGGGCGTTTACCTGGCATTGAATTCCATTATTCAGCAAATAATCCACAGCATAAGAACGAGTATATGAAAGCAGATCGCTCAATGAATCATTTTTTTCATTGAGCGCCCATACAATCTCTCCCATTTTGCCAATCATTTCATTGGCATAACTGCCGATACTGCTGATATCTTCTTCAACCGACTGCTGCAATTGTTTTTTCAAACCGATGGTTTCACTGAGAAATTTAATTCGCGAGAGACCCGCACCCAGATCATCATGCATATCGGTGGCGATCCGTGTTCTTTCTTTTTCGATGGCCTGCTGTTTTTCGAATTCTCTTTTCTGCTTAAGGATTTTTGTGGTTAGGTACCATTTAATCAACAGCCATATTAATAAAGCAAGAAGCGCTCCGACAATGATTTTGAAAATCGTTGTCTGCCAGAATGCTTTTTTTATTTCAATAGCAAGTGATTTTGTGAACGGACTGACTTTTCCATTTGCATCGAGCACGCGAAGTTCGAAAGTATAATTGCCGGGCGGGATTTTACTGTAACGGGTATAATGCGTAGCTCCGCTCATGATCCAGTTCTCATCATATTTATCTAAACGATATTCATAAGTTGAAGCGGAAGCGTGCTGGAAACTGATGCAGGAAAAATCAAATGAAAAAGTATTTTGATAATGTTTCAATATTATTTTCGAAGCTTCCTGCGGATTTGCAATAAAACTTTTCGAAGAATCATTTACAAATATATTCATGATCTGGGCTCTCGGCGGATAAAGGATATCCTGTAACCTGTCGGGATAAAAAGAAACCAATCCATTATTGGTTCCTGCAATGCATCGCCCCTCACGGCTGAAGGTCATACAAAACTCCGAGAACGTGTTTGAAGGAAGGCCGTCTTCAATAGTAAAGAGGCGGCCGGTTTTTTTCTCCGCGTTATAATAATAGAGACCTTTGTCGCCAAAGATCCAGAGCCTGTTTTTTTCCGGGAGCAGATTGTTTATTGCACTAAACGGCAATTGAGCATTCACAGAAGATTTTTCAATTGATAAATTTTTTTTGTTGATGGTGTATAAACCCTGGTTAGTTTCTATATAAACAACTGAGTCTCCTTCACAGAATTCGATTACATGCGGAAAAGAAGAAATATTTTTTTTTATGATATAGTCATTCTTAGTTGCCGATAATGTCAACACGTAAAAATTTTCGCCATTATCATCTACATAAATATTTTTTTCTTTGTCTTCATAGATCACATCAAAGCTTTTGAAAGGCTGATTATTTAATTCTGAAAAAGGCTGAATAACAGGATTTCCGTTTTGATTGGTAATTCTGTACAGGCCACCCCAGGTAGAAAACAAAAACGATCCGTCATGAAGGCGGATCATCATATTGGTCCAGTAACTTCCAAATAATTCTGTTGATATACGGGAATAGTTTAGCTGTTTTATCCGGTTTGAATGAATATCGTATTGAAAAAGCCCGCGATCACTCATGCACCAGGCAGAGGATTTCCCATAGAATACAAGCTGGTAAATTGGCCCGTCAAATGCTTTGCCATTTTCAAACCTTGGCATACGAAACTCTTTTACATTCAATGCTGAATCCAACAGCCAGAATCCCAATCCATCTCTCAATATGCACCATAGCTTTCCTTCTTCATCCGCTCCCATCCAATACACAGCGTTTTGTTTTTTCCAATGATCCATTTCATTTTTTGAAAGCAGTTTGGAGAAGAACCTGTTTTCAACATTCGCATAGCTGGCACCGTTACCATAACTACCGCACCATATATTACCTACCTTATCGAAATACATGGATACAATATTGCTGCTGCAAATGCTGTAGGGATCCAGCACATAATTTCTAAAATGATCGATGAATTTTTTTTTCTGGACATCGAAAGTATAAATACCATATCCCCCGGTACTGACCCAAAGCGTTCCTCTGGGGGACAGGGTGACATATCTCGCTTCTATCACCGGCGCTCCATCCTTATTATTATATATTTTGTAATCACCTGTCATCGGATTAAGTCCGATTAATCCCTTGGCGGTGGACAGCCATGCACTGGAATCATTCTGATAGAAAACATGATAAATTAATAATGACTCGCCTTCTTTTTTTTCATTGTTAAAGAAATGTTCTTCTCGAAGCAGCGAATCCTGTTGAAAAACATAGTGCGTGGTACCAATGCTTAGATAAGTCCAGATATGAACCTGATGTGAAAGAGGGTTGATGTACATCATACCATCAACGGCATTGGTTGAAATTAAGGTCCTGAATTTTTTTGTCTGGGTATTAAAAACTTTTATGGCTTTGGTGCTGGTTTCGAGAAACCACAGATCATTTGAATTTGCAAACCCCAATAACACACAGTAGGTATCTTCCAAATGGCCGTCGGCAGCAGGTATGCTGAAATGTATGAAGTTGTTTTCTGTTTTGTTAAACAAATCGATCCCTGCATTATTTCCTATCCATATAGAATGATTGGAATCTTCCAGGATCCGGGTAATAAAATTTCCGGATATTGATTTTTTATTTTGATCATCATGGAGAAAGCTGATGGCCCGGATACCATCGTATAATGTAATCCCATTGCGTGTTCCCAACCACATATAACCCCGGCTGTCCTGCAAAAAATGGTAGACAATATTATTTGCAAGACCATTTTCAACATTCAGGTGTTTGAAATTATAATAAGGATTGAATTGCTGGGCAGAAGCAATATGAAAATAAAATGCCAGTAGAAAAAAGCAGGTGATGCATCGAAGCATTTTTTTTGCAGCCGGCCTCAAAGTATTTTTTTCTGAATGTACTATTTTTTGGAGCAAATACGAAGCATCCGATATAGAACAAAAGTTATTAGGCAAACACAGAAAGCATAACGCTAAAAGCCTTTGCCAACCTGTAAAATAAAAACTCGTAGTGCAAGGTTAGCATTTTAACATTGAGCGTTCTCCGTTCAGCGTTTAGCATTCAGCGTTATGCGTTCAGCATTACCTGGGCCTCGGGGTTACAGTATATCCCCATATTCCATCCGCCTTAATATCCACTTCCTGTGCAGAGTCCGCAAAAACAAACGTAAAGCCGGGCGGCCATCCTATCGTTGCATCTCCTCCCTGAGAATAAGATGACAGGCCTCCACCCGGAAATATTGTAAACTGAGGGCCAACTGTTCCGCTTTGTACAAGGATTCCTGCTATGGTTCTGTTTTCTTGATTGGGCTGATCTAATCCCGCCACTGCATTTGTAATGTTCATAAGCCCGGTAGCATCTGGAATCCACAGCCAGCCCGGCCCTTCTTTTGTATCACCTTCGGAAGTAGGTTTCAACGTTGGTTTGAAATTGACAATATTGGCCTGGGGGATATCTACAAAACCGTGGCTTACATTCACGAGTATATCAGCAGAATCATTATAAATATCGTCCTTGCTCATATAATCACTTAAGCCTATTGCCGTGATATGGAAATGTACATCAAAGCTGATATTCCCAATCAGAATTCTGAGAGAACGTCTGTAAGTGTGATTCTGGAAAGTGATAATTTTTCCTCTTCCCACACGAATGGTTTCAGGTTGATCCACCTCAACAGAAATGCTTACCCATCTTTCACTTTTTATTTTAGCAGGAGCTGTGTAGGGAACTGAAACGCCTGCTATATCAATAAATCCATCTTCGGAATTTCCACCAGCGAAACCATTCACTGCCCAAAATCTTACCTGATCGTCCACGAATGGTTGAGTGGGGATGAGACCGTATGGATTTCCGGTAGTCTGTCCCTTTTTTGCTTTGACCCATCTCAAAACTTTCAGAGTAGCCTGCTGACCTTCTTCAAGCTGAAGAGCTGTGCTCTGTATATAAACGCCAGGCTCCAGACTGAATATGGTAAAATGATTAACATAGAAAGTAACTGTCTTGCCAACAGAATCAATATCCTTGTCCACATCATTTACTTCCCATTGATTCAAACTGTCCTGGAATACATTGTACAAAAGCAGCGGATCAGTTTCATTGATCGCACTGTCGGTATAATGAAATGTGAGAGAAACAGGAACGGAAAATTTTGTTCCGTTTGGAGTAAGATCATAGGAAAGTCCGACACTGCCCGGACATTCATTCGTGACGGATTGAATAGAGATATTGGTGTTTGCAGACAATGCTCCTGCAGGAATTGTCAAATCAACTTTACCATCATCGCTGGTGATGGATCCTCCTGCAGGGCCAATTGTCTTTGTAATTTTTGTTCCCACCGGTATGCCAACAGCCGTAACAGCAGGCGTGCCGGAATCTGTGCCGGTACCCGTACCTGTAGTGTCTACAGGCGGAGTGGGGATATTTGATAATAATGAAGATGTTTTTATACAACCAGTGACCAAAATCAGACTTAGGAGAAAAAAACAAAAAAGCTTTACAAGGTTTAGCGGACTCATCTCGAACTTTTTAAAATTTGTCAATTGAAAAATCATTCTATTTCGATTACATATCACCGTTATTGGATAAGGTAATGGCTAACGGATAATCATTTCTTTGATCAGAACCTGTAACCAACAAACAATTGCACCACATTATTTTTAAAATCAATATTTGGAGTATAATTTCCGGAACCACTTCCTGATGAAGTGAATGTATTGTTGTACAAATTGGAAAGGCTGATATTATATCTTGCACCGATCAGCAGACCCGCGATAGGATGCAGCTCCAGGCCACCGCCGAATCCATAATCAAAGCGGTTATAATAACTCAGGATATTATCTACGGTGGCATTGCCGGTCGATTGGGTTTTGCTGGTAGCTTTTGCATTTAGGAGGTATCCGGTTTGTCCGCCGATTTGTACCTGAACCCAATGGGTGATATTAATGCCGATCAATTGCGACATGGAAATATAATCATGTGTGAAGGATCCTGAAGACGAATCAGTAGCAAACCCATATCCCTGTTGGGAATACAAAACTTCCAGGCGGAAACAAATTAATTTTCCTCCAAGATTTGCAAGCACACCTGCATGCCAGCCTGTTTGTCCGCTGGCCCCGATTGAAGATGCGTTGGTGACATTGGCGAAATTAAGTCCAGCTTTGATTCCGAAGTAAGTCGTTTTTTCTGTGTGATTTGATTTTGCGTGGATACTATCCTTTTGGGTGAAAGCAATCACCGGGGAAAGCAGTATCAGTGAATAAAGTATTTTCTTCATATAAATTATTTGATTTTAGGTCGCTATTATCATTTCCTTTCCGTTACAGTATAACCCGTTCCTGCAGATACTATAAATGGCGCCGGGTCTTTGTAGGTAAAATATAGCGCGCCAGGCCAGCCTGGGACTGCGTCTCCACCAAACGTCGAGGCTGGAGCGTCTCCCGGGTATTTTACAGTATATGTAGGAATAATCGTTCCGGTACTGCTAAGCAGGATCGAGATATTTGCTCCCGGAGCATTGGGATTATCAATAAGCCCAAATGTGGCACCAGTAATATTGATTACGCCAGTCTGATCTGGTACCCATACATAACCCGGACCTTTCTCCATATCACCCCATGAGGTTGGGTTATCGGTAGGCCTGTAATTGACAATATTGGCCACCGGAACCGATACCAGCCCATCTTTTACCTCTACAACCAAATCAGCAGAATCATTATATATATCAGGGTATACGCCGCTTCCGGATAATGCAGTGAAATGGATGTGCACATCATAGGTCCTGTCACCTATCAGCAGTTTGACCTTACGTTTATATGTGTGATCCTGGAAAGTGATTATCTTAGCTTTTCTGATGCGGATCGTTTCCGGTTCATTAACGTTTACAGAAATTTCCACATACCTGTTATAATCATTTTTTGCCGGAGCTGTGTAAGGAACTGTGGTACCCGCTATATCTATAAATCCATCTTCAGAGCTTCCACCGGCGAAACCATTTACCGCCCAAAACCTCACCTGATCATCTACAAAAGGCTGAGATGGGATGAGATTGTATGTATTTCCGGTAGCTCCTTTTTTTGATTTTACAAATCTCCAAACTACACAAATGGCTTGCTGACTTTCCTTCAGTTGGTAACTACTTGCAGAAATACGAACCCCGGGTTCCATGGCGTAAATGGTAAAATGGCTCACATCGAAACTAACGGTCTTGCCTACACTATCTACCTCCTTATCAGCATCATTTACTTCCCATTGATTTAAGCTATCCTGAAACACACTGTACAGTATAAGCGGATCAGTGCCATTAACCAGACTGTCTGTGTAGTGAAATGTGAGGGACGCCGGGACGGAGAATTTTAATCCGTTCGGAGTTAAATCATAAGCAAGTCCTAGTGAACCCGGACATTCATTGGTTACAGATTGAATGGAGATATCCGTATTCTTTGATAAAGCGCCTGCCGGAATATTCAGATCCACCAATCCATCATCACTGGTAATTGATCCTCCGGAGGGACCAATGGTTTTAGTTATTTTGCTTCCGACAGGTGTTCCTACAGCAGTAACAGCTGGTGGTCCCAAATCAGAATCAGTGTTTGAATTGTTTGAATTATTGCTGGTATCAACGGGTATATTGGGAACATTCGGTATCAGTGAAGATGTTTTAATACATCCTGACATCAATAACAAAACCAGCAGGAGAATATATATTCGGTTAGGGAAGGGGGGCTGAAACATTTTAAATAAGGTTTCATCAAAGCTACTATCCGCAGAAACCCTTATCAATATGATATTAGTTATAGAAAATGATCTTGTGCTGCAAAAAATTTCTATAATAGTTATATCATCTGTTCCTTTTCATACTCACCTCATATTCCTTTCCATCTATCGAGGATGTTCTCAACAGGTATAATTTTTCGGTCCAGTTGGTTCCATTGTCAATGCTTTCCCGTTCCACCCTGATATAACCATGTTCCGGATTATTTTTTTTTGCATCGCTGATCAATGTAATCTGATTCCCATTCAGAGAATAAGAACCATCTCCAAAATATGCCTGGGTGCTTGTCATCACATCACCACTTGACAGTTGATGATACTGTTGCGCAGCCTGTGCATCGGCGTATCTCCCATTGGCGGCAAAACTGAATTCACCTGCAGCGGTTGCACCTCCGCCGATCCAACTGCCTGCAATTTGTTTGGTAATTCCCGGACCAGTGGTCTTCCAGTTTTTAAATTGAAGACTGTAAAAGAATTTCGGCCATACATCGGTCATTAGCTCTCCGAAACAGGCGCTTACCATTGGATCTTTGGAACTGCCTGCGATCGGAGCAATCAGGTTGCCCAGTTTTGCTACAAAAACAAATGCATAGAATGTCGCGTAACCCCGCATGCCAATGGATCTTTTGATCATGACATATTCCCATCCCTGTGGCGAAAAGCCCTGTACAATTCTATTGGGGGATAAGCCATCATTCTTTGGTTCAAATCCTTTAAACACTTCAGCAAAAATATTCCCTGCATCCGTCCATAGATTAGCTCCTGCATTTCGCATAGGCAAGAGGGTTAGCCCGCATCGCTCTCTGCCTCCCTGAGTTTCCACTGATAAGTCGATTCGGTCGGGATATTGCTGTTTGGTCCAGCCGGGTGGAGCAGTAAACACATAATCAGAAAGTCCGCCAGAACTTGTTTGCGGTGGTGTGTCACGAGATTGAAGGTTGCCCGTCACTACGGGTGCACGCATGTCCAGATTGGTAAAAAAAAGCTGCACTTCGTCGTTATAATCAGGACTTCCAAAATTGACAAGCACACTCATCTCTCTTCCAAATCCGGAAATAGCAACCAGCAAAGAGGTATAAATAATTCCCTGCTGACTGATACGGGCATAACCGGTTGTCTGTAACCAGCCATCCGGATTTTTTTGTGTTTCTGTTCTTGGAATTTCTTTAGTTCCCGTTGGCCTGATCACATGCCGGTTCCATTCATTTGAAAAATCTTTTGCCGGGTCTCCGGTACTTGCCTGACTTGGAAATAAAAAAATCTGGCAAAAGCTGGTCCGCCCATTATTTGTTTTTATATTTTGAAAAAGAACCACGCCATTGGAATCTATCCGCTGCCATCCTTTTGGAGGAATGAAGCTGGCGATATCAAAATTTTCCTTTTGGGAGTAAATAACAATAGCTGAAAAAATTCCAGCGATCAATAACAAAATTTTTTTCATGGCCAGATATTTTCATTTTATTTATCGAGCATATCTTTTAATTTCTCAACAGGGAAATTTTCTTCGAATTGCTTTTTAAAATCCTGAGACGGAGCATTCTTCTCCCAGCTCCAGAATAAGATCATCATTTGCGGGACATAGTTCGGCAGTTTCAGGTTGAAATACTCTGTATTCAAAATAACCAGTAGCTTGCCTCCTTTTTCTTCAGTGGAAAATGTTCCTGTAAAATCGCCAACAAATTTTTTGTCCATAATTGCCGGTTGCTGCAGGGTCGCAGAACCTGCCTTTTTTATGTAGTCGTCAATGACGGCGATTTTATCATCCAAGTATTTATTCGCTTTTGCCACATTTTCTCCTTGTGATTTTTGTATCTCATCCAGCTGCTTTTGGAGGAAGGCGTTCATTTTTATTTTATCTTCTTCTTTTAAATTTTTATTGTTCTGATTATTTGCTATTGATTTTTTTATATTTTCTTCGTTCACGGCATAGCCGCTTGAAGATTCCTTTTTTTGATCTGCCAGTCGCTGGCGGATTACCTGAAGGTATTGTTCCTGGCTGATGGCTTTCCAGGGCAGCTGATCGTGATGGGTTAAAATGATAAAATGATCTCTTCCTTCTCCAAAATAAGTTTGGTAGACCGGATAACCTTTCCATTCTCCTGTTTTTTGTGGCATAAGATTTACCGGTTTACCATTGACATGAATATGCAGTGGATCGTCCCTGTCAGAAAAAAACCAATCGAATGAATTCACAAATACATAGGCCCAGGTACCCGTTTCACCACCCGGTAACATTTTGTGCACATGCTGATTGCAATACCAGGCTTTATACAATGAATTAAAATTGTAAGGAACCGGTCCATTGCTGATCAATGATTCGTTATCCATGGTTCTGTACCAGGCAGCTTCCATTCCTCTTGGTTCGGGGTAAGCAGATTTGAACAGCTCACTGATATGATCAATTCGGCTAATGATGGCTGTTTGATCCTTGCTGTATCTCATATTTGCGTCAGGAACTTTTTTCCAGTTACCCTTCACTGCCATAACAGATTCAACAGTACAGGCTTCCTGGGCAGAAACATTTTCAGCAAAGTGGAAAAGAAAAATGAAAAGAAGTATTTTATACATAGGCAGCTTGTTGATGGGTTTTAAAATTGGTCGATTGTTTTTGGCAAAATGATTCCCTGAACGGATTACCATTCATTGCCAACAGGCTTATAAAAAATCACTCCTATTTCTTCAGCAATTTGTTCAGGGCTTCTGTTCTGTTTTGTACGTGCAGCTTATCATAGATATTATGAATGTGCTGGCGGACTGTGCCCACAGTAATATTTAATTTATTGGCGATTTCTTTGTAAAGCCATCCTTTGGCAAGACACTGCAGGACTTCATTTTCCCTTGATGTGAGCACATCAATAGATCCGGTCGAATCATTGCCGTGCATTCTTTCAATTACTTTTCGGGCTATTTGCATGCTCATCGGTGCCCCTCCTTCATGTAATTCAGACAATGCCTCCACAATTTTTGCAAGCGGAGTTTTTTTCAGGAGATAACCGCTTGCACCTGCTTCCAGCGCTTCAAACACTTTCTCATCATTCTCATAAATGGTGAACATCATGAATTGCGTGTATGGACAAAATGATTTTACTCTTTTGATGCATTCAATACCATTCATTCCGGGCAGATTGATATCCATGATCACAATATCAGGCTTCCAGTGCGGCAATTCTTTTTCGGCTGTTTCGGCATCGGCAAATGCTTTTAGCATTTCAAAACGTTCATCCAGCGCAAGTAAGCTTGAAATTCCTTCTCGCACCACTTTTAGATCCTCGACAATGCAAATTTTAATGGGCATCATATGATAAATTTAGTGATCCAATCAGTCGATGACAATATGATAAAAGTTATAGGCAGGGTTTATGGCTATATCTAAACATTTTCAATAATCAATATTCAGCAGGCAACTCTCAATAATCAATTATGGTTCTTTATGAATATTTTAATTGTAATAGTATTCCGTGTCTCCGTGGCTGATACAATTAATTTTTTTACAGATTTCGCAGATTGGCCCTGATTTTTTTCTATGAATTTCTGTAACTATCTGTGCAATCTGTGAGAAATATTAAATAGTCATTGAGCATTGAATATTGATTGTTGCTTATTGAACATTTAAAATTTACCTCCTCTGATTTCCGCTTCACGCAAGCGGGATATGCAGGTTTACTGTAACTCCGTTTTCATTTTGTATTGTCATTGTTCCTCCAATCGACTCAATTCTTTTTTGCATATTTCTCAGACCATTCCCTGCTTCCTCATTTGTTTTTTTAAAGATTCCTTTCCCATCATCCCGGATCGAAATGTCCAGGTTTTTGGAAGTGTTCATAGTTATTTTAACTTTTTTTGCAGAAGCATGTTTAACTACATTATGAAGGCTCTCTTTTATCGTTAAGAATATATTTCTCCTGATTTCTCCGGTCAAAGGGACAGAAGGAATATCTTCCGGCAAATTGAATGTGCAATCGAGATTATTTTCTACGCAATAGTCCATGGCATAAGAGCGTGTGTAAAATACCAGGTTTTCCAATGAATCATTTTTTTCATTCATGGTCCAGATAATTTCATTCATCTTATCGATGAGTTCATTGGAGGTGGTTTGCATTTTTTCAATATCATCACGGGTAACCTCACTGAAAGAATTTCGTTTTACTTTTTCACTCAAAAAACGAATGGTTGATAACCCTGCTCCCAAATCATCATGCATATCAGCTGCTATTCTTGTTCTTTCTCTCTCAACGGCCTGTTGCTTTTCCATTGATATGCGCTGCTGGTATAGTTTTCGTTTATAATAGCTGCGGATAATCAGCCAGATAATAATTGCAAACAAAAGGGAAAGCAATAATCGGAACCAATAAGTTTGCCACCATGGCGGCCGAACGATAAACGAATATGAAATTTCAGAATCAGGATAATGGTGATTTACAAATGTTGCTTTCGCCCTCAATAGATATTTTCCCGGTGAAAGATTAACGAAATTAATAATCCCCTGAGAGGAAGGATCGCTCCAATTGCTGTTACTGGTGCCCTCCAGCAAATAACTGAACCGGATTTGTTTTTCGTCTATAAAACTCGGTGAGGCTACAAAAAAGCTGATATTATTTTCCTGGTAAGAAAAGGAATTGGATCCTGCTGCCTGATCAATTCTGTTGATCCCTTCTTTGATTTCCCTGAAAATGATTTTTGGTTGAAAATTGACTGATGGAGTTTTTGCTGGAGTAATTTTTATTATTCCTGTTCCACTCAGTGCCCAATAGACTCCATCTTTACTTTCCACTATTTTGCTAACCCGCTGGTATTGATTGTTGCCTATTGTAATATTCTCTACTGTGATTTTTCCATCCTTTAATTCCACTTTGTCAAGTCCTCCCGGAGAGCATGCCCAAGCTCTATTGTTTTTGTCAAGATACAGGTAAGAAATAAAATTGTCAGACAAACCTTCGCTGGCGGTGACTCGTTTCCATGATTTCAATGAATCGTCTTTGAAAAATAGACAAAACAATCCATTTACTCTTGAGCCGATCCATACATTTCCGTCTTTGTCTGCGGCAATACTGCGTGGATTCATGACAGGCAGCTCTTTGTCATAAATATGTAGTAACTGAAGATAATTGGCAGTGTTTTCGGGATGTATGCTGAATTCGAATAATTTATTTGTGCGGGTTATGACCCAAAGATGCTTGTCGGCTGTTATGGAAACCTCATCTGCAAAATAGCCGAGCGGATAAGTGATGATTTTATGATTCCTCAATATGACAATGATTTTATCATTGCATGCGATGAGGTCACCAAAACCATCTGATGCGAGGCAACTTAATCCCAGGTTTGTATTTAGGTTTGTATCGGCATATATCTTCCTGAAGCTTCTGATTTTACTATCCGCAATATTAAATTCGTATACATTGAAAAGATCCGCCACATAGTATTTATTTTTTTGTGATAAGAAAAACCGGGGAGGCGGGATAAACAAATTTGGGTTTAGCTGAAAATCCTTTGACGATTTTCCAATTTGTAAAAGCAATTTATTTGTTGTCAGGTCCAGGAACCATACGCTGTCTGTTTTATCATCTGTATAAATTTCCTGTGTAAAAAACTCCGGCCTGATCTGTGAATAAAATTCAAGGTTCTGGTTTGTCAGTTTGCTGATTCCTGTTTGTTCATTGACAAACCACATGGTATTTTCTTTATCCTGAAAAACTGCCACCTGATTATTTACTAATAATCCGTTTTCCCGGGTGAATGTTTTCACTTCTCCCAATGAATCGATCCTCTCAACACCTTTGAAGCTGCCAATCCAGAGATTTTGCTGGCGATCAAAATAGTCACAGGATATTGCCATCTTTTCTGCATCTCTGTAGATAGCCGGCATATCGACCAACCTGACCTGATTTTTATCGAGGGCTGATTCATCTAATTTCCTGAGGCCGGAAATAGTAGAAACAAAAATTTCTCCTTTGGGTGAAGCTGCAACATGATAGGCGAAGATTGATTCAGATACTGCCGTTTTATGCTTCTGAAGATCATAAACGATGATGCGTCCCGGACCGGCGAGTGGTTGCATATTGGGATCGGTGGTAATAAATAATTTGTTTTTTATTTCTAATATAGTAGAAAAAAAACCAGTTACGTTTCGCCCGCTATCATCGGTCAGTTCAATTTTGGAAAAATGATTTTTTTCCAGACGAAATAGTCCTTCACTCGCGGCAGCATAATAATACCCATCACTGCATTTGATTATTTTATCGATACCGGGAGCCAGTCCATCAGTTGTCGTTATCACCACATCTTTGATCTTTCCTTTTGTCAGGCAATGTATTTTAGATGTGTTGGGAATAATCCAGATAGAATCGTCACCCATTTCAATAAAATCATTGATCATGTCACTGGATAAACCATCATTGCTCGTATAGTTGGTAAAACGCGAACCATCATATACACTGAATCCTCCGTAAGTAGCGATATATAAAAGTCCTTTGCTGTCCTGGAACATAAACCGTGTACGGTTATTGACAAGACCATCTTTTGGAGTGTAATGAACAAAAGGATATAGCTGCGATAAACCACTATCACAAATATGTATGGCCAGAAAAAATATAAGAGCAATCCTCTGCATGCTTCAGGAGAGCTTTGAAGATATAAATGGTAAAAAAGTATGCATTACAGCATACTTAAATTTACTCTTAAGTTTTTAAAAGGGGAAATCAGAAATATTGAAATGGATTTCGCGTATATGCTACTGCAGGAAACTGCTTTTCACTTTATCCTTCATCATTTCTCTTGCAGTCCGGGCGATCGCCTGCGCATCGAAACCTGCTTCATGCCGGAGTTCTTTCAGTGTTCCCTGTTCGATGATCTTATCAGGAATTCCAAGGATTTTAACCTCAGGTTTGTAATTATGAAACGACATAAATTCCAGGATTGCAGTTCCGAATCCGCCTGACACCGCCCCGTCTTCAACTGTAATGATCTTATCGAATTTTTTACAAATCTCGTGAAGCATTGTTTCATCCAGAGGTTTTACAAAACGCATGTCATAATGAGCGGGGTTCAAACCTTCTGTCTTTAATTCGCGGATGGCAGCTGTCGCGAAATTTCCCGGATGTCCGAACGAAAGAATAGCGATGTCTTCACCATCTTTTAATTTTCTGCCTTTGCCAATTGGAATTTCCTGGAATGGAGTTTTCCATTCGGGCATCACTCCTTCACCACGCGGATAACGAATGACAAAAGGATGATTATTGGATTCGAGTTGCGCAGTATACATCAGGTTTCGGAGTTCGGATTCATTCATAGGGGCACTGACAATCATATTGGGAATACAACGCATGTAAGCAATATCATATGCGCCATGATGAGTGGCCCCGTCTTCTCCTACAAGTCCTGCCCGGTCCAGGCAAAAGATAACAGGCAGGTCCTGAATGGCAACATCGTGGATCACCTGGTCATAGGCACGTTGCATGAAGGATGAATAAATATTGCAGAATACTTTCATGCCCTGCGTAGCCATTCCTGCACTCAAAGTGACCGCATGTTGCTCACAAATTCCAACATCAAAAGCTCTTTCCGGCATTTTTTCCATCATGAATTTTAAGGAAGAGCCGCTGGGCATTGCCGGTGTTATACCGAATATTTTATTATTTTTTTCTGCAAGCTCAATAATGGTATGGCCAAATACATCCTGGTATTTCGGAGGCTGGGGAGTTTCAAATTTCTTCTTGTAAATCTCTCCTGTGATTTTATCAAATAAACCCGGTGCATGCCATTTGGTCTGATCATTCTCAGCCAGCGAAAATCCCTTACCCTTCACCGTTATGATGTGCAATAGTTTCGGACCTGGAATATTTTTTAAGTCATTGAGCGTATCTACGAGTTTAGTGATATTGTGTCCATCGATCGGTCCGAAATAGCGCAATTTCAAAGCCTCGAATAAATTACTGCTCTTGCTGACGAAGCTTTTAATACTATGTTCGATTTTACTGGCTATTTCCCTGCTGAAATGCGCACCCACGGGAAGTTTACCCAATGCTCTCCAGATATCGTCTTTTAATTTATTATAGGTTTGGGAAGTGGTTATATCCGTCAGATATTCTTTTAATGCCCCTACATTGGGGTCAATACTCATGCAGTTATCATTCAGAATAATCAGCAGATCGGTGTCGGCAACTCCTGCATGGTTCATCCCTTCAAAAGCAAGTCCTGCCGTCAGTGCACCATCACCAATAACCGCAACAGTTTTACGATCTTTTTCTCCCTTGTATTTGGCAGCCATTGCCATACCCAGCGCTGCACTGATGGAAGTGGATGAATGCCCGACTCCAAAAGTATCATACTCACTCTCGCTGCGATTAGGAAATCCACTCAGCCCCTTATATTTCCTGTTGGTAGCAAAATTGTCACGGCGACCGGTAAGAATTTTATGTCCATAAGCCTGGTGACCTACATCCCATACAATCTGGTCGTAAGGAGCATTGAAAACATGGTGAAGCGCTACTGTGAGTTCCACAACCCCGAGACTGGCGCCAAAATGCCCGCCATGCAGACTTACAATATCAATGATATATTGCCGCAATTCATTGGTAAGCTGCTGCAATTGATCCACTGTTAATTTTTTCAAATCAGCGGGTGAATCAATTGTACTTAATAAAGGACCCGGGGTGATTTCTATCAAATTCTTAGAATTAAGGTGTAAAAATACAGTTTTTATGGGGAAAACTCAGGGCTGAAACCTGAAGATTCCCCTTATAGCAGCTATTAACGTTTTCTCTTCTAACCTATTATTTTAAAATTTAACCGACCCCCGATTGTTTAAGCGATGCAGTCTTTTTCTCCGGAAGGAATTCAGCATAACTGTCTCCAGTACATTTGTCAGAAGACGATTTTTGTCTTCCGGGAGTGGATTTATAACTTTTTGATCGACCGATGGACTACCTATATCGCCATTAGTACAAAATGAGCAGTCCCTGCCGGGTTAAAACTTTAGCTTTGCTGATTAAATTTTGATTATTTTTATTTAGTATGTCTAAGAATACGGCTCGTTACTATTGGTGGTGCCAGATTGGTGGCTGGAGCATTGTGGCTTTGATGTTTATCCTGCTTGAATTCATGTCTGATCAGAAAGTAACCGAGAAGCTGGTTGAGCAGATATTGGTCATGTTTTTCTCGGGGATGATCGCTACTCATTTATTCCGTGAATTCATCCGTAAATCAAACTGGCTGATGCTGCCGGTTGAAAAAGCCTTTCCAAAATTTCTTCTGGGAATCATTATTGTCTGTTTAGTTGCAGGATTGGTCCGGGTGGGCATTATCAATTATCTTGAATTGACCAATACAAAGAAAAAATGGGATTTCTCTACCCGTCTTCTTTTTGCAACACTTGAAAATGGTTTATTCGTTATTCCCTGGACATTGATTTATTATTTCTATCATTATATCGATAAAAGCCGGAAGCAGCAGCTCGATACACTAAAGCTGGAAGCACTGGTGAAGGAACTTGAATTAAAAACGATCAAATCGCACATCAATCCTCATTTTATCTTTAATTCATTGAATAGTATTCGCGCCCTGATTGATGAAAATCCTGAAAGGGCCCGCACAGCAATTACTGAATTAAGCAATATTCTCCGCAGCAGCATGCAGACTGAAAAACAGGAGACCGTTACTTTTGAAAAAGAATTGAATATAGTAAAAGACTATCTGGCATTAGAGCATATTCGTTTTGAAGACAGGCTGCGGGTAGAATACCAGATCGATGATAATACGCTGAATCAGCCCATTCCCCCCATGATGTTGCAAACCCTGGTTGAAAATGCTATTAAACATGGTATCAGCAAACAGGTTCATGGTGGAACAGTAAAAATAGTTTCCGATTTCAAAGACAATTATCACGAAATGGTAATTCGCAATACCGGCCGGCTCAATGGTTCCAGGAATGAAGATGGTTTTGGACTCGTGAGTACCAGGAACAGATTACAATTATTATTTGGACAGAATGCAAATTTCGATATCCGTGAACTAAATGGAAATATGGTTGAAGCGACTGTGTTAATACCCAGGGTGGATAGTTATTGATTACTCCGCAAAATTTACTACATATGATCAAAGCCGTTATTATTGATGATGAAAGACTGGCGAGGAATGAATTAAAAAAATTATTGCAGGATTTTCCTGAGATCGAAGTGGTTGCCGAAGCAGCCAATGCTAATGAAGGCATCGAAAAAATAGATACCCTGAATCCGGATCTCATTTTCCTCGATATCCAGATGCCTGGTAAAACGGGTTTTGATATGCTGGCAGAACTTGACAAAGCTCCGGATGTTATTTTCACTACAGCTTACGATGATTATGCATTAAAAGCATTCGAAGTAAATGCACTGGATTATTTATTAAAGCCGGTTGAACCGAAGCGGCTTGCTGATGCCATTCACAAGTTGCAGATGGAAGAAGGAAAGGACAGGGAAGCAATTTCCGAAGATGAAATTCCGGTCAACAGGAGTCTCCTGCACGAACATGACCAGGTTTTTGTAAAAGATGGTGAAAGGTGCTGGTTTGTGAAGCTTTCCGATATTCGTTTATTCGAGAGCGTTGGTAATTATGCCAAAGTATATTTCGGAACGAATAAACCGCTTATATTAAAATCATTGAATGCACTGGAAGAAAGACTGGATGAAAAAGTTTTTTTCCGCGCAAACCGTAAACATATTGTCAATCTCCGTCTTATAGAGAAAATAGAACCTTATTTCAATGGCGGCCTTTTGATTGAATTGAAAGGCGGGGAAAAGATTGAAGTCAGCAGAAGGCAGACTGTGAAGTTTAAGGAGATGATGAGTCTATGAAGTACGAATTTGCAAATGTGCAGATTTATAAAAAAATTTACCAATTACAACAACGTGATTTAAAAAATTCGCATATTCGCAAATCCGCACATCAGAATTCGCTTCCCGCTTTGCGGGATTTTTTTTAATATCGTGATATGAAAAAACTGATTTTTGGAATTATTGCAGTGGGTTCAATTTTTTTTGTTCAGGCTCAGCAAACTGATCTTTTCAATGAAGGGGAAGTTGGGAGAATTGAAAAAATATTATCTGCAGATGATATGCAGGGCAGGGCATCTTTCACACCGGGCATAGAAAAAGCCGGAGATTTTATCAGTAAGGAATTTAAATCCGCAGGCTTGCAGACCTGGAATAATAGCGGCGATTACAGACAGAGTTTTTCCATGATTCATTCAAGTATGACAAATGCTTCTGCGGAATTGGATCATCAGCCATTAGATTCAAAAAACATTATTGTGTTTTCTTCACAATCAGATATCTCGGTGAACCAGGGCAGTGGTTATGAAAAAGCATTTATAAAAAATGGCGATAATTTCAGGGCTGAAGTATTCAAATATATTCAAAGCAAAAAAAATTGGCTGGTATTTGTGGATACCAGTTTTTCAAAAAACTTTCCCCGTCTTTCATCCTTCAGTCGTCAGCAATTTAAATCTGATAGAAATATTGTTTTTGTACTGTCTTCTCTCCATCCAGAACAATATTCCATTCATGTTCAACAGGACATTAAAGAACAAAAGCTGTCGAATATCGTTGGCATTCTACCCGGTAAAAGCAGGAAGGATGAGTATATTATTTTCTCAGCACATTATGATCATTTGGGAATTGGAAAACCCAACGCAGAAGGGGATTCAATTTTTAATGGTGCTAATGATGATGCGTCCGGAGTTACCGCAGTGATCATGCTGGCAAAATATTTCAGCAAGCTGAAAAATAATGAACGCACGATCGTATTTGCCACATTTGCTGCAGAAGAGATTGGCGGATATGGCTCCCAATATTTTTCCATGCAATTCGATCCGGTAAAAGTAATGGCGATGTTCAATATTGAAATGATCGGAACAGAAAGCAAATGGGGAACGAATTCAGCCTATATTACTGGTTATGAAAAATCAGATATGCCGAAGATCCTTGAAAAAAATTTAGAGAACAGTCCTTTTAAATTCTACCCTGATCCATATCCGACCCAGCAATTATTTTATCGTTCAGACAATGCAACATTGGCAAGACAGGGAGTTCCTGCACATACGATTTCAACATCGAAGATGGATTCTGAAAAATATTATCATACGCAGGACGATGAATTCGAAACCCTGGACATGAAAAATATGGCAGCGATTATTCAGGCAATTGCATTGAGCTCAAGATCGATTGTTGATGGAAAGGATACTCCGACAAGAGTGGATACGAGCCAGCTAAGATGATAATATCTGATGTGCGGATTTGGTAATTTGCAGATATGCGAATTTTTTTATTAATTAATGTATAATATTCGCACATTCATTTCAGCTCTTCCACATATCCATAAAATGAAATCATCTGCCTGGTATTACTATTTACGCGAAGTGTTCCATATCCTGAATTGGAAAGGCTCAAAGTCATTTGCTGGACATCTCTCACCCCTTTAGGAACAATAATGATATCCCATCCACCCTTGGCTCCATCCTTTGAACTATATTCAAAATCAGTGGAGGTGAAACGGATGCCTCCTTCAGTAGAGCCGATTGTAGCAGTGTAGGCACGACCATAATAAGGAAGATCGGAATCGATGGTATCTTTTTTTATTTTGAGGCTATAATTTGAAATCTGTCTCGTGCGGCCATTCATCGGAGTGGTGGTCTGTGCAATAAATTCAAATCGTCTGGCTTCGACTATTTGTTTCAATGCTTCTATCCTTGCATTTTCTTTTTCCTGCTTGTCTGTGTTTTGTGCATGAAGCATGGGAGAAAAGAAAATTAAAAGAAAGAACAGAGATAGTGTCAGGATTTTAGAAATTGCAAATGACTTTTTCATATTTATTCAATTTTGCATTCGTTTGTTCGTCTGACCACCTAGTCGTCTGACCACCCGGTCAGACCATTGCAACTAACCCAGTCTCGTCAGACCAATGTAAGCGACCCACCTCGTCTGACCGCGCCCGCTGTCGATTGCTTAAAATTTTTTCAAAACCTTATTCATCTCTTTCCTGATCTGCTCATTGTTCAGATTTCCAATACTGCCTTCATGAGTATGGTGCAGTTTTTTCTTATAATCGAAATTGAATTTTCCTTTTTCAATCTGATCGGCAACCTGTTTATATGCATCGCGGAAAGGAATTCCTTTGTTTACCAGTTCATTCACCGCTTCCACACTAAATATATATTTATATTTTTCATCTTCCAGGATATTATCTTTTATTCGGATGTTTGATAGCATGAGTCCTGCAACCTCGAGACACGCTTTGAGCTCTTCAATTGCCGGGAATAAAATTTCCTTGGTCAGTTGCAGATCACGGTGATAGCCGGAAGGAAGATTATTGATCAGTAGGGTCAGTTCATTTGGAGTTGACTGGATACGATTGCATTTTGCCCTTATTAATTCAAATACATCCGGATTTTTTTTATGCGGCATGATGCTGCTTCCGGTAGTCAATTCATCAGGAAAGGATATAAAACCAAAATTCTGGTTGATATAAAGGCAACAATCCATGGATAATTTGCCAAGAGTGGCAGCAATGCTGCTGAGAGCGACTGCCACAGCTTTTTCAGTTTTTCCCCTGCTTATTTGTGCATAAGCTGCATTGAAATTCAGAGTAGCGAATTGAAGCGCTTCTGTTGTTTGTGTTCTATTCAAAGGAAAAGATGAGCCATATCCCGCACCACTTCCCAATGGATTTTTATTAGCAATATTCATTGCGGCTGCAAGCAATTCAAGATCGTCGACCAGGCTTTCCGCATATGCCCCAAACCATAGTCCGAATGAAGAAGGCATGGCAATCTGCAGATGCGTATATCCCGGCATTAATTTATCCTTATACTTTTCACTCTGGCTGATCAGCAGATCAAAGAATTCCTTAACCCTGTTTTTAATTGTTTCGATTTCGGCCTTCAGGTATAATTTAATATCAAGTGCAACCTGATCGTTCCGGCTTCTTCCGCTATGTATTTTTTTACCGGTCTCGCCTATGCGCTGTGTAAGGAGGAGTTCGATTTGAGAATGGATGTCTTCAACCTTGTCATCCATTTTGAAGTTTGAATCTTTGATAGATTTAAGAATATCATTCAGCTCGCGATGAATATTTTTTAGTTCATCTTTTGTAAGTAAGCCAATGCTTTCCAGCATTTGGGTATGTGCTATTGATCCCAGAACATCATATTCTGCAAGGTGCATGTCAAATTCCTTGTCGCGCCCGACTGTAAATTTTTCAATCAGCTCATTGACAGAGGAACCATCTTTTTGCCAAAGTTTCATATTATGCTTAACGCTTAACGCCAAACGTTTAACGCCGAACGCACAGTGCGTTAAGCGATCTGCGTTTTGCGTTCCGCTTTTTAAATGAATCCGTTTAGTAATTCTATATACAGTTCGATTCCTTCCTTTATTTCGTCCAGATAAATATATTCATCTGCAGTATGGCTCCTGGCCGAATCGCCGGGACCCATTTTTAAAGCAGGGAATGGCATCAGCGCCTTATCGGATGTAGTCGGAGATCCATAATATTTTCTTCCCAGTGCGAGTCCTGCCTTCACCAAAGGATGATCCAATGAAATAGAAGTGGGTTTCATCCTCGTAGTACGCGGTTTAAACTGACTCTTCAGATTATTTTTCAGGGATTCCAGGATTTCATCAAATGTATACAATTCATTCACTCTTACATCAATCACAAATTTACATTGGGAAGGAACGACATTATGCTGTTTGTTTTCTGTTTCTATAACGGTGACAGTCATGCGCGATTCACCAAGCAGGTCACTCACTTTCGAAAACTGGCAATGCCGTATCCATTCGATATCCTCCAGGGCTTTGTAAAGAGCATTCTCACCTTCATTGCGGGCAGCATGACCCGCGCGTCCCTGCGCAACACAATCAATTACCATTAATCCTCGCTCCGCCACAGCCATTTCAAGCCTGGTGGGTTCGCCTACAATCCCGAAGTCAATCTGTCCAAGATAGGGTAATACCAATTCTATTCCATTCACTCCGCTGATTTCTTCTTCCGCACTTGCAGCAAACACAACATTATGACGAAGTTTTTCCTGCGGATAAAAATGTAAGAAAACAGCTATCAGGCTCACAAGACATCCGCCTGCATCATTGCTGCCAAGCCCAAATAATTTTCCATCTTTTTCGATAGGAGTAAAAGGGTCAACTGTATAATTTTTGTTTGGTCTTACGGTATCATGATGAGAATTGAGCAATATGCTTTGCTTGGAAGAGTCATAATATTTATTTTTTGCGTAAACATTATTTCCGACCCTCGCAAAAGGGATATTATGATTATCAAGAAATGCACAAATCAGTTCTGCCGTGTCATTTTCTTCCTTTGAAAAGGAAGGCGTGGCGATGAGTTTTTTGAGCAAGTCAACAGCATCCGATTGCAATTTTTTCAGCTCTGTATTATTCATTGGTTATTCTTGTTCCAGCAGTATGCTGAATGAGTTTTTGTAATTCTTCCGCCTTTCCAATTGTGACCTGCTGTACACCACTTCTTAATGCAGCAAAAGCATTATCAATTTTGGGAATCATCCCGGCGAAAATTTTCTTTTCTGCTTTCAGTTGTTCATAATAATCAGGACGGATAGAGGGAATCACAGTTGATTCATCATCTGCATTTAACAATACGCCACTCTTTTCAAAAGAATAAATCAGATTAACAGCATATTCAGGACTTAAACTTCTTGCGATTTCCTGGGCAATCGTATCGGCATTTGTATTCAGTAATTGCCCGTTTTTGTCATGCGTGATTGGCGCAATGACGATTGTCATTTGCCGATTTAATAAATTTTTGATCAGCGCTATGCCAATTTCATCTATATCGCCTGCAAAACCATAATCAGTCGTGGGATGCGCTCTTTTATGAGCCCGGATGAGGTTGCCGTCGGCGCCGGTTAAACCGATGGCATCACAACCATTTGCCTGCAATTGCGCAACGATATTTTTATTGATATAACCCGCATACACCATTGTCACGATCTTTAATGTTTCGCCATCTGTGATTCTTCGTCCCTCAATCATTTTTTGCGGGATATCTAAATCGCCAGCGAGCTTTGTGGCCAGCTTACCACCTCCATGAACCAATATTTTTTTCCCTCTGATGGAAGCAAAATCTTTTAAAAAAGAAGAAAGTTTTACCTCATCATCGATAATATTCCCACCGATCTTTACAATAATCAAACCCCCGCCCCTGAAGGAGGAATTTTTATATCGGTTATTGCTTCCCGTTAGCTTCAAAAAAACAGTTTTTAAAATTTTTTAATAGCCCTTAGGGGTTGGGGTTTAGTATTTCACTCAACACCGCCTGTGCAGCCCACACCCTGTTGCCTGCCTGTTGAGTAACGATACTGTTAGGTCCATCCAATACCTCGTCACTTAATTCGACATTTCTTCGCACCGGTAAGCAATGCATCACTTTTGCATTGTTCGTCAGCTGCAGTTTTTCATTTGTCAACATCCATTCGGGATCGTTACAATAGATTTTTCCGTAATCAGTATAAGTGCTCCAGTTTTTTACATATACGAAGTCGGCATTTTTCAAAGCTTTGTCCTGGTCGTGAATTACAGTTGCACCCTTTGTAAACCTTTCATCCAATTCATAATCTTCTGGGTGTGTAATCATAAAATCTGCTTGTCCCCATGCATTGATCCATTGAGAAAAACTATTCGCCACACATTGCGGCAATGGTTTTACATGAGGTGCCCAGGTAAGAACTATTTTAGGTCGGCGATGGGCTCCCCCAGAAGTGGATAAGCACTCAGTTATTGTGATAATGTCTGTCAAACTTTGTAGTGGATGCAACGTGGCGCTTTCCATGCTGATGACAGGAATTCCCGAGTATTTTATGAATTGTTTGATGTATAATTCACTATAATCGTCCTGCCTGTTTTTTAAGGAAGGAAAAGTGCGGATACAGAGCATATCAAAGTATTTCCCCAATATCGGCGCTGCATCTTTCACGTGTTCTACGGTATTGCCGCTCATAATGGCTTCTTCTTCAAATTCCAGCGCCCAGCCTTCTTTGTCGATATTGAAAACAATCGCATCCAATCCAAGATTTTGAGCAGCGAGCTGCGTACTTAACCTCGTGCGCATGCTCGGATTTAAAAAAATCATCCCGACCCTTTTATTCAGGCCAAGATTTTTATCTTTATACGGGTTGAGTTTATAATCAAGCGCCTTTCTCACAAGCCCATTGATATCTTTTGTATCATGGACAGAAATAAAATTTCGCATAACCCCCTCCGTTAAGGAGTCAGGGGCGTACTTCATCTTATTTTTATGAACATTCATAGTCGGTATAATTTATACAGGTATATCCTCCTTCCGGTTTTCTTCTTTAGGCGAAAGAGGCAACTCTTCCCGGATCGATTCCAGGAATTCATCTGCATCTTTTTTACTCAATGCCAGTGAGGGCAATAACCTGATCGTATTTGGTTTTGCTTCACCGGTGAAAATATGCTGATGGAACAATAAATCTTTTCGAAGGTCTTTCAATTCCTCGGGCACATCAAGGCCGATCATCAATCCCTTTCCTCTTACATTTTGTAGTGCAGGTATTTTTTTTAGTTCGCCGAGTAAATAATCACCGATATTTTTTGCATTTTCCATGAGCTTCTCTTCTTCGATTACTTCAAGAACGGCCAATGCAGCAGCACATGCAAGGGGATTCCCTCCGAATGTCGTTCCCAGCATACCGATCCTGGGTTTTAGATGCGGAGCGATAATAATTCCGGCAACAGGGAAGCCATTCCCCATTCCTTTTGCCATAGTATAAATATCCGCATCGACATTTGCATAATCATGCGAAAAGAATTTTCCTGTGCGTCCATACCCGCATTGAACACTGTCTGCGATGAAGACAGCATTGTGCTGAGTACAAAGACTTCTTATTTTTTGCAGGAAGGATTCTTTTGAGAGATTGATTCCACCAACTCCCTGGATACCTTCAATGATTACTGCAGCGATTTCACTGCCCTGCGCCCTGAAACAGGCTTCCAGAGAATCTTCATCATTGAAAGGAAGGAAAATAATATTATCAGTCTGGTTCACCGGAGCAACAATAGCAGGATTATCAGTAGCTGCTACTGCCAGAGAGGTTCTTCCGTGAAATGATTTTCTGAAAGCGATGATTTTTTTTCTGCCGGTATGGAAAGAAGCCAGCTTCAATGCATTTTCATTCGCTTCCGCTCCTGAGTTACAGAGGAATAACTGGTAATCTTCCCTCCCTGATACTTTTCCCAGTTTTTCTGCAAGTTCCTGCTGCAGGGGTATTCTGACAGAGTTTGAATAAAATGCGATTTTATTCAATTGTTCGGTAATACGTTTCACAAAATGCGGGTGTGTATGACCGATAGAAATTACTGCATGACCACCGTACATATCCAGATACTGTAATCCGTTCTCGTCCCATATATAGGATCCTTTCGCTTTTACGATTGTAATATCGTTTACTGCATAGACGTCGAATAGTTTCATAGCCTGTTCCGCCTCAGGCGGAAAATTTTAAATTAGAAAATAGTTTTTTTGTTTTCTCCTTATCCCTTTAGGGGCAAGGTGTTTAAAAATAATTCGCCTTCAGTTTCAATCCTGCGCATTCGTTGATTCCCAGCATGAGGTTCATATTTTGAACAGCCTGGCCGGAAGCTCCCTTTAATAAATTATCAATGATGGAATGTATTACCAGCTTACTGCCTACTTTTTCCAACTGAATAATGCATTTATTGGTGTTCACGACCTGCTTCAAAAAAATCGGTTCTTTGCTTAATATAGTGAATGGATGTCCCTGGTAGAAATCATCATATAATTTCGTCAGGTAATCCTCACTCAGTTCGCAGTCTATCTGAGAACTGATAAAAATGCCTCTTGTGAAATCACCGCGCCAGGGAATAAAGCTCACTCCTTTTCCAGATACAGAAAGCGGGAAATCCGGCTGAAGCTGGTGGAGTGACTGATGTATTTCTCTTATGTGATGATGATTTAAAGTTTTATAAGCCTGGATATTATTCGCTCTCCATGAAAACTGGCTGGTGGCAGATAAGGCCTGGCCGGCCCCTGTCGAACCCGTGATGCCGGTTGTATATACTTCATGCAATAATCCGGCTTTTGCTAATGGCAATAATCCAAGCTGGATAGCTGTAGCGAAACAACCGGGGTTGGCAACATGATAAGCTTTCTTAATCGTGTTCTTATTCAATTCCGGCAATCCATATACGACAGGATGATTATTTATAGTTGGGGGATGACCGTTAGCAGATAAACGGAAATCCTGTGAAAGATCAATGATCTTTACATGATCCGGGATATCATTCTCTTCCAGGAATTTCTTTGCTTCTCCATGGCCCACACACAAAAACAATATGTCTGCATCTTTCCAGTCCGCCTTTCCTGAAAATTTCATTTTTGTTTCTCCGATCAGGTCGGCATGGACTTCATATAAATATTTTCCGGCATTGCTTTTACTGTGAACAAATGCGATTTCAACATGAGGATGATTGACCAGGATCCTGATCAATTCACCTCCTGTATAACCGGCGCCTCCGACGATTCCGATTCCGGAAAAATTATTTCTATTGCTCTTTTCTTTTTTCATGTCATGCTATATTGTGCCTGTCATGCTGGGTCGATGGCTGTGAACATAGAATAAATTCCAGTTCTTCATCTGATCCATTGATGATCCTGTGTTTTTCTTGAGGGTTGATATGGATTCCCTGGTTTTTATTCACTGTAATACGCGATCCTTCGATTTCAAAATCAGCAACTCCTTTTAAAATGAAAAAAAATTGTTGCGCATATTCATGATAATGCAGTGCTTCCTCTGTTCCGGCTGGCATGCTTTCTAACTTAACAGATAAATCATTTTTATCAACCAGCGTCCATCCATCACAGTTATTACCCCATAGGTAGTGATGAAGCGGATTGGTCTTTGAAACAATGTCCACACCCCCCGGCCCCCTGAAGGGGGAATTAGTAAATTCGTTATCGTTTGGCATTCTTCTCATTACTATTTTTTTGTTTCCCCTTCAGGGGTAGGGGTAGTTGGGGTATTGATTTTATGATAGATCGATGCCTGGTTTCCAAAAATCTTTGCAAATCCTTTCACATCATCCCCACTCCATCCCTTATTCATCTCTCCATAAGATCCAAATTTGCTGCTCATCAGATCGTGATCGCTTTCAATTCCTGTTACAATAAAGCGATAAGGCTCTAATGTGACAAATACTTTTCCACTCACCGTGGTTTGAGTGTCTTCCATAAACTTTTCTATATTTCGCATGGCCGGGTCCAGCATCTGACCTTCATGTAACCAGTTGCCATACCAGTTGCTCAACTGATCCTTCCAGTACAATTGCCATTTGGTCAATACATGTTTCTCTAATAAATGATGAGCTTTGATAATGATCAACGGCGCAGCTGCTTCAAAACCTACACGCCCTTTAATACCGATAATCGTATCTCCCACATGAATATCTCTCCCGATTCCGAATGGCTGGGCAATGGATTGCAAAAACTGGATTGCTTCAACTGGATGTTTGTATTTTTTCCCGTCAATTCCAATCAATTCACCTTTCTCAAACAACAATTCTATTTTTTTTGTTCCCGATTCACTGACCGGAGTCGGCCATGCATTTTCGGGAAGATATTCCTTTGAAGTCAGGGTTTCTTTACCACCTACCGATGTGCCCCATAGACCCTTATTGATACTGTATTTTGCTTTTTCAACATTCATATCGATCCCATGCTGCTTTAAAAATTCAATTTCTTCCTCACGGCTCAGCCTGAGATCGCGGATGGGAGTAAGGATCTCAACTCCCGGCAACATGCTTTGAAACACCATATCAAATCTCACCTGGTCATTACCTGCTCCGGTGCTTCCATGAGCAACATATGCGGCTCCGACTTCCTGAACATATTTTGCCACTGCAATTGCCTGTACCATTCTTTCTGCGCTTACACTTAAAGGATAGGTTGCATTTTTTAGCACATTTCCGAAGACCAGGTATTTAATACAGCTTTCATAATATTCCTTCATTACCTCCACACACCGGAAAGAAGCAATCCCTAATTTCTTTGCTCTTGCTTCGATTTGTTTGATTTCATCCTCAGTAAAACCCCCTGTATTTACAGTCAGGGCATGTACTTCCAGGTTTTTGATTTTTTGAAGATAAACCGCGCAATAAGTTGTATCCAATCCTCCACTGTATGCAAGTACGACTGATCCCGAAGAGGATTTGTGATCACTAGTTGGAAAATATTTTATTTGACCTGAAAAATTATTCATTGATTTAAATTCTATATTTCCCCTTTAGGAGTAAGGGGCTTAAAAGTTAAAGAAAGAATGAAAAAAAGATTTGGACTTTAGAGCTCCGGATGAAATACCACCTGATTTTTTCCCACCATTCCCGTTATTATCATTCTTTTCATTTTTTGAATTCGTCAGTTTCAGGAAGGGTTTCAATAAACTCCATTGTTTAATTTTCATGAACCTTTCATATAATTTGCTATGGCTCCTGAAATCCCGGGCAGTTTCCTCCGGTTCATAATGATCTTTGGGATCATATAACATGGCTGTACACATGCAATTTTTTCGTTCCTTACTCATCAGTATCTCATAGTTCACGCAACTTTTACATCCGGCCCAGAATTCTTCGTCCTGTGTCAATTCTGAATAAGTAACAGGTTCATATCCCAGTTCCGAATTAATCTTCATTACAGCCAGCCCGGTGGTCAGACCAAAAATTTTTGCTTCAGGGTATGTTTGTCTGCTGAGCTCAAAAATTTTCCTTTTGATCATTTTTGCCAAACCGCTTTTTCTGAAAGGAGGAGCAACTATGAGTCCTGAATTCGCTACATATTCGCCATGGCTCCAGGTTTCGATATAGCAGAAACCTGCCCAGATGCCATCAGTTGTAAAAGCAATTACGGCCTTGCCTTCGCGCATTTTCTCTTTAAGATATTCAGGACTTCTTTTGGCAATGCCGGTTCCACGGGCCATTGCCGAAGATTCCATTTCATCACAAATGATTTGTGCAAAATCCTGGTGGGATTCATTTGCTATTTGTATCAGAAACTCTTGAGAATTTTCCATTGATTTGTTGTAAATGTGGTAAATAGATATCAATGACCTGATCATTGATGTAGTGCTCTTTCCTTTCTGTGAAGGAATTCATAGCTCCGATATAGCAGGGGACACTATGTTGGAAAGGTATCAACGTCGTACCCGGAAGGGAATTGGTCGAATAGAAAAAATAACGCTTACCGGCGTTACAAAAAACCCACGCTTATTGAAGGCGTGCAATACCACTTCGGTAATGAGTGATATGGGTGAGTTTTTTTTCATTTCACTGCGAATGAATTTGATCAAAATTGTTTGTCAATACAAAGAAAAACAATTTTTTAAATGCTAAGCAATTTTTTATGTAAAATTTTGGTAAAGGCTGGCGGAGAGGACTTTTCCAAAGTTTTAAACTTTGGAAAAGCTCAAATTTTCACCGGCGCAGCATGAATGGCTTCTGCCATTTCTTTGATCAAGGAGGCATCTTTTTCAATAGCATTGCCCACGACGATCATATCCGCCCCGGCTTTACAGTTGAGATAAGCTTTTTCAGCAGAACGGATTCCTCCGCCAATCACCAGGGGTATATCGATACATTTTGCTACCATCGAAATCATCTCTTCACTCACAGCTCTTTTGGCTCCGCTGCCTGCATCCATATAAATCAGTTTCATGCCCAGCATTTCGCCGGCCATGGCCGTACACATGGCGATTTCATTTTTATCGGCCGGAATAGGACTTGCATTGCTGATATAAGAAACAGTGGTTGGTGCGCCTCCATCCACCACCATATAGCCTGTGGAAATTATTTCCAGCCCGCTTTGTTTCACAAAAGGAGCTGAAATCACATGCTGCCCGATGAGCAGTTCAGGATTCCTGCCGGAGATAAGTGAAAGATACAATAAGCCATCTGCGAATGGGGATACCTGTGAGGGAGTTCCGGGAAAAAGAATGACCGGGATCGCGCAGTTCTTTTTGATTTGTTGCACGACTTCATCCAGGTGATTGGAAATGACAAGGCTGCCACCGACCAACAGATAATCAACTTTTGCGTCAAGGGCCAGGCTGGTAAGCTCATCAATTTTTTCTGCATTTACTTTGTCGGGATCAATAAGTACAGCGAAGGATTTATTTCCTTTTTTCTTTCTGTTGAGTAACGATTGGTAAAGCATTTCCTTCATCGGTTGGTCGCTGTTATGCTTACAAAAATGCGAAAAGTTTTTGGAAGTAAGTAATGAAAATAGAGATGACAGATGACAATTGGCGGTTTACAGATTTAATGGTTATTGCTTTATTTTCTGTCATCTGTGAACTGTCATCTGTCATCTCTTTCGCTGGTAGACTTTTTTTTTCTTCTGTCCAAAAAAAAATATTCCGAAAAAGTGCATAAAGTTTGAAAAGTCAATACTGATCTGCACTTCAAAAATTATCAACCGTTTTTTTCCACAAGTGTTAATATTTAAGGATCGGAAATATCAAAATCAAAAAATACTTTCGTTAGCCACTTAACAATTTCTTAACGCCATAAAAATTTGCGCCCATGATAAATAATGAGCAATCTGTAAAAGGCTTGCAATTCAAGCGCCGCTTCACCAATGAAGGTGTGAATGTGTTTGACCAGTTTGAGTATGACTACCGGAGTTCGGTGATTCGTAATCCATCGGGAGAGATTGTGTTTGAAATGAATCATGTTGAGGTTCCCAAACAATGGAGTCAGATTGCTACTGATATTCTCGCCCAGAAATATTTCCGCAAGGCCGGGGTGCCTCAGGCAGATGGTTCCCTTGGAAGAGAAACTTCAGTTAAACAGGTGGCACACAGGATGGCAAATTGCTGGAAGGTCTGGGCTGAACGTTACGGATATTTTGCATCTGCAGAAGATGCCCGGGTATTTTATGAGGAACTGGTTTATTGTATCCTCAACCAGGCCTGCGTTCCCAATAGTCCACAATGGTTCAATACCGGACTGTATGAGAGTTATGGCATCAAGGGCAAGCCCCAGGGCCATTATTTCGTTGACCAGGCAGACGGGCAGTTGAAAAAGTCAACTTCTGCTTATGAAAGGCCACAGCCTCACGCATGTTTTATATTAAGCGTGGAAGATGATCTCGTAAATGACGGAGGCATCATGGATCTCTGGATCCGCGAAGCAAGGATCTTCAAATACGGATCGGGTGTAGGAACAAATTTCTCGAATATCCGTGGAGAAGGAGAAAAACTCAGCGGTGGAGGGACTTCAAGCGGATTGATGAGCTTTCTGAAAATCGGTGACCGGGCAGCAGGTGCTATCAAATCGGGGGGTACTACCCGGCGCGCTGCAAAAATGGTTTGTCTCGACCTGGATCATCCTGAAGTGATGGATTTTATCAACTGGAAAGTTGAAGAAGAAAAAAAAGTAGGCGCCCTCATTGCAGCCGGTTATCCCAGCGATTATGAAGGAGAAGCTTACAAAACCGTAAGTGGTCAGAATTCCAATAACTCTGTTCGGATATCGAACGAATTTTTTCAAAGATTGCAGCGCGATGAAGACTGGGAACTCAAGGCGAGATGTGATGGCAGGGTGATGAAAAAAATTCCTGCAAAAGAAGTCTGGAACCAGATTGCGTATGCAGCATGGCGTTGTGCAGACCCGGGTACCCAATACGATACTACCATCAATGAGTGGCATACCTGCCCAAATGGTGGCCGCATCCGGGCTTCCAACCCTTGCTCTGAATATATGTTCCTGGACAATACGGCCTGTAACCTTGCTTCTGTAAACCTCCGCCGTTTCTTTGATGAAGCCAGCAACATATTTGATGTGGAAGGCTTCGAATATACCTGTCGTTTATGGACGGTGGTATTGGAAATCTCAGTATTGATGGCCCAATTCCCTTCGAAAGAAGTAGCACAATTGTCTTATGACTATCGTACTCTCGGTCTGGGATATGCGAATCTCGGCTCCATGCTCATGGTGATGGGAATTCCTTATGACAGTGAAGAAGCAAGAGGAATCGGCGGGGCTATCACAGCTATTATGACCGGAATTTCTTACAAGACATCAGCAGAGATGGCCGGAGTATTGGGAACTTTCCCAAAATTCGAAGAGAACAGGCAGGAAATGCTCCGGGTGATGCGCAATCATCGCCTGGCTGCTTATGATGCAGATGAATATGAAAAATTAGAAATTAAGCCACAGGGAATAAAAGCACAGTATTGTCCTGATTATTTATTGAAAGCAGCTACCATCGCCTGGGATGAAGCAGTGCAATTGGGCGAAAAATATGGTTATCGCAATGCGCAGTCTACCGTGATAGCTCCCACAGGTACGATCGGACTTGTGATGGATTGCGATACAACCGGCGTTGAACCGGATTTTGCATTGGTAAAATTCAAAAAATTATCGGGAGGCGGATATTTTAAAATTATCAACCAGTCGGTACCCGCTGCATTAAAAAATTTGGGTTATAATGAAAAGGAAATCGATTCCATTATAAAATATGCAGTCGGAACCGGAACCTTTGCCGGAGCGCCTCATATCAATCACCAAGCCTTAAGCGAAAAAGGATTTATCGCTGAAGAAATTAAAAAATTGGATTCGGCCGTTGCTTCTGCCTTTGAAATAGGATTCGTATTCAATGTTTACACGCTTGGGGAAGAGTGCCTGCAACGTCTGGGATTCAAACCCGAGCAATATTTTAATTTCGAATGGAGCCTCCTCGAAGCTCTTGGTTTTTCAGATGAACAAATAGAAGAGGCTAACGATTATGTATGTGGGACCATGACTGTTGAGAGAGCACCTTCTCTCAAACAGGAACACCTGCCCGTTTTTGACTGTGCCAATAAATGTGGAAAGAAAGGAGAACGTTATATTCATGCGCATGGCCATATCCGCATGATGGGCGCTGTTCAACCCTTTATCAGCGGTGCGATCTCCAAAACCATTAATCTTCCCAATGAAGCTTCCATTGAAGAGATTGCGGATGCTTATTTGCTAAGCTGGCAATTGGGATTGAAAGCCTGTGCCCTGTATCGCGATGGGTCGAAGCTTTCACAACCACTGAGCAATAAAGCTGACAAGAAAAAAAGCAATGCAGCATCATCGGAAGAGGCGAACAATACTCAGCAGACTGATGAACGGAACAGGATTCCTGAGACTACTCTCGAATCCAATATCGTTGACCTGAGTAAGCTGACAGTGAAGGATCTGCTCGAAGAAGTTCAGAAAAGAGTGCAATCTTCTCCGGATACAAAACTAAAGCGTGAGCTGGCTACCATTGTTGAACGCAGAACGCTTCCTGCAAAACGCAGAGGGTTTACACAAAAAGCAAAGATCAATGGTCAGGCGATCTTCCTGCGTACGGGTGAGTATGCTGATCGTACTGTCGGAGAAATTTTTATTGATATGGCCAAGGAAGGAGCTACCATGCGCAGCATGTTGAATTGCTTTGCGATTGCCATTTCTATTGGTTTGCAGTATGGAGTACCGTTAGAAGAATTTGTAGAAAAATTTGTATTCACACGTTTCGAGCCATCGGGTATGGTGGATCATCCGAATATCAAGAGCACGACTTCCATTGTTGATTTTATTTTCCGTGTATTGGCTTACGAATATTTAGGAAGGACAGACCTGGTGCATGTACTGGATAGTCCCGAAGTAATGAATACCGGAAGTGATGATTGGGATGATATACCGACTCCTCTCGAATATGAAAAAAAAACACCGGAACTGAGTGAAGTAAGGATAGTAGCGAAAGCAGCAGCTCAATCAGCAAAACCGCAAAAAGCAGCTGCGAAAACTGATGGCAATCTCAGTGCAGTAAGTGCCGCTGCTAGAAGTATGCAGAGTGATGCGCCCGCATGTAATACCTGCGGCCACATTACGATCCGGAATGGTACCTGTTACAAATGCCTGAATTGCGGAAATAGTATGGGTTGTAGTTAGCTAAAGTGAAAAGTGAAAAGCCAAAAGTGAAATAGAATACTAAAAGACTTTCACGTTTGCCGTTTCACTTTTTAGAATCAACAACTCAAAAAAATAACTTTGGACGGTTTTACTTAAACTTCAAATCCGCTCATGTCTATGGGCGGATTCTTTTTTGAAACCTGTTTGGGATGAATTCCTATTTTGGGATGGATTTCAAATAGTTACAAGTAATTGTTTATACTTATTACAAGCGATTAGAGGGGGTATTGGCAAGGAAATTGATAGGTAGATACTGCAATTTGTTAAACCGTTTTTCCGTTATTCCTTGAACCTAAAATGAAAACCATGAAAAAGATCCTTGCTCTGTTATTACTGATCGCTTTTCTCTATTCATGCAATCGCGCAGTCACTCCTTACGAGGCAGCTTCGCACCATTACAGCCATTGTCGTGATATGAAATAATAGGTTTTTTTTGTAATTGGTTTATTGAATAAATAATCATCAATTTATCTTCTTTATTTATCTTGTGCATACAATAATGTAGTGGGGAAGACATTGATGATTTTTTATTTGTTGTATATCTGGATCACTGCAGGTTTTAAGTTTCTTAAAATAAAGAAATGACCATTCATTTCGGTTATGAGAAAAAGCAGGTCTTACAGGCTTTGAGGTATCATTTTATCACAAGACCTGAAATCAAAATATTATTAATCGTAGTCAATGTGTTTACAATTATATCGGCTGTTCTGGTATACCTGCATAAAATACAGCCACTCTCTTTCCTGATTTTTTCTATTCTCTGGTTTCTGCTTTTGCTGACTGTATGGAAGATATTACCATCGAGCATTTATAAAAAATCACATACTTTCCGGGATCATTTTACGATGGATTTCCAGGAGCAGGAAGTAGTATTGGACACAAACCGAGGTTCACATGCATGGCAATGGAATGATTTCAGCACTTTCCTGGAAAGCCCTTATTTTTTTCATCTCTATTTTAACAGCCGTTCTTTTTTTCTTGTCCCAAAAGATGCTTTTAAAGATATTCCGCAACTGCAGGAAGTGCGGCAACTGTTCAGGACTAAGATCAAAAAATGATCATAAAAAATTTTCCAGAAAAAAATTTGTTGCTGAATAAAGAAGCATATCTTGCTCCTGTTATACGCAATAATAGTTTTATTCCGGAGTTTTATCACTGACCTTATCGTATGCCGGAAAGACCGGCATGGTGTTGCAACCAGAAAACCGCTCTGATTTACCCTAAATGACCTCCTCTAATGCCTAAAGTTATTTTTACCAGCAAAGACAGTGCTTTCTACAGCACTCTTAAATCCGCAGTAGAACAGTATTTCCTCCATCATCAGTTAAAAAAGACAGGCAACTGGCAGCTATTCATTAAGACATTTATCTTAATTCCTTCGGCTCTTTTAATTTATGCTTCGCTCCTGTTTTTAAAAATACCAGTAGTGCCTGCCATCTTATTATGCATACTATTTGGTTTTATTCTCGCCAGTATAGGATTTAATGTGATGCATGATGCCTGTCATGGGAGTTATTCTACACATGGAAGATTAAATGACATAATGGGACTAACGCTGAATGCTCTTGGAGGAAACGCATTTATCTGGAAGTTTAAACACAATATCATTCATCATACCTATACCAATATAGATGGAGTGGATGATGATATTGCCAAAAGCCCTTTGATGCGCCAGTGCAGTTCTCAAAAATGGGTTCCAATGCATCGTTTTCAGCATGTTTATGTCGTCCTCGTATATGCGATTTCTTCTTTAGCCTGGGTTTTTTTGTTGGATTTTGTCAAGTACTTTAATAAAAAAATTCACAATACAGCTCTTCAAAAAATGAACAGGAAAGAGCATATTGTTTTTTGGTCGAGTAAACTATTATACATTCTTTTCTATATCGCGCTGCCTGTTCTGTTTGCAGGATGGAAAGCATGGGCCATCGGATTTACCTTTTTTCATATCTCGATGGGGCTTTCACTGGCGATGGTGTTTCAACTGGCACATGTTGTAGAGCATGTGGAATTTGAATTCGTGGCGACAGATGATCATAAAAGGATGGAAGATGAATGGGCTATTCACCAGGTAAAGACAACGGCTAATTTTGCTCCTCATAATAAAATAATTTCCTGGTTCGTGGGTGGCTTGAATTTTCAGGTAGAGCATCATTTGTTTCCAAGAGTCAGTCATATTCATTATCCTGCAATCAGTAAAATCGTAAAACAAACCTGCGCTGAATTTAATATTTCTTACAATGAATTTCCTACTATGATGGCGGCAGTTGCTTCACATTTTCGCATGATGAAGCACCTTGGAAAGAAACCCGAATTTTCGGTAGCGATGAGCTGATATATTTTATTTGGGTTTATATTTCGATTCCTCGAAAATTTTTCTTGCAGTGGTTTTCATTATCTGCTCTGCTGACATAGATCCATGTTCGGCAGCAAATTTTTTTACGATCTGCCATCCCACCCATTGACCAATATTACCAGGCGAAGCATCCGGCATTCCCTGCGTGTGAGGAGCATCTCCGATATAATTTTTAATTAGGTCAGGATCGATGGTATATATATCACCCTGGAGAAAGAAATTCCAAATCAGGCCTTCGTTGGACTTGCACCAATTCAATTGTTTTTCCGTAAAACCAGTCTTCAGACTATCGTCAGTTTCCGGTAAAAACTGATCGATCAGCCACCAGTATTTCCCTTTTTCAATCATTTGGTCAATTAGTGGCTTGTCGCCACTGCTGTCAGGGAACAAGTCCTCGGCTATTGCCTTCATACAGTTGGGAACAATATAAGGCGCTTCAAATCTCCGCGAAATATAGCCGGGATATAATTCCTGGCCCTGCACGCTTTTATAAAATGAAAAATCCTTTCCTGCATACAATTGCAAACCGATGGCCAATGTATATCTCGTGATTGCTACACCCGGCGCATCAAAAGGACCGATATAACTTACGACTTTGGGTGGCAAATGATAATCGGGGAAATAATATTTTACCAACTGAAATCCTTTTTTCAAATCTTTTTCTATGGATTGCATTTTTTCGAATTGCAATTCGATAGAATCTTTTACCGGCAAATAACTGATCAGGAACTGACGGCAGGCTATAAACGCAGTTTGATTGGTGTCAGTTAAAGGTCCGGCTCCCAGAATATGGGCAACGAAATCATAGGTAAAATAAGGGAATTGCTGATTCAGTTCGTGTAAACCCTGAACGATATGATTCGAGTCCAGTTCAAAAAAGGCTTTATCAAAACGTTCAATCCGGAGATTAAGGGGGATATTGGAAACATCAGGAATTGCTTTGTTATTTCTGCACGCAACAAAAATCACAATCAATAGTAACAGCGTGTATTTTTTCATGCACTTATCAACGTTGAATCGTGCAAATTAGTGTTTAATACGGAACGCTTAAGGCTGAACGCAAAACGCACGGCAGGGATATCGAATTTCAAGTAATCCCATGCTTACTGTTAGCATCAAGCGTTAAGCGTTCTGCGTTGGCCTTTCGGCTTTCTACGCGTAAATTTGCAATATGAAAATCGCTTTAGCGCAGCAGAATTATCATATCGGCAATTTTGAATACAATACGGGGAAAATTATCGAAGCTATTCATCAGGCTAGGAGGCAGGAAGCAGACCTGGTCGTATTTTCAGAACTCGCTGTTTGCGGATATCCTCCGCGTGATTTTTTGGAATTTGAAGATTTTATCAATAATTGTTATCAGGCTGTTGACACCATCCGTTTGCATGCGGACACAATCGGGGTGATCGTCGGAAGCCCGGCCCGCAATCCTATCCGGGAAGGAAAAGATTTGTTCAATGCTGCCTGGGTATTATACGAAAAGGAAATTAAAGGAGTGGTTTATAAAACCTGTCTTCCAAACTATGATGTTTTTGATGAATACAGGTATTTTGAACCGGGATATGATTGGAAAATTATTTCTTTCAAAGGGAAAAAAATAGCGCTGACCATTTGTGAAGATATCTGGAACCTGGGCGATAATCCTCTTTATCGTGTTTGCCCGATGGATCAATTAATCGGACAAAATCCGGACCTGATGATTAATATTTCCGCCTCGCCTTTTGATTATGATCATGATGATGATAGAAAAGAAATCGTGCGAAGAAATGTGCTGAAGTATGAATTGCCCATGTTTTATTGCAATGCGGTAGGTTCACAGACAGAAGTTGTTTTCGATGGAGGAAGCGTGATATATGATGCTGATGGGAATTTAATCAGGCAATTGAAATTGTTTGAAGAAGATTTTGCTGTTATGGAGTTGACAGATGACAGTTTGCAGATGACCGGACATCCAATTGCTGTTAACACCCATCTTTCATCTGTCAACTTCGATAAAGAGATGCGCGTATCCAAAGTCAGTGATCCCAATAAAATTATTGATTACCTGGTGGCGGAAAAAAATATTTGCGAAATACATGATGCTTTGATATTGGGAATCCGTGATTATTTCAGGAAAATGGGATTTTCAAAAGCTATTCTTGGCAGTAGCGGCGGTATTGACAGTGCAGTGAGTTTGGCTCTTGCCTGTGAAGCGTTAGGCAATAAAAATGTGAGAGCTATTTTAATGCCATCGCAATATTCAAGCTCTCATTCGGTGGACGATGCAAAGCAATTGTCAGAAAATCTCGGTAATCCATACGATATCATTCCCATTGAAGATATCTATGAATCTTTTATTCGTTCTCTTCATCCTGTTTTTGGCGACTTACCCTTTGGTATAGCCGAAGAAAATACACAGAGCCGGACAAGGGGGAATCTCCTCATGGCCATCGCGAATAAATTTGGTTATATTTTATTGAATACTTCAAACAAAAGTGAATTGGCAACTGGTTATGGAACCTTATATGGTGATATGGCAGGCGGGCTGAGTATAATAGGAGATGTTTACAAAATGCAGGTTTATGCATTGGCCAGACACATTAACGGAAAAAAGGAAATCATTCCGCAACATATTATCACTAAAGCGCCTTCTGCTGAATTAAGACCAGGTCAAAAGGACAGCGACAGTCTGCCTGAATATGATATTCTCGATAAAATATTATATCAATACATCGAAAGAAGACAGGGCCCGAAAGAAATTATCGCAATGGGAATTGATGAATCTCTCGTAAGAAGAGTTCTTAAGCTGGTCAATATAAATGAATATAAGAGAAATCAGTTCTGTCCTATTATCAGGGTGAGCAGCAAGGCATTTGGTGTGGGAAGAAGAGTGCCGATAGTGGGGAAGTATTTGTCGTGAAACGTGAATCGTGAAAAACTTTAGTTAATCCCTGCTACTCACGTTTCACGATCATCTCACTGCTTCGTCAACGTCTCTGTCGTCGTAGCAGCGATTCCCATAAAATTAACGTTGGTATTTATTACCAGTGTCCTGCCATCAAATTTCTGAATAGTGGATTGGGTAGTGTCGATCACAATCGTATTTCCTGATAAACTCCAGACACCTGTACCATCCCCAGAAGGAGTACATTTGATTCCGGCATCAATATAATCATAGGTTAAATCGGTATTGAGCTTATACTGATCATCTCTTTGACAGGCAGGCACAGAATCTATTATATTTTGAGGAGGCAGAGGAGCAATTGTCACGGTCAGGGCAGTTAACGTATAGGTGCCGGCTAAATTTTGTACAGTAATAGCGCTACTGTCGCTGCTGCTTTTTTTACAGGAAACGGCCAGGAGAATTGAGACTACTCCCGTAAGCAGCAGGACGAAATAATGGTTTGATTTTTTCATCGATGATGTTTTAGCATTACAAAAATAACTGTTATAACCCTTCTTTATTGTATAAACGAAATTTTTACCAAATAATTTCGTCATACTGGCAAGCTACTTGCATAGCGAATTCGTATTTTGCAACTTTAATTTTTCTTATATGGTATATACGGCTGAAGACATCAAACAACTGAATGAAAAAATACAATACCATTGTTCTTTTATTGACCGCTTACGCGACGAAATTGGACGCGTTATTGTTGGCCAGCAGTATATGCTTGATCGCCTCCTGATCGGTTTGCTAAGCAATGGGCATGTTTTGCTGGAAGGCGTTCCGGGACTTGCAAAAACATTAACTATTAAATCCCTCGCACAAACGATACATGCTAAATTCAGCCGTATTCAATTCACACCGGATTTGTTGCCCGCCGATGTAATCGGCACTATGATTTATAACCAGCAGAAAAGTGAGTTTGTTGTTCGTAAGGGACCCATCTTTACTAATTTTTTGCTTGCAGATGAAATTAACAGGGCCCCGGCCAAAGTGCAGAGTGCTTTGCTGGAAGCTATGCAGGAAAGACAGGTAACTATCGGTGATTCCAGTTACAAACTCGAAGAACCTTTTCTGGTGCTTGCTACCCAGAATCCCCTGGAACAGGAAGGCACATACCCATTACCGGAAGCCCAGCAGGACCGCTTTATTATGAAGGTTATTGTTGGTTATCCTACCAAACAGGAAGAGCAATTGATTATCCGGCAAAATGTGCAGGGAATGGTATTGCCTCAGTTGGAACAGGTAGTTTCGATCCAGGAAATTTTACAGGCCAGGGATCTTACAAGAAAAATATATATGGATGAGAAAGTGGAACAATATATCCTTGATATTGTGTTTGCCACCCGGACTCCCGACAAATACAAACTGGATAAATTAAAACCACTGATTGCATATGGAGGATCCCCCAGGGCCAGCATCAATATGGCCCTCGCGGCAAAAGCCAATGCCTTCCTGAACAAACGCGGATATGTGATACCCGAAGACGTTAGAACTATTTCTAAGGATGTACTTCGTCATCGTATCGGCCTCACTTATGAAGCCGAAGCAGAAAATGTAAATGTTGAACATGTGATTGATGATGTATTGAAAGCGATTCAGGTACCTTGAGTGTAGTTGACAGATGACGGTTGACAGCATCTCCGAAATCTAATAAAACCTTATCCATGACAAATTATAAAAATCTTGAAGCATGGAAGAAATCCATGCAACTTGTAAAAGCAATTTATTTGCTTTTGCAATCTTATCCGAAGGAGGAGTTATATACATTGACTTCCCAAACAAAACGAGCGGCTATTTCGATACCATGGAATGTTACTGAAGGAATAGGTAGAAATTAAAAAAAAGATACAATTCAATTCTTGCATGTTGCAAGAGGATCGCTATATGAACTGGAAACTTTGTTAAATCTGGCAGTAACGCTGGATATAGTAGCGGAAAAAAAAATTTACTGACATTTCAGTTTTATCAGATGAGTGCCGGCGAATTTTAAATGGATTAATTGTGTACTACGGAAAAGGAAAATTAAAGTAATATAGCCTGTCAACTGTCAACCGTCATCTTTTAAATGCTTACAACCACCGAAATATTAAAAAAAGTCCGCGAACTGGAAATCAAAAGCAAGAGACTTACACGGCATATATTCACTGGCGAATACCATAGCGCCTTTAAAGGGCGTGGAATGAGCTTCAGGGAAGTAAGGGAATATTATCCCGGGGATGATATCCGTTTTATTGACTGGAATGTTTCAGCAAGATTCAACCATCCATTCAGTAAATTATTTGAAGAAGAAAGAGAACTGACTGTGATGTTACTGGTGGACGTAAGCGCCAGTTCTTTATTTGGAACCGTGTATGCAAGAAAAAAAGATCTGATTACAGAAATTTGCGCGGTATTGGCATTTTCTGCTGTCAATAATAACGATAAAGTAGGATTGATTTTTTTTAGTGACAAAATAGAAAGATATATTCCCCCTAAAAAGGGCCGGGAACATGTTTTGTATATCGTCAGGGAACTTTTAACAGCCGAGCCACACAGAAAAAAAACCAGTATTAGCGAAGCCATCCGTTTTTTTAATAACTCCACGCGTCAGAAAAGTATCGCATTTATTTTAAGTGATTTTTTGGATGAAAAATATGAAGAAGCCTTAAAAGTTGCCGGTAAAAAACACGATGTTATCGGAATCAAGGTTTACGATAAAATGGATATGCAATTGCCCGAAGCCGGATTGCTGGAAGTAGAAGATGCAGAAACAGGAAAGATGGAATGGGTGGATACTAATGATTATATGGTGAGAACAAATTATCAAAAATCTTTTTTTTCATTTACTGAATATTGTAAGACCATTTTCCTGAAAGCTGGTTGCGATTTATTACATATGCGGACGGACGAAGATTATGTTAAAATATTGCAGAAATTTTTTGTAGGAAGAAACAGGCCGGCATAATACATGACAAGAAAGTTTTTACATATTGTCTTCACAATTTTATTTCTGGCGGAAACGCTTTTCACTTTTTCTCAGGGTACTCCGCTTGTAAGGGCTACAGTAGACCATAACCAGATATTAATCGGAGAGCGCATCCAATTACTCCTTGAGGTAAACTCTCCTCCGGGCAGCAGTACAAATTGGTTTTCTCTCGACAGCATTCCCCATTTTGAATTCATTGGAAAAAATAAAATTGATTCGATAACAACACAGGACGGTAAGGCCTACAGGCAGACTTTGACAATTACCAGTTTTGATTCCGGAACGTATGATATTCCCGCATTGGCAGTTACGATCGATAATAAAAAATATTTTACAGATTCTATTCCTGTCCAGGTCGATTTTTCCAAATTCGATCCTAAACAGGATTACCATGATATAAAAGATATTCTTGATATTGAGAATCCCGCGGTAAAATTTATTATCTGGATCGTGGTTCTTATAACTCTGATTTCTGCGGGGCTCTTTATTTATCTGCAACAAAAAAGAAAAGCGGCGTCTGTTCCGGATCGACAACCTGTATTCTCAAAAAAATCGCCATATGAAGAAGCGATGGAATCATTAAAAAAATTAAAGGAACAAAAGCTCCCGGAAAGTGGTCATACAAAACTGTTTTATACAAAATTGAATGATATCCTGAGGTTATTCGTTATGCGTCAGTTACAAATTGCGAGTTTGGAAAAAACCAATGAGGATCTGATCCTGCTGCTAAGGCAATTAATTATATCCGGAAATCAATTTTCCCAACTGGCCGAATCCTTACGCATGAGCGATTTTGTAAAATTTGCCAAGTATACACCAGGCAAAGAGGACAACGATCGAAATTTTGAAGTGATTGAATCATCCATTACGCTTTTAAATGAAATAGAAAATAAGTGATTTACGATTGGCTTCGACATATCGATTTTGCATATCCAATATTTTTCGGGTTGTTTGTGCTGATACCCGTCATGATATTTTTTTATTTCCAAAAAGACAGGAAGACAAGCGGAACAGTCATTGTTTCTTCTGTTCAGAATTTCTCTCAAACGGGATCATGGAAAAAAACATTCAGGCATTTTTTATTTATATGCAGGCTTCTTGCACTGGTTTGTTTAATTATGGCGCTGGCAAGACCCCAATTAAAAAATGAGGAACAATCGACAAATGGAGAAGGAATTGATATCGTACTCTGTTTGGATATCAGCGGCAGTATGCTGGCACAGGACTTTACACCCAACAGGATGGAAGCAGCGAAAAATGTAGCTGCTGAATTTATTGATGGCCGTCCAACTGACAGAATCGGGCTTGTTATTTTCTCCGGAGAAAGTTTTACGATGAGTCCTCTGACAACAGACCGTACTGAATTAAAGAATCAGTTGTTCAATGTTCAAAGCGGATTGCTGGAAGACGGAACAGCAATTGGTTCAGGATTGGCCACAGGAGTGGAGCGGCTGCGTTATTCAGCTTCCAAAAGTAAGGTCATTATTCTTTTGACAGATGGAGAAAATAATGGTGGACTCATCGACCCGAATACAGCCAAAGAAATAGCCAAATCAATAGGTGTGAGGGTATATACCGTTGGTGTAGGCACAGAAGGTTTTGCGCCCGTGCCTGTGCAAACGCCGGGAGGAGTCATCATGCAAAGGGAAAAAGTGAGTATTGATGAAAAATTGCTCACTCAGATTGCGAATGAAACCGGTGGAAAATATTTCCGGGCAAAAGACAATGAAAGCCTTAGCGCCATCTACAAAGAAATCGATCAATTGGAAAAATCAAAAATCGAAATCACCACGTTTACAAAATACAGTGAACAGTTTTTTCCTTTTGCTTTCGCAGCCGCAGGACTACTTCTTCTTGAATATATTTTACAGTTTACGATCTTTCGAAAATTTCCATAATACAGAAGAAAGTCAATAATATTTTCTTTGTTGGAGGGCACTCGGAAATTCATCTGCCAACTTTCTCTATTTTTGCGTCATTTCAAAGGAAAAAATTCATTGAAAGCAAGAGTATATAAATCAACAGGCAGCTGGTATGTTGTAAAAACTGATCAGGACGAAGTATGGAATGCGAGAATGAAAGGGATTTTCAAAATCGATGATATTACCTCCACAAATCCTTTAGCGGTAGGAGATGAGGTGGAGATCGAAATTGAAAATCCGGTAGAGAATACAGCACTTGTCACTGCCATTTCTAATAGAAAAAATTATATCAACAGGCAATCTCCTTCACATAAAACCCAGCATCATATCATTGCAGCGAATGTAGATCAGTCATTGTTGATCGCTACGTTGAAAGAGCCCAAAACCTCACAGGGGTTCATCGATCGTTTTCTCATTGCCTGTGAAGCGTATCATGTTCCAGCCATTCTCGCGCTGAACAAAGTGGATATATACCGGAAAAAGGAATTGGATAAACTGGATGAATGGAAGAAAATGTATGAAAGTATCGGATATAAACTCATTCCGATGAGTATGAAGGAAGGAACGGGCGTAGAAGAAGTAAAATCATTGCTGGAAGATAAAATAACCCTTATCAGTGGCCATTCCGGAGTAGGTAAATCATCATTCATCAATTCAATTCTTCCTTCACTTCAGTTAAAAACACAGGATGTCAGCGGATGGAGCGGAAAGGGGATCCATACGACTACATTTGCAGAGATGTATGACCTTATGAAACCTGATAAAGGAAAAATAATCGATACACCGGGCATACGAGAATTTGGCCTGGTAGATATTTCAAAACAGGAATTATCTCATTATTTCCCCGAAATGAGGGAAAGACTGCAAGACTGCCAGTTCAATAATTGTCTCCATATTAATGAGCCGGGTTGCGCCATAAAAAAAGCCCTCTCAGAGGGCGAAATATATGCAGATCGGTACATCAGTTACTGCAATATTCTGGATTCAATTGAGGAAAATATATATTAGGACATATATTTCCTGGCTGCATTAATCATCAATTTACTTTCCAGAAATTTTGCTACTTCCACTACTGCGTCATTGTCTTTCCTGGGCGCTTCCCTGAATTTCCTCGGATAGATCGAAATACCGGTGTAGATATTATAATGCAGGGTCAGGATATGACCTTTGAACATAAAATCCCACATCAGTGAATCAAAATCATCCGTCTTTTGTGTAAAGTTGATATCAAGGTCGTCAGAAAGAATGTTGGCCACTTCGTAGAATCTTTTCAGGCCACAATCGTCGTCGATAACGGCCTCTGTACAGCCGAAATCAGTGCGTAATGTAAGGCTCATAGTGAACGGATTTAGGTTTATAATAGAATACAGAATACTTACTATGCCTTGAACTTAGGTGCTTTTGGCACTTTTTCGCCACTCAATATCCTTTCAGCTCCCACATTTTTACCGTTGCTGGGGCATCCATATTTTGGCGCAAAAACACTACAGGAAACAACACCGAAACAAATCATCACGATCAGGAAGAAAAACAATATGGTTTTACCTTGTTTCATCGGATATTGATTAAACGATTTAAACCTACAAATATTTTTCAGGATTTGCAACTGAGGGTGGCTAAATATCGATGAAACGCCCGAAAAAGACGATTTTTGGAAACCTGCCGGGAGCGGATTGGCAACATTCAATATGCCTGATACACAAGACATTCTATCTGTTTTAGGTTTTAGGCGGTCGTGCTGTCTTTGAACCATTCCGCATAATGGACGTAGTTGTTGGCAATCCTTTCGATCTGACCACAGATTAATTCCTGCGGTATATCCTTGATTTTCCTGGCAGGAACTCCCCCATAAATAACTCCCGATTCTATTTTGGTTCCTTCGAGAACAACAGCGCCTGCTGCGATAATCGAATTGCTTCCAATTTCAGTATCATCCATCACAATGGCTCCCATTCCAATCAACACACTATCATGAATCGTGCATCCATGCACAATAGCATTGTGACCAATCGAAACATTATTGCCAATAGTGGTTTTTGCTTTCTGGAAAGTTCCATGTATGATAACACCGTCCTGTATATTGACTTTATTTCCGATCCGAATGCTATTGACATCACCCCGTACAACCGCATTGAACCAGACACTGCACTCATCTCCCATCACTACATCACCCACAATGGTTGCGTTCGGAGCAACAAAACAATCTCTTCCCATTTTCGGGAATTTATCTTCAACAGGAAGAATAACAGGCATAAAATATATTTATGGATTATAAAATGGTGAGTATCTACCTTCGTATTGATACAAATTTAATAAACCAATACGAAAGTCGGTAAAGTGGAAAAGCCGGGGCCTCAAGTCCGAAAGAATTTTCTGATTGTATACAGTTTCTCTGACTCCCGGGCTTACCGACTTTCTGGCTTCATAAAAAATGAATCATCGGGAATTATTTTTTCGTCATCTTGCTCAGACATCTGCTGCTCCGCTTGGTTTGGAAATTGTAAAGGCAGAAGGCATTTTTCTTCACGATACGGAGGGAAAAAAATATATGGACCTGATTGGAGGGATCAGTGTGTGTAATACGGGTCATCGTCATCCGAAAGTCGTTGAAGCTATCAAAAATCAGGCTGACCAATACCTGCATGTATTGGTATATGGTGAATTTATTCAATCGCCCCAGGTGCAATATGCAACGCTTCTGGCAAAACATCTTCCCAATTCTCTGGATACAGTTTATTTTACTAATTCGGGAACTGAAGCTACCGAAGGTGCCATGAAATTAGCAAAAAGGGTAACCGGAAGAACAGAAATGATTGCATTCAAACAATCTTATCACGGTTCCACACAGGGCGCACTTAGTATTATGGGAGATGAATATTGGCGGAATGCATTTCGCCCTTTGTTGCCGGGCATACTGCATCTTGATCATAATTCATTGGAATCTTTAGAAAGTATTACCGAAAAAACGGCCTGCGTCATTGCTGAAACCATTCAGGCAGAAAGAGGCGTATACACATCTGCGAAAGAATGGCTGATGGCCTTACGAAAGAAATGTGATGCTACAGGAACCTTGTTGATATTGGATGAGATACAAACAGGTTTTGGAAGAACGGGAACTTTGTGGAATTTTGAACAGGCAGCAATAGTGCCGGATATTCTTCTGCTTGGAAAGGCGCTGGGGGGCGGAATGCCACTGGGCGCATTCATTGCTGATAATAAAATAATGTCGGCATTTACTCATCAACCCATTTTAGGACATATCACTACTTTCGGCGGACATCCTGTTTCATGTGCTGCAGGTTTTGCGTCTCTGGATGTGCTGCTGAATGAGAAATGGATAGAACAGGTTCATCATAAAGAAAAAATATTTAAGGATTTTTTAGTTCATCCAAAAATAAAAGCAGTACGCACTGCAGGATTGCTGATGGCGGTTGAATTTGAAAATTTTGAATTGAATAAAAAGATCATTGATGCATGTATTGCCAAAGGAGTTTTGGTAGATTGGTTCTTATTTGCTTCACAGTGCATGAGAATCGCACCCCCTCTGTCGATCGAAGAAAAAGATATCCGAAAAGCATGTGAAATTATTTTACAGGCGATCAGTGAATTGTGAGCAGGCAAACGTGAAAAGTGAAATCCAAGACATCAAATATGAATGTTAAACGATAACCTAAATAGTAAACAATTTATTATTTCAGGTTTCACGTTTGCCGACTCAGGATCTGTTACAGAATTTTAAATAGCAACGCCGCTAGAACGGCTCCAAGGATTGGCCCGATTACGGGTATCCATGAGTAGCTCCAATCGCTGTCTCTTTTTTGCGGAATGGGAAGAATAAAATGGACAATGCGTGGCCCAAGATCTCTTGCAGGATTAATTGCATAGCCTGTCGGACCTCCTAATGATAATCCAATAGCAAGTACAAGAAATGCGACCGGTAATGCGCCGACAGATCCAAGACCGATTATTGCTTCTTTGTCGTTAATGGTAAGAGAAGGTCCGATAATATACAATGCTCCAAACACCAAAACAAATGTTCCGATAATTTCAGTAATCAGATTGTTAAATGAACTTCTAATCGCAGGCCCGGTACAAAATACAGCCAACTTCGCATCTCCGCTTGATGTTTCATTAAAATGAGAACGATATGCGATCCATACCAATAAGGCGCCCGCCATCGCGCCGATCATTTGTCCGATGATATAAGAAGGAACAAGTGACCATTCGAATTTACCTGCAACAGCAAGACCGATTGTGACTGCAGGATTCAAATGCGCAGAACTATAGGGTGCCGATACAAATACGCCTGTGTATACAGCCATGGCCCAACCAAATGTTATGACAATCCAACCACTATTATTGCCTTTGGTTTTACTGAGTACGACATTCGCCACTACACCATCGCCTAAAGTGATAAGAAGAGCCGTTCCGATTAGTTCGCCGGTAAAAGGAGTCATAGATTTGGTTTTAATGATAAGAATTTTTCAGTTTCGAGTTATAGTCTTGAGTTAGTTTTTGGAACTGTAAACTGAATATTATTCCCTGTTATCCGCCCAGGCAATGGTTGCTTTTACGGCTCTTCGCCATCCTCTCAGTAAATCATTCATTTTTCGGTTATTCATTGACGGTACAAACTTTCTGTCAACCTGCCATTGTTCCTGTATCTCATCGACGCCCTTCCAATACCCTACAGCCAGTCCGGCGAGATAAGCTGCCCCCAATGCTGTGGTCTCATAAATTTTTGGTCTTACGACAGCCACCTGCAGGATATCTGATTGAAATTGCATGAGGAGGTTGTTGGAAGTAGCTCCCCCATCCACTCTCAGTTCTGTGATATGAATAGCTGAATCCGCTTCCATAGCTCTCAGCACATCGTGTGTCTGGTAGGCAATGCTTTCCAGTGCAGCTCTTGCGAGATGTGCTTTAGTAGTGCCTCTCGTCATCCCAAACACACTTCCTCTCGCATATTGGTTCCAGTAAGGAGCGCCGATTCCGGCGAAAGCAGGAACGATATATACTCCTTCGGTTTCTTCTTTACCCGAAGCTAATGATTCAATCTCGTTGGAAGCCCTGATTATCTGCAAGCCATCCCGCAACCATTGCACAACAGCGCCGGCTATGAAAATACTTCCTTCCAGCGCATATTCGACCCTGTTATTAATTTTCCAAGCGATGGTCGTTAATAAATTATTTTTAGATGTAAAAGCTTCCGAGCCCGTATTCATCAGCATGAAGCAACCGGTTCCATAGGTATTCTTTACCATCCCCGGTTGAACGCATAATTGACCAAACAATGCAGCCTGCTGATCACCGGCGATACCCGCAATCGGAACGCCGGATGTAGGCCCAACAATTGGTGAAGTCTTCCCGTATACTTCACTGGAGGCTCTCACTTCCGGCAAAATGCTTTTAGGGATGCCAAAAATTTTGAGCAATTCATCATCCCAACTACAGTCATGAATATTCAATAACATAGTCCGGGACGCATTGGAAACATCTGTGATATGCAATTGTCCTCCCGATAAATTCCAGATCAGCCAGGTATCGATTGTACCAAAAGCAAGCTCTCCTGCTTCTGCTTTTGTTCTGGCGCCCGGAACATTTTCGAGTATCCATCTCAGTTTGGTCGCGGAAAAATAAGCGTCGATAATCAATCCTGTTTTTTGCTGGATTTTGTCAGAAAGATTTTTAGCTTTTAATTCATCGCAATAGGCAGCGGTTCTCCGGTCCTGCCACACGATTGCATGATGCAGTGGTTTGCCTGTTTTCCTTTCCCACACAATGGTTGTCTCCCGCTGGTTCGTGATACCAATTGCAGCAATTTGCTGAGCAGTGATATTTTTTTTTGCCAGGGCCTCAGCCATCACACCATATTGCGTTGACCAAATTTCCTCTGCATCATGTTCAACCCAACCGGGCTGGGGATAAAATTGTTTGAATTCTTTTTGAGCCAGGCTAACAATATTACCCGAATGATCAAAAACAATGGCTCTGGAACTGGTAGTGCCCTGGTCAAGGGCCAGGATATAAGAATCAGGCATGCAATCAATTCTTGGTGAAAAGAGAATTCAAATTAGGGAAATTTCCGCTGATCTGGATTATTCATCAGCGTTTAGATAAGTTTACTTTTCTTACGGATTGAATAGATGTACATATAAACTCATGAAAAAATCTGTGCAAATCTGTGAAACTTATGAGCAAATAAATTGTATGACCACCAGCATTGTCAATAATAATTTAGAACGCAAGACGAAAACTTCCGAATATGCCAAAGCGTTGCTGTGCACTTGATGGTAAGGGTTGAGGTAATAATCTCCATATAAAGTCGACTCGCAGCACTTTAAAAATATTATCAAAACCGGTACCCAGTTCCATATAAGCTTTGCCATTCAAGGATTCGAATTGATATGCCGAAGAGTAATTATATAGCTTATTAGCATCACTCAGGTTTCCCCATATTGTTTTCACCGTCCAGAATTGCCTGAATTTAAGTTTTCGTGTAAAAGGAATGAAGCGGAATAAACCATTACCGAGGTTGTGTTCAAAATTAATTCCATAATAGCGGTCAAGCAGGTACTGGTATTTATTCATCAGGCTGAATGCATATTGATTGTAATAATAGGTTTCATTACCAGGCACGACATTCAGCATGGGAAAAGGAAGTGTTCCAAAAGTCTTGCCCCCAAAAACATTGTAATAGATGCTTCCGAAAGGAGGAATTTTCATATAGTCAGATATACCAACAAAAATTTTGCTGTAGTCATAACTGCTGTTCAGAACTCCGGGAATTCCCCGAGTGTATTTGACATCGATAATGGGATAATCACTTCCGAGGCTGGTTCTGTAGAATGTATTTTCAAAAAATTTCTCCAGGTAAGCGAATCGCAAATTAACAGCTACTTCAAACGTATTGAGCGGCTGACCCGTAGTGCCCAGATAGATTTCTTTCGGAGGAAGATTCAGAAGAGGATCATAAATTTTACGATCACCTGTGAGTGTAACTGAAAAACCGGAATGCCATTCTTTGAATATCTCCAGTTTTTGTTCTTCAAGGTTGAGGAATTTAATCGGTACACCTGGTTTTCTGACGGCCAGCGAAAATATATTATCGGAAGTGATTTCATCATAATACTGCTGTCCATAATCTAGATCGTTACGGTACATTGCGTATACTGATAACCGTGGTTCCCGTTTAAGCAGATACAGCACATCTCCCTCACCCCTTAGCACATGATCTCCGAAACCATAAGCGAGATAACCGTGCAGAATGATTTTCTTGCTGAAATACCTGTTGGTCCCCAAATCGAACCGTAGCCTGAATCCCTGCAGTTCATTAGCATAAATCCAGTTATACCAGGGACCGATCTGGAATTTCCCGATATCCATATAACCGGTGGCAATGAAATTAATAATGTTGGTATAGGTATGGAACAAGGGCATTTTCATCAGGGTGTCGATCATTTGGTAAACCGCTTTTTCGTTTTTTGTCAATTCCTCATGCCTTGAATTTATCCAGAATGAATCAGGTTGTTCCCTGGCACCCGGAGTAAACAATACTTCTTCGATATTTTTATTCTTGCTTAATTCTTTTGTTACCGACGAATCATTGACGACGATATCTTTATAGGTCGTTGTTTTTCGGCCAATAAACCCCATCCTGTTTTTGAGTGGAGAGACGTTGATTACAAATTTATCCTTGATAAGGAACCAGGTCGAGTCATTGATCATTTGAAATTCCTGTATAAGACTTAACTGGTCGACAAAATTGAGGTTGGCCGTGGAATCCAATCTCAGGTTCATTTTCTGAATGGCAAAACTGGTATCATGTACCCAGCAATCTCCTTCAAATGTATTTTCTCCTTTTCTTTTGGGTGTAAAAATCAAATGGAATAATCTCCTCGAATTGACATATTGTGTATCGACTATTTTGTAGCGGTAATAACCATCTCCATTATTGCTCAGGGGACTTATAAATCTTTTGTCGAAAACAGGAATAAAATTTTTGTAAAAATCAACGTTCTGGTCCATCCCTCCCAACATCTTGCTTACACTTTCGTTATCGACCCCGATTGTTTTACTTCCCTTGATTACTTCTCTTCTTTTTACGGGCGAACGCTGATAATAGTAATCAGAAATGGTTTCAGTCAGGAATACGGGTAAAAATGGATGGCTCTCTGCGGTATCGACATTGTCTAATATAAAATCGAAAGGCCTGAGTAATTTTATTTTTTCAATTCGTTCCTTGCTGACACGGTTCAGGTCCAGTTCGAGTTTGTTATATAATTCATACGAGAAGTTTTCGAAGCGATACCTATCATTAAATGGTTTTCTCCTGACTATTTTTCTCCAGAGCAAAAGACCCCGGTCTACTTTTGCTTTGACGACTACATCATTGACATATTTCCCTCTTTCCATCATGACGGATAAGAATAAAGTATCATTTCTGACTTTCTGAAGCAATGAATCAGTAAAAATGATATTATAATCCTGGAAACCGACATAAGTGATTTGTAAAGTATCTGTCGGCCAGGAATTATTCAACCTGAACAGAAATCCCCCGGCTGAATCACTCAGTCTGCCTGAACCTGATTTCTTAAAGCGCATAGACGCAAAGGGAATACGCTCGCCGCTATGCGAATCCTTTATAATGCCCTTAAGGATTTTTGTCTGAGCATGGCCGGTATAAAATGTAAGAAAAAGAAGCACTATCCACCATGATCTCAGAGGACAATATTTCGGTAAGTGCATACACTTCAAAAATACTGTATAGAACGGCATTCGGTTGCTTAAAATGTTAAGCAGGTGTGAAAAGGGCCAGCTTTGGTATTTCTTAATTATTATTTAATTCCGAAAAATTTGGAGATTGGTTATTTTAGTATTTACTTTGAATTTCAAAGTGCTTTTATGGATAGTCCATCTTCCTCTTTAGACACTCTTCGGGATATCAAAAAGATCATGGAAAGATCTTCCCGCTTTATTTCTTTAAGCGGCTTAAGTGGTCTGAGTGCAGGTATTTGTGCGGTCGTCGGCGGCTATATTGCACATGATTGGATTGAATCTTATAATCACAATAATAGGGCTGGCCTTCGTCTCGCAGAAAGCTCGCATGATCTGAAAAACAAGTTGATCCTCTTAGCATTGGCGGTGTTGATTGCTGCACTGGCATTTTCATTTTATTTTACCTGGAACAAGGCGAAGAAAAACAACCTCCCTATTTGGGATCATACCTCAAAAAAATTATTGATCAACCTTCTGATACCGCTGGGAACAGGCGGCCTGTTTGTGATAGGAATGTTGTACCATAATGCCTGGCAATTTGTTGCTCCTTCCTGCCTGGTTTTTTATGGACTCGCCCTGGTGAATGCAAGCAAGTATACTTTAACCGATATCAGGTACCTGGGACTATTGGAAATTATATTGGGAATTATCAACCTGTATTTTGCTGAATACAGTCTGTATTTCTGGGCGATCGGTTTTGGGCTGCTGCATATTATTTATGGGTTGATCATGTGGTGGAAATATGATAAAAAGACTGAATAATAATAAAAAGTAGATGATAACTTCAAAGAAACATGAAGAATCCGATTGGAAATCTGAATAAAATTTTTGATAGCCGCATCCGGATGGGAGTTATGAGCGTCCTGTCAGTCAATGATGAAGTGAATTTTAATGATCTGAAACAATTATTGGAATTAACAGATGGGAACCTTGCATCTCATCTCACAAACCTGGAAGAAAATGGATATATCAAAGTACATAAAGGATTCATCGGAAGAAAAACGAATACAACTTATTCGATTACAAAAGCAGGAGCAAAGGCTTTCGAAGAACATATTCATGCCCTTGAAAATATGATAAAAAATATGAAATAAATTTTTTTAACCCAATACTTTGAATTGCAAAGTGCTTTTAAAATATTGAAACATGAAACAGATATTATTTTTTTCCAGTCATCTTGGCGCTGCGGCAGTTGCCACCATTTTGGTCGGGCTCATTTATGTAACGGTGCAGCAGGCCTATCGTTCCGGTGCAAATGATCCTCAACTGGAAATTGCCGGGGATATGCATGAACGTATTGCGAGGGGACTTTCTGTACAGCAATACTTTTCAGACAGTATCAACCTCGGACATAGTCTCCGAGCATTTGCAGCATTGTATAACGCAGAGGGACGTGTTATTCAATCCTCAGGATTTTTGGACGGAAGACTTCCTCAATTACCAGCCGGCGTTTTTGATTATGCAAAATCTAATGGTCAGTACCTGGTTACCTGGCAGCCAAGATCGGGAGTAAGAATGGCTACTGTTATACTTCCCGTGGATCAGGCTGCGGCAGGATATATTGTTGTAGGACGTTCATTGAGAGAAGTAGAAATCAGGGAACACAATCTGCTGATCGAAGTATTTACATGCTGGTTGATGATCATGGGAATTATTACGATAACAGGCTTACTGAAATTTAATAGTAATCCTCAAAACTTATAATTATAAAACCGAAATATGAAATCGATTTGGATAAAACCTTTGACAATGAGTGTTATTGGATTGGCTCTTCTTCTTCCAGCCAGTTTCTTTTTGTTTAGTCTGGCAGCGCGCATCTTTTTTGGATACAGGGGAATGTATTATTCAATAGCTCCTTCATTTTTGGAAGCATCATCCGAAATCATTTCGTTTCAAAAGAGTGCATGGATATTATATGGTCCCCTTCTCGCAATTCTCCTGAATGTATTAGCCATATTTCAATTCAGGCTTGTAAGGCACTCTGACAAGATCAAACTCATTATTTTTTACAGACGCTTTTTTTTAAATGCAGCAGTCGTTTTGCAAAGCATATTATTTTTAATCATGGTCCTGACTTATCTCATCATTGAACATTACAGATATTAAACAAACTTTTAGGAAACCTACAAATAAAAAATTCAGAAAATGACAAACACGCAGAGATTAACAATTAAAAATCAGTCAAAAAGTTTTTATCACGCTTTTTCAGGTATCGGGTATTTCATTGCCAGCGAAAGAAATGCAGCTATTCATCTCGCCGCAACTATTTTAGCAATTATGGCGGCTATTTTTTTCAGAGTATCAATAAGCGAAGCAATTGCTTTGACATTTGTCATTGGGATTGTCTGGATTGCTGAACTATTCAATACCTGCCTGGAAAAAACATTGGATTTTATTTCAATAGATGAACATCCGGAAATAAAATTTATCAAGGACACAGCTGCAGGCGCTGTGTTGATTGCATCAATTACAGCACTCATTGTCGGATTATTCATCTTTATTCCTAAAATTTTATGAGCAGAAAAACCAGTTTACAGTTATACAAAAACAGAATTTTTTCACCAGTATTAGAAATCAATCGCTGGCTCAGCTTTTCTGTATTTTTTAGTTGCCTGCTTGTATTGGCCAGAATCATCTACACAGGAAGGATAACTTTTTTGTCGCTGGTCTGGAATTTATTTCTTGCTTATATACCTTATTTCATTACTAAGATAATATCAACCCGGCCCGGATGGATCAAAGAAAAAAAATGGTTTATACTTTTCTTCCTGTTATGGCTGATTTGTATTCCCAATTCATTTTACATTCTGACCGATTTATTTCATCTTGGCGATCAGAGAAATGATTATATCGCCCCTCAATGGTATGATCTTGCACTCATACTCTCTTTTGCATGGAATGGATTGATGATTGGAATCCTGTCGGTCAGGCACATGGAGAAAATAATAGGAAAGATATTTCCGGGCTTAAATGAATTTCTTTTTTTATATCCGGTCATGTGGCTGAATGCTCTTGGAATCTATATCGGCCGTTACCTGCGTTTTAACAGTTGGGATGTGGTGAGTGATCCCTTCCAGTTATTTGACGATATCGCACATTTATTAATGCATCCATTCATTTACAAAGAGACCTGGGCAATGGTTTTTTGTTATTCAATATTGATGACATTGATGTACCTGACCATAAAAAAAATTAGTAAGGCCATTTAATGGCAATTATTCTTTATAAAAAAATAGACTTATGAGCTTTCTATATTGGAAAAAATATTTTACGGATAACAGCTCTCATTTCGAAGATATCGATTGGAATGTTCAACGCCATTTATCACAGAAGGAAATAGAATTGATTACAGATTCTATTCAGCAATTTCAAAAAGGAGAACAATCGGAAGGCAAACACTTGTTTTCTTTTGCTAAAACATTTCCTGATCCATATTATCTCGAAACCATGCGTTTGTTTATTCTGGAAGAACAAACGCATGCACGGGTATTGGGCAAATTTATGGATCAGGAAGGAATACCCAGGATCCGCGGACATTGGGTGGATGATATTTTCAGATGGCTCAGAAAACTGACAAACCTGGAAAATACGATTACTGTATTGGTGACTGCAGAAATTATTGCCAAAATATATTATAAAGCATTAAAAGATTCGACCTCATCAGTCTTACTTAAACAGTTATGTGATCAGATTTTGAAGGATGAAGATCAGCATATCAGTTTTCAAGCCTGCACTTTGAATATATTCTATCAGCAAAAAGGAAAATTCAGAAGGGGTTTGAGCAGATTCTTCCATGGTCTTTTAATGACCGGCACTATTTTAATTGTATGGATTCATCACCACAAAGTTTTCAAAGCAGGCGGATATAATTTCATTCGTTTTTTTCTTGAAACCTCTCTTGTGTTTCTGGACTTTGACCGGCAGGTAAAGAAAACAGAACAAATGCGCGTGGCCTTTGCCTGGAAATTAGATGATAAAACTATTCCGGAAACTATTTAGCTCTTTTTGAAAACGATTTAACCAGGAATGTTTTTGAATTTTTGTCTCTTCTGGAACCAGTGTTGATGTGTAGTAGAAGACGGGGCTATACAGCCCCGTTTATTATTTATGAATCATGACGCACGTTTGACCTTTCACTAATTAGAAATCGACTCCCATTGAGAAATGCCAGATAGGTTTGCCTTTAAAGAATCCAATCATTTGCCATGCCGGATCGAGACGGAGGAAATAACCCAGAATTGTACTTCGTATTCCAAAACCATAACCGCCTGCAAACGGACCGATGCCTCCGGCTTTTATAAGGACTTCCACATTTGGACTACCATAGGGGTCGGTATAATGGACGGTAGGTCTTTCAATTTTATCATAAGCGCCATTCCATGCAGTTCCGAAATCAAAGAATTGAAGTATTTCAAAATTGCGCAGGAAGGCATTGTTGATAGGTTTATTAAAAAGAGTTGTAAAGATCGGCAACCTGAATTCGCTATTAATAACAACAGCATTATTGCCATTGGCGACATTCTGGTTAAATCCACGAAGATTAAGCTCCAGTGATTGATAAGCATATGACTGATCGGGAGCAGGTGATGGTGTTTGATTTGCTTTTGGAAACAACCATCCGTCTGTTCCTCCGAGATAATAAATAATTTTTTGATTGCCCCAGGAAAAATCACCAGCAACACGGAGTGCCCAGATGAAATTGCGATAGATCGGATAATAATTCCTCGCATCAAATCCGAAATTGAACATTTTTCTTCCTTCACCGGCCTGAGGCTGATTGATCTGCATATTGAAATCGATATATGCTTTATATCTCAAGCCATTCCAGATATTAGTGGTTTTTAAAATGGTATTGTCGAATACGTATTCGAGATGAGTGAGAGCAAAAGTCGTTTTGTTCTGATCAGGAGCTTTCAGTGCAAAAGTATCGAGACTGGGATCATCTCCGGGTCTTAACACCAGTTTGTCTGTCCTGACTCCAAACGAGAATCGTAAACTTCTTACTTTATCGAAAGGATATTTGATGATACCCTGGTATAAATTCGTAAAAGACTTGGCATTAAATTCGGTTGAGATACCGCCTCCTTCTACAGGCACAGTGCCGACATCGGTTTCCCGATAATAAAGGATTGAATAGTCAACTCTTTTTTTCAAATAATCCAGTCGCGCATACCATTGTCCGCTTCCATCAAAAAAAGAAGAATTGCTGGGCTCAAAAGCGGCTGCGCTTACTCCCGTATTACTCACGCCGATTGCATTGGTGCTGCTTCCGCCAAACAATGGCAAACGCAGGGCGCCGGTAAATCTCACGTCTTCGAACAGATCAAAAACAGAAGCTTTGAACATTGCATTGAATGCCTGCCCGCCTCCCGGTTGAATTGGAAGTGAACCTGTATATGGCTGATACTTTGTCACCAATACATCATTATTAAAACCGGCAGTGAAATTATCAGCAGAAAATTTCAGCCGATAATCAAATAGTTTAGCCTTTCTTATTATTGGTATTTCCATGGGAGTTTCTTCAATAACCGGTTTTGCAGCAACTGAATCCTTTTTATCCTTATCGAACTCGCTTTCAAAAAAATTCTGTTGTTTTTTTGATGTATCCGGAGCTGTTTTTTGCTGGAATCGAAGCGCCTGACCGCTGATCAACTGCGCGGCAGTGATTGTTTGTTTTCGATAGTCGGTTAAACGGGGATTAATATTTCTTTTCTTTAATGCGGATTCATCTACTTTTAATTTGTAGAGGAATTTCAGGTCTCCTTCCTGTCTCACTTCACTTACCTGCCCGTTATCACCAGCAATTTTTGTTTCGGTAAGACCGCTTTGATAATTCGTAAGTGCAAATACATAAGCCGAATCATTGGTAATTGCAAATGTGTAAATAGAATCGGGCTCTGTTTTCTTTTGTGCAGTTAATATTGAATCGAGTTCTTTTGGATCTGGGTTATGCAATATTTCATCTCCGATCTGGTAAACGGTGTCGATCCCTGCTTTTTGAGTTGTAAAAAACCCTGCATAGCGGTTATTGATACCGTTTTCATCGCTGATAAAAGTAAAATGAAAATTATTGTATTGTGTAGGATAACGGGCGTTCCCATATTTCAAATGCGTCAGTTGTGAAATTTGTTTGAATTCACTTCTGTTCCAGTTGTCAACAAGAAATATATTATAGCGATTATTGGATGGCAGAACAGTATCGCCGGTTACAGCATGACCGGAAGGTCTGTTCGAAGAATATATAATTCCTGTTTTACTTGGAAATGTAATGAATGTCGCATCGAGGTCATCATAAATATCATTGGTGATCTGATCGATACTTTGCTGATCAATTTTGTAAACGAAAATATCTGATTGCCCCTTCTTGACCGCACTGAACAAAAGCGTATTATTGTCCAGCATGTATTTCATATCCTGTACCTGGTCAAACATATCGAGGTCCTGAACCACACGCTTGTATTTTGAGACAATATCATATACAAATAATCTTATTTTTCCTTCTTTCCAATATAAAACTGCCAGCCGGGTTCCCTTGCCATCCCATGCAAGTAATGGATAATGCGGATCAACCATTTTCTCATTGGTGCGCACGCCGCTTTTTAAAAGCACTTTGGTATTTACAAAATTTTCGTGGAGAACGACACAATATTGTCCGCGTCTCCATTCAACAACCGCATAGGTCTGGCTTCTGGCCTGAGGACTGGGAGAAAAATGAAAAAAATCCTTTCTGTCATTCACCTCTTCAACAACGGAAACAATTCCTTTCGGGAAATTTCTACGACCGCGGATATCTTTTGAATATTTTTCTTCTTCTTCCTGCATGAAATCGTTCAACACTTCCTTGAATTTCTTTTTACAAATTCTTTGTGAGGCATTGTTCAGGTTCCGGTAAACCCTGGCGAGATATAAAAAATAAGTTACATTTTCTTTCTTGTATTTATTGGCGAAATAAAACCAAAACGCATGACCGGAAAGGTTAGGTTTTTCAAAAGCCATATCATAAAAATTCTTATACCTTCCTGAGAGGATTGCCGATTTCAACTGGTCATCCAATTCTGTATTCCAGTTTTCAGCAACGTATTCAATATATCCGTCGGTTAACCATTGGGGTAGGTCTAATAAGGTTTGATTGGCAGCAAATTCTCCAAGATCATCGCCAAACAGGATATTTTCTACCAGAACGCGTGCAATACCCTGCCTTATTTGTATTCGGAGTTTGTTATGATCGTCTGTATAGTAGACAATCATTTTATTATTTACAAGTTTGGTAATACCACCAGTTGTTTGCCAGTCCAGATTCAGGCCGATATTGGACTGTTCCATTTCATTGAAGCTATTATACACAACAATATTTGCCCGGCGTTGCAATCCATATTCCACGAATTGTTCGATGCCTGCCAGTTCTTTTTCTGCTAACTGAGCTACATATTTTGCGATCGGATCGCCGTTCTGGCTGAAATAAGTATTGAAATTTGGAGTCTGATAATATTTCCACTTGAACTTTTTGAATTGTAAGCGATTCTGACCAAATTCCACCGTATTAACCTGGGCCTGACTTTGAAAAAGGAAGAAAAACAAACCAACAAAAATCAAAAAAAATTCCCTGAACTTCAACTTATTCTGATCTTGCATACAATTCTTTGAAATTTTAAAGTTATAACAATCCATATAATCAGTGAAATTCATTTTGAAACGAAAATGTTATTGTATGCTTTCGGTAAAACAGTTTACATTCAACCCTGTACAAGAAAATACATACGTGTTATTTGATGAAAAAGATGCCTGTTGCATCATTGACCCGGGCTGTTATTTCGGGAATGAAAGAAGAGCACTCCAGGAATTCATCAGTGAGAATGGATTGACGCCTAAATTATTGTTAAATACCCATTGCCACCTGGATCATGTATTTGGCAATAAATTTATTCATGATGAATACAACCTGACCCTTCACTTGCATGAAAATGAAAAAATAATTTTGGATAATGCCGCAATAGCCGGACTGAATTGGAATATGCCTTTTGAAAATTACAGGGGAGACCTGATTTTCCTTCAGGAAGGAGATATGATTGAGATGGGAGAGGATGAATTAGAGGTTCTCTTTACTCCGGGACATTCCCCCGGAAGCATTTGCTTTTATTGTTCCAGCCAAAAATTTCTGATAGGAGGCGACGTTCTATTCAGGATGAGTATCGGAAGAACTGATTTGCCCGGAGGCGATTTCGATACGCTGATTAATAGTATCAGAAAAAAACTATTTGTGTTGCCTGATGATGTGATTGTTTATCCCGGTCATGGGGAACCGACGACGATCGGTTTTGAAAAAAAGAATAATCCTTTTTTGATATAGGGGGATGATTGTTGGATTGCTGGATTGCTGAATAGTTTGATAGTTTATTGAAATACTTTGCCGGATTAGACTTTAGAAGATAATTGTTTTTACTCACCTTAAACAATCCAACCATCCAACAATCAAACCATTTTCCTCCGGCTGTTCAACCATCTGATGCCCCAGCCATCGAGCACTTTCTGGAATTCTTTTTTCTCAACCAGGATTACAAATATTGAATACAGGAATAGAAAAATACTGGCTAATCCCAGATTGAACCACCTGTTCTTCCATATACCGGTGAGGAAATGATGAATGAAATACATGGCTGCTACAATGATCATATATGCTATCAGTTTTTTCCATGCATATGGAATCGGATATTTTTTTTGTCCCCATATATATGAAATAACCATCATGCTGCCATAACATAAAAAAGTAGCCCATGCACAGGCCATATAGCTATAATGAGGTATAAAAATATAATTTACTAGAAGCGTGATGGCGGCACCTACCAGTGTGATATATGCGCCGGCAGTTGTTCGGTTTGAGAGCTTATACCAGATGGAAAGATTGATATATATTCCAAGGAACATATTGGCAAAAAGCAGAATGGGAACTACTTTCAACCCCTCCCACATTTTTTTATTCTGAATAAAATATTTCCAGATATCCAGGTATAATGCCACTACTAAAAACATCAATGTAATCGTAAGTACAAAAAATTTCATTACACGGGCATAAGTTTTAGGCGCATCTTCCCGGGTAGATTGTTTAAAGAAAAACGGCTCTGCTCCCATGCGAAATGCCTGTATGAAAAGAGTGATCAGGATCGATAATTTATAACATGCACTGTAAATACCTACTTCACTTCTGGCGTCTGCAATACTGCTCACTGGCGCCCACCAGCCCAGCATAATACGGTCAAAAACCTCGTTGATCATTCCTGCAAATCCCGCAATTGTTAATGGAAGAGAGTAGATCATAATTTCCTTCCACAATTGCATGTTGAATTCCCATTTGAACTGTTTCAGTTCTTTCCATAATAATAATAATGGCAGCATGGAGGAAGCGATGTTTGCAATCAATATATAACCCACTCCAAAATCTTTATTATAAATCAGGAGCCAGATACTGTTTGGATTTTGTGCCTGAAGCTTTGGGCATACCGAAAGGAAGAAATAGGTGAGCCCAATATTGAGCAGGATAGTAGCAATGCGGATGAATGCAAATTTTCTGGGACGTTCCTCACTGCGCAATTTGGCAAAAGGCAAAGCAACTAACGTATCGAAACAAATAATAAAAGCACTGAAAACAATATAGTCCGGATGCTCGGGAATGCGGATCAGATTTGCAAAAGGTTGTCGAAATACAATGAGGAGGATAGTAAGAATGGAAGTGCTTGTTATAATCGAAGCAAAAGTGGTATTGTAAACGTCTTTCTTGTATTCTTCCTTCTGCAGGTAACGGAAAAAAGCTGTTTCAAGTCCGTATGTATACAATGTATTCAGAAAAGGAATTGCAGCATAAACCAGACTCATCTCTCCATAACTTTCCTTGGTGAGCTGATGGGTAAGATAGGGCGTCAACAAATAACTCAGGAATCTTGCAAAAATGGAGCTTCCTCCGTACCATATTGTTTGACCAGCTAATTTTTTAATACTACTCAAGCCTTTGGGATTGATGAACAAAAATAGAGTAAAAGTCCGGAGAGTCCGAAAGTCGGAAAAGTCCGAAAGAAAAGTCTCCGGACTTTCAGACTATACTGAGTTTCGGACTGTCTTCACACAATCTCTTCTTCTTTTACCAAATTATTTTTTAAAGCAAATATCACAACTCCTGCTGTATTTTTTACATCCATTTTTTCCATGATTTTAGTCCGGTAACCCTCTACTGTTCTTTTACTCAAAAAAAGATTATTACCGATTTGTTGCGCTGTAAATTGTTTGCAGATGAGTTTGATGATTTCTTTTTCGCGATCGCTGAAAACGATTTGCTGCTTTTTTTTATGAGGATCGAATCTGCTTTTGACAATCATTGAAGCCAGTTTAGCGGATGTATGCCGGCAATAAAAAATATTGTCTTCATAAACGCTATTGATCGCTTCAAGAATTTCTTTTTTATCCGCATTCTTAAGCAGGTAGCCTCTGGCTCCGGCTTCAAGCATTTCAACAATCAGGTTTTCTTCGTCGAACATCGACAATGCAATAATCTTCAGATCAGGATTTTTTTCGAGCAATAATCGCGTGGCTTTGATTCCGTCGAGATGAGGCATTTTGATATCGGTGATGACAATATCAGGTCTCGACTCCTTTACCAGTTCAATTAATTCTTTTCCATTTTCAGCCTGCCCTACGAGGGAAATGTTTTGCTGTTTAGAAAGCATAAGAGCCAGACCATCGCGAAAAATTTCATGATCATCGGCAATGACAAGACTGATTTGGTGGTTCACTTGAAATTCTTTTCAAAGTCATAATTAGGGAATGACTGATGGCGGGCAATAAAAAAAGGGTTCGTTTTATAACCGGCCAACTGTCATCGACCAACGCTCATCGATCAATATCCGAGCGCGATGAGGCAGCTTTCAAAATTAAATTAAACCATCGGTATTTTTACAAAATAATTCGTGCCGAATCCAGGCTTGGATTCTATGGAGAGAATTCCGTTCAGAATTTCGCAGCGGCTTTCCAGGCTTTTTAATCCCAGCCCATGAGAATTTTCTTTTGCTTTCTCAATATCAAAACCTTTTCCATCATCTTTTGCGAGGAGAAGAAGGCTATTGTCTTCCTCACTCAAACCGATCTGAAGATTTTTGGCTTCCGCATGTTTGATGGCGTTATGAACAATTTCCTGCAACATCCGGAAAACATGGATTTCTTTTTCCCTGGGAACAGAAATATCTTTAACAACGTATAATTGAATATTGATTCCTTTTTTATAACCGACATGGCCGATAAATTCTCTTACGGCTTCCGTAAGTCCTTTCAACTCCAGTGTATTTGGTAAAAGGTCATACGATATCTGGCGCATGCTGCCAATGATTTCATCCAATGAACGGCAGGCTTTTTCAAGGATTTCCTGATCTTCGGGTTGAATCTCGATACTGTTGATATTAAGTTTGACAGCAGACAAAAGCGGACCAAGACTATCATGCAGATCTGTGGCAATGCGTTTGCGCTCATTTTCCTGGATCGTGATTTCAATCAGGATTCTTTCACGCTGCAATTTCATGTAACGGCGATGGTAACGGATAATGGAAGCAAAAAAATAAACAATGATTATTGTAATCAGTATCGCAAATATAACGGTGATATATACCAGTTGATTATTCATTTTAGTTTGCTATCCGGAAAATTGATTTGTCATAAAGATTCGAATTCAAATTCCTTTTCTTCGCGACCTACTAAAAACGCTATCCCAAAAATAATATTGGTAATGACATTAATATAAGCGAATAATGAAATAATTGAAGTCGTAAATCCCATGGGAGCTTCAATAAGACTGACCTGATAGGCCCATTCATACAATATCTGATAGACAAAAAATAAAATCAGGCCAATGCAAATAATAAATTTCGGATTCCTGAAAAGGTTCTTATTGTCATGGGTAATCCTGTAATTAATTTCGCTTATGCTGACAAGCGCAATCAGGAAGGCATATAGAATCCTGAAATAAGGGCTGAAAACAACAATTTTCCCTAAAATGATATTCTCAACGATCCAAATTAAAACCGGTGCACTTATGAAAATATAAAAAAGTTCTTTTCTTTTTTTCAAAAAACCCCAGCTATGAAGTTGATAAGCTAGCAGGAGCCATTCTATCAATACAAAAATATTTGTAGGAACTGCATTTGAACCGTAACCATGACCATGATTTGCATATCTGATCAGAAGAAAGCTGATAAATTCTGTAAAAAGGCCAATCACCAGGAGCAGGAAAAATGGCAGGCATTCCGATTTTATTATTTTAAATCTTACCAGGCCAATGATTATTGGTATCCATATGGACTGGCTTATTACAAAATTTATAATTGACACCATTTTTATCAGGATAAATGGTATTTAAATTATTGACCACCCAGACCGCTGGATCCATTGCTGCATGCGGTGGGACAACGCTGTCCGTTTTCAATGGTTTGCCCATCATCCGCAAAAGCTTTTGCAGAAGAGATTCCGGGAATATTTACTGTTTTTTCAGTGATTAACTTCTTGATGATATCATTTCCATTTTGATCATAAGGAACCAGAACCAATCTGACCTGACCACCTTCGTCAAGACCATAGTATACCCTGATCCCTGCAGCTTCTTTACCTGTTGAATCGTTTTGGTTGAGTAAAACAGCGATCGCATCCCGGTTAAATGATTCTGCCTGTCCAAGATTCATTCCTTTTTCGAGAGGAGGCAATTGCCGGTAAAATGTATCTCTTGCATTCCTGAATTTCATTGTGTACACAACTGCGCTGCGAATAGGTAGGATATGGCGTCTTACACTGTCCTCATTGTAAGGAATCTTGCCGGTGGGAGTAGCCTGATTACAGGCAGTAATTAGAATGATGAATGTTACAATCAGCAGTAAGCCCGGATAGGAAAAGTTTTTTGGTTTCATAATAATTGTTTTAGCGTTGATTAATAAGCAAAATAAATACTATTCATATGAAAAAGGGGAGTACTTGTTCGGGAAAAACTTAAGTATTTATACCTGTCCAATTTCAGTAGCAATGCTCTAGGAATCTATTGTCAAAGACAGGATTTTTGTGCAGGAATAACAATCAATTGATCAGTTTTTAACCCCTGCCCTCAAATGGCAGATTTTGCGTGAGCAGCATTTGCGATTGAATCCATTAATCATTAAACCTGTTACTATGATTCTTCCTACTTAAACACCTTCCTGGTGGTCTGCGGTAATCTGTACCGATTTATTTTCCACCGCAATTTTCTTCCGCCGTACCCTTTTATCAATTAATCTTTTGTTATGATAATAAAAATAAAATCATCATTGTTTTCAAAAATAAAAAGCATAGAATGGACGGAATTCTTTTTTGATTCACTCACAGATTTGTTGTCAGCCCTGAAATCATGGCCCATTACTTATCCGGATCATTCCGGAATTTCATTTGTTTTAATCCGGCGACTTTGAAAAAAACTTCAAACTGATGATCGTACCCTGGGTGGAGACACCTTTTTTCGCAAGCAGTTGGTCGTAGGAATTGTTAATGGTGCAAGGTCGGGCAGCTTTTAAAGCCAGCCCGACCATATTTATTCATCTCATCAGGCGGGTTCTTTATTTTCCCGCATTTATATCAGGTTCGGCAAAACGGGTTTCATGTGTGAAACTGGTATCGGTCAATGTTCCCAGAAAGCTAATCAGATAGAATTTATCATTATCTGTCAATGCTATTCCCTTTTGCAAAAGAGAATCCAGTGTAGGGCTTTTTATTATTCCGGATGAATAATGATCGAGTACATCGGTAATCGTATTGAACCTGCCATCATGACCATAGGGATAAGTAAGATAAACATTTCGCAAACTGGGCACTTTAAATTTCAATGAATCTTCCTTCCTACCGGTGATGCGCATACGACCATAATCCATCAATGTCGAATCCAAGGCCATTCCCGTATTCCGGTAACTTAGGTCAGTAAATAATGGCTCTTTGTGGCACGAAGCACATTTTTGCTGGAAAATAGTATATCCCGTTTGTTCATACTGATTGAAAACGGCTTCGCCCCTTTTTACATGATCATATTTTGAATTATATGAAACGAGGGAAGCTGTAAACTGTGCCAATGCTTTTAATATTCGTTGTGAATTGATATCAGGATCTCCGAAAGCTGCCGCAAACATTTTTTTATATTGTAAGTCTTTTTTCAGCTTGGTGATAATATCATTGAGATTATCTGCCATTTCATGTGGATCATTGATCGGTGCGAGCGGTTGAATCTCAATATGGTTGATGCCTCCATCCCAATGCAATTCTTTTTGCCAGGCGATATTGAACAATCCTGGCGCATTCCGGAAGCTGAACTGATTATTGTATCCATGACTCAGCTTATGTTCGAATGTTGCAAATGCAGCAAATTGCTGATGACAGGAAGAGCAGGGAAAATTGCCATCGCGGGAAAGGCGGCCATCATAAAATAATTTGCGACCCAGTTCAAATCCCTCTTTGGTCAGAGGGTTGTTTTTGAATTTATAATAAGGTTCGGGAAATCCTTTCGGAATAATAAAAGAAATAGGAGTTGTATGATTTATTTTCGCCGGAGGTTTTTTGAAAGCTTGCAGAACAAACAGGTAGATGCTTAGAAATACTGAAAGTAATATGGCAATTTTAATTTTCAGAAGCTATGGATTTATGATTTGTTGTATTGTGAACATGTCCGCATAGTTTTCAGAAATACTTTTTGCCAATGGACCTGGAGTCGTACAAGTTGGTATTTCCCTGATATGAATCGGATGGGGACCGGAAAAAAGTTTAGAGATATCTGCGAAGATGGTTAGCTCATTAGGGTTTCCATTTTTGATTTCCAGTTCAGACCCGGATGCAAATGGGATCATTATATTTTTTGCTGTATTGTTCGGTTCCCGGTATCCTCCGATATGATAAGTAAGGGCATGGGCTGGTTGATTCGAAATGGAAGAAATGCCTTCCAGTTTCAACATTACATAACCGCTATTCCAGGTCCAGAACATTCCTTTCAGCGGATCAAGAGCGCCTGTTTGTGCTCCACTTACATTGTGAATGCTGTCTACCCCCAATAAAAAAAGAATTTGATGATATCGATCGGGTTCAACAGATATTTTAATGGATGTGGTGGAAGAGTCGTTGAAATTTACGAGAAAATAATCATCCTGATTAAAAGAAGTTGTTGAATTTGATCCTGAATGAATCAACCGGATTTTGCCTACATAGAATCTGAACTTTTCAACTGAAAATGATTCATTAAAAGAATTGATATAGTCTTTTTTAAAGACAAGAGGTTCCCCGTTTACGACAGCTTTAAAATGGATAATCAGATCAACTTTATCGTTTGATAAAAGAACTTTTTGATAATTGTGGGTATGCAATGGAGGAAATGATAGAAATACAATGCTTATAAGATAAAAGAAAAATTCAGGCCTGTGGAATGGATACATATAATCAGATTAATTAAGAATCCAGGCGCCGGATTTTTTTCCGGGATGATTTGATATCAGACAGCTTTTTCTTTGATTCAATTCTTTTTTCCCGGGATCCTGCTGAAGGTTTTGTGGGAATTCTTTTTTTCTCTTTTTTCAATGCTGCCGAAACAAGCGCATTGGTTTTTTTAATCACTTCTTCTTTATTGTCCAGTTGCGAACGATGAATCTGTGACCTTACCTGTAAAAAACCCTCTGCATTGATTTTATTTGCCAGCTTTATTTTGATGATTTCTTTTTGTTCCGGGGACAATAACAATGAATTACCGACGTGAAAATATCCCTCCACCATCGTTTCCACTTTGTTTACGTTTTGACCTCCTTTACCACCGCTGCGGGCTGTCTTAAAAAAAATTTCTTTGGAAACATCTATCTTCATTCTCTAAAATTACAAACTAAAGGGATAAGTAAAAATGCGTGCAGTTATACAAAGAGTGAAGAAGGCAAGTGTCGGTATCAATGGAAAAATAAAATCAGCAATCGATGGAGGTTTACTGGTTTTTTTGGGAATTGAGGACAGCGATCAGGAAGAGGATATCAAATGGCTGAGTGCTAAAATTATTAACCTGAGGATATTTGATGATAAACAGGGGGTCATGAATATTTCTGTTAAAGATATGGGAGGAGATATCCTTCTGGTAAGCCAGTTCACATTGCATGCATCCACAAAAAAAGGGAACCGGCCTTCATATATACGCGCAAGTAAGCCAGACTCTGCTATTCCTGTATATGAAAAAATGATTCTTCAGTTGGAAATGGATCTGGGAAAGAAAATTTTTACGGGCGAATTCGGAGCAGATATGAAAATAGAATTACTAAATGACGGGCCCGTAACGATTTTAATGGATACAAAGAATAAAGAATAGGCAAAGCAAAGATCTCTGACTTCCAGCCTCCAGACTCCGCACTAATCTGATCTACCCTAAGTTAACAAAACTGCATCTGTTTTATATTCCTTTTTTTAGGAATTTTGATTGCTAAAAATCAGGTTATGAAAGTTTATATCGTCAATGCATTTACGAAGGAAAAATTTGGAGGCAACCCTGCTGCGATAGTTCCGTTAAAAGAATGGCTCAGCGATGAACAAATGCAAAATATTGCCATGCAGAATAATCTTGCAGAGACTGCGTATATTGTTCCGCAGGCCAATGATTATTTCATCAGGTGGTTCACCCCTGCGGTTGAAGTAGCTCTTTGTGGTCATGCTACCCTGGCATCTGGCTATATTTTTTTCAACTGCCTGAATTATGAAAAAGATAAAATCATTTTTCATTCAAAAAGCGGACCGTTAGAAGTGACAAAAAAGAATGATGGACAGATTACGCTTGATTTTCCTGTGAATGCACCTTTTGAATGCGAAGCCCCTGAAGCCATCGAAAGGGGGCTAAAAGTGAAACCGCTGGCAATCTTCAATTCGACATTCGATTATATGGTGGTGTTGGAAAATCAGAAAGCAATCGAAGATCTTTCTCCTGATTTTAAAATATTATCTACAATTCCTTCGAGAGGAGTGATTGCTACGGCCAAGGGCGATGATACTGATTTTGTTTCCCGCTGTTTCTTTCCCCAATCCGGTATTGATGAAGATCCGGTAACAGGTTCGGCTCATACAGTTACAGTACCCTATTGGGCAAAAAAATTGGGTAAAAATAAATTATCTGCAATCCAGTTATCAAAAAGAAGGGGGTACCTGAATTGTGAATTGGCGGGCAACCGCGTTTTAATGAGCGGTTACGGAGTAAAATACCTCGAAGGAGATATCCTGGTATGATCTTTTAAAATTATTCAGGAATACCATTATAATTGTGTTGAATTAAAACATAATGTTATGGTTACTGAAGAGATTTCTATCCGTCAGGCACAGCAGCTGATAGATTCTTGGATCAAGACAACAGGTGTACGATATTTCAGTGAACTCACTAATATGGCTATATTAACGGAGGAAGTGGGAGAAGTAGCCCGCCTGATGAGCAGGTTATATGGAGATCAGTCTTTCAAAGAATCGGACAAAGAAAAAAAGCTGGCAGATGAACTGGCAGATGTATTGTGGGTATTATTGTGTATTGCCAATCAGACAGGGGTTGATCTTACCATCGCATTGCAAAATAATTTTGAAAAGAAAAATATACGCGATGCGAATCGACATAGAGAGAATGAGAAATTAAAATGAATCGATCCAGTCTGACGTCCCGGTCTGACGATAAATGAAGAGTAAAAAATAATATTACCTGTTAAAATATGCCCTAATCCCGGTATCTCTTGAAAAACACCCAAGGTTCTTTATTTTTGCCGCTATGGCAAATGATTCCAAAAGATTTCAGGCGATTATTTCTCACTGTAAAGAGTATGGCTTTATTTTTCCCTCCAGTGAAATTTATGATGGCCTCAGTGCAGTATATGACTATGGTCAGTGGGGCAGTGAACTAAAAAAAAATATCAAAGATTATTGGTGGAAGAGCATGACGCAGATGCACGAGAATATTGTTGGCATCGATGCGGCAATTTTCATGCATCCAACTACCTGGAAAGCATCCGGGCATGTAGATAATTTCAGCGACCCGATGATTGATAATAAGGATAGCAAGAAAAGATACCGGGTCGACCACCTCATTGAAGGATATGCGGATGAACTGGAATCCAGGGGAGAAGGAAAAAAAGCAGCAGCCTTGCTGGCAGAAATGGACCGGATGCTGGCGGCAAATGATTTCCAAGGATTGAAAAAATTGATTGAAGACAACAAAATAAAATGCAGCGTCAGCGGTACAGCCAACTGGACCGATATCAGGCAATTTAATCTCATGTTTGCCACCCAACTGGGAAGCGTAACCGAAGAAGCCAATGAAATTTATTTACGACCTGAAACGGCACAGGGAATTTTTGTTAATTTCCTGAATGTTCAAAAAACCGGGAGGATGAAAATCCCTTTTGGAATTGCACAGATCGGAAAGGCATTCAGAAATGAGATTGTGGCCCGCCAGTTTATTTTCAGAATGCGGGAATTTGAACAAATGGAAATGCAGTTTTTTATTCGCCCTGGTACACAAAAAGAATGGTATGCATTCTGGAAGGAAGAGAGGATGAGATGGCATTTGAGCCTGGGCATACCAGCAGAAAAATTCAGGTTTCATGATCATGTGAAGCTGGCGCATTATGCCGATGCAGCCTGCGATATTGAATATGATTTTCCAATCGGATTTAAGGAAGTGGAGGGAATTCATTCAAGGACTGATTTTGATTTGCGCAATCACCAGGAATACAGCAGGAAGAAATTGCAATATTTCGATTCAGAAATTAATCAGAATTATATTCCCTATGTAGTAGAAACGTCAATAGGATTGGATCGCACCGTACTGATGCTTTTAAGTGAAGCATATCATGAAGAAGACCTCAGTACTTCGGAAAAACAAGATAGCCGTGTTGTATTAAAATTGCCAGCGAGGCTGGCCCCCGTTAAACTGGCAGTTCTTCCATTAGTCAAAAAAGATGGGTTGCCGGAAATCGCAAGAAACATCATGGATAAGTGCAAACCTCATTTTCGCTGTTTTTATGAAGAAAAAGATACGATTGGGAAACGCTATCGCCGTATGGATGCAATAGGAACACCTTTTTGTGTGACTGCTGATCATCAGTCAAAAGAGGACAATACCGTCACCATTCGTTATCGCGATTCCATGAAACAGGAACGAATAGATATTGACAGTGTAAAAGAAATTGTGGAAAAACAAACTTTCTGAAATTTTATTCAAAGTTCTGACTTACATTTGGGTTGATGTAGAATATCTTATGAAGGAATAACCGGACGATTTCAATTGGAAATCTGTTAGCTGCAAGTACCACATGAAAGGGTTTATTCTTTTCAAATATTAATTGTTTCATCATGCTTACGTTTGAGTTTAGTATTAACATCATTGTTTTTGCCATTGTATTATTGGTTTCGGCTTTGGTAGGTTTCAGTTTCAGGAGCAGGCAGATGGCAAAAAGCCGCTCAAAAATTGAAGAACTGGAAAGAGAAATCCTTAATAATTACGCACAGATCCTCGATCTCGAAAAAGAAAATACAAGTATGGAATCTAAATTACAGGATATTGAAATTCCTGTAATCGCCATGAAACCTGCTATCAAAGAAGAACAGGAAGAATATCAGAAGGTTCCCGATATTTCTTTAAGAAAGCAATTGTTAAGTAAAGAAAATTTGCAAAAGCAATCCGCATCCGGACAATAAACTTACCCGTATAATTCCTGGTGAATGGATTTCCTGTCATATCCCAGGGCCTGAATCCTTTGTTTAGCTTCGTCGATCATGTTTTTCCATCCACACAAATAGAAATTTGCCGGCTTCAGCACCGGTTGATTTTCTCCTTCCATGCATCTGGAATTATTTGAACAAATTTCTTCGTAGATGGGGTGTACGTATCCTGTGCGGAAAGGCCGGGCTGAGTTATCAGCCATCTCCCTCGAAAAAGTGGGTATATAATAAAAGCGGGGAAGGTGTTCACTCAATTCTCTGAATTCGGTTTCATATAAACAATCCGCAAATTTTCGACAACCGAATATGAGATATATATTTTCATGAGGTAAATTATGATTCAGGATATGATTTGCCATTGACCGGAAAGGAGCGATGCCTGTGCCTGTACAAATAAAAAATAAATCACGATCGATTTTTTCGGGCAATACAAAAACCCCCTGTGCACCTCTTAACGTCAATTCACTCCCTACACTGCATTCATTGAAGAGATAAGTTGTTCCCGCACCTCCTTCGAGCAGCACGATCACCAATTCAAAAACATTTGTTCCATCGGGCCAGGAGGCGATTGAATAGCTTCTCCAGCGTTTGTTTGGTTTTTCATGAATGGGAAGGTCGATGGTAACAAATTGCCCGGGTTTAAAATCAAATGACGAAAGCGAGGGTAATTGAATCCAGAATCTTCTTGTATTTTCAGTTTCATTTTCTATGCGGATAATCTTACCCGTTTGCCATGGTTGCACCATGATATAAGTTTTTGGTTAAGCATGATTCAATTTCAATTCGGGAAATGGGATCGTTCATGAAATTATTTATCGAAGATATTTATAAATGCAGCAGATCTTAAAATATTATTTAAACAAAGAGCGGATTGCAAGAATCCGCTCTATAGGTTGCCACTTATTTGTTGCTGTTATTGCCAGCAATGCAGCATGGCAAGCAATCGAATCAGCTAATATAGAATTTTTTTTATTTCAGATGAAGAAATATATTTTTATTTGATTCCCGAAGCTTCTAAATTTTTTCCATTTTGTTTCTCAAAACAATTTATTATCAATAATGCCTGATGATTATTTTCTTCACATAGTTTTTATTTCCAACCGTCACTCTTACGAAATATACACCTCCGCTGATATTGACAAGATCTAGTTGTTTCGAGTAGGCACCCGAGAAATTAGGATGCGACTCGTTATAAATATTCTGTCCGATAGCATTTAAAATACTCAATGAAACATTGTTCGAAGAGCTCAGGAAGAATTGAACAAGGAATTGACCATTGTTGGGATTGGGTGCGACAAAAAGACCAATATCTCCCCCTGCTGAATATGTAATTTCATTCGAATTCAGCTGACAACCGGCGTTATCAGTAACAACATCTTTATAAACTCCGGGTGCAGCTACAGTATCTGTTTGTCCGGTAGCACCAGCTATCGCTGTATCATTCAAATACCATTGATTCCCTTGTGCAACATTGCTCCTCAGAATTTTCCCATCCAGAGTTATCACAGGAGGAGTTGCTGTAGTTGCTACAATCGGGACTCTCGGACCCGGACAATTGGTTAACTGAATCTGCATGTCATAAAAGAAATAATAATATGCGCGATAGAAAGTAGTATCATTTGCATTAGAAGTATTGACGGCGCTATTTCCTGTAATAGCAAATACTCCCGGAATGCTAAATGGATAAGGATTTCCGGTGATACTATTATTTCTGAATATTGTAGCTCCATCCTGGCAGTCGATGATGATTGCCTGATCACCTGTTGTTGGAACCGGCAGGTTCAGGAAAAAAACAGCGCCTGTATCTGAAGCGTTATTTCCTGTAACAGCACCCGCTTGCGGATTCGGTGTTGTCGGATACACATCAATTGTATTCGAAGTAATCGGGTAATAGCTATAAGAACCATCCGAATTAAAGTTGACAATTTGGGCGACAGTAAAATTAATCTTGCCTCCATGTCCAATATATAATCTTGCACTCTGAATGGTTACAGGAACCGTATTATTGAATTTTACAAAGTTGCCGCTGAAAGCATTATATCCTCCATTGGGGAAAACCATTTTGTTCGGCGGACCCACACTTGTGTTAATATCATTCAATGCCAAATAATAGGTTTTATTGGATGGAATTTCTGTAGTGGACGCTCTGTTTCCGGACGCAATAGGCGTCGTGGAAGTAGGACTATCGAACCATACAGCAACATCATTTGAATCAACAGGGTTGGCAGCCAGGGATACGCTTGCAGGATTCACACTGCATATTTCGGCTTCCCCGGTTGCTGTATTAGTGCCGGAACTAACGTCAATGGTTGTACTATTTACATCATTGGTCGTATCCTGGTCATTTGCAAGATTGGTTCTGCTTGTAATTGTATAACTATTACCGGTATTCGCCTGGAAAGGAAACTGGAAAGTATAGAGTACTTCAGCAGATGCTGGAATTGTATCCGGACAAATCGTGTTGATGTTCGCGATAGTAGTAGCGCCTTTTTGAATGATCGTACTGATGGGCACATTCAGTTGTGTAGTAGTACCAAAATTCCTGATCCTGATAGTCACCCTTTGAGAATCTGTTGCACAAATTGCTCCTGAAGGATCGGCTAATTGAGTTACACCAACATCATTGGAAGGAGATGCAATTTGCACGCGGTAATCCTCTGTTTCGCCATTTCCATAAGTACCGCATGGAGTAACATTGGCGGCAACTGTTGTTTCTTCAGCTACAATACGCATCAGCGTAAATGTTCCGACTTTCAATCCCGCAGGTGTCGTGAATGTGCCAACGAAATTTCCATTTCCATTGATCACTCCGCTAACAGCAACATTTTCTCCTGCATCAGTGAAATTCCCATTGTTATTATAGTCAATAAAAATTTTTACAATTTTCGATGCCGATGAAGCATCACAACTGCTCAGTTTGATATTGAAAGCTACAGTCTGGCTGGACTGAATCTGTACGGTCTGATTTGTATAATTCGTATATGTGGTGCATCCGGCAGGATTTGCATTGTGAATATTGTTGATGTTTACGCTGTCGATACGCGTTCCTGTACTGCTGGTCGCTCCCGAAGCGCAATATGCTTGTCCGCCTACACCGCTTACCAATAAAGAATAGGCCTGTTGACCGCGATCCAGGGTTCCCTTATGAGTCACTTTGATTGTATAGGTCTGACCGGGAATAACATTTGGAATATCTATCTTTTCAACATTGTTTAATGTATCATCACCGGTGGTGGCAGCATTACCCGGATGTAATCTGTCCAGTACCCATGGCATATAGGTGGTGCTTGATCCTATGACACGAAGATCCAGATCATTGACTAATTTTTTAGCAGGATTATTCAGCAGGTTGACGAGGTCAACAGCTCCTTTGGGATCCGTCCAGCAAATTGTTGCTATAAGATCTCCTTTTCCGGAAGCAATTACCGGGATAGTAAAAGATCCTCCATTAACCAGGTTATTTTCATATATCAGCTGATCTGTATTATTGGAAGTAATAACTGATGCAGCCTTTTGCATATCGACAAGACCCCATCCACTTTGATAATTTGGACCCGCATTAGGACCTGCCTGATCTGCAGTATGAATAATTATTCCTTTCAATGTGGCTGAGCGCATGAACACACCTCCGTGAAGCTTGGAATAATATTCCTGTAATAAAAAAGAAGAACCTCCGGTTGCAGGCGAGGCCATCGAAGTACCACTTAAAACACCATATGAATTATCTGTAGTGGCGATACAGGAAAGAACATTGATTCCATCCGCAACCACATCAGGCTTGATACGGCCATCATCTGTTGGACCCCAGCTACTGAATTCACCCAGTACAACATCTGACGGTTGCGTATAACCGCTGGGAATCGGATATACGGCTCCCACAGTTAAAATATTTTTGGATGTACCATACGTCGGGATAATATCGTATCCGTCATTATTACTGATACCTGCCGGCCTGTTTCCGGCATTCGACATGATACCGCTTGCGTTGTATCGCCAGTAGGGCTGGCCTACAGCCGGCCCATTTACGTCCCGGTTATTGCCACTGGACTTTACAATCAGATAGTAAGGTGCGTTGTAAGCGATCGAATCCCAAACCTGTGCTTCAGTCGAATAGTATCCGAATTTATAATCTGCGGTATCTCCCGAATTTCCCCAGAATTCCCATCGGTTTTCATCCGTATTGTAATTCCAGCCTGCGATCGATCCGTAAGAATGGTTTGATATTAATAAATTGGGAGATTCCGATAACATTTCTGAGAGATGATTATTGAAATCATATGCAATGAGTTGCTGTGCGCCAAAAGCCATTCCTTTGGCGGCAGGATTTACTCCGGCTGCAATCAGGGTTCCTGATACATGGGTCGTATGGTCGCTGGTGGAAGTCGGATTATCTTTTTGTAATGGACGGTTCGCCAATTCAACATGTGTAGCCCTAGGTCTTGCTTCATCCCAAATGGCTATTTTCCCTTTCATATTGGTGGATGAACCGTTTAAGCTGAGTCCGCTGCTTCCGCCCGGCCAGAGTGTATTTGTTCTGATAGTTGCAGCAGAAATAATATTGTCGTTGACTCCTGTGTATAATGGATAACCTTTTGAGTCGATGCCCACCAATACAGCGCGCTGACCTTTCTTATTGGTAATAGTGAGAGCCCACCCCTTTTGCCTGGCGAGATTCATCAATCGCCTGTAATTCTCCTTCTCCTGCAAACTCATTTCTGAACTTGCTTTTCGAAGGATATTTGTATTGGTAGTGAGCTGAGCTTTAGACTGAAAACAAATAAAAAACAGCGATAGGAAAACCAGGGGTACAAATTTATTCTTCCTCATACAATTCATTGAAATGGTATATAGCTTTTAAAATTACATTTTTTTCAATTCCGGAATATTTTTTGTTATATCTTGAACAAATCAGGAAATCTAAATCTGTGTTCATAATCAACAATTCAGCTTCTTTGTTCTTTGTTTTATCATCGTCGTTCCCTGTTATTTCACAACAGTTGCCCAAAACGCAGGGAGTTGAAGGATATGTTTACAGGATTTCCGGTAACCAAATGCCTTCCCCGGATGTAAAACCTAAACCCCCAAAAGGGATCAAAACAACATTATATATTTTTGATCTGACCAATCTGAGCCAGGTAACCCGACAAAATCAATCTGCTTTTTATTCATCTGTGAAAACAAAGCTTGTAAAAAAAATAGAAACCGATACCAATGGTTATTTTAAAGTTAATCTTCCCACGGGCAACTATTCTCTTTTTACAAAAAAAGGCGCCTTGTTTTACGCCAATACTTTTGATGGCGATAACAATATTGCTCCTGTACAGGTAAAGCCCAAAAAAATGACAAAAGTGGAGGTTAAAATGGACTACGATGCATCTTATTAACCCCTCCTAAACAGTACTTTTCTTTTCTTTTTCCGGTTGCTTGTATTATGAAGATTGAGGGTCGTTTCTTCTTAAACCCCCTTCATTTATCTGTCGAATATAATATATATTTGCAAGCCGGATGATTAATGAGGTGTTATCAGGTTTGTTTACTCATTCTCCCCGCCTTTTTCAATTAGCGGACAGGCTTACTATGTCCCGGCCGCAAAAAATCTTCCTCAAAAATTTACAGGGTAGTTCACCCGCATTTATGATCAGCGCTGTTTTTAACAACAGTATATCCAGCCGGTTAAATCATCTTGTCATTTGTGAAGACGATGAATCAGCAGCATATCTGCACAATACAATTGAAAACCTTACAAAGGGCCTCGATATATTTTACTTCCCATCCTCATTTAAGAACAAAAAAAATTATCGTCAGCTCAATAGTAGCCACGTGATGTTGCGTACAGAAGCGCTGACGAGGATATCGGGTCGTGAGGGAGCCGGCAAAAAAATACTGATTACCTATCCGGAAGCATTATTTGAAAAAGTGGTTTTGCCGGAAACCTTATCCGGAAATATAATTTCAGTAAAGACCGGTGATACCATCAACCCGGATGATTTGATGGAAAAATTTATTCAGTATGGATTTGAAAGAACAGATTTTGTATATGAGCCGGGGCAATTTGCATTGAGAGGAGGAATACTTGATATTTACTCTTTTGGCAATGAAAAGCCTTACCGGATAGAATTATTCGGAAATGATGTTGACTCATTAAGAATTTTTGATCCCGAAACGCAGTTGAGTGAACGAAAATTATTGCAGGTAAATATCATCCCGAATATTGAAACTCAATTTGAGGGCAGACAAAAAATATCCATTTTTGATTTTATCCCGGAGAATACAGTTGTGTGGATACATGACCGAAAGTTTATCCGTGAAAGACTGATAATCCTGGAAGAAGAATTGCAATCTTTCCTTCAGGCAGGCAATAAAGACAGTGGGATCAGCAATGAAGAAGATGACATAAAAAACGAAATCAGTGCTGAAGATTTTATTTCCGCTTCTTCAATGGATGAAGCTTTACAAAACAGACATGTGGTTGAATTTGACAGAGCTTCATCAAAAAATGGGCATTTGTCTTCGTCTGGTGATGCGGCCATCATTCTCGAATTTAACACAAAACCACAACCAGCTTTTAACCGCCAGTTTGATTTATTAATAAAAGATTTAAAAAACTGGGAAGCAAAAAAATACGGGATTTATTTGTTTGCTGAAAACCCAAAGCAACTGGAGCGGCTTCATATAATTTTTGACGATCTGAAATCAGATATTCATTTTACGCCGGTTCCTACATCTATTCATGAAGGATTTATCGACGAGGATTTAAAAATAGTCTGTTACACTGATCACCAGATTTTCCAGCGTTATCATAAATACCGGGTTAAACAGGCATATAATAAAAATAAAGCGCTTACCCTTCGGACACTTCGGGAATTACAACCTGGCGATTATGTAACTCATATCGATCATGGAGTGGGCGTTTATAGCGGGCTTCAAAAAATAGAAGTGAGTGGTCGACTGCAGGAAGCAGTCAGGATTATTTATAAAGACAGTGATATCCTCTATGTAAATATCAATTCCCTGCATAAGATTTCCAAATACACGGGAAAAGAAGGCAGCATTCCTAAAATCAATAAACTGGGCAGTGATTCATGGCAGCGCCTGAAGGAAAAAACCAAAACTAAAGTCAAGGAGATCGCTTTCGACCTGATCAAATTATATGCGCAAAGAAAAGCAGAACAGGGATTTGCTTTTTCGCCGGATAATTATATGCAGACAGAGTTGGAAGCATCATTTATTTATGAAGACACTCCCGATCAAAGCAGGGCAACTGCCGATGTAAAGAAAGATATGGAATTGTCTTCCCCTATGGACAGGCTGGTCTGCGGGGATGTGGGTTTCGGGAAAACAGAAGTTGCAATCCGTGCTGCTTTCAAAGCTTGCTGTGATGGTAAACAGGCGGCAATACTCGTACCAACCACCATTCTTGCATTTCAGCATTATAAAACTTTCAGTGACCGGTTAAAAGATTTTCCGGTAACAGTTGATTATGTTAACCGCTTTAAGTCTTCAAAAGAAAAAAAAGAAACCCTCAAAAAACTGGAAGAAGGTAAAATCGATATTATCATTGGCACGCATGCTTTATTAGGGAAAGAGGTAAAATTTAAAGATCTGGGTTTGTTGATTGTGGATGAAGAACAAAAATTCGGTGTAGCACACAAGGAAAAGATTAAAACAATTAAAACGAACGTAGATTCTCTCATACTAACGGCAACGCCTATCCCAAGAACACTTCAGTTCAGCCTGATGGGAGCAAGGGACCTGAGTATCATTAACACGCCACCCCCGAACCGTCAACCGATCCAGACCGAAGTTCAGATTTATAATGAAGACTTTATCAGGGATGCGATTTATTATGAAACAGAACGCGGGGGGCAGGTTTTTTTTATTTTTAACCGGATACAGGGATTGGCGGAAATGAGAGCAATGATCCAGGGGCTTTGTCCCGATCTCAGTATCGGATATGCACATGGTCAAATGGAAGGGAATGAACTGGAAAAACATATTCTTGATTTCATTGATCGAAAATACGATGTGCTGGTATGCACCAATATTGTAGAAAGCGGAGTGGATATTCCTAATGTAAATACGATTATTGTCAACAACGCACATCAGTTCGGATTGAGTGATTTGCATCAATTGAGAGGAAGAGTTGGCAGAAGCAACAGAAAAGCTTTTTGTTATTTGCTTGCTCCTTCATTAGCAACACTTCCTTCTGATTCGAGGAAGCGATTGCAGACATTGGAACAGCATAGTGATCTGGGAAGCGGTTTTCAGATTGCGATGCGCGACCTGGATATCCGCGGCGCCGGTAATATGCTGGGAGGTGATCAGAGCGGATTCATGGTGGAGATGGGATTTGAAATGTATCAGAAAATTCTTGATGAAGCCATCAAAGAATTAAAAAGAACAGAATTCAGGGAACTATTTAAAGAAGAGATTTCGAAACAGGAAGATTATGTGCAGGATTGTACAATTGATACCGACCTTGAAATTCTTATCCCGGATAGCTATGTTGAAAATATTACAGAAAGATTGTCTCTATATACCCGGTTGGATAGTTGTGAAACCGAAGAGGAGCTTCAACTTTTTCATGCAGAAATGAACGACAGGTTTGGTCCTGTTCCCTCACAGGTAGAAGATTTATTTGATACCGTGCGCATCCGCAAACTGGCAGTGGTATTGGGTTTTGAAAAACTGATATTGAAAGATGATACGGTAAGATGTTATTTTATCAATCGTCCGGACTCTCCATATTTTGAATCTGCTATTTTCAATAATATTATAAATTTCATTCAGAAACAAACGAACAAAGCTAAGTTGAAGCAGGCAGGAAAATTATTTTTACTGGCGGTGGAAGATATTTCTTCCATGCAACAACTGCTGCAATTCCTGCAATGGATGGATATTGAAGTCAGGTTAAATACAAAAGTTAAGGCAGAGAGCAGAATTTGATTTCAATTACTTCTTTATCCGGTAGTTTTTTTCTTTATATTCAATAAAAATATTATGAATCCCCAATCCGCAAATTCATTTCTTGGAAGGGAGGAAGATCCAATGTACACCCCTACCAATGACGAAAGAACTCTGGCAATTCTGGCACATATTTTAACATTGGTAGGAGGATTTATACCTCCGCTCATTATTTATCTGCTCAAAAAAGATGAGTCTGCATTTGTAGCTGCTCATGCACGTGAGTCACTTAATTTCCAGATTACGATGATGATCATCTTTATCATTCTGGCAATTCTGATTATTGGCATTTTATTTATCTGGGTGGCGGGTCTGCTTGATCTGGTATTGGTAGTTGTAGCAACAATCAGGGCGAGTGAAAATAAATTATATCGTTATCCTTTCAATATTCGATTGATAAAATGAAATGATATTATTATCTGAAAGGTAAAATTGTCTAGAGTGATTTCTCCATAACATAGTGTGGAATGGTTACTTCGACAAATTCAGCTCCGGTTGTGGAATAGCCCAGTTTCTCATAAAATCCTATCGCAGTTTTTCTGGCATGCATGATCAGCACCCTATAACCAAGATCGCGGGCAATATTTTCTGCAAATATCATCAGCGCTCTTCCAATACCTTTTCCCTGGAGATTATTAGGTACTGCCATCTGTCTTAGCCTGACCGTTTTATCATCCACCCTGGTCAGAAGGCAACAACCCAGGATCCGTCCATCTTCAAAAGCACCCATCAGTACATCGTCTTTTTCTCTTTCCAGTTCAAACGGTTCGAATTGTAAACCAAGTGGTTTACGCAACATATCATTGCGCAAACGTACCATTTGCTGATATTCTGTTGTGCCGTGATCTATAATCTTAAGTGCCATGCCCTTGTTTTTTATAAGTGGTGCCTGAATTTATTGAAATATACAAATTCCTTTAATATAATTGACATCAAAAAATAAAAATATAACAATGGGTAATAGGGGTTTATATGGATTTCCTGAATTAAAGCAAATCTATTCGGCAAGTATTCAAATTCATATTAATTCCACCCACGCCTAATTTAAAATTAAAAATGCCATGTTTGCTCTGTTTAATTCAAAAACTATATTTTTGCAGCCGTAACTAAACTTTACAAAAATGTCAGACATCGCTACAAGAGTAAAAAAGATCATAGTTGATAAATTGGGAGTTGAGGAAGCAGAAGTTACCAACGAGGCTTCTTTTACAAACGATCTTGGTGCAGATTCACTGGATACAGTGGAACTGATCATGGAATTCGAAAAGGAATTTAACATTTCCATTCCCGACGAACAGGCCGAAACCATTACTACTGTAGGGCAAGCTGTAGCATACCTGGAAGAGCATGCCAAATAAGTGAATCTCAGTTCTGTGCAATAAATTCGTTTGATCCGCCTCTCAACAGCTTTTATGCTTCGAAGGCGGATTTATCACTTAACCCATTTTCCGGGCGATTTATATGGAATTGAAAAGAGTTGTTGTTACTGGAATTGGTGCTCTAACACCAGTAGGCAATAATTTAAAAGATTATTGGAATGGACTCCTGAATGGTGTTCCTGGCGCTGATTTCATTACACTGTTTGATGCTACAAAATTCAAAACCAGGTTCGCCTGCGAATTGAAGAATTTTGATCCTCTGCAATTCCTTGATAAAAAAGAAGCCCGTAAACTCGACCGGTTTACCCAGACCGCCCTTGTTGCCAGTGATCAGGCGGTATTAGATGCCGGAATCGATAAACAGAATATAAATTCTGACAGGACCGGAGTTGTCTTTGCCAGTGGCATCGGAGGATTAATCACATTCCAGGAAGAAGTTACCAATTTCGCAAAAGGAGACGGCACACCTAGGTTCAATCCCTTTTTCATTCCAAAAATGATTCTTGATATTGCAGCTGGTCATATCTCCATGCGTCATGGATTTCGCGGGCCTAATTTTGCAGTTGTCAGCGCATGCGCTTCTTCCACAAATGCAATTATGGAATCCTTTAATCTGATTCGGTTAGGCATGGCCGATATTATCCTGACCGGCGGATCTGAAAGTGTCATCAGCGAAGCAGGTGTTGGTGGATTCAATGCGATGAAAGCACTGAGTGAGAGAAATGATAGCCCTGCAACTGCCAGTCGTCCTTATGATAAAGACCGGGACGGTTTTGTAATGGGGGAAGCAGCAGGAGCAGTCATATTGGAAGAATTGGAACATGCAAAGGCAAGAGGTGCCAGGATTTATTGTGAAATAGCAGGTTGCGGAGCCACAGCAGACGCTCATCATATTACAGCACCACATCCGGAAGGTCTGGGTGCAAAAAATGTAATGAATGCTGCACTGAGAGATGCAGGGATGAAAGTGGAGGATATTGACTATATCAATACACATGGAACCTCAACGCCTCTGGGAGATGTGTCTGAAGTAAAAGCAATTGTTGATGTATTCGGAGACCATGCTTTCAAGTTAAATATCAGTTCTACCAAATCGATGACCGGACATTGTCTTGGGGCAGCAGGAGTCGTTGAAGCGATTGCGACTATTATGAGCGTTGCTCATGATATCGTTCCCCCGACTATCAATCATTTTACTGATGATCCTGAATTAGATCCCAGACTTAATTTCACTTTTCTGAAGTCTCAGAAAAGAATTGTCCGTGCAGCCTTGAGTAATACTTTTGGATTCGGCGGACATAACGCCTGTGTGATTGTAAAGAAATATCCTGCGGAAAAGAATTAACTATTAGCTTATCAACAGCTCCATGTTAAATACCTGTATTCATTTACCTATTTTATTTTTTGCCTGAAAAAAAAATTGTAGATTGACGGTGTGGGAATATTAGATCGTATTTTAAAAAGTGATTCTTCCGTTGTTTCATTCAGGAAGCAATTACGAAATGTCTTGGGTTTTGTTCCGGGCAAAGCTGTTTTATACAAGACAGCTTTGACACATCGCTCAGTAAAAGAAGGATCTGATCAAAACAACGAAAGACTGGAATATCTTGGTGATGCAGTACTAAGTGCGATCATAGCCGATTATCTCTTCAAAAAATATCCCTATAAAGAAGAAGGCTTTCTGACCGAGATGCGCAGCAAAATGGTGAATCGTAACCAACTCAACGAAATTGCCATCAAAATGGGCCTTAAGAAAATCAGCTATTTCAATAAATTTGACAGCTCTCTTAAGATGAGCCAGATATTTGGAAATACGCTGGAAGCGATGGTAGGGGCTATTTACCTTGACAGGGGTTATGAAAAAACCAGGCAATGGGTGATAGAAAGGATCATACAGCCATATCTTTTTATGGAAGAATTGGAAAATCTGGAAATCAACCATAAAAATAAACTGTACGGCTGGGCAAATAAAAACGGGAAAAACCTTGAATTTGAAACGCTGGATGAAAGGATAGAGGGGGGAAGACGCCTGTTTACCGTTGGCGCTCTTGTAGATGGAGAATTGATATCCCAGGGAAGGGCTTATAATAAAAAAGACGCCAGCCAGATAGCCGCCCAGATGGCCATGGATAAGCTGGGTCTTAACAAGATCGAAGCTGAAGATGAAGAAAACAAGTGATCTTCCTGTGCATGCTCAATACCGGTTCTATAAAACTTCTAAACTTATGCACATTTTTGGGTCTTCCTGTTGATAAGTTCAAAAAAACATTCTACTTTTACGTCAATTCCCTCCAATGAAGACCAGTTAAGCCTCCTGATCCTCCCCTTTACACTAAAAAACACTTTTGAATTGTTAGTTCGCTACCTTTTAGGTAAACGCCAGTTTGTCTGCCTTTGTAAAATCCATTCTTAAAAGAACTCACACGATCCGTTGACTATGGTTTACCGTAACCACATTCAAT
>DATJXY010000010.1:0-10612 GCA_035499855.1 Puia sp. | reverse complement strand
AATACTGATGTCTTCCCTGGTTCAATCTTGCATTCAACTCATCCTTCTTTATCGTAACCTGTTTTCCCACCTGCTTTCCATTTCGAAAAGTATTTGCTGTTATCTGTGTTGCACCCATGGGGAAATTAATTGCTTCACCTGTATATTTCGGATAAAAAGGATCGGGATTTGTTCCATCAAACGTATAATAAATATCGAGTCCCTTGATTTCAGTGGAAATTTTTACTGATATCGATCTGTCCTTATTTCTGACCGGAGTATAAATCACATTGTATGCGCTGAGTGCATATTTGATCTGTGCTGCATCCAGCCTGGAAAAATGGGCTTCCATTCTCTCAATAAAATTATCCCAGTTACGACTCGCTTTCGGACTCCAATATACTTCTGCCAATGCCATTCCTCGTGGCCACGTCATATATTCAACCTGACGGAAATTCGAAACTCTTTCTGTCCATAAATTACCCTGTCCGCCGAGAATATATTTTTCATCCACACTGTCAGGCACAGGATCATAATGATAGGAATCAGTGAGCCTGCACATTCCGTAGGTAGGCGGCTCAACACTGGCTTCTCCCTGGTATAGATCCAGGTAACAATAATCCCATGGCGTCATCACCACATGATGATTCATCTTTGCAGCCTGTATGCCGCCACTCATTCCTCTCCAGCTCATCACGGTTGCTTCAGGAGCCAGTCCTCCTTCCAAAATTTCATCCCATCCAATCAGTTTCTTTCCCTTGCTTTTTAAAATATTCTCAATTCTTTTTACAAAATAACTCTGAAGTTCATCCACATTTTTCAGTTGCTCATCTGCCATTCTTTTCTTGCATTTCGGACAATCGGACCAGAAACCCTTATATGCTTCATCGCCACCCACATGAATATATTCGCAGGGAAAAAGAGCAGCGAGCTCTGTAAATATTTTATCCAGCATCAGGAAAACAGAATCATTGCCGATACACAATGCATTGTCATCCCTGGTAGGATTGCGGAAACCAGCGTTTACACTATACTGTAACTGCGTGCAGGAAAGATTGGGAAAGGATGCGATGAGAGCAAGACTATGTGCGGGCACATCGATCTCAGGAAGAATGGTGATATTGCGATCCTTTGCATAACTGATCAGTTCACGCATATCTTCCTGAGTATAGAATCCACCATCGGTCGATGGTTCATGTGCCAATGCAGGAAGGAATTCACCCCAGTTCCCTACACGCTGTACGCGCCATGCGCCAATATTTGTAAGTTGAGGAAGGCTTTTTATTTCGATCCTCCAGCCCTGGTCATCACTCAAATGAAGATGAAGTGTATTGTATTTGTACTTCACCATCTGGTCCACATATTTTTTCAGTTCATCTTTCGAGAAGAAATGGCGGCTCACATCCAGCATCAGTCCCCTCCATCCAAAACGCGGATAGTCGGTGACCGATACACAGGGGGCGTTCCAGTGAATATTTTTAACTAAAACAGGGCTTTCGATTTCAGCCGGAAGTAATTGCAAAAAGCTCTGCACACCATAAAAAATTCCTGCCAGCTGATTGGCAGTGATGGTTACATTTTTTGGAGTTACCGATAACTTATATCCTTCATTTCCGATTTCAGGATCGGGATTTTTATTCAGGTTGATATGAATTGTGCCGGAGCCGTTTTTATTGACCGAAACATGATAGCCTGTTGGAACACTGAGCCGATCTGTTAAATCGGCGATGGACTGTTTCAATCCGGGATTATCCCCGGCGCTAATGGTAATATTCGAAGGCAAAATAAAATTGCCATCGTTACGTGTTACTTGAACCGGTTGGGGAATGATCGGGATTTTGTCCTGAGCGAAACCCTTTAGCAGGCTAAAAAAAATTACTAATGAAAGAATTAATTTTTTCATATCAGCAATCTGTTTGAAAATGGATAATAATTTTTGCAATATACTCCCGTATCGAGCATCAAAAAAATCTGAGTTTTATAATTGCACGGAGAGGTCGTGGAGAATTGCTAACGAAAATAATTTCAGAACAATATCAGCGCAGAGAAAATCATCCGTTCAGCAGACTCAAAAATTCTTCTTTTTTTCTTCTGGACACATCTACAAGATCTCCATTTTCCATCACCACCTGTCCGCCTTCGCCGCGGATATATTTGCGGATATAGCTGAGGTTGATCAAATGACTATTATGAACTCTGAAAAAACGGTAAGGCAGTAATAATTCTTCAAAATCTTTCAGAAGGCGGGTTACAAATAAAGACTGGCCATTGACAAGGTAAATACGTGAATAGCTGGAACTGGATTCGATCCGGATAATATTTTTTATGACGATGAATTCAAGTCCTTCATTTGTGGGAACAGCAATTTTATTTTCCTGGTTTTTAGTTTCCGTGATGGATTTCCTGAGTATGTTTAATCGTTCGCGCGTTTGTTTTGTTCTTTGTTGTGCAAGTCGGTTAACCGCCTGCTGCAAATCGGCAATGGCAACAGGTTTGACGAGATAATCAAAAGCGCTGATTCGCATTGCTTCGATGGCAAAATGATTGTAGGCTGTAGTAAAAATTATTTCTGCTTCATAGTCTCCCAATTCTTCGAGCAACCGAAATCCGCTCATCTTCGGCATTTCAATATCGAGGAACAAAACATCTGGTTTATGATGCCTGATCAGCAGAATGGCTTCTTCCGGCTTCTGCACTGCAGCAATGACTTTTACAGAAGGACAATATTCCTGCAGTTTCTGCTGGAGATTTTGAAGACTGCTCAGTTCATCATCCACTAATATGGCTTTGAGTAAATCTGTCATTTAAACGGGTTTGATTTTTATTTCAGCCCTGGTACCTGCCGGCTCTCCCCGATCATCGAAGAGATCGATAATATTTACTTCGTTTATTGATCTCTGTTGCTTGCTGAAAATATTGATTCTTTCCTGTGTGATCTGCATTCCGATGCTTTTATGATTCGGTCGGTTTTTTGCATGATATACTGCCGCTTGTCTTCGGCCCACTCCATTATCTTCAACTGTATATTTGATATAATCGCCCTCGAGTCTTGCTTTCACTTTAAGGTATAAATCAGATTTGTCGCTGTTGGCCAATCCATGGACAATCGCGTTTTCTACAAAAGGTTGTATCAGCATCGGGGGAACACGGTAATCATCATCGAGCAATTCTTCGTCGATTTCCGTTTTATATAGAAATTTTTGATTGAACCGGAGTTGTTCCAGGTCTACATATAACTGCAATGCCTCTATATCCTTAGCTACAGTAACCAGGTCATCGCGGCTGTTTTCAAGGATCATGCGGATGAGGCGGGCAAATTTGTTGAGGTAATCACTGGCCTGCCTCTTTTTGTTTTGCATAATGAAATTTTCTATGCTGTTCAGGCTGTTAAAAACAAAATGAGGGTTCATCTGCGTGCGCAGAGCCATCATTTCTGTTTCTGCCAGTTTCTGCTTGATACCCGCTTCCCTGCGTATATTCGAAATCCTTCTTCGGATAAGGGTTATTGTTAGTAAGATGATCGCGACTGTTGCTGCTGACCTGAACCAGATCGTTTGCCACCAGTGAGGCTGCACAATAATGCTCACAATATCTTCTTCACCGGCAGTCCCTTTATATTTATTGTCGCCTCTTACATGCAGCGTGTAAGTACCCGGTGAAAGATTATAGAAAGAAAGATGTCCGTTTTCGTTTTGCTGCCAGTTGTTCATTGCCCCATCAAGCCGGTAGTAATACCGGTTATTATCCACTACATCATAATTCAATACGGCGAAATCAATCGTAAACCGGTTTTCTCCCGGATGAATTACCATATATTTTTCACCGGATTGATCTTGCCCGAAAAAATAAGGCTTTTCCCTCACCGATGCACCACTAAAATGCACATTGAAACCATAACTGGATTTTTGAAGCAGTTTGTCGGGACGAAAGCGAACAAGATAGTCCCGCATTCCGCAATACATGAAATGATCATTTCCCATTTTGAGCAGGCCTTCTGCAAAGTCGTTAGGCAAACCATCGTTATGAGAAAAATGCCTGATTTCGCTGCCGGAAGCCATAATACAAAAAATACCGCGTTGAGTGTTCATCCATAAATTTTTCTGCTCGTCGAAACAAATAGCAGAAATCTCCATCCCACCAATCAGTTTGTCATCCGAATAATCGCGCACCAGCTTTCCCTTTACCGGATCATAAACAATCAGGCCCTTGAAACTGCCAATCCAGATGCATCCCTGATCGTCTTCTGCCAGGCATTCAAAACCGTTGCTATGATAAGAAAGATTATCTCCTTCAAATTTTAACAGGGGGATGAAATTTTCAGAACTGCTGTCAAATCGAAAAAGCCCGTCCTTTCTGGAGGCAAGGTAAATTTCTTTCCCCCTGGTAATTAATATATCCATAATGAAATTGGGCGGACAGTTTTTACATCCCGGATAATATTCATAGTGTCTGATAAATTTCCGGGCGACGCAATCAAAAACATAAATCCCGTTTCCCCCGTTATTGCGCGTCCGGATCCACCAGGTATGATCATCATAAGGAAGAATAGAGCGGAGACCGGTTTCTATACTTGCATCAGGAGCTTTGTATATTTTCTCATGCCCCGATTGCAGGTCAAGATAAATCAATGAAGAATTTGAAGAATACCAGGCATGATCGGCACCATCACATCTCAGATCAAATTGTCTTAATGAATCGCCCACTTCCGGTCGTTCGAGAGCTTTTTTATGATTCAGAGTTACCTGTTTTATAATTTCACCTTCATTACTGAAAAAGAGCAGACCCGTTCGCATCCAGGTGCTTACTAAAATACCTCGTGTGTTTGAGCTACAGGCATAAGGATAATCGAAAATATAATTCCTGTCGCCACCTTCAGGACTAAAAATATTCCATAATTCAAAGTATTGTTTGGAGGGTTGAACATAACTTACTCCCCCATCTGTCGCAATCCAAAGTATGTTTTGCCTGTCTACAAAAACACATCCATTGTTAGTTCCGCTCAAAAAATTCTGTTGAAGTCCTCCCGGTTTATAATAATATGCTTTATTTTTTTTTGTATCTGGATCAACCAAAATAATACCTGCATCCGTTCCCGCTACAATCCAGGTAAACCCGTTCTGGTCCTTCCATTCTGTAATAGAATAGACGACTGTTGATTTATTGCTCAGGGGAATATTTTCGAAAACCCCGGTTGAAGGATCGAAGCTGTTCAATCCGCCGTAAAAAGATCCCACCCAATATCGCAGGTGTGAATCCTGGTAGAAACAACGGATACTTCCATGACAGGGGCCGAATTGTTTTTTGATCGATTTTGTTTTTCTGTCGAGTAAATAGAGATCTCCGGCTGATACGGACCAAAGCTGGTTTTGCCTGTCTTGATATATATGTGCATAGGACCTCACTACATTCTGGTCAATCACTTTTTTTTTGAATCCTGTTTCTACTTTTTTAAAATGAAAGAGGCTATCAAAATGGTATAGCGCTGAATAAGTAGAAACCCATGCGCTGTTATCATAATCTACATAAATTCCAATGTCCTGGTCAGTCTCGAGGCTATTGCTGTCTGAAGGATTATGCCTGAAACTTCTGAACAGACCGCTCCGCTTGTCATAACAACTGAATCCTTCTCTTGTACTGATCCAGATTCTGTCATTCCTGTCGAAGGTCAGACCCGAAATATCATTGCTGAATAGCGAATTTTTGTCACCGGGAATCTCAAAAAAATTGCGTACCTGGTATCCGTCAAAGCGATTCAGCCCGTCACCGGTTCCTATCCATATAAAACCTTCATGGTCCTGCGCAATACAGGTGACAATATTGTTTGAAAGGCCGTCTTTTTGCGTAAGATGGGTAAACTGGATATTTGGAAAGTTTTGAGCGTAACTTTCAGGAAGAAAAAAAATCAAACCGATGATCCAGCCGATATACCGCATTGGCACCATGTTGTTATTTAAAGTTACCATAAACAAAACCTAAAAAAAATTTTACAGCACTGATGGCAAATCAAAAGATCCAACAGGTGCCCAGAATCATTGGGAAGATATTGTAACACTCACCGGCTCGCTCAATGCTGTCCTCCCCCGCTTGTCTTTATAAAATACCTGGATAGCATAACGAAGATTGCCTTTCACACCGGAAGCATCGTCAAAATATTGATCTGTTTTTGAATCAGCAGAATGAAATTTTCCCAATTTCTCCTTACCTGATCCTTTGTAAAGCACAAAAAAATAATTTCCATTATCACTGAATCTCCAGCGCAGCTGCACCTGTTTGTTTTTAGAATCATAACTGGCAGTCAGGGTTTTGATGGCAGGAAGATCGGGAATTGTTTTAATCGTAGCATTCACGGGAGTGGATTTGGCCGAACGCAGACTGTCTTCATCCATTGCTTCAGCACAATAATTATAATCATGAAAGGGCAGAGCCTTTTTATCAGTGAAATGAAAAAGCTTTTTTGTCGTGTCGTGTTTGACAATATTTATTAATGTCCAGTTTGCGTTTTTTTCTTTTCGGTAGATGGCATATTGAATCACATCAGTACTGGAACTTTCTATCCAATCGATCTGAACGCCGCCTGTATCTACATATACTTTGGATGCGAGCGGAGGCATGGGAGGCACCATATCCGGTTTCTTCAGGCTTAGAGGAAGCGAATAAGGTGAATGGTTATTGTTCTCATCTACTGCTACAATTTTGTACCAGATCGATTTCGTCAGGGTATGCAGCGTGATGCTGTCTGTAAACACAGTATCCGTGACAGGCGCGATCGTTATCTGCGAATAAACATGCTCGTTAGCATTTGCATAATATATTTTATATCCCCTGATATCTTCATCCGGGTTGCGGTTCCAGGATAAATGAACCAGTCCTTTCCGGTCAATTCTCCCTTTCAGTCCCTGCGGAGTTATCGGAGGAGTTTTATCAGGCACCAGGCCCATGGCTGGTATAGAAGGACCCATATTCCCTGCAGTATCAAGAGCAATGACAATATAAAAATTCTGACCATGAGTGAATGCAGCCGTATCCGTAAATTGAACAGCCTGCGGATCGAGTAGTTTGGTATTGAGCGGAGTGTAAGGCCCACTCACCAGTTTTGCCCGGGTAACCACATAACCTTTAAAATCTTTTTCTTTCAATGGTTTTTTCCATTGAAGCTCTATTTTCTTTCCACTGATAAATTTTGGACTTTGTACAATTGCTGCTGCCGGCGGTGTCAGGTCAAGACCCATGGCGGTCAGCGTATCTGAATAATCGCTCCATTCCGCAAAAGCATTGATTCCCTTCAGACGATAATAATATTTCCTGTAATTCTGGGGCAGGCTGTCAATAAAAACCTGCTGTGTTTTCAATAGTGCATAAATTTTTTTCTGCGTGGTATCTTTTACGATTTGAGAGGAATCAGGTTTTGAAGAGAAGTAAGGAATTTTTGTAATGGCTGAAAAATTTTTACCGTCAGCGCTTCTTTCTATAAAATATCCACTGTATTGTTCTTCCTGTATCCGGTTCCAATGCAGTTCCGATAATTTGTCCCTGGAAATGACTTCTCCAATTTTTGGTTTGCTCCGTCCAAGAGGGCCATTGTTTTGTACCAGCGCATTGCCGGTATCGATCTTTCCCTGCCTGGTTAACTGTGCCGGATAAACCCGATAGATATACACTCCATTCTTCTGCACTTTGGTATCTGTAAATCGCAAAGCTTCTCCCTTCGCAACCGCTCTATCGTAATCAGCTACCTGTAACGCATATACGAAACGCATATTCCACACATTGGCACGATCTACCTGGCCACCCTGCCCTTTCCTCAGATTGACTGAAAAATTTTTCCCGTAAAGGCATTGCGCAGCGATGGCGGCATAATTATTATCCCTTGAAAAACTCGCTTTGAACTGATCCAGAGTAAGGGGTTTGAGCGGCTGTGGAGTTATTATTTCCCTTTTCGGATGTTTAGCTTCCGAAAGATCAATTCTTTGAATGATGTAACCATTATGATTCAGACTTGTCCATGCCCAATCTGCAGTGGGAGCCCATCGAATAACAATGGAATCTCCATAGGATTTCGTAAAAACGCGGATGGCGGCCTTCAGCTCTGCAGGCGGAGCCTGTTTGCCGACAGCTGTTTTCTTTCTTTGACAAATCGCAACGATGGATATTAATTGAAGAGCCAGCAGAAGCAACCATATTTTTTTGCACTTGTCCATAAGCGCTTATTTAATCGTGAATGATTTTATGACCATATTACCCTGCATTGATCCAGCCTGGTAATGGAATTTGACGATCCTGCTTCCGCCTGGTATCGGCGAAAATTTCAGGTTCTTCAAATTATTGATGATCGTCATTGATTTCTGGTCAGTATACAGGTAATAGAATTTATTCCATGGCATGGTGATGGTTCCGCCGATATTATTCCATGCGAAGCTGATATCGCCATCCATTTGTGACAATGTATTTTCCTGATCGCCCGGATCGAGCTGATGCTGTATGATCGCTGCCTGAGTCTGCGCGGTAAGACCAAATGCATTCATCATATTGTAATCCTGCCTGATATAATAATCACGGCTCCATTTCATCTGGTAGGAAGAAGCCAGTTTTATTTTGGTCGAAGCCATATTGGCCGAATTAATTCCGAAACCGGAGCCTAACGACATCGTATAACCGCTTCTGGAGACGGAATTGTTCTGGGCAGAACTGCTTTGACCGGAACTGAGAGCCGGCACTTTGGTCGTCGTCACCATAGCCATTCTAGCCGCCTGCGCTCCATGTGTTTCGGTGAAACTTAATACAGGGTCTCCTGAAAAGCCACTCCAGTCGAGTGTATTGACCGGTTTATAAATCATCTCCCTGAGTTCGGGCACGGCAAGATTCGTTTGTACAGATTTAAATGCGAGTGTGAATGCATTCCCATACAAATTATCATCCGCAAATTTGTCGTTCTGCTGGCTGCTGTTCCAATCAATTCCTGCCTGGAATAAAGATGGATAAGAAGTTGAACCATCCGGTGCACTGAAGCCGCTGGTCTCGAACTGGTCAAAACCTTCCGAAGCAGTTCCATCATTGCCGATGAGAATATTATCTCCGTTGCGACTTGAATTCCAGTTGCCGAGTGCGTTCATCTTGTCGGAAAATGTATTGAACTGGCTTGTCCGGAAATAAATCGAATAAATGGGTTGAACCGAGGTTGGTGCAATAGAAGCCTCAGAAATATTTCCGCTTGCTGTAGTCTGCTTAACCGAATAATTCACATTGCTGACCGTTCTCGTGCTTGTGCTCACTGATGAAACCATATGGACAGCAGCAATGGAAGATTTGGGAATAGAATAGAAATCGGCCCTGTACACTGTGCTGTTTTTTATCTCGGCTGGTAATACATAATTAACTGTATTGGTTGTGTTATCGGCAGTAAAGCTCGATTTTACAGTATCATTGGTGGATATGTCGATAAAATAAAGCTTGTAGTCGCGTGTCGAGATAACGCTGGTTTGTTTATCCGGCAGAAGATCACCCTGCCAATGATCGAGTTGCAATACACTCTTTCCGCCGAATTCCTGCTTTAATACATAACGTTGAAGGGTAACCGGATAAGTGAAGACAACGTTTTTGTCAGGAATATAACCTGGTGCCGGCCCGGTAGTAAAGTTGAATGTCGTGGTTTGTTCCACCTGTTCTCTTTGTTTGTCATTGTCATTATATGGGAAATCCCATCGGTTCTCATCAGGATAATACTGCATGGCAGTGCATACCACGGTCACCGTATAATTTGAGTTAGGCGACAGGATATCTTTATGCCTGAAGACAGCCGAAGTGTTATTATTCTGTAACTCGACATGGGATACTACCTGCTGATTGTTGGCCATAATATTGACAGATTCTATCGAGAAACGGAAAGTCCGCGTGTCACCGTCGGGGTGATCATTGGTAGGAGGCACATTCACATCATAATTTGTCTCGAATCCAACATTTGCTACTACGTAGGGATCATCAAATACATCTCCTTTATTTTTGGGACCGTAGTCACTGACAATCTGGAGATCTTTTAAAGGATCAGGAGATGGATAACATTTATCTCCAATTGAAAAATGGGCTGTTGTGTGAACAGAGATCAAACCATTCAATACTTCTCCATCCACCTGCAGATCTCCTTCCAGCCAGGTAGGATTGGGAAGACCTCCTGTAAGCAGAGCGCTCACTTCTAATTTGCAAAGAGAGAGATCTCCCTGGTAAAACCATACGTCCACATGAATGCCGACATCAACCTCCAGGTAAGCATAGAGCTGACCGAGTGCATACCAGTTTTGCCATCCCGCAGCCTGACTATTACACTGAAAACTATTGTCGAAATGTTTTAATATCATGTCAAAGCCAACAATGGCCTGAGCGCTTGCATATAAAAATGCAAAACTGAATTTCAGATTGCCGTCGACTTCTGCACCGAACATCATTCCCTCGCCGGGCGTTTGATTGATGGCATCGATTAATGCAGTGGCAGAAGGATCACGGGTAAGCCCATTCGAAGTTATCTGTGTAGGTAAATCAGGCAGCTGTGGATTGATCAGGCTTCCCATTTCAAGATAAGCTGTTGCTCCGAGGTGCATGGTGAAGATATCATTCTTGATATCCACCAGTGTAATGCTGACTC
>DATJXY010000009.1:0-7923 GCA_035499855.1 Puia sp. | reverse complement strand
ACAGAAAAAAAAATAACAGCGATATTACCCGTGCATGTCCTTGGCAATATTTGCGAAATGCCCAGACTATTGCAGTTAGCGGCCCAATATCATCTGACTATTGTAGAAGATGCAACAGAAGCATTAGGTTCTTATTATGATAAGACGCATGCAGGTAGTTTCGGTGAATTCGGCTGTCTGAGTTTTAATGGGAATAAAATTATTACAACAGGTGGAGGTGGAATGATTCTGACCAATGATGAAAGTATTGCCAAACAGGCTAAACATATTACGACACAGGCAAAATCAAAACCAGATGAATATTACCATGATGCAGTCGGATATAATTACCGCCTGGTAAATATTCTGGCCGCCATGGGTGTTGCTCAGATGGAGCAACTTCCCGGTTTCTTGAAAAGAAAAAATGAGATAACCAAAGTATACAATCAGGCATTTGAAAAGATTCATGGGCTTCAACCCCAAAGCATAACAAAACAGGTGGAGGCAAATCATTGGTTATATACTGTTCGAACTCCCAACCAGCCTTCACTGAGAAAATATTTGTGGGATCAGGGTGTAGAAGCCCGTCCGTTTTGGGTTCCAATGAATCAACTTCCTTCTTTTAAGAATAGTATGTATTACCATGAGGCAGATCATAGTGATGCGGTTTATAAGAGCTGTTTGAGCCTCCCATGCTCAACTGGAATTACTGATGGAGAAATAGAACAGGTTATCAGACTGGTTTTACAATTTTATAATCATTATTAAAAAATTTTTACAACAATATTTAACTCATGAGAGATTACGACAAGGTTATTCTAGATCATTACAAAAAAGTTGCGCATGATACGGCGGATTCGGCATTATCTACTATGTCGCATGAACATATCAGGAATGCTGAAACGGAAAAAATAATTTCTTTCATTCATTATCTCCGGCACAACAATAAAATTCATGATTCAGCAAAAATTGCAGATGTGGGTTGTGGGAACGGGTATACGCTCGAAACAGTCAGCAGATTATTTCCTGAGTTGAATTATACCGGGTATGAATATACGCCGGAATTGCGCGAGATCGCAGCCAAAAGATTTGAAGGAGGAAAAAAGGTCATCGTATTACCCGGAGATATTCGTGATATTAATTCTTTATCTGTAAAGGGGATTGATGTCTTATTGTGTCAACGGGTATTGATTAATCTACTGGATCCCAACGATCAGAAACAAGCGCTTAGGAACTTGATTGATATTGTTAAACCTTCCGGGTATCTTTTCTTTATTGAGGCATTTAATTCCGGGTTGGACAACCTGAATCAGGCAAGAAAAGAATTTGATCTGGAACCCATACCTCCCGCCCACCATAACCTGAATCTTGAGGATGATTTTTTTAAAGTCGATAATGCCGAGGAAATATCAATAGAGGAATTTCCTGAAAATTTTTTATCTTCTTATTATTATATAGCCAGGGTATTTCATCCGGTAATTTTGGGCAACAAAGCGTTTACCAGGAATTCACATTTTGTAAAATTTTTTGTCGGGGCATTAGGCAATAAAAATATTGGCAATTATTCTTCTTTGAGAATTAAAATCTTAAAAAAGAAATAGAAATTTCATGGACCGGTGCCTGATTATAGCAGAAGCAGGGGTTAACCATAATGGCTCCATGGAACTGGCGAGGCAATTGATCGATATTGCTGCCCAGGCAGGAGCCGATATCGTAAAGTTTCAATCCTTTAAAGCCGAAAAAGTAGTTAGTAAATCGGCAAAAAAAGCGGAGTATCAGATCAGGAATACAGGGAGCGATGAGAACCAGATTGCGATGTTAAAAAAACTGGAATTAAGTTATGATGATCATCTTGAATTGTTTCGTCATTGCGCTTCAAGGCAGATTCAGTTTCTATCAACTCCATTCGATCTGGATAGTATTACGATTTTAAAAGGATTAGGTGTAAAGACGGGAAAAATCCCTTCAGGTGAAATAACAAATCTTCCATACCTGAGGGAAATGGCAAAATCTTTTGAAAAATTGATTTTGTCAACAGGAATGAGCGATCTGTCTGAGATTGGAGATGCAATTAACATACTCACTAAAGAAGGTGTTTCAAAAAAAGACATTACTGTTTTGCATTGTAACACGGAATACCCAACCCCTTTCGAAGATGTGAACCTGCGTGCAATGAAAACAATCAGTGAGGAGTTTGGAATAAATGTGGGCTATTCGGATCACACTCCGGGAATAGAAGTTCCCATCGCTGCAGTTGCTCTGGGAGCCTCTGTTATTGAAAAGCACTTTACATTGGACAAAAACATGGAAGGACCTGACCACAAAGCTTCGCTGGAGCCAAACGAATTAAAATTGATGGTCCGGAGTATTCGGCACATTGAACAAGCGCTGGGCTCTTCTTTAAAAAGACCATCGCCATCAGAAAAAAAAAATAGAATAATTGCCCGCAGAAGTATAGTAGCTGCAATTCCAATTGCGTCGGGTGAAATATTTACGGAAAAGAATCTTGCTATCAAAAGACCCGGCAATGGTATTAGTCCGATGAAGTGGGACGAAGTAATCGGAAAAAAAGCAATCAGAGATTTTGAGGAAGATGAGTTGATTGAAATATGACCCGTTCACCATTAAAATTGTGTATAGTTACAGGCTCAAGGGCAGAGTATGGATTATTAATGCCATTGATGAAACTGATTAAAAAGGATCCTTCACTTCAATTACAAATCGTTGCTACTGGTATGCACCTCTCACCTGAATTTGGGTTGACATACCGTCAAATTGAATCGGATGGATTTGTCATCAGCGAATGGGTGGAAATGCTTTTGTCCGGAGATACCGACACGGCTATCACTAAAGCCGTCGGATTAGGGATGATCGGATTTTCTGATGCATTTCGACGCATTCAGCCTGATTGGGTGATCTTATTGGGCGACCGTTTTGAAACTTTTGCATCTGCAACCGCCGCACATCTTTCAAAAATTCCGGTTGCACATTTGTATGGAGGTGAATTGACCGAAGGGGCTACCGATGATGCAATGCGACATGCCATTACTAAGATGGCTTATTTGCATTTTACGGCTACAGAAACTTACCGCAAAAGAGTGATTCAATTAGGAGAGCATCCAAATCGCGTTTTCAATGTGGGTGCCATAGGCCTGGAAAATATCTCAGATTTGAAATTGTTGTCCAAAAAACAGTTGGAAAATGAATTGGGTTTTTCGTTTAAGAAAAACACCATTTTGGTTACTTATCACCCGGTGACATTGGAAAAAAATACGGCCGTTCGGCAAATGGGTTTTTTGTTGAAGGCCCTGGATTCATTTCCCGACGCTCATATTATTTTTACATTGCCTAATGCAGATGCAAATGGAAGGATAATTATTCAACTGATACATGATTATGTAAAAAAGAACGCCAATCGGGCATGGGCATTCACGAGTTTAGGTCAGGTGAAATATTTATCAACTCTCAGGTGTGTAAATATGGTAGTGGGAAATTCCTCGAGTGGTGTGATAGAAGTGCCTTCCTTTAAAATACCAACTGTGAATATTGGAGACAGACAAACGGGACGGATTAAACCATCAAGTGTAATTGATGCTAAAACAAATACAAAAAAAATTATAGAAGCCATAGAAAAAGCCTTTTCACCAGCCTTTGTCGCACATTGTAAAAAGGTTTCAAATCCGTACAGCAAAGCCGGCACGGCTGCAAACATATTAAAACAGTTAAAAAAGCATAGTAAGATTTCATCCATTAAAAAAAAGTTTTACGATCAGCTTATATGAAGGATTGGAAAGAAAATATCATTTCTCAGGACTATAGTATTCGGGAAGCCCTGAGTAGGTTAAACGAACTGGCCATTGCTTCAGGGGTTTTATTCATAGCAGATAGCGGAGGCCGGTTGCTTGGGTCTCTAACGGATGGGGATATACGCAGAGGTTTGTTGAACGATAAGTCTGTGACAGATAAAGTCACAACCGTAATGAATGATCGTTGCAAGCGGATTTTTAAGAATGATATCGGAAATGAACAGATCACCCAGCTTCGGGCCAAAGGAATTAAGTTCGCCCCGGTAGTAGATGAAAAAGAGGTAATTGTTCTTGTGCTTGACCTCGAAGCATATAAAGAAATTATTCCTGTCGATGCAGTAATTATGGCGGGAGGACGAGGAGAACGCCTATTGCCGCTTACAAAAGATATTCCCAAACCTCTCCTGAAAGTAGGAAATAAACCTATTATCGAGCACAATATCGACCGTCTCGCACAATTCGGTATCAAGAATATTCATATCTGTATTAATTATCTGGGATCCCTGATCGAAAATTATTTAGGGAACGGACAGCAAAAAGAACTCTTCATAAAATATATACGGGAAAAAGAACCCCTGGGAACCATTGGCGGCCTGAGCCTCGCTGAAGCTTTTGAAAAAGAGACTATTCTTGTCATGAATGCCGATTTGCTGACGAATATGGACTATGGCAATTTTTACAATGAGTTCGTAAGTTCCGGAGCGGATATGGCTGTTGCGACTGTTCCTCACCATGTGGATCTTCCTTATGCAATTCTGGAATTGGACGAGAACAGGGTTATTTCTCTGCAGGAAAAACCGCGATATACTTATTTTGCAAATGCAGGCATTTATCTTATCAAAACTTCACTATTGAATTATATCAGGAAAAATGATTTCTGTAACGCAACCGATTTGATGGAAATGGTTATTGCAGAAAAGAAAAAATTAATTAATTATCCCATCCTCGAGTACTGGCTGGACATTGGCCGTGCAAGCGATTTTCAGAAAGCCCAGGAGGATATTCGTCATTTGGGATTCTAAACATGAATATATTATTCGTCATACCTGCACGTGGTGGATCGAAAGGAATACCGGGAAAAAATATTAAAGAGCTGAATGGAAAACCGCTCATCTATTATAGCATCGAGTTTGCCCGTTTATTTACAGGCGATGAAAATATTTGTGTAAGTAGCGATAGTGAGGAAATTATTAACTCGATAAAGAAAATTGGACTGAGAGCTCCTTTTGTTCGGCCTGCTGCCCTGGCTACCGATACTGCCGGTTCCTATGAAGTATTGCAGCATGCACTTGCGTTTTATGACGCACAACAAAAAAAATATGATATTCTGGTTTTATTGCAACCAACATCCCCCCTTCGCAAAAAGGAACATTTACAGCAGGCACTTGCGATGTATGACAGCAAGTTGGACATGCTGGTGAGTGTGAAGAAATCCAAATCAAACCCTTATTACAATTTGTTTGAAGAAAACCAGGATGGATACCTGGTTTTATCAAAAGGGGAAGGAGATTATCAGCGGAGACAGGATATACCAGAAGTGTTCGAGTTTAATGGATCGATTTATATCATCAATGCACATTCTCTTCAATCATATAAATCTTTTAAGGATTTTAAATTTATAAAAAAATATACCATGGACGATGAATACAGTATTGACCTGGATACTCCGTCCGATTGGGAATACCTCGAATACCTGCTGAAAAAAAAATCAGCCTGATGGAAAATGTTCGTGTGATAGCGAGGCTTGACATCAAGGGGCCTAATCTTGTAAAAGGAGTTCATCTCGAAGGTTTGCGCGTCCTTGGAAGGCCGGAGGATTTTTCAAGATACTATTATGAAAACGGAGCCGACGAATTATTTTATCAGGACGTCGTTGCAAGCCTCTATGAACGCAATAGTCTACATGAAATGATTTCAAAAACGGCGAAGGAGAGTTTCATACCACTGACAGTTGGTGGTGGTATTCGCTCGATCTCAGATATTCGCGAAATTTTGAGAGCGGGTGCCGATAAGGTTTCCATCAATACTGCGGCGATCCGTCGACCCGCATTTATTCGGGAAGCAGCCAATAAATTTGGTTCTTCCACTATTGTAGTTGCTATTGAGGCGATCAAGCAGCCGGATGGCAGTTACCTTGCCTTCATTGATAATGGCAGGGAGCATACTGGTGTTGAAGTGGTGGAATGGGCAAAACGTGTTGAAGAACTTGGCGCCGGAGAAATTGTCGTCACATCTGTTGATCAGGAAGGAACAGGCAAAGGATATGACCTGGCATTGACAAAAATGGTTGCTACTGCAGTCGGAATACCAGTGATTGCACATGGAGGACCGGGCAAGAAAAAACACTTTAATGAAGTTGTTTATGAAGGCAGGGCTGATGCAGTCGCTGTGGCATCGATGATCCATTATGATTTTATTGCTAACCGTCGAAGCAATATGGAAAGCCGTACCGAAGGCAATATTTCTTATTTAAACAGTGGTCGTACCTCCTTTGGTTCAATTGAGCCAAATGATCTGTTTTCTATCAAAGAACAGCTCAGGAAAAACAATATATCCTGTCGTGTATAAAATGTACTTGATTTTTAACCGGAAATCGTTGTTATGGAACAGGAGAAAAAGGTAGTTATTATCGATTATCAGTTGGGGAATCTTTTTAGTGTCAGGCAGGCTTGTAATTTCATTGGTTATAATGCTGTAATAACAACAGATAAAAAAGAATTGCTAAAAGCAGATTATGCCATACTTCCGGGCGTTGGCGCTTTTGCAGATGCGATGAAAAACCTTGCTCAATCGGACCTTGTATCTCCTATAAAAGATTTTATTGCGAGTGGAAGACCGTTTATGGGTGTATGCCTTGGGTTGCAGTTATTATTTACGGAAAGTGAAGAGTTCGGAATGAGTAAGGGATTAAATATTATTGAGGGAACGGTGAAACATTTTCCCGGTCGGAATGCGGCCAATGAAATATCAAAAGTTCCTCAAATCGGATGGAACAAAATATTCGAAACAAAAAATCAACCCTGGAAAAATACACCGCTTCGGGATTGTAGAAGCGGGGACTACATGTATTTTGTACATTCCTTTTATGTAAAACCACAATCAGAAAAACCTGTTCTTTCTGAAACAACTTACGGAGATTTGACTTATTGTTCCTCGATTTATCAAGACAATGTTTTCGCGTGCCAGTTTCATCCCGAAAAAAGTGGCATGTACGGTGTGGAAATTTACAGGAAATGGTTCGTGGATGGATTACAACAAAAAATTGTTTCAGCAGGCCAGGCCGGGGACATCGCCCGCGATTAATGGCCAATATATCAAATAAGAAAAGAACATGAGCAAAGAATTAGAAGCTAAATACGGATTGCCGGTTAGTGTAAAATTTTGTAAACGATGTGTGATGTCCAATCAAAGACCTGTTTCAGAAGTGGAATTTAAACACACTATCCGGACGCAAAAAAGGACAATGGCTTTTGATGAAGAAGGGATTTGCGATGCCTGCCGTGCCAATGAACAGAAGGAAAAAATTAATTGGGAAAAAAGGGAGTCAGAATTATTACAACTACTGGATAAATACAGAAGCAAAGACGGGTCTTACGACTGTGTTGTACCCGGAAGTGGTGGAAAAGACAGTTCATTCCAGGCACATATATTGAAATATAAATATGGGATGAACCCGCTGACCGTTACCTGGCCCCCGATATTATATACCGACTATGGTTATGCGAACTGGAAGAACTGGATCGATATCGGCGGATTTGATAATCTCTCCTTCAGAAGAAACGGGAGAGTGATGAAACTGCTTACCCGCCTGGCCATTGAAAACCTCCTGCATCCGTTCCAGACATTTATGCTGGGACAAAAAAATTTAGGACCAAAGCTCGCAGCCAAATTCCGGATTCCTTTGGTGTTTTATGGAGAAAATGAAGCTGAGTATGGGAACCCCATTGCAGACAATTCTTCTTCTTTGAGAGATAAATCATTTCATACATTCAATAATATCGATGAGCTTTTTCTGGGTGGAGTATCTATAAAAGAACTGAAAGAAAAATATAATGTGAAGTTGGGTGATCTGATGTCTTTTTTGCCGGCCCCCGCGGATGAATTGGAACAGGCAAATATCCAGGTTCATTATCTTGGA
>DATJXY010000008.1:0-29274 GCA_035499855.1 Puia sp. | reverse complement strand
TATTCTTTCGGGAATTGTAACACTCGACAGCCAGGACCCGGCATTAGGGAAAAAGAAAAAGCTCGATAAGGTGTTGGATTTTGCCTGCGGTTCCGGTTCACTATTATTGAATGTGCGTAAGAAAATAATAGAAGCAGGAGGAAGTATCGGCAAGCTATATGGACAGGAAAAAAACATTACTACCTATAACCTTGCCCGCATGAACATGCTGTTGCATGGCATGAAGGACACCGAGTTTGAAATACATCATGGCGATTCTTTGCTGAATGATTGGGATATACTCAACGAAATGAACCCGGCAAAAAAAATGGAGTTTGATGCGGTTGTTGCCAATCCTCCGTTCAGCTATCGCTGGGAGCCAAACGAAGAGATGGGAAAGGATTTTCGTTTTAAAAGCTATGGCCTTGCGCCGAAGTCTGCCGCAGACTTTGCTTTCTTATTGCATGGTTTTCATTTTCTCGGCAAAGAAGGAACAATGGCCATTATTTTACCTCATGGAGTTTTGTTCCGTGGCGGCTCAGAAGAACGTATTCGAACCAAACTTTTAAAAGACGGAAACATTGATACGGTGATAGGTTTACCTGCTAATTTATTTTTCTCCACCGGTATTCCTGTTTGTGTTGTTGTACTGAAGAAGTGTAAAAAGTTTGATGATGTATTGTTCATAAATGCCAGTGAACATTATGAAAAAGGTAAACGGCAAAACCGTTTAAGAGATGGAGAAGATGGAGAGCCCAATGATATTCGTAAAATCGTAGAGGCTTACCAGTTTAGAAAAGAAGAAGACCGTTATTCTCGTCGTGTTTCCATGGAAGAAATTGAGAGAAACGATTTTAACTTAAATATTTCACGATACGTTAGCACAGCGATCTCTGAGGAAATTATCGACCTTAACGAGGTACATAATAGGCTGGTGGATATCGAAAAGAAAGCTACAGATGCTGCCAATAAACATAATGAGTTTCTTAATGAATTGGGATTACCTCCCATTTAAGAATATTTGTCACCGGTGAGTCACCGCAGCAGTGACTTCAAAAAACAGCAAGTAATGCGGGACTCACCGTAGCAATAAAAGCCCCGTAGATTATTTCCATAGCTCAGCAAAATATTATATAACCGGGAGCAGGGGATATATACTGTAACCAACTATATGGAAATGGAAGATATTGATCTCACTAAACCCAATGGATAGTCGCTGAGCGGTGAGTCCCGCATAACTGAGTAATAGTATAACAGCGTATGGCGGTGACTCATCGGGGACAAAAAAAAATCCTAACTTTGAGCATGTTTTACCGCAGAAAAGTAATACTGGCCTTATTGCAATTATTTGACGGGCAATTGGAGAAAATACGTTTACAAAAACTCCTGTTCCTTTTTACCCAACGGCAGGTAAAAGCAGAATACGATTTTGTCCCCTACCGCTTTGGCTGCTACTCTTATTCTGCAAATGCCGATATGACGGCTATGGTAAAAAGAGGTTTTTTAAATGAAGATGAAAAACATTTTTCCAAAAAAGATAAGACCGATTACCTGAAACAGCTGAAACCTGAAGACAAAAAGTTCTTGTTGGAAGTAAAAACCAATTATGGAAAAATGAATGCAACCGTTTTGATGAAGCATACTTATTTGAATTACCCGTTTTATGCAATCAAAAGTGAAGCTGCGGAAAAGATTTTGAATGCTGCAGAATTGAAGAAAGTGAAGAAAGCAAATCCGCATGCCACAAGTACGATTCTGTTCACAATTGGGTACGAGGGAATATCGCTGGAAGAATATATGGTTCGCCTGCTGAAAAACGATGTAAAGGTTTTGGTGGATGTGCGGAATAATCCGATAAGTATGAAATACGGTTTCAGCAAAAGCCAGCTAAAAAAATATTGTTCAAGTCTCGGTATTGAGTATATCCACTTCCCGGAAGTGGGCATACAATCAGAAAAAAGGCAGGAATTGAATAGCCAAACAGATTACGACAAGTTGTTTGAAATATATCGTAAAAAGAATCTGACTGCCACCGGCAAGACACAAACGGAAATTTTGAACTTACTGAAACAACATAAACGAATTGCATTGACCTGTTTTGAAGCCAATATTTATCAATGTCACCGCAAGCATTTGGCAGAAGCCATTACAAACCTGCCCGGCTTCTCTTATCAATTAAAACATATTTGATAAATGGCATTGACAAAAGTTTTAATCACCGTAAAAACTTATCCCACCCTTTCAGCTAAATATGATGAATTGGTTTGTACCGCCGGCTTTCGTGAAGATGGCACATGGATAAGAATTTATCCGGTTCCTTTCAGGAAAAGACCTTATCACGAGCAGTACAGAAAATATGACTGGATTGAAGTTGATTTAGAAAAGAACGAAAGCGATTTCAGGGTAGAAAGTTTTCGTCCTCATTCGCATGACAGGGAAATAAAAATCATTGGGCATATTGACACAGAACAAAACTGGGAGGAAAGAAAGAAAATTTGCCTCGGCAAGATTTACTATAACCTTTCTGAACTGATTGCAGAAGCAAAAGACAAAAGCATTGGCACTTCGCTTGCCGTTTTTAAACCGACAGAAATTTTAGACTTCACCGCTGAACGTACCGATAAGGAATGGGACAAGGATAAATTGGCAAAACTTAACCAGCTAAATTTATTTGAAACAAATCAGGAAGGGAAATTTGAAGTGGTAAAGAAACTACCGTACAAATTCTCTTATTTATTTGCAGACAATCAGGGAAAGAAAAGCCAAATGATGATTGAAGATTGGGAAACCGGACAACTTTACTGGAACTGTCTTGCCCGGCATCAAGGTGATAAAGAGAACGAAGAAAATGCAGTTGCTGATGTTCGCAAAAAATACTTTGACGACTTTGCTAAAACGAAAGATCTGCATTTCTTTTTAGGTACAACACAACAATATCATAATGTTGCGCCTAATCCATTTATCATCATTGGGACATTTCACCCTAAAATTGAAACTCAAACCAAACTTTTTTAGCTCACCTAATGAACTTACGGTGTTCGTGTAACTCATTCGAAACCACCCAAGGTCGTTAAATCAGTTATTAAAAAGTTAGAACTGCGACTACAGAGGACTACCAGATGAGAATTCAGGTCACTTTTTTGTAAGTGGTCTTTTTATTTGCTTGGCTATTGTAAACTTGCAAACCGGCCGGGAGAAGAAGATAATAAAGAGTATACATGCCCTATTTAGTACCAGTTTGAAGAATTTGCCATCACTAAATAAATATAAAAAGTACTAAAAGTGTCGGCAATTTCTTACCATCAATTTCGACTTATTTGATCGTAGTTTGAATTTGCCAAAATAAATAGATTTACTGTTGACTATTCCCATAAAAGTATATCGTTTAAATTTGTAGCGGTGCAATAAGTACGGAGGGGCCTAAATGAAAATAATTCTTTATGAGGAGCGTACTGGTTCACTTTATTTTTATTTTATTAGTGAGCGAAACGATGTATGGTCAAAAAAGTCTCACTGTCCCCTTAAAGGCCTACGATGGAGATGGGGTATTTGGCGCCGGCAGAGTTTTAGGAAAATTTGTGGAGTCCCATGAAGGATTTAAAATCGACTCAGCTGATTTCTCTCTTTTTGGATTATGGAAATTTCCTTTGGATCCTGCTCAAAATGCATTCACAGAATTCATTAAAGGAAACAGAAGAGATAGCAATTTCCTTCGTCGCATGAATGACTCGCGGTGGGACACAACAAAACTATCTAAAGACGGATATGATAATTCACTTTATGTCCTTTCTGGTATTAAGAGAAGTGGGGAGTATTTTATTATACCGGATTTGAATTTTAATAAGAGTTTCATTGATGATAGTTGTTATACTTGTCGGAGGACGAAAATCCCATACGATTCGATAAAATATTTTCTAGATAACCTTCCAATCCTGTCAGTGCATCAACCGTTTTGGGAAAATGGACATGAAAAAAGAAAAGAAATGGCGATTCGGTTTTGGCCGAAAGCGTATTGGGGAAATTTGAGAACAAATTGGAAAGACCCTATTGCCGATTCATTGATTTTATCAGTCGAGTCCCCTCAACATTTAGAGGGGTCACTGTCTTTGGAAGGTAGACACTATACTGTTTACGCTAAAAATACATTTCCGGATCTTCGGTTTTGCGATATTTCTTACGTGAATATTTACATAAGCGAAGGCAGAATGACTAAGCACCTTAAGCCTTTATCAAACTATGAATTGTATCGACTAAATGACACAGTTCCCGTGGGTCGCTATTCTTATAAAATCAGCTATATGGACCCGTTTGGGGAGTCTCTGGAACTACAATATGCAGGCATGAATAAAGGTATAGGAATCGATAAAGACTTTTTTGCGGAAAATTTTGTTGGCAATGATGTTATTGATCATTCAGATGTTGGGCTTGAGAGATTTCGAGGTTATTATTTATTACTGGATTTTTGGGGTACATGGTGCGAACCTTGTAAGGAAACATTACCCGGTTTAAAAAAGATAAACGAATCATATTTTCAAAGAAGATTAAGGATACTAAGTATAGCACTTGATAAAGATTCCGAAGTTGTCAAAAACTATATATCCAGTGAACACATCAGTTGGAGTAACTTATTTGTGCCAATGTATTCAGGAACGCCGAAGGGTAATATCATCAACACATACAAAATTGAGAATTATCCAACGTTCATACTAATAGATCCCAAAGGAAAAATAATATTCAGAGATTTGGGTATTCCCGGCTTCAGGCAGCTGGAGAATACACTGGAAAAAATGTTCAAATGAGATAAAGATAATATCCCTTAAACCGGCTCGGGTATTTCGACGGGCACAATAAAAGTTATTTGCATTATCTGCAATGCCGGTCGAACAACTCATGCCACAGCAATCAGTCAAATAAGAAGAATTTTATGATCTAAGCAATTTGACATGAGTTGTCAATCGGGTGATGCTTTTTATTTGAAGTTGTCATTTCCGCCCGATTGAACACTCGGGACGGAAGAAGGAGTTTTATTTTGTAATATAAAATTTAGAAAACCAGGACGAGGAATTTAAAATAGTATTATAAGAATCCCGTCATCGTTGACGGGATTCCCAGTTAAGATGATTCACTGCATTATTTTTTTGCCATTGGTGTAGGGTACATTCGCTGCTTCTCATCGATTTGGGCAATCTTTCCATCTTTCACCAAAACATCATCCGTCAAATAAACAGAATCAGTTTTCCCTTTTTTATCAGTCCATTTTTGAACACCCCAGACTGTCACCCAGGTATCATTTTTATCGGGATAATAAGCAGTAAGCCAGGTGTCGGGTTGAAAAGACATAGAACCCGCATTAGCACGCATAGGAGTCATCATGGCTTCCAGACTGTCTTTCCTGCCTTTAAAATAGAATTTGTCAGCAATGAATTCAATCGAATCAGCAAAGTAAGAGAAAGATCCCTTTACGTCACCGTCAAGATATTTCTTAAAGGCATTAAGAACAAGAACCGCATTCTTTTCGTCCCCCGGCTGCCAGTTCAGGGAATACTTTGCAGTGAATGGATAGTTAAGGGTTTCTTTTTTTGCGGTGCTATCCGTTTTGGCTTCCTCCTTTTGCGACCCATTGCCGCATCCAAGAAAGAACAGGGCTGAGAAAATCAGAAACAATAATTGTTTCATAAACAGTTTGTTTTTAAAAATGAAATAATAAATCTGTCTCAATTGAGCCTTAATAAGGAACGGAGAAAGCGTGCAGATTAAAACTGTGGTTTGCGTAAGAGATGAGGAAGATTCCTAAAGATAACCATTCAGCTGATATTCAGATCCTGTTATTCGAGATATTTAAAGTCTGCGGTCAGCACCCCGTCATGTTGCCATCAGAAGGCTGAAATGCTGAATAATCATGAATCCGATATCAGAATTTTAGAAAGTATTTCTGTAATAAAGTTCGAACGCTGGCTAGGGCGGTCTACAATTTGGCTGAAAAAAATAGAAGAGCAGTATTTATTTATTGTGCCAGGCACTTACAGCAATTGTATCGCCAATTGAAAAGACCATCAAATCTTCGCCCAATATTATAGGACCTGAATAATTTGCTTTTGTTTGTTTTATCAGTTCTTGTTCATTACGTCCATAAGGATTTGCAATATGAGAATATGCAGCAAGTTTTGGTTTAACTTGATTAAATATTCTGCTTGCTTGTTGGGGCGTCGTATGGTGTGCAACTATATTATATTTAGGATCTGTTTTATTTAATGTGTCGGGCGGAATAACCACTTCATGAACCAATAAATCTGTTCCTTTAGCATACTTAATTAAGTTTTCTGAATATCGTGTATCGCCAGATAACACTGCTATATGTCCATTGTATTCTATGCGATATCCAAAAGCGGGTACGACTGGGTAGTGGTCCACTTCAAACGCAATTACCTTAACACCGTTTTTTTCATAAATAATCCCTTCCTGTATTTCATTGATCAAAAATTTACAACCCTCTGCTGGTGCTTTATCATCTTCAATTCTTATTTTGATATCATAAGCAAATGCTTTTTCTAAATTTTCAACCATGTTGCGAGTGCCCAGTGGTCCAAATATTTTAAGTGGGAACCCTCTTTTAGATACAAGCCATCCGGTGAGCCACAGGTCGGGCAAACCAACTATATGGTCTGAATGGAGATGTGTCAAAAAAAGAGCATCTATTTTATTATAAGATAGATTTAGCTGCTTTAATCGTTGTAAACAACCTCGTCCGGCATCGAATAATAAGGTTTCATTGCCAGCCTGGACAAGTATCGATGGTCCAAAGCGCTCCAGACTTGGTGGTGGAGTACCAGTGCCAAGAAGAGTAACTCTTATCATTTCTAAGTTAGTCTGTATACTATCTTCATTTACTTTAACCGAATTTTGGGATTCCGCTTGATTTGCCCGAAGAAAGACAGCAACAAGAAAAAACGTTTTGAGGAGAGCTTTTTTCATAGTAATAATTTCATTAGCGTAAATTACCGATTCTTTGCGGTCTTTCATTTAGCTGAAAAAAGAAAAACTCACAGGAATGCGAAAGCCGTCCATTAGAAATATCATTGGTTATCTCTGATTTTTAATAAATTCATGTTCCATATGAACAAGAATTTTTCAAGCTACCTAAGGCTTCTGTTATCCGTTACAACCCTGAGTTTATCATTCCTTTGCAAGGCGCAAATCGGCAGTACTACAATAACTGAATGGCAATACGGCAAAAATGGTGCGGTGTCGATTACTTATGATGACGCATCGCGAAACCAATTTACTCGTGCCTTGCCGGTGATGGAGAAATTGAAATTGCCCGCGACTTTTTTCGTTATCACCGGCCCGATCACAGGCTCGAAATACCAGGGTAAATTTATTGGCCGGCCGGTAGAAGATATCATTAAAGAATCAGCTTCGGTCCCAACTGATGAACATAATTTTTTGGAGCGATGTTCGGCAGCCGGATATCTCGGCTACATGGGAACAATTTCATATCATACCCGTGCAGGCGGTTTGTATTCGTCGGGTAGAAAGGAGCGTGCTTTTCATTTGATGGATAGTTTATATGCCAGAGTTCGAAATGGAGATTTTAAACCCGGTTATGAGCCATGCCCTGAATATAAGGAGGCCGAAGGATCGGGTTGGGATGATTTCAGAAAAGATGTGGGTGAAGGATATGAAATTGCGAGCCATTCCATCACGCACGCGACGATGCCTGGTATGGATGAAGTGAATATTCGATATGAACTCGAAAAAAGCAAAGAGGAAATTAAAAATCAGTTGGGCGATAAATACACTTTCTCAACTGAAGTTCCTTATGGTTATGAAGACGATCGCGTGATGCAGATCGCTTACAAAATTTATCCCGCTCTTCGTAACCGCATGCCAGAACCATTTTTGAAAGAAATTGATCGTTCGAGTAAAGATCTTCCGCACCCGAGTGATAAGGATTATGTACAATGGCAACGCGGTCCACTACATAAAACACCGTTAGCATTGATGAAATCCTGGGTGGATACTACTTGCGCAAATAAAGATATGTGGCTGGTGTTGGTTTTTCATGGCATTGACAGTCTCGGCTGGGAGCCGACGCCGATCCCAAAACTCGAAGAATATTTTAATTATATCAAAGACAGGGAAGACAAAATTTGGATTGCCACTTTCGGTGATGCTACCAAATACATGCGCGAGCGAGAGCATGCTACCGTCAGCACGAATGAAAAAGACGGCAAGATCAGTGTAATGCTTAGCCATTCATTGGACAATTCGATGTATGATCTTCCGCTAACGCTCAAGACCTATGTTTCTGACAAATGGAAAAAAGTGAAGATAAGCCAGGGAGCAAACACGAAGACGATCGAAGTTCAGCATGATGGGAATGGTACATTTGTTCTCTACCAGGCAGAACCAAATGCAACAAACTTGTTGTTATCGGGCTCATAAAATTGATTCAGAAATCTTTATAATAAAAAATTTAGTGCTGACTCAATTTGAATTTTTTTCGTGTAAAAAGACTATGTGTTTCTATGTGCCTATTGTGTCTATGTGGTAAACTTTTCACTGCATAAACATATATGAACACATAGAATAAAATTCAAAATGAGATACGCAAGATTCTTAAACAACTCAAAACACATTTGTGAAACGCAACTACTACATCGTGGCATTGATCATGCTCACGTTTTTTGTCATCTCCTTTCTCACTAATGTTATTGGTGCGCTCAATCCCGATTTCATAAAGGGCTTCGATTTGAGTTTGACCCTTGCAGCATTTCTGCCTTTTGCTTTTTTTATCGCATATGGTTTGGTATCTATCCCGACAGGTATGTTATTGGAAAAGTATAAAGAAAAAAGGATCATGATCGCCGGTTTCGTGGTTGCTTTTATCGGGTCACTGTTGCTGGCAGTGAACCACAATTATATCAGCGCAATCATTTCACTATTCCTGATCGGCAGCGGAATGGCCATGTTACAGGTGGTGATCAATCCTTTGCTGCGGACATCCGGCGGCGAGGAACATTATGCATTTAATTCAGTCCTTGCACAATTGATTTTCGGAGCAGCATCTTTTGTGAGCCCGATGGTTTACTCTTATTTCGCACAAAATCTCAAAGGACAGCATTCAGGTTTAATGGGTTTGTTCAGCAGTGTTGTGCCGGCTAACTTACCGTGGATATCACTCTACTGGATATTTGCGGTGATTTCGTTGCTAATGATTATTATCATTCGTGTATCTAAATTCCCTGTGGTCGAATTAAAGGCCGATGAAGAAGCCGGCCCCTTAAAGACTCATATCATGCTGTTCAAAAAACGAGTGGTGGTTTTATTTTTCATTGGTATGATTTGTTATGTAGGTACTGAGCAGGGGACTGCTAACTGGATTTCTAAATTTCTCGAGACCTATCATAACTATAACCCACAAACGAAGGGCGCCGACACCGTAGCTTATTTCTGGGGGCTGATGACTGCCGGCGGGGTTGTCGGTTTGCTATTATTGAAAATATTAGACAGCCGCAAGGTGCTCATCGGATTTACTATTGCGGCTTTGATCTGCCTCAGCATCGCATTTTTTGGAAACGGTCCGACAGCACTGATCGCCTTTCCAGCAGTAGGATTTTTTGCGTCGGTGATGTACCCGATTATCTTTTCACTTGCATTAAATTCGATCAGCGAACATCATGGCTCATTTGCAGGCATTATAGTAACGGGAATTATTGGCGGAGCGATTGTACCGCTGATTATCGGTGCGCTTGGTGATGCGTTTGGATTGCGCACCGGTATGTTCTTTCTCTATCTTACCTTGGGTTATATTTTGAGCATCGGATTTTGGGCAAGACCATTAATCACCAATCAAACCGTATTTAATAAAAAGGAAAAAGCCTGATGCAGGATAATTATTCTATCAAATAATAATTGAATAAGACATATGAAAAAAATTGGCCTGATGGCAATATCGTCGCTCATGATGGCGCAGGTATTCGCGCAAACCACCGAAAACTTCAGGATGATATTAAAAGACGGATGGCAGATGCAATCATCTGTCAAAGTTGCTGATGCCGGCGACAAGGTTTCGCAAACAGGTTATAAAACTTTAGGCTGGTACAAAGTTAGTGTTCCCACGACCATCATCGCCGGTTTATTGTCAAACAAAGTATATGATTTCGATCCGTTTTATGATATGAATTTTGAGAAGCTGAAAGATCCGAATCTTGATACCACCTGGTGGTTTCGCAAAGAATTCATAATACCAAGGTCTGAAAAAGGAAAAGACGTTGTTCTCAAATTGCATGGTATAAACTACAAGGCGAATGTCTGGCTGAATGGTGTGCTCATAGCCGATTCAAATCAAATTGTAAATCCTTTTCGCATCATCGAACTGAATATTTCTAAGAATATAAAATCAACAGGAACGAACACGATTGCCCTGGAAATCAAACGCCCGATGAATCCAAATAAACGGGGCGGTGACCTGGCAATTGATTATGCAGACTGGATACATTATCCGCCCGATTACAATGCAGGGATTGTCAACAATATTGAGATCAAAACCTATGATCGTGTCGGAATTCAATATCCATTGGTGACTACAAATTTCGATTTGCCATCATTGTCTGTTGCGCATCTTACTGTCGATGCGCTTGTGACCAATTACTCAGCTAATCCGCAGGATGTAGTAGTAAAAGGGAAAATTAATTCCGGTATTATTTTCAAAAAGAAAATTCACTTAGCTGGCAATGAAACCGCCGAAGTTGTTTTTACACCTTCTGATTTTCCGCAACTCAATATCAAAAACCCGCGCATCTGGTGGCCATGGCAATATGGAAAGGCAAACCTGAATCATATTGAACTTTCAGCAGTGCGTAATAATATTGTTAGCAACAGGATTGCAGAAAATTTCGGCATTCGGCAAATAACATCACAGTTGATCGATGATAAATCACGTGTATTTATTGTGAATGGCAAGCGGATTGTATTGAGAGGTGCAGCCTGGTCGCCGGATATTTTTCAACGCCGTTCTCCAAGACGACAGGAACAGGAAATCCGCCTCTACCGTGATATGAATATGAATATCGTTCGCTCAGAAGGAAAAATGGAAGACGATAATTTTTATGCGCTGTGTGATAAATATGGACTATTGGTAATGACAGGCTGGATGTGTTGCGGCGCATGGCAATATCCTGAAAATTGGGATGCGGCCAAACGCGCATCCGCAATGGCATCCGACAGCAGTGTGATGCTTTGGTTGCGAAACAAACCAAGCATGATGGTATGGCTCAATGGCAGTGATATGCCGCCGCGCGATTCAACTGTTGAAAAGGATTACCTGAATATTGAAGCGTCGCTGAAATGGCCCAATCCAACTATTTCAACCGCTGATGCCAGCAAGTCCAAGGTTTCCGGTTTTAGTGGTGTGAAGATGGATGGTCCTTATGAATGGGTGCCGCCTATTTATTGGGAAACCGATTCATTGCTGAGACATGGTGGCGCATGGAGCTTTGCAACGGAGATATCACCAGGACCGTCCATACCGCCATATGAAAGTTTGATAAAATTCATACCGAAAGATTCACTATGGTTCAACACGGAAAGTTGGAAATATCATTGTGGTACCATGAGCTTTGGCACCACACAGGTTTTTAATGATGCGCTCGAGGGTCGCTACGGAAAAGCAAGCGATATCAAAGATTATATCGCTAAAGCACAGGCGCAAAATTACGAAGCACACCGCGCGATGATGGAATCTTATGGTCTGCATAAATATCATACTGCTACGGGCGTAGTACAGTGGATGGGCAGCAATCCATGGCCGGGCCTGATCTGGCACACATATGATTATTACCTGTATCCTGCCGGGACTTATTTCGGAATGAAAATATCGATGGAACCGCTGCACGTCATGTATTCTTATGCTAATAATGAAGTGGATCTTACAAATTCATTGCTGCAAAAATTTTCAGGACTAAAAGTCAAGGCTCAGATTTACAATTTAGACGGGGGTTTGAAATATTCCAATACTATTAACACAAGTATCGAAGCCGACAGCATACAAAAATGTTTTACGCTTCCGCAGCCCAATAATTTTTCAGACACTTATTTCCTGCGACTGCAACTCAACGATGCGAAAGGAAGAACGAAAAGTATCAACTGGTATTGGCTGTCTAAAAAACCCGATGTCCTCGATTGGGCGAAATCAAAATGGTTCATGACACCTCAGACCGGATATACCGATTTTTCTGCACTGCAAAATATCGGTAAGACCTCACTTAAAATATCATACACGACTCAGAAAAAATCCGACAGCACTTTGCATATCGTAACCATTGCCAATAAAGGCAAAACAGTGGCTTTCCAGGTGCGCCTGCGTGCATTAAAAGGCAGGTCAGGCGATGATATTTTGCCGGTAATCTTTAGCGACAACTATCTGGAATTAGCACCTGGCGAAACCAGAAAAATTTTGTGCAGTTATGCCAATAAGGATGCAAAAGGAGCCACAGTATTTTTTGTCACTTCAGCATGGAATTTGGACCTCACTAAATGCAAAGCAGCAGCTAATATCAGGTTTGAAGATCAGAAGTGAAAAATTTATTACGCTGTCGTTGGTGTTTGTTCGGCCTTGGTTTTATTATTTAACGAATATCACCGGGACATGATCAACACCAACAAATTAATGCCTCTGTTGTACAGATTAAGTGAATGCTTCCATGTCATCAATCGCACCCGCAATATTTAGTTACAATCCAAACCATCGTGACTTTCGACTTGATCCAAAATATTTTTTATCTGCCACCAATTCCAAAGAGGCTTCCGTATAGGATCCGAATGGCGTCGGCCCGGAAAAGAAATCAACATCAACTTTTCCGACGCGACCTTCTCCAAATTCAATATAACAGATACCATTTCCTTTGTATGCCTCTGGCTGTTCTCCATTTTTGAATGTTGCAATGATAGATTTTGCTGCGACTTTTGCAGCACCTTCTGCAAAAACACCAGCTTTAGGAGTTCCTACACTGTTGACATCCCCAATAGCATATACATTCGGGAATTGCGTTCTCAGGTTTGTCTTATCAACAGGAATCCATCCATTTACAGTCATACCGCTCTGTTCAACTACCATGGGTACACGATGTTTGGGAATACCCAGGAATAATTCAAAAGGCATTTCAGTGTTATCATCCAAAACTGCAACATGACGGGCCGCATCAATCGAGCGAACCAGTTTTTTGGGAATAAAATGAATACTGCGTTCTGCAAATTCTTCCAGCAATGCTTTGGAAGTAGCAGGAGAAGGAGGTATCGGCAAACCAAATGGCATTACCAGGCTTATTTCACAATCCCTGCGTATTCCCCGTCTCAGAAGATAGTCATGCATTAGCAATGCCGCTTCGCTGGGTGCCGGTGGACATTTAAATGGAGCAGAAGTCACACCCACAATAACCCGTCCTTTTGAAAATTTGGGTAATATTTCTCTTAAACGTTCAGCTCCTGGCAATGAATAAAATTCATTGCCTCCTTCTGTAAGTCCGGGTGTTGCCGCCAGGTCATAATCCGCCCCCAACGCAATCACCAATACATCTGCTTCATATGTATTGAGATTGGTCTTAACTTTTTTTGTGACCGGTTCTATTGAAGTGATTATTTCCTGTTTGAATCGAATACCTGGTTTTACAATATTGCGATAATAAATGCGTATGGCATCGGATGTCTCTTGTCCGAACATAACGTCGAACTTTGAATACCCGAAATAGAAAGAATCGTTTTGGTCGATTAAGACAAGATCAAGTTGGTCACCTAATTCTTCGGAAAGTATAGTGCTCAGTTCGAGACCACCGAAGCCTGCACCAAGAACGAGAACCCGTAATTTCATGAGAGATTTTTTATGTCAACTTGAAACTACGCAATTAATATTTCATTGCAAGATTTGTTTTGGAAAGTATTATAAAGTCACTCCTAAAATTTTTTCAAAATCGCAAAATAAATTTGCGCAGTCAAATGATTGCACATATATTTGCAGTCAAATGACAGCATAATATGAATTTACGCAGAGATGTTTTCCAGGCGATATCAGATCCCACGAGGCGGGCAATCCTGGTCCTGATTGCACTCAATGCCATGACCCCAAATGCCATTGCAGAGCATTTTCACAGTTCAAGACAAACCATTTCAAAACACATTCAAATCCTGACGGAATGCCAATTACTGAAACAGGAACAGTCGGGGCGGGAAATTTATTATCATTTCAATTCCAAAAAAATGAAAGAAGTGTCAGATTGGGTGGAGCAATTCCGTGAATTATGGGAGGGCAGATTTAATCACATGGAAAAAATTTTAAAAAAAATAAAAAATAAATAATATGGCAAAACAAATTTATCCCTGCTTATGGTTTGAAAAAGAAGCCAAAGAAGCAGCAGAATTTTATTGCAGGGTTTTTCCAAATTCAAAAATTCTCAATGAATCTCCTATCGTAGTGAACTTTGAGTTGAATGGAAAACATTTTATGGCTTTGAATGATAAAAGACCTATGCAACAATTCAACGAATCAGTATCTTTTGTAATTCCCTGCGATGACCAAAAGGAAATTGATTATTATTGGAATGAGCTCACTGCTGATGGAGGGAAAGAAAGTATGTGTGGATGGTGTTCTGATAAGTTTGGAATTTCCTGGCAGGTAGTCCCAGCAATTTTAGGTGAACTGATGAGCGACCCTCAAAGAGCGCAACGCGTAATTGCCGCTTTTTTAAAAATGAAAAAATTTGATATCGAAAAATTATTAAATACCTGAGCATGGAAAAGCAACTAACCATCAGCAGAATATTTGAAGCTTCCGTTGAAGAAGTATGGAAAATGTGGACGGAACCGGAGTATGTCATGCAATGGTGGGGCCCCGATAAGTTCACCTGTCCATTGGCTGATATTCATTTCAAAGAAGGCGAAACTTCTCTGGTTTGCATGAAAGCTCCTGATGAATTCGGAGGACAGGCATCCTACAGTATTTGGGCTTACACGAAAATCATCCTCCATCAGCATATTGAGTTCATTCAGAATTTGGCAGATGAAAACGGAATCAAACAGAAACCAACCGCATTGGGCATGCCGCCTGATTTTCCCGAAGATATCAGAACAGTTGTGACATTTAAAGTAATCGGTACTGATAAAACTGAAATGACGGTTACAGAATATGCAGATTTTGGACAAATCACACATTTTGCAAAACTGGGACTGGAGCAATCTTTGGCGAAAGCGGCCTTGATAATTTCAAAAAAATGATTGCACAATTAATTAACTTCGGTTGTTACTCCCCGCATTCGCAATATTGATATCCAAAATTCACAGTTATGAGAATTCTTCTTGTCGCAATTTTTGCGTTGATTACTTTAACCCTTCACTCGCAACAAACGTTGTTTGGCAACTATCAATCCATACCTGCGCCAAAAGCTCCCAAACAGCAGCATTTAATGGAACAACATGGTGATATTCGTAATGATGAGTATTATTGGCTAAAAACAAGAGACAGTGCAGCAGTTCTAAAATATCTGAATGCAGAGAATGCATATTTCAATAAGGTAATGAAGCCGACAGAGGCTTTGCAGCAAAAATTGTACAATGAAATGTTAGGCAGGATCAAACAGGATGATAATACTGTTCCTTATCTTAAAAATGGATATTATTATTACAATCGTTATGAAACAGGCAAACAATATCCTATTTTTTGTCGTAAAAAAGGAAGTGAAACAGCGACTGAAGAAATTTTGGTTGATGGAAATACAGTAGCGAAAGGACATGCTTTTTGTATTGTCCAGGGAATTAATGTGAGTCCGGACAATCGGTTTTTAGTTTTTTCAGTCGACACTACGGGACGTTATCTTTTTCGGGCCTATATAGAAGATCTTCAAACCGGGATTTTATTTCCGGAAAGTCTTTCCAGCGCATTTGGGAATACAGTCTGGGCTAACGATTCCAAAACAATTTTTTACGATACCAAGGATTCTGTGAGTCTTCGCACTGATAAGATATGGAAACATATTTTGAACACTCCGGTGGCAAATGATGAACTGGTATATGAAGAAAAAGACGAAACCTCCTATGTAGGTATTAGTAAGTCAAAATCAGAAAAATATATTTTTATTTATTCGGGGTATACTCAAACCTACGAAATGCAATTTATTCCTGCAGATTCACCCAATAATAAACCACAGGTAATTGCACCGAGAGAAAAAGATTTTTATTACGAAGTGGATCATTTTGGCGATAGCTTTTATATCAAAACCAATTACCAGAATGCTGTCAATTTTAAACTCGTTTCAACTCCGGTTGATCATTTTTCAAGAGACAACTGGCGAGATTTTATTCCCAACCGGGATAATGTATTGTTACAGGGATTTGATGTATTTAAAGACTACCTGGTATTGAGTGAGCGTATCGACGGCATTTCAAAAATAAGAGTGATAGGATGGCATAATCATGCAGACAAGTACATTACGTTTGATGAACCGAGTTATGTTTCCAGTATTGATGTCAATGTTGAATTAAATACAGATTCATTGCGTATAGGATACTCCTCGATGATAACACCTGGTTCCATCATCGATTATAATATGAATACCGGTAAAAGTATCGTTCGAAAAGTAAATCCTGTTATTGGCTACAATAAAAAGGAATATGCCACCGAATATGTATGGGCTACAGCAAGGGATGGAGTGAAAGTGCCGATTTCTATTATGTATAAAAAAGGAATGGTGAAGAATGGCAATAATCCTTGTTTCCTGTATTCCTATGGCTCTTACGGTATTTCTTCAGATCCTTATTTCAATTCAAATGTATTATCGCTGGTGAACAGGGGATTTGTGTATGCAATTGCGCATATACGTGGAGGTATGGAACTGGGTTTTAAATGGTATGAAGACGGAAAGATGTTTCATAAGAAAAATACTTTTACTGATTTTATTGATTGCGCGGAATGGCTGGTAAAAAATAAATATACTTCAGCTTCTAAATTGTTCGCAAATGGCGGCAGTGCAGGCGGCCTGCTGATGGGCGCGGTAAGCAATATGCGCCCCGATTTATTCAAGGGAATTGTTGCAGATGTTCCTTTTGTCGATATAGTCACTACTATGAGTGATCCCTCAATTCCTTTAACAACCGGAGAATATACCGAATGGGGCAATCCTGCAATAAAGGATCAATATTTTTATATGAAAAGTTATTCGCCTTATGACAATATCGTCAAAAAATCTTATTCCAATATGCTCGTGACTACCAGCTACAGCGATAGCCAGGTACAATATTTTGAGCCTGCAAAATTTACGGCTAAGCACCGTGAATTAAATAGCGGCGGTAATTTATTCTTGCTTTATTGCAATATGCATGGTGCTCACGGGGGATCATCAGGTCGCTTTGACAGATTGCATGATACAGCCAGGAGATATGCTTTTATCCTTGGCCTGCTGAATATGAATCACTAAAAGAAAAACAATAATTTTCCTATTGCCGGATTGCCCAGGCAAGGCCGTCCGGTCCTTTTCCAACATCAAGATGTCCGGAAACTTCTAAGGTTTTGAGATTGACAATAGCAACATAATTATCACCTGTGCAACCCAGGAAAGCACGTGATCCGTCGGTGTCTACAAGTATACCCGCGGCACCATGTCCAATATTTATCTGCTTCAATTCCTTTTGTGATTTTGCATCATAGACAAAGAGATTTCCAATCCTCAGACTTGAAATCAATACCATTTTTCCATCCGGTGTAAATTGAAGACGGTTAGCGCCTAAAACTTTTGCATCGATTTTAGAAACTACTTTTTTGGATGCGATATCAATGACTGCAATTGTTCCATCATCCGATGATACTGTCCACAACTGCTTTCCATCGGGGGATACGTCAAAACCTTCTGAACCACGGGAAACAGGAACGAGAGTCTGAGTCCAGGTCTCATGCGATTGAGCTCCGGGAGGGGGTTGAGCTCCTGGAGGAGGCTGGGTTCCGGGAGGTGGTCCACCTCCTGGTTGCATCAATGACGCCGTCAAAATGCTCACTGTCCCTGAAGAGACATTTGTGGTATAAATATTTTTCTGGTCATTGGTTACATAGATCATGTGAGTTCTGTCCTGACCCGTGCCCATGCTCCAGTCGAGCTTGCCGGTTGCAGGATCAAAGCGGCCTATGGATTTACTGCCTTCTGCAGTGAACCATAATTTTCCGCCAACAAAAGTGAGACCGTGCGGACCAAACAAGGGTCTTGTATCAATATTGAATAATGGTTTTTGAGCAATAAGGTCAATGACGTTGATCTCATGCAGGCTGCCTCCACCATAAATAGAAACATATGCAGTCTTTCCATCCGATGAAGCAACTACTTCATGCGGATCAATGCCAACAGGTACACGCGCAATGACTTTCAGCGAAACAGGATCTACGATCGCCAGCGTATGATCTTGTTTAGATAGCGCGAGCAATGAGCGCTTGGGTGTGGACTGTGCAACAGATTTGATAGCAGAGCTGAAAAAAACGATGAGTAAAAAATTTACAAGAAGCGGTCTGAGCAGATTGAATTTTATTTTTTTCATGATCCTAAAAATTGAGTGATACGATGAAGTTTTTTTTTGGTTATGATAGTGGTTCAGGTTTTGGTGCTCCTCCGGCAGCTTTTGATTTGTCTTCAGGCAGGGGAATGAATTCTTTATTGTCGGTAGGTGGCAGCATAATCCGACCCTGTTTCCAATCTTCTTTCGCCTGTTCAATACGTTCTCTTCTGGAAGATACAAAATTCCACCAGATAAATCTTTCGCCCAATGGTGCACCTCCCAAAATCATGATTGTAGTATTTTCTTTTGCCAGTATGAATGGATCAAGACCTTTGTCAAATACCAGCATTTGTCCCTGGTGATATGTGTTCCCTGATACTTCCACAGTTCCTTTCGCAATATAAATGCCACGTTCCTCATGTTCTTTGGGAAGTCCAAGCTTTGCGCCTTGCTGAAGAATTGCATGCAGATAAAAAAGAGCTGAATTTGTCTTGACATTATTTGCGAGTCCGTAGGCTTCACCAGCAATCAGCCGCATCCAGATTCCTTTGTCAGTATAAATCGGAAGCTGATCCGGTGTATAATTATTAAAAGAGGGAGCTGACTCTTCATCTTTTTCAGGAAGCGCTACCCAGGTTTGTATCATTTCCAATTCTCCTCCGGCGAGTGATGAAGGGTCTTCAAATCTTTCTGAATGAGCAATGCCACTACCAGCAGTCATCCAATTGACTTCACCCGGCCGTATGATTTGTTCTACACCCAGACTATCCCGATGGGTAACCTGTCCCCCAAAAAGATAGCTCACAGTGGAGAGCCCGATATGGGGATGAGGTAATACATCGAATGAAGATCGCGGAGAAGGCATGTCGACAATTGGCCCCGCATGATCCATAAAAATAAAAGGTCCAACCATTCTTCGCAATCGAAATGGCAAAATGCGTTTTACTTTCATGGATTTGCTGATAGCAGCGTCACGCGCATCAATAACGAGTTCAAGCATGGTTCAATGAACTTTTGAGAGTAAGTTATTAAACAAAATTAAAACTTCTTATAGAGAATAGAATATTGTTGGGTTCAGGAATAGTGCCTGAGTTTGAAATTTTCACTACAACTCGTCCTGCTCTTTACCACATAAGCACATTGAGACACAGGTTCACATAGCTATATGTTTTCTTTTCTCACAGATTTCACTTATTGTTACAGATTTTTTGTGGACACACTTCTGTGTGTCTGGGAGAAAATTCTTTTTTAGCCACGGAAGCATGAAATAATTAATCCTGTCCATTTCGCATAAGCAACACCGATAGATATATTATTATCTATTTTGGCGAAGGGGTGGCGTTCCAGATATCGACCACATCTTTCCATGATCCATCGGGCTCTTTTCTCCAGATCGTAATGGCTTTATTGAATTCAGTAACAGGTTTACCGGTTGAATCGTTGGCAGTAATTTGATTTTGTTCGACGAGATAGGCCATATCTCCACCTTTGGAAACGGAAACACTGAGTGGTTCCCAACTGATTTTGAATCCGGGAATTTTTGAAGCACCTTCAACCATTGACCGGATTGCATCCTTCCCTTTTAGCGGAGGCTGTCCGGGTTGCATCACTATGGCATCATCGGCCCAATAGCTCAAAGTTTTTTCAATGCTGTCTGTGGAAGCTGATTTCGACCAATCGCGACTTATTTGCATCAATTTTTCTCCTTCGGTTTTGGTATCAACCTGGTTGCAACCATATATAACAATAAATGATAAAAGAAGAGCTTTGATTTTCATGTCAGTCAGTTTTAGTTGATTGAGTTTATTAAGGGATAGATATCATCTATCCGGATATCTGTCTGATGAAGTTAATATTTTTTTCAAAGGCTGTTATTTAGAAAAAGTCGTATTCAACCCCGGAATTTGCCGTGTCTGACCTCTTTTTTTTCAAAGGATGAAACTAAGTTTGTGTTGTTAATAATTACTCTTCCATCAAAAAATACAATTATGAGCACTTTGACTCTCATCCTTCTTATTATCGCCCTGATTGTGGTCATCCTTTTGATTGCGGCTGCTTTGATGAAAGATGAATATAGTATTGAAAGGGAGACAATAATCAACAAACCAAAACAGGAGGTCTTCAACTATATCAGACTATTGAAGAACCAGGTGAATTATAATAAGTGGACGATGATCGATCCCAATGCAAAAAGAGAATTCAGGGGGACAGACGGTGTTGCCGGATTTGTATTTGCCTGGGATAGTAGTAATAAACAAGTGGGGAAAGGAGAGCAGGAAATAAAAAAAATTTCTGAAGGAGAAAGAATTGATTTTGCACTTCGATTTATAAAACCTTTTGAAGGCAATGCGAATGCATCCATAATAACAGAATCAGCGTTCGGAAACCAAACCAGGGTAAAATGGATTTTTGATGGCATAAGAAATTATCCCATGAAGATTATGCATCTCGTATTAAATCTGAAAAAAATTTTAGGCAGGGATTTACAAACAAGCCTTGATAACCTGAAAGCAGTTCTTGAAAAATGATATCATTAATCATTAACTCTTATCCGATGATTATGGTAAGCCTTTTGCGAAATAAATTGTTCATTGTATAATCGTAAGGCATGGTAGAAGTATTTAAAACAAATGTTCATGACCGATATCAGGCAAGCGTCCTGATCGATCAGATCCATCGGAATTTTGAAAATTACCAGGCTAATTTTGATCTGGATGATTGCGACAGGATCCTTCGTGTGCAATGTCAAGAAGGATGTATTGAAAGCGATTTATTGATCAATCTGCTAAAAAATTTTGGGTTTCATGGAGAAATACTGCCGGACGATATCAGGTATTCAATATCTACGCGCTCTGTACTTGTATCTTCAGCACTTTGCGAAGCCATACTTTTATCGTAAAAATTGATAAGCAGACACGCACTATACATTGATAGTGCGTGTCTGTTCGTTTACATGGCTCCCAATTGTTTCAAATATTTTTCTGAATTTGCTTTTACTCCGGGAGGAGGATTCAGGCTCAGAGATTTTTTGAAATTTGCAATCGCATTTTTCTTATCTCCCTTGAGCGCATAAGCCTCACCGAGACTATCCCAAACATTGGCGCTGGACGGATGTCTTTGTGTATTGATCGTTAATATCTCTATGGCTTTGTCGTTTTCTTTATTATTCAACAGCTGGTATCCGTAATTATTGAGTTCGTTTTCGTTTGCCACTGTTACAGCATCCGTCATTATTTTATCTGCATCTGCGTTTTTTCCCTGCAGTCTCAAAAGACCTGCTTTTGTATTCAGTGTGTTGAAGTTGCTATTGATCGCAATGGCCTTGTCAATCCATTTAACACCTTGTTCAATATCGACTTTGTTTTGCAGTGAATAATTCGCTGCACTTGCATAACCCTGCCAGCCAAAACCAACCTGTCCTTTCAATTCTTCGGCAGCATTTGCCATTACGATATCATCAACTGCAAATTCTATTTTAACAGGGAACTGCTTTTTTTCCCAGTTAAGTACCAGCTCTGCAGAGTTCCTGGTTAAATTGATAAAATCATATGTCAGCATTTCTGTGGGAGGTATATCTCTCAATTGGATATTCGCGCGCATCTCATCCTGTTTCGGATCATACCAGAAACTTCCCCAGGAACGGCTGTCTTTTGAAAGAATCACTTCTCCTGTATTGTCCTTATTGATGACAAAAAATAAACCATAAGATCCGGCAGGAACCAGATGACCTTCCACAGTAGCAGGCTGTGTGAATTTGATAAATGTATTTTCATTGGCACCTGCACGCCATGGAGCAGAATTACCGGCGCCAAAAGCCTGCACATTCCATCCATATGGAACGAGTGCGCCCCAGATTTCACGTCCTTTGACAAAAGGTCTGGAATAATTAACGGTAACAGTAGAGATGCCGATGATTTGAGAAACCGTTGCAGCTGCACTTGGCCTCGGCGTAGTCACAACGCCTTGTGACATGGATGTAATTGTGAAAAATACAAATAATGCTGCTGCTGAAAATCGACTTGCAGATAGCTTAAGCATGAGTGTAGGTTTTATGTGAGTGAATTAATTTTCAATCTTAAAGTACGATTTACGAATAACCATATATTGAGTAATCTACTCAAACGGCTATAGTGATTGCTAAAAGGTGTTTACTGAGGTCTGGTGATTCCAAACTGGTTGAAAAGCCATCACTATTTTTGAAATTGTATGATACACCATTGCAGCCTTCTTCAACAACCGCCAATTGCAAATTCATTTAAATCATGGATTGACCCCATGGGTTGAGAGATCCTGTATGATGGGCTTGTCGTAAGAAGCTCTTTTGAAAAACGCAGAGACCACAATTCCTTTTCCAAAACTGCAACCGGCGACAGGATCAGAATAAGTTTGCTCAATTTCTGCATCGAGATAGCTGAAGAAAAACAGGAGCGTACAACCTGAACCGGGATTGGTATTGTACCTGGCGGTATTGTCTTCATAAGGAAGTGTATCCATGAATGAAGCTGCATTGTAATCCGGATATCCATCATTGATATAAAAGCAAAGCGCCACTTTATTTTGATCAAGTAGTTTCACTCTTATTTCACCTGAATGACCCATGATCCTGTTTTTCTGGACCTCACCCTTCAAAATATAAGTTCCCGTCGGGTCAATGAATTCAGTAAAATTTTTCTTGCCGGGAATCAGCTGGCTGCAGATGATTGTAGAAAGGATTAACAGACTTTTCATGACGCTCATTTTTTATAACGTGATGATGTAGTTTTCCCATGTCTGTTATCAAATAAATTTACTTAAGAAAATAATTGAACCGGACGGATTATTTTATTGCCGGTAAAATCATATTTAAACGGTTACCCGGATGGGCCGGTGGCAAACAGGCGGATAATAAAGAAACGGTCAACACTTTTTGAATCCGTTTCATGTATTTCATCAAGTTATTCCGGCAATTCACATAATTAACTTTTCTCTTCGTTTTCTGAAATATATCTTAATCACTCATAATGGGAGGCCTTAAAAAATTTAAAATGAAAAAATTATGGCAATTCACCATGTACAAATCAGGAAATGGCATCGGGATATTGGTTATTTTTTTGTAGGACTCATTATTTCATTTGCCATATCAGGAATTGCTCAGAATCATCGTGGATCCTGGAATCCCGAACAGTATGCCTATGCTTCAAAAAATCTGGCGACCCAATTCCATTTATTTGAAAAAGAAAAAATAAATGACGATACGATTAAAAAAATACTTGTGCAGCAGGGAATTCAAAATCATTATTTCGGTTTTAGAATCGAAGATGATAAAAAAGAAATGCGCATTTTTTTAGATAAAGCCTTGCTGACAGTGGATATGAATAATGGAAAGGGAGGGCTCGAATTTTTCAAGACCCGTCCTTTGATCGGACAAATGAGCATTTTACACAGGGAGAATGGTTCCAGTTTGTGGATCCTTTATTCAGATATTTTCGCGGCCGGTTTATTGACAATAGCAATTACCGGAATGTTTATGGTCAAAGGTAAACACAGTTTCAGAAAAAGAGGATTTATGCTGACATTAGCAGGCATTATCATTCCCATACTGTTGCTGATCTTCGTGCTTTAAAAAATTCAATCATGTTTTGTTATCTACTTGATGCTACTGAATAATCTGCTCCACCGGATTCCATTTTCAAAACTCATCCATATCAGGGATGCCTTTCCCACGATATGATCTTCGGGCACAAATCCCCAGAGCCTTGAATCCTGTGAGTCATGACGGTTATCTCCCATCATCCAGAAATAATCCATTTTGAAAGTGTATTGATTTGTCTGCTGACCATTGATATAGAATAACCCGTTTTTTGTTTCCAGCTTATTACCTTCATATGTCCGGATGATTCTTTCATACAATGTATAATTTTCAGGAGTAAGTTTTATGGTTGCTCCTTTTTTAGGGATCCATATCGGACCATATTCGTCAATTGTCCATGGATGAAAACTATCGTAGGGAAACACGAGACCCGGAACTTTTTCATTTTCAATTTCAGGAATTATGGATTTTGCCAGCTTGTTATCGAGCATTTTTTGAACTGCATCATTTGTGAGCAGCATGCGATATTGATTGGAGCCCGCCGAACCCTGGAATTCTTCCGGTTTATTCATATCTACATTGTATTCTTCTTTCAAAACCGTTTCATCCATCGGCTGACCAAATGTGGTGACGTAATAATATGTTTCCGATCCCGGAGCCAACGGTGATGCCTGACCGTTGACATAGAGTACATGGTCTTTAATTTCCAAGACATCACCCGGAATGCCGACGCATCGTTTTACATAATTATCCCGCTTATCCACCGGCCGGATCCGTATTGGATAATCATCAGGATCTGATAAAACGATTTTTCTTCCGATGTCAGGATTTCCATTGCCCAATCTTCGGATCACATCATAATAGAGATCTTTTGAGTCATAGTCTTTTGTATCTATTAAAGTATCATTTACAGGAAGATTGAATGTGACGACATCATTTCTTTTTATCGGACTGGCGAACCAACGTGTGTAAGGAATTTTAATCCACTCCAGATAAGAAGGATAACGGGTAAAAGGAAGTTGATTATGAATGAAGGGAATTGCCAATGGCGTATTGGGAATCCTGGGACCATAACTCATTTTATTGACAAAAAGATAGTCGTTCACCAAAAGCGTTTTTTCCATGGAGGGTGTTGGAATGGCATAAGCTTCAAAAACAAATGTTCTGATAATAGTTGCAGCAATAACTGCAAAAACTCCTGCATCTACCCATTCCCGTAAGGCCGTTTTCCTGTATGTTTTTGATTTTTCTATTCCGGCAAACTGAACTTTTCGATTGAAACCGAGATAAACAAAATATATAGCCGGCACGAGGGCAGAGAAAGCATGCTGATAAAATTTGTATTTGCCAAAAGACTTTACAAATACGATAAAAATATTCATGGAAACAAACCAGCCCACGATTGGAATAAACTGGCAAAAAAATAAATATATCGGGGCTTTACTAAGTCTTGTCATCACCCAGGTATTATAGAAAGGAACGAGGGCTTTCCATCCGGCAATACCGGCTTTCTGAAACATTTTATAAAGCCCTGCCGAGGGCAGCCAGATAATTAATAATTGAATAAAAAAAAGGAGTAGAATTTGTTGATAAGGCATAAAAGTTGTTTTTCGGTTCTGAAAGTACTATTAATCCAGAACGAGCGAAAAAATTGAGATTGAAAGTTTTGTTAAGCTATTCAGGTTGAGAATTATTTACTGTACTCTGCGCCTCTCCGTATTCTGAGATTATTGTCAATTTTAACCGCAGAGACGCGGAGAGTTAATTGGACCGGAATTTTAGTCAGCAATAATGTTTATTTTTATCTTCCATTCTACTGCAGCTTGAAAAATATATCACTTTGTTTGATCATTATCGTCGCGACAATCGCTTTCATTGACTGTCGCAGCCAGTCAGTAGATGATTTAAGGTTGAAGGACTACCGGCCTGTTTCCATTTATAAAACAAAGGAGACAAAAGTTGAAAGGGCTAAATATCCCGTGATCGATTTCCATTCTCATGATTATCCCAAATCTGATGCGGAAGTAGATGAATGGGTAAAAACAATGGATGAAGCAAATATTGCTAAAACGATTATTCTTTCCTATTCAACAGGATCAGGATTCGATTCGGTGGTAAATAAATATTCACGTTATAAAAACAGGTTTGAAGTCTGGTGCGGCTTTGATTATACCGGTCATGGTCAACCGGGATGGCAGGCCAGGGCAGTCGCAGAACTTGAAAGATGTTACAAAAAAGGTGCAAGAGGAGTTGGTGAATTGGGGGATAAAGGGCTTGGAGAATTGTATTCACATCCCACTCCCGGTTATGGTTTGCATATCGATGATCCATCTCTCAAACCTCTTCTTGAAAAATGCGCAGAGCTGCATATGCCTGTGAGTATCCACGTCGCTGAAGATGCATGGATGTATCTGAATGCCGACTCTACCAACGACGGATTAATGAATTCTGCTAAATGGAAAGTGGATATGACGAAGAAAGGAATTTTAGATCACGATCAGTTGGTTACTGGTTTGGAAAATGCGGTAAAGAATAATCCCAAAACAATTTTTATTGCCTGTCATCTGGCTAATTGCTGCTCAGATCTTTCGAAGCTGGCAAGGCTATTTGATGATTATCCCAATCTGTATGCTGATATCGCTGCGCGATATGGTGAGATCTCTCCTGTTCCAAGGTACACGAAGGCATTTATGGAAAAATATGCTGACCGGATAGTTTATGGAACTGATATGGGTATTTCCAGGTATATGTATCGCAGTACATTTCGCATACTCGAGACTGATGATGAACATTTTTATGAGACAGACAGGTACGATTATCATTGGCCGCTGTACGGACTTTTTTTATCTGATTCCACACTTCAAAAAATTTATAACGGCAATAGCCGGAAAATCCTGATTCATCCCTGAATTTTTTCAAAGTTTAAGCTTTGAAAAAATTAAAGTCGCTGGCATCGCCTCTTTATTTTCTTGCGTATTCTTAGTATCTTATAGATCCAAATTAACTGATGAAAAAAGGGGTGTTGATAGCATTGTTTTGTGGAATTTCCTCCCTTGTTTATAGCCAGGATACCTGCTTTCGTTTTACAGTAAGACCTTATAATATCATTCAAAATCCTTCCTTCGAAAGAGAGGGTCTGCCCTGCGCTTCGGGTTTTATCAATCAATACGGATTAACTATTCCTTACTGGACCACCGCGACTGACGAAATGCTTACCGGCTATTTAAACTCCTGCAACAATTTCCAGATTCCCGATAGCATATTTTTAGAGGCAGTACCTCAGAACCGTTTTGTTTTTCTTTACCCGATTGTTCCTCAGCCAATACCCGATGGAAACGGAGTAGTAGCCGTGACTGATTTCGGATTTGACGGAGCTCCTTATTCCTATCCCAAGCATAAATCTTATATCAGCACCTGTCTTCCGGTTACTCTGGAGAAAGATTCCCTTTTTCGCATTGAATTTTATGTTGGTTTCGGGCAAAGAACAGCAAAGCCGCTGGTTACTGATAGCGTGAGACTATTGCCTGAAGTATCACCTTCTCCTGAAAAATTCAGTTTGTTCGGTTTGCCGAATTGTCCAGCCAATCCATTGCCCGTCGTAGGTTGCCCTGAAGTAGGTGGATGGGTTATATTGGGAAGTGTTACTGTTGGTGGAGGAATGGGAAGCTGGAAAAAAGCCAATATCGATTTCAGAGCTACCGAAAATATCCAGGCCCTTGCACTGGGTCCGAGCTGTGATACAAATCATATATCGAGCCAGGGCATTTATAAATTAGATGATACGCTTGTACAGAGTACCAACTATTCTTATTTTTTGGATAACCTCAAATTCTACAGGGCAAATGTTCCGATACCAGTTCTTACAATTTCATCAGGTTCTCTCTGTGAAAATTCTATCACATTAAAAGTGACACCGTCTATCTTTTATTCTGGTTTTGATTTGCAATGGTCAAAAAACGGAAGCCTGCTTTCCGGTGAACACGGAAATACTATTACAATCACAAAAGATAGTTATGGAGAAGGTTCTTATGATTGTCGTGTTGTGAACGATAGTGTTTGCCTGGTTTCCGACCCTTTTGTTGTGAGTTGGAAAGTCGGACCTAATCCCATCGTACTTGGGAGCGCAGATACCACGGCTTGTAATGGTGATACTGTTTTGCTGAATGCTTATATAGATTCTTCTTTCAAATATTCCTGGCAGGATGGATCTCAATTGCCTTATTTCGAAACCTCTAAAACGGGTATTTATACAGTGACAATGACAAACGATTGCGGAACCGGGCAGAGTCAGAAATCGGTTGAATTCAGTGAATGTAAAAATGAAGTATATGTTCCCAATGCATTCACGCCGAATGGGGATGGGAAAAATGATATATTCAGAGTCAGGTTTTCAAATCCGCCTGCAACATATCGAATCAGTATTTTTAATCGTTATGGTCAGCTCCTGTACAGCTCAACGAATTATTCTATAGGATGGGATGGGACGGTGAGCGGAATCGCTCAACCCATCGATGCGTATGCATATATACTTGAGTTCAAGGATAACAAGAATATTGAACATACGCAGAGAGGGACGGTTGTGTTGATTAGGTGAAATGTGAAAGGGCGGACCGAAGAGCGAAGAGTGGAGGGCGAAGGACGCAACGATTTTGTCCATCTTTAAAATTCGTCTTTGTTCTTCGCCCGTCGCCCTTTCACTTATCCATCACCGGTAGTTCGATATGCGTTGGATATTGTTTTGAAAAATAAATCGTCTGGGTTGCTTTTATAAAATCAGTTTCTTTCGCTTCAAAAATATTGGGAATATATTTCTGGGGATTGCGATCGATCACCGGGAACCAGCTGCTTTGCACCTGTATCATGATCCGATGACCTTTTTTGAATGCATGATTGATCTGATGCAATCCAATCACAAATTCTTCGGGTTGATTGGGAGTGAGTGGTTGTGGATTCGAAAAACTTTTTCTGAATCGTCCCCGAAATACTTCCATGGCAACGGGGAGCTGGTATCCGCTCATCAGAAAATTTTTCTGGTCAAAATCGGGATAGACATCAATCAGCTTCACAATCCAGTCAGCATCTGTGCCGGTGGTACTTGCAAAAAGATGGGCAGTGATATTACCGGTTACAACCAGGTCCTCCGTCAGTGAATCAGTTGTGAAGCTGACAACATCCGGCCTGGTATAAACGAAACGCTGATC
>DATJXY010000007.1:0-14480 GCA_035499855.1 Puia sp. | reverse complement strand
AAAAAAATAGTTCGAAGACAATTAAAAGAAAATTACCAACATATTTTAATAATATTTTACGTAATAATAGAACAATTCTCATCCGATTCAGGATAAAAGAAGGCACGGATATTTCAAATCTAAAGATTACTTATAGCGATTCGATTCTAGTTTCAAAATAGTATTTTCAGCTACTTCTCAATGATAGGAAATGAATCTAAGGTTCCTGCTTTTGGGCAAGTCACTTATAGGATAACTTAAACTTTGAATATTTAATTTACGATAAGAGTACACAAAAATGTTTTACGCTTTGTTTTACAGTTTACTCACAACTATTTGAAAATCATTTTGAGGTTCGAATCCTCGTCGGGCAACTTTTGGAAACCGAACCTATTTTTTTACTTCTATTTAGTTCATTAATAAATTATTAGCTGGAATTTGTTTTTAGGTTCTATTTCAAATAGAACCTTTGCCTGTACTGGCTTTCATAAGCTCACACTTATCTTTTATCGTGTTGGATATTAAATACTTTTCATAAAAATGATTTATTCAAAGTATTCTGCCATGTCAAAAAATTGAGGAAAAATCACAAAATGTTTTACCATTTGTTTTACAGTTTGTTTTACACTTTTAGACCTCTAAAATTTTAATCAGTTCTACACGTTTATGACTTTTTTAATTACAAAAAAGCTGTCGATTGAAATGATTCTTAGCAATATTTCTCAGACGGGAAATTGTAATTATAAATGGTCCGAAAATATGGGGAGTTTATATCGTCATTGCATTCTGACAAATCGCTAAAAAATAAAATAGTTAAAAGATTCTAACAAAAGAATCGGCTGTTACTCTTTATTGCAAAACTATCTGTGTTGGCTTGGAAACAATTATTTGAGGTTTGCCATTGTCAAGTTCCAGTTTCCCGGTAATGCAGGCATCTCTATACACATACATCATTTCGGGTCGGTCTTCAAAATTTTCCAGATCCTTTCCCCATATAACTATTGTAAGGAGTTGATTAGGATAATCGTCGCCTACTTCCAGAAATGTCGGCGAGTTTTTTAATCTATACAGAAAACGGCCTCCGTAAATTTTCGTGCAAATTTTTACTGTGTCACCGATATGCTTCGAGATATCTTCAATTTTAATGACCTCCTGCGAATTCGCATTTGCACAACAAAAGCAAAATACTATTGATAAAATTATTTCGACTTTCATAACAATCGTCGCTCTGTCTATATAGAGCCAGCATCATCTCCGTAAAAGTAAAATATCACTATGGTATATACTATTGAAGGATGATTAGAAATTTATTAGAAATTTGTAAAAAAAGCTTTTATCGGTCATCGTGTGTTAATTTCATTCATTACTTAATGGAGATTTGAATGTCAGCAATACTTCTTATAGAAGACGAAGTGCGTATTGCCGAACTAATTAAAAGGGGTTTGGAAGAACAGGGCTTCTCGGTTACTGTAGCTTTTGATGGGGCTTTGGGCAGAAAACTGGCAACATCTAATCACTACGATATTATTATTACAGATATCATTTTGCCGAATTTAAATGGCATTGATCTTTGCAAAGAAATCAGAAACGTCAAACCGGATATTCCCATTATCATGCTTACGGCTTTGGGCACAACTGACGACAAGGTTGAAGGTTTTGATGCAGGGGCCGATGATTACCTGGTTAAGCCTTTTGAATTAAGAGAGCTGCATGTGCGTATTCGGGCTTTATTGAAACGCAATAGTAGTAAAACAAATGCTCAAGGGTTTTTATTAAAATATGGAGATGTTGAACTAAACCTTCACACAAAAGTTGTAAAACGAAATGGGAAAGAAATTGAATTGACACCCAAAGAGCTTAAACTATTGGTGTACATGATGCAAAATCCTGAAAGGGTTTTAAGTCGTTCCGAAATTGCGGAAAAAGTATGGGAAACTACATTTGACACCGGCACAAATTTCATTGATGTATATATAAATTACTTGAGAAAAAAAATAGATAAAGACTTTCCGATAAAGCTGATTCATACCAAACCCGGGCTTGGTTTTATCTTCAAACAGGACTAACCATGCAGATTAAAACAAGGCTTACACTTTTATTTACCTCCTTAATTGCTGCGCTATTATTAGCTTTTGCACTCACCGTTTATTTCATCTCAGCAGAGACAAGAGAAGATGAATATTTTAAAAGGCTTAAACAGCAGGCAGCCACGAAAGCCAGCCTCTTATTTGATACCAAAATTGCCCCGCATGTACTACAGTTGATTTATAAAAAATCCCCGAATGCTCTTTTCCAGGAAGAAGTCGCTATTTACGATACCTCATTTCAACTATTGTATCATGATGCTGTTGACATTGATAAAGTGAAAGAGACAAAGGGTATGATAGACAGCATCGTTTCTCAAAAAGAAATCCAGTTTTATATCGGAGATTTGCAAGTAGTAGGGTTTTTATACAAACGGGGTAATACAGATTATGCAATTACAGCCGCAGCAAAGGACGACTATGGGTTAGCCAAACTGGCAAAACTTCGAAATACATTAATCATAGCTTTCCTGATTTCTATAATTGTCATTTTCTTAGTTGGAAGATTTTTGGCAAAACAGTCACTAAAACCTGTTTCTACCTTGATAGATAAAGTGAAGAGTATTACTGCTACCAATTTAGATTTAAGAGTGGATGAGGGGAACCGAAAAGATGAAATAGCAGCACTGGCAATTACATTTAATGAAATGCTGAATAGGCTTGAAAACTCTTTTGATGCACAAAAACAATTTGTCTCAAATATTTCCCACGAACTAAGAACGCCACTAACGGCTATGCTTGCGGAATTACAATTAACAGCAGCAAAAGAAAGAGGCAATGAGGAATATAAAGAGGCACTACATCACATCATAGATGATACCCAAAAGCTTGTCCGTCTCTCAAACAGTTTATTGGATCTTGCTAAAGCCAATTATGATCAATCAGAGATTAACTTTAAAAAAGTCCGTCTGGATGAAATATTACTCGATGCAAGGAATGACGTGCTGCATAATTATTCTGAATATAAAGTAAGCATCAACTATGAAAACGAAAATGATAATACACTTGCAATAAACGGGAATGAATACCTTTTAAAAGTTGCTTTCATCAACTTAATAGAAAATGGATGCAAGTTTTCGGCCCATAAACAAAGCAATGTTTTAATTACATCATTATCGCCTGTCACTATTCTGAAATTTTCGGATAATGGCATTGGAATTTCAAAAGGCGACCTGCCATATATCTTCGATGCATTTTACCGAGGCGATAACAAACGAAAGGCCGAAGGGAACGGCATCGGCTTATCACTTGTTCAAAAAATCGTGACCCTTCATAATGGAGTAATAGATGTCACCTCTTCGGTAAATGAAGGGACAACTTTCATAGTGAAATTGCCCTTCTAATAATTTTCTAATACAATTCTAAAGAGTCTCTAACAGCAATCCCACAAGGATCACTTTATTTTTGCGCTGCAAATAAAATTGCACCCTGATTCTTTTTATTCATCGTTAATACAGATAACAACATGAAAGGGAACCACTATACTGCATTAATTTTTGTAGTTGTTTCAGCGAATTTTTTTGCATGCCATTCAGCAAAACAGGAAACGGATGCCTCTAATTATACTTTACAGGGTGATACCATTGTAGTTCCAGAAAACTCCAACCTGAAAAGCAAACTCATCATTTCATCAGTGCAAAGCCAGCCATACCGTTTGCAAATGCTCACTGCAGGAACAGTAAAAGCAATCCCGACCCAGTATGCAGAAATAGCTCCGCCATTCGCAGGGAGAGTATTAAAATCGTATGTGAGGCTGGGAATGAAAGTAACGCCTGAAACAGCCTTATTTGAAATCAGCTCTCCCGATTTTATAACTGCGCAGAAAACTTTTTTCCAGGAAAAATCTCAATTGCAGCTTGCTGAAAAAACATTGAAACGCCAGCAGGATTTAATTGCAAACGGAGTCGGGACGCAAAAAGATTTAGAAGAAGCACAAACAGCTTACGAAGTAGCTAAGAAAGAATATGAAAATGCAGTCATTGCGATAAAAATATTTAAGGCTGATCCGGATAACCTTGTCCTGGGTCAACCCCTTGTAGTTAAGGCTCCTATTGCCGGTGAAATTATAGATAATAAAATTGTCGTAGGCAAATTCATTAATGATAATGCGTCCAGTGTTGCTATCGTTGCAGAATTATCCAAAGTATGGGTTGCCGGGCAAATAAAAGAGAAAGACATCCGCTTTATTCATGAACTGGATGAATGTAATATCGAAATCGCTGCTTTGCCTGAAAAGCACATTAAGGGGAAAGTATATCATGTGAACGAGATGGTGGATGAAGACACCCGGAGTGTACAGGTTTTAATTGAGTGCGACAACAAAGATCATACACTAAAGCCCGGCATGTATGTGACCGTCAACTTTGTTAACGCTCCTACTTCCGCAATTCTGATCCCCTCCAAAGCGGTAATGCAGGCGAATGATGAGAGTTTCGTATTTGCAGAAGTTTCTCAGGGAAAATATCTGAAGAGAAAAATCGAATCAGCGGGATCGGAAAACGATAAGATAGTTATCAAATCAGGTTTGAACGATGGCGACAGAATTATTTCAGAAGGCGGCTTTTATTTGCTTAATGCCGAGTAAGAAGATTATTAAAAGAACTGTTCATGAAGAAATTAATTTTTACGGCTATAAAAAAAAGATGGCTATTTGTTGCATTGTTTATAATGCTTGCAACATTCGGTTATTATTCATGGAAACAACTTTCAATAGAGGCTTATCCTGATATTGCTGATGTCACTTCGCAGGTAATAACTCAGGTTCCGGGCCTTGCTGCTGAAGAAATAGAACAGCAAATCACCATCCCCATTGAAAGGGCTCTGAATGGGATGCCCGGCATGCACGTAATGCGCAGCAAAAGTACTTTCGGTCTTTCGGTCATTGTTATAGTATTTGAAGATGGCATTGAAGATTATTGGAGCCGTCAGCGAATACAGGAACGATTGAATGATGTACAACTTCCTTATGGTGCCCAACCGGGCTTAGACCCCCTTACATCTCCCATTGGTGAAATATACCGTTACATTATTGAAAGCAACAACCATGATCTGCGTGAGATTACTGATTTGCAGACCTGGACCATCATCCCCCGTATCAAACAAGTTCCGGGCGTGGCAGATGTAACCAACTTTGGTGGAATTACTACTCAATATCAAATTGAACTTGACCCACGAAAATTAGAACAATATAAACTAGCTCTCGCCGATATTCAAACAGCAATTGTAAACAACAATGCGAATGCCGGCGGAAGTGTACTTACAAGAGGCGATCTGGGTTATGTTGTCAGGGGGATTGGTTTAGTAAAATCGCTCGAGGGGCTGGGAAACATTGTGGTGAAATCAGTGAATGGAGTTCCGATTTTTTTAAAAGATGTCGGCACTTTAAAATACGGCAACCTGGAAAGAAAAGGTATACTCGGTTATACGGACAGAAAGGTTAATTATACTGAAAGTGATGAAGGGATTGTATTATTATTAAAAGGACAAAACCCATCCATAGTTTTAGAGGGGATTCATAAAGCAGTAGATGACCTTAACAAAAATATTTTACCTGCAGGAGTTCGAATCCGCCCTTATCTTGACAGAACAAATCTTGTAAATACAACGCTCAATACAGTTTCTCATACACTGTTGGAAGGTATGACCCTGGTTATTATTGTCCTGATTATTTTCCTGGGAAACTGGCGTGGGGCATTGCTTGTTGCGATCACTATCCCGCTCGCGCTACTCATCGCATTTATTTTGATGCATCTTACTAAAATCCCTGCCAACCTGCTCTCACTTGGGGCGATCGATTTCGGCATTATCGTAGATGGGTCAATTGTAATGATGGAAAGTATTTTAAAGAAAAGAGAAGAGAATGAAAAAGAAGAATTGCATGAACTTGCTATTGGAAAAATAGCAGTTGCTGTTGCCAAACCTATCTTTTTTGCAACTATTATCATTATTACCGCATACCTGCCCTTGTTTGCCTTTGAAAGGGTAGAGAAAAAACTTTTTACACCAATGGCCTTCACTGTTGGCTATGCACTATTGGGTGCTTTGGCCGTCGCTCTTTTATTGATACCCGGTCTTGCATTTGCCCTTTACCGTCAACCAAGAAAAATGTTCCGAAACAGATGGCTTGAAAAATTGGCTGCTGCCTATGACAGAGGTGGCAAAAAAGTCATGAAAAACCCCAAACAGGTTTTTATCCCTTTAATATTTGTTCTTATTGGCGCTATTATTCTGACTATTACTGTGGGCAAAGATTTTTTACCACCCTTGGATGAGGGTTCTATCTGGTTACAGGTGCAACTTCCGCCAGGACTATCGTTGGAAAAATCAAAAGAGCTGAGTGACACGTTGCGTACGCATACCATGAAATATGCTGAAGTCACTTATATCATTGTGCAGGCAGGAAGAAACGATGATGGTACTGATCCGTGGACAGCCTCACACTTTGAATGTTCCATCGGTTTAAAACCATATCATGATTGGCCAAGAGGCAAAACAAAATATGATCTTATTGATGAACTCGCAAAAGAATACGCCACAATGCCTGGATATACAGTTGGCTTCAGCCAGCCCATGATTGACGGTGTCATGGATAAAATTGCGGGTGCGCATAGTGAGCTGGTAGTGAAAATATATGGTGAAGATTTTAAGGAAACCCGTCGTATTGCAGAAGACGTCCTGGGTACATTAAAGGAAGTGCACGGTTCAGCAGACCTGGCAATAGACCAGGAACCACCATTGCCTCAATTACAAATACAAGTGGACAGGGATGCTGTGGCTCGTTACGGTTTGAACGTTAGTGATGTGGCAGAACTGATAGAGGTAGCAATTGGTGGGAAAGCGATTTCGCAAATCTTTGTTGGCAATAAAGTGTACGATGTTATTTGCCGGTATAATGAAGAAAGCCGCAACACGCCGGAAAAAATTGCCAACCTGATGCTTACTTCCCAAACAGGAGCAAAAATTCCTTTGTCGCAGGTAGCGACTGTCAAAACTTCAACAGGTGAGAGTACGATAACCAGGGAGATGAACAAAAGGCATTTAACTGTAAAGCTCAACTTGCGAGGCCGCGATCTGACTTCATTTTTAAGAGAAGCCCAGTCAAGAATTGAAAACAATGTGAAATATGATCATGAAAAATACAATATCAATTGGGGTGGCCAGTTTGAAAATCAAAACAGGGCGTATTCAAGATTGACTGTGATCGTGCCTCTGGCACTTGGTATTATGTTCATTTTGCTATATGGGGCTTTCGGAAAATTTCGTCAGGCGGGTTTAATCCTGAGTGTGGTACCTCTCGCATTATTTGGTGGTATGGCCGCATTGAATATACGAGGGATGACCCTGAATGTTTCTTCTGCTGTTGGCTTCATTGCACTATTTGGTGTTGCTGTGCAGAACGGAGTGATCATGATCTCGCATATCAATAATCTCCGTAATGAAGGGATGGCATTACTGGATGCAGTCATTAAGGGAGCCGAACACCGTTTTCGTCCGGTCTTGATGACTGCTACGGTTGCTGCGCTTGGCTTGTTGCCTGCATCACTGGCAACTGGTATCGGGTCAGATGTGCAGCGCCCACTGGCGACTGTAATCGTTTATGGTTTGTTCGTAGCAACTACCATAACGCTTTTTGTTTTGCCGCCTCTGTATTACCTGATGGAGAACAAATGGGGCAAAAATGATTTCATACATGAAAAAAATATTCATCAAAATGCTTAAATCCCACAGAATGAAATATGCTTTATTTTATTCCCGGCATTTTTCCTTTAGCATTTTATTCATTCTTTGTTTTATAAAGAGTACAGGGCAGATTGATACTTCATTTAATAGGATTGAATTGAGCCTCAGTGAGTATCTTTTTTTGGTAGGGAGAAATAATTTAGGATATGCTGCCCAGAAATTCAATATCAATATGGCAGAGGCAGATATCGAAACAGCTAAAATATTTCCCGATCCGGAATTAGATATGGGAGTATTTAACAATCAGAATGAATCTCTTAAACTTGGTTACGGCTTTAATACCACTTTGAGTAAGACATTTGAATTGGGTGGTAAAAGAAAAGCAAGGATGAATCTTGCACAAAGCGAACTGGAATTATCAAAGGCTTTACTGGAAGATTTCTTTCGTAACCTGCGCGCAGATGCAGCAACTGCTTATTTCCTTGCCATGAAACAAAAGTTTCTTTACCAGGTTACTTTGGATTCGTATGAAGCCATGATATCCCTTGCCAATGCTGATTCTATAAGATTCAGAGCCGGAGCGATCATGGAAATTGATGCAAGGCAATCGAAGCTTGAAGCAAATTCCTTATTGAACAATTTATTGCAGGGAGACGCAGATTGGAAAAACACTTTGCTGCAATTAGGTATGATGCTCGGCAAACAGCAATATGATACTTTTTTTATTCCTTCCGGCAGTTTTGACAAATTGGAAAGGGATTTCGATTTGTATTCACTCATTACCACTGCACAAAATAACAGAGCTGACCTTAAAGCGGCATTACAAAATAAAAATATTTCCCAACGCTCTTTAGACCTTGCAAAAGCAAACAGAAAAATAGATCTGGGAGTATCAATCGGGGCAACTTACAATACGGTTTCGCATAATGACATAGCGCCAACACCCGCTTATACCAATACAGCTTTGGGTCTTTCAATACCATTGAAATTATCTAACAAATACAAAGGTGAACTTAAAAAAGCCCAATATTCAATAAATCAATCCGGTTTACAGTATAGTGAAGTTGAATTACAAATCAGAACTGAAGTAACCCAAGCCTATCTGAATTACCTGGCTATACGAAAACAAGTAAATCAGTTTCGGGCAGGAATGTTGAATGAAGCAAAAAAAGTGTTGGATGGAAAAATATATAGCTATCAGCGGGGAGAAACATCACTACTCGAAGTATTGAACGCGCAGCGGACATACAATGATGTTCAACAAAATTATTATGAAACGCTTAACAATTATGCATCATCCCTTATTGAGCTGGAAAGGGCTGCAGGGATTTGGGATATACAATAAAATATAGGAGAATACTTCAAACATGTATACCACAAGTTAATTTTTAAAACGGAGTTATGTATTACTTTGGTCATTTTCCAAGCGCACTTATACTATTCATTACTGCAGGTATTTATTGTCCGGAAAACTACGATCAGTCAATGAATAGGTTTGAAAAAAGATTGCTCATATGCCATAACCAAATACCGACAGTCGCCAAAAAAAATTGTGATTGGTATATTTTGCTTAACGCAGATGGTATTGCTAATAAAGAAGGCAATTCAATAAAATTCAAAAACTTTAAGCGATCATTCAAAACAGGATCATTTACTATTAAGTTGGAAAATAACCAAAGGATGATATTAGAAAATCAAAAGGTTTGGGGCTATGAAGGTCTCAATTGTACTATTTACAGAAATTTTGATAACGATTTTTTGCAAATAGAAGAGAATGGCAATTTGATTATTTACTCAGGGAAAACAAAGGGCTTCAGGGGTAGATTGCTCACCGTTTATTATTTCAGTAAAACACTGTCGGATCCCGTTTTTAGATTAGACAAGAATAATATTGGCGAACAGTTTAAAGATAATGCCTGTTTTTTAAGCAAGGTTGTAAAAAGGCTCAGTTGGCCTAACAATTATGCCGCACGGGATAATAAAAAATCATCCTTTATAATAACAGAGATTATGAATGAGTGCAAATAAACAATCCTTTTTTACAATGTCCAGTCGAAACTCCATAGAATCCTTTCCAGCCTGTATGCCATTTCATACTATATTTGGCAAAAGGAATTCTAAATAAAATTGGTGAGATATTTTTTTCGTTGATAGCAGTTGGGTTCTTTCAAAAGGCGATCAGGTTGAGAATTCTAACCAAAAATGTTTTACACTTTGTTTTACCGTTTGTTTTACACTTTTTGAAAACAGAAAATTGTTTTTTCTTTCCTAATTTTCTCTCATCGCAAATATGCAGTTGTTTGAAAAGAATTTTTCACACATTTTCCCATGTGGGAAAAATATTTTTTGAAGAAAGACACAAGCTGGTCCGACTATCTTACAAGAATTTTTTACTTACATCTAATAACCGTCGGACACGCTTGCGCCAGGGTCGGGGGGAGGGGAAGACCAAATCTATTCCGAACCCTCGATCATTGGCATGCTCAAATGCGGCGCAAAGGGATATATCCTGAAAGATATTGAGCCCGCAGAATTCAAGACAGCTCTTGACTGCCTGGTAAGAAAAGGTTTTTATTACTTGGATATGGTGACAGGTAAATTGATTCATGCAGTAAATTTCCTGGATGAATCTGAGCTGGAAATAAAAGCACTGACAAATTTGAATGAGAGGGAAACAGAATTTCTCAAACTGGTTTGCACGGAAATGACATACAAGGAGATTGCTGACAAAATGTTTCTCAGTGTCCGTACCATCGATGGCTACCGGGATGATTTATTTGAAAAATTAAATGTGAAAACAAGAGTTGGCCTGGTTCTTTACGCAATCAAAAACGGGATCGTGAATTTGTAAAAATGATTTTTTTCAGTTGGCTGAACCTGGAGGAAATCATCAGTAACATTTAATAATCCTGCAATATTTTTGAACTGCCTTTTCTAATTTTCATTCGTGTTTCTATATTTCAATTCATCAGTTCGTGCAATTTCTTCCCAAGCTCTTCGCCTCTCAGGCCTTTTGCGATGATCTTTCCTTCCTTATCCAGAAGAAAATTGGTTGGAATGGCATTGACGCCATATTGCACAGCTGCATTGTTTTTCCATCCCTTCAGGTCTGAGACCTGGGTCCAGTTCAGGCGGTCCTTCCTGATTGATTTTTCCCAATTATCCTTCTTATCATCTAGGGAGACTCCAAGTATTTCAAAGCCCTTTGGATGGTATTGATGATATACCTTCACGACATTGGGGTTCTCGGCCCTGCAGGGTCCGCACCAGCTTGCCCAAAAATCTATGAGCAGAAATTTCCCCCGGAATCCGGATAGCTTTATTCGATTACCCGCAGGATCATTCATCGTAAATTCGGGAGCCGGATTGCCAATGGCCGTAACCCTCGTTTTATCCAGCACTTCTTTAATTCTTTTTCCGTAAAAAGAGGACCTGGTTGCAGAATCCAGCATCCGGTAGACACTGTCTAATTCATTTGCATCAGGTTCGATAAAATACTGATCGTAAATTTCAAAAGCAGCGATAATGGAAGAGGGATGCTGCCTTGCATAGTCCTTCGCTAAATTCTTTTTCACCCTGTCTATTTCAGGGAACTTTTTATCGATACTGTCCATCGCCTTCTTGTCTCCTTTTTTATGGAGGCTGTCGTAAATTTTTCCAAGTTCATTTTCTTTATCTTCGATGGGCTTCATTGAGGCGAGGAACCTTTTGTATTCATCCTGGAAGGCAGAACCCCTGACGATTGACTTGTCCAGTGAATCCTTTGACCCGCTCAGATGTATTGTTCCTGTATCCAGGAAAAAACCCAGCTTGAATTGCTTCATGCCTTTTTCGTAAATCCCTAAAATGCATAACTCCGGCTCCTTCAGTTTTCCGGAAAAAACAAATTTACCGCTGTCAGATTTCAGTGAATCAGTAACCCGCGGTTCCCTGCTCGCGTGCATGAGAAAGACCCAACCTGAGTCCATGCCCGCAATTTTGCCAATAAGATGATAGCTTGAATCGTATCCCTGTTTAGTTACTGACCCTTCCGGTGAATGACAACCCGAAACTGTATAAAGCAAAAATGACAAAATAAACCCGGCTGCGAGTTTCATGATTTTTTCTTCAAAATTACGCAAGGAAACATACTGCTGTCAGCAATTTCCGGGATCGGTGAATGAAGGCGGCCCTGACCCGGTGATTCATTAGAAAAATTAAATGTCAGGGAAGGGGTTGCATTCATCCTTCACATGATCAAAAATGCCAACGTGAATTTGTAAAAGAAATCTTATAATTTGAGTTTTTCCTTAATTCTAACTGTTTACACCGATGCCACTTATGCTTTAATTTTCTTAAATTGTTATAAGTGGCTTTCAATGAAAAACATTCTCAAAATATTTCTTCCATTTTGTTTGATATTTATACTTGCTTTCTCAGGATGCAGGAAGAAAAATGCTTCCGGAAGCCAAATAAGCCAGCTTCCTCCATTGACTACACGCGGATTAAATACATTTGGGTGCCTGGTAAACGGCAAGGCCCTCGTCCCGGAAGAGCCGATAGGCGACATTGGTCCCTATTATGCCTGCACCTATCAATATTTATACGCTGATACAAGCAAACCCTATGATTTTGCTGTATGGGGAAAAGACAAGCCGAGTGCCTGCATCTTTTCAGACGTAGCAATTGGTCTTGACAGTGTAAATATAAAAACAGGCGACGTCTATGATCTGACTGCCTGGGCAGATTCAACGGGGCATTTTGTGGATGGAAGAAAACATGCGTCTTATATTGTAACGAGTTCCTGTTTGGACATGAAAACTTATTACACAACAAATGCTGTCAGAGGTCAAATCACAATTGTTCTATTAGATCCCGTCAATCAGATCGCATCAGGTACATTTTGGTTTGATGCAATATTTGCTCCCGGCGATACGGTCCATGTTACTGAGGGCAGATTTGATATGCATTATACCGACTAAGCATTAATCCTTATTGTTTCGGGCTTTCAAATGATTTAGCTTGCATAGGAAGCCTTAAAAATACTTTTCGGTTGGGCATTATAGTTAGATAGCCGGGCTTCGGTAGGCAAATATCATCAGCTCCGACCCCTTCCTGTCATTCTCCCACCCAAAAATGTTTTACGCTTTGTTTTACACTTTGGACGTAAGTATTTGAGAATCATTTGGAGGTTCGAATCCTCGTCGGGCAACCAGGCAGAACAACCCAGCCCGCTTGAAATTATCTTTCAGCGGGTTTTGTATTTTTGAAAAATAATATATTTTTATATTTCTAGTAAATGTTTTACGCTTTGTTTTACACTTTGGACATAAGTATTTGAGAATCATTTCGAGGTTCGAATCCGTTGCAAATTCGGATTATCCAAACATTAAGGACAGTGTTGTGCTGCGCAACAGAACATTGCTCATTGATGTAATGACAAAGTATCATTTTAAAGTAGCACAATCTGAATGGTGGCATTACGATTATTTGCCTGCACTTGATTATGAGTTGTTAGATATTCCGCAAGGTGAGCTGGAAAAATTTGTTAACAAATCAAAACACAAATAGCATTTAACTTTATTGTTGTTGAAAAAATTTATTATCATAGTAACGAGCTTCTTTGTTTCTCATTTAACAGATGCACAGGACAGTCTTCAAATTTCTTCTGAAGATTTGAAATTATATCCTTTGTTATTTCAACAAACTGCGGCGGAATACAGAGCGCTTTGTTACCAGGCATTTAACACAGCAAGAATGCGGTTAGATGAAACACTTAAGCAACATCCACATGAAAAAAATCTCGCCATTATAACAGACCTTGATGAAACTATTTTAGACAATAGTGAAATTGAAGCACAGAAAATAAAAACCGGTAAAGAAATAAATTACAAAGACTGGATAAACTGGCTGAACAAACCCGACTTGCCAACCGTGCCCGGCGGCGTTGAATTTTTGCAATACGCCGGCAGTAAAGGCGTGCAAATATTCTATATCAGCAACAGGAATGTAAAAGGCTTGCAGATAACACTTTCCATTTTGCAAAAGCTGCAATTGCCAGATGCCGATACAAGCCACATGCTCTTTATGAGTAATGATTATTCAAAAGAATCAAGAAGGCAAATGGTAATGAAAGATTATGATGTGGTGATGTTGTTAGGCGATAATCTAAATGATTTTATGAAGGTGTTTGAATCAAGATCCATCAACGAGCGTTTATCTGCCACTGATAGTGTAAAAAATGATTGGGGCAAAAAATTTATTGTACTGCCTAACCCGGTTTATGGCGAATGGGAAAACGCATTGTTTAATTATCAAGATGCAGACAGCTTATCTGTTGAGCAAAAGATTGATAAACTTAAGGCTGTATTGAAAGGCTTCTGATGATTTAAACGATTAGAATATATTCATAACAATCCTGTCAAAAACGGTTTGGTTGAAAATGAATGGGGATATCTGTATAAGCAGTGCGAGGGATTACCAATTAGAAAGAAAGGGCATGATTGACATTGAGCTTGCCCGATTGTAAAATCGTGATGGCCCTCGTTAACAGCCTGAAATTTGAAGTCACTGTGATGCACAAACGAGGGCCAGGGGAGGAGAAGTGTCGGTTATGGTCTTGATTTTGGATCGTTTGGCCTATCCTTGAATTATGATTTTCAAAATCAGGGAGTAATTACGGATATTAGCTTTGGTAAATTTGATCTTATGCTAGGATTTACACTTAAAGGAGGAATTACTATGGGACATAGCTTCACA
>DATJXY010000006.1:0-165426 GCA_035499855.1 Puia sp. | reverse complement strand
AAATTAGTTGAGAGTTGACAGATGAGAGTTGACAGTAATTTCAAAACGAATCCTGTCATCCGTCATCAGTCAAATCCAATGTGCATAATCACGTGTAAAACGCGTGAACAATATTGTCGATTAAAATTTGGAATATGGTCTTAAGAAAGTATATCTTAGTTCAACAATTGGGATGCGGATGTCCTTCACTGTGATGGAAGCACCTCAAACGAGAGCATCGGGTCAGTAAATGTAAACATGGAAGAAATGAAGTGAATACAGGAAACAAAGCTTGATGCTTTCTCTTTTTATTTGTGCATGGTAGAATCTCGTCCACGCTATTGTAGAAAAAAAGCCCCGATATATGTCAGGGCTATTCAATACTCGTTATCCTCTCTAACGATTTGCTTTAGGTGAAGACCCCATATTTGATTTTATCCATTTTGTTAATTGCTCCTTTGTTTTTCCGGTTCTTCTTTGCAGTCTTCCTAACAACTCATCTTCCATTCCTTCTTCGTATTGCAAATCATCATCGGTAAGATTGGCATAAGTCTGTTTTAACTTCCCTTTTAAAACATTCCAGTGGCCTTTCAGTTCTAGCTTTTCCATAAATTTTTTTATTTTATAGTTATGAATAGTATGTTATTCCAATTATTATACCAGCACTCCAGGAAATAAATTTCCTTTTTGCTGGCATAAGAAATAATAAGTGTGCATAACTAAGTGCAAAACCCGTGTAAAAGAAAGCTGTTAGAAATTTGGAAACGAAGAGTACTAATAAATATCTTAGTGCCATGATTGAGAAGCCGAAATCCCTCAAAAGATGAAAGCCTCTCAACGAAAGCATCGGGTTGGTAAGAGTATATGAGTTTAAGCAATTAAACAAATATATGAGAACAGACTTGGTGCTTTCTCTTTTTATCCCACCTCATTGCCTTAATTCAAAATTTTTTTTCGCACAGGCTAACAGAGAAAAAGAGGGAATTTGAATGATACACTCCTTTTCTCTGTTAACTCTGCACAAATTATTTTGTACGAAATACCAGATACGAAATTTTTTCATCAAAACTCCCTTTGATATATATTAGTTTTTCAATATAAAATATTAGTACTCCTTTCTGTTGAATTTCTCATTTAATTTGCAGTATTAATTATTTTATGCTGATTGATCTTCGTTCTGATACTGTAACCCGCCCAACCCCGGGTATGATGGATGCTATGATGACAGCCGATGTTGGTGATGATGTTTTTGGAGAAGACCCTTCTGTAATTCATTTGGAAGAAATATCTGCCGCATTATTTGAAATGGGTGCCGCTCTGTATTGCCCAAGTGGTACCATGTCGAATCAAATTGCCATTCGAAGCCATACGCAGCCGGGAGACGAAGTGATTTGTGAGAGGCAGGCCCATGTGTATATATATGAAGGAGGGGGTATTGCCATGAATTCGGGAGCACAGGTGAGGCCTATTGAAGGAAATATGGGAAGAATCAATGCCAAACAGGTGGAATCAGTCATTAATCCTGATGATGTACATAAAGCACGCACTTCGTTGGTCTGCCTGGAGAATACTTCGAACCGGGGTGGAGGCAGCTGCTATGATTTTGAAGAAATCAAAAAAATAAAAAACATCTGTGTAAATAATCATTTGTCTTTACATCTGGACGGTGCAAGATTATTCAATGCATTGATTGCAAAAAGTGAAAGCCCAAAACAATATGGCGAACTATTCGACAGTATTTCATTTTGTTTGAATAAGGGTCTGGGTTGTCCGATAGGGAGCGTGCTTCTGGGCAAAAAGGAGTTTATTCGCAAAGCAAGAAGAGTGCGAAAAGTTTTTGGAGGCGGAATGCGGCAGGCAGGTTTTATGGCTGCTGCCGGGATATACGCTTTAAAACATCACGTGAATCGCTTGCAACAGGATCATTTGCATGCCAAAATGCTTTGCGAAGAGTTTTCCAAAAAGAATTTTGTTCAAAATATTTTTCCGGTAGAAACCAATATTGTCATTCTCGAAATAAAACCTCCTTGTACTGCAGAAGCCATTGCTACTGCTCTCAAAGAAAAAAACTTACTTACCATTGCGATTTCACCCACGCAGGTGAGACTGGTTACACATCTGGATATTTCGGATGAAATGACAATGCAGGCAATAAGAATAATTCGGCAATTATAGTTTTTTGAAATTATTATTCATCATGAGGCCATGAGTATACAGATATGATGTGTTGTTGCGCTGCCTTTCTTATTTTTACATTCAATCGACAGTATATGTTTCCTAAAATATCACCGGTTCAGACAAAAGCTTGGCAACAACTACAGGATCATTATAATAACAGCATGCGGAGAACGCATATGAAGGATCTGTTCAGAAACGATCCGGAGAGATTTAAGAAATTTTCTATCCAGCTTGGTGATATCTTATTTGATTTTTCTAAAAATATTATTACTCCTGAAACGATCTCATTGCTTTTACAGCTCGCTGAAGAATCTAATGTAAAGGAAGCGATCGTAGCCATGTTTAATGGAGAAAAGATTAATCAGACGGAAAACCGCTCTGTCCTGCATATTGCGTTGAGAAATTTTTCAGGAGATCCTGTATATTCAGATGGAAGGGATGTTATGCCGGATGTAATGGCAGTTTTGGAGAAGATGAAATCTTTTGCTGAAAAGATTCACAGTGGTGACTGGAAGGGATATACCGGAAAAAAAATAAAATACATTGTAAATATCGGTATCGGAGGGAGTGATTTAGGACCTGTGATGATTACTGAAGCACTCAAACCCTATTGGGTGGAAGGCATTGAGACTTATTTTGTATCGAACGTGGATGGCACACATATCGCTGAAACGTTAAAAAAGATAAGTGCAGATGAAACTCTTTTTCTGATTGCATCAAAGACATTCACCACTCAGGAAACCATGACCAATGCCTTCACTGCAAGAAATTGGTTTTTGGAATCAGCCGGTGACGAAGCACATATCGCAAAACATTTTATAGCTCTTTCCACCAATGAAAAAGATGTGGTGAAATTTGGCATTGACAGAGAAAACATGTTTGTTTTCTGGGATTGGGTAGGAGGAAGGTATTCTTTATGGAGCGCAATTGGTCTGTCAATCGTGCTCACCATCGGCTACGACAATTTTGAAGCATTATTGAGAGGGGCACATAATACGGATATGCATTTCCGTAATAGTTCATTCGATAAAAATGCACCTGTTCTCATGGCGTTAATTGGCCTTTGGTACAGGAATTTCTTCGGTTCGCAGAGCGAAGCCATTCTTCCATATGATCAGTATATGCATAGATTCCCGGCTTATTTCCAGCAGGGAAATATGGAAAGCAATGGCAAAAGTGCAGACAGGAATGGAAATGCAGTCACCTATTCAACCGGACCGGTGGTTTGGGGAGAACCCGGAACAAATGGACAACATGCCTTTTATCAATTGATTCACCAGGGAACTGTATTAATTCCCTGCGATTTTATAGCTCCCGCTATCAGTCATAATCCTATCGGTGATCATCACCCGAAATTATTGGCTAATTTCTTTGCTCAGACTGAAGCCCTCATGAATGGAAAAACAAGAGCCGAACTCGCAGCGGAGAAAGTCCCTCCCGAATTAGTACCCTATAAATTATTTATTGGAAACCGGCCGACGAATTCTTTTTTAATAAAACAAATAACTCCTTTCACCCTGGGTCAGATAGTTGCTTTATATGAGCATAAAATTTTTGTCCAGGGAGTCATATGGAACATCTTCACTTTTGATCAGTGGGGGGTTGAATTAGGAAAACAATTGGCGGGTAAAATTTTACCTGAATTGGAGAATGATGCTGAAATAAATTCACATGATGGTTCTACCAATGGACTCATTAATTGGTACAAAAATATAAAACAATAATTTTATGCAATTCTTTAGTTTCTTTCCCTGGCTGAAAAGTATATGAAACAACCAGTTTTTTTTCTGCTTTTCGTTTCCGGCATGTCTTTCGGACAAAATACTCCCGGGAATCTTCCGGATAGTTTGAATCTGAATCTGAATCTTTGGAAGGATATACTTAAAGAAAAGAAAATTGAACCCTTCCAGAAGAAGCAGTTTTTATTGCAAAATTTACAGCAAGAAATTCCGGCTGATTATTCTTATCCGGAACCAGAGATGGAAGGGAGGTTTTCTCATTCGATTTCCGATGGCGCTGTATATCTTCTTCCTATTGATCACATGTCTTGCATGGTGCCAGATCTTTCCAAGATAGAAAGAATGTTGCCCTCAATGCAGTTTTCCTATTCCGACGGAATGCCTATATCAGGCCCCCGATACAGGTTGAACCCTCCGAAGAAGTTTATAAAATAACCTTTAAAGGTTTTTGTTTCTCAAATTTCAATAATCTCCGGGAACTGTTATTTGGCACTATTTCTGAAATGTTTTGTTAAACATTCCAATACACATTACCGTCATAAGAGCCAAAAAAAGATATATACATTGAAGTTAGATTTCTTAACAAAATAAAATCGGCTAAGGCACGTTTAAAAATTAGGGAATTTCTATTTTTGCTGTCGTCAATACACTTACTCTATGCAAATTTTCCAGAAGGCCTCTGATAAATTTCGTTTTATAACGAAAAAGCAGGTCCGTATATTCTTTAGTGTTATCGTTTTATTGATCTGCACTCTCTATTTCACTTTTGTTCTGAGTAATAAAATTCAGTTTAATTCAGGTGGAGATAAGTCAGCTACGTCTTTGGCTGAAAAAAAGAAAGATTCGACCATCGAAAACCCTCCACCCGTTTTGGATACGGCTTTATTCGACCAACAGCTGATCAAAATTACCAATGGTGATTCATCGGGTCGCTGGCCGGTAAAAACAGCATACCCGAAAGCAGGCGCTATTCTTCCATTTAAACGGATTGTAGCTTATTATGGCAATTTATATTCGAAGAAAATGGGCATTTTAGGCGAATATCCCGCTCCTGAAATGTTGCAAAGACTGGAAGCCGACGTAAAAAAATGGGAAGCCGCAGATTCTACGATGCCTGTCCAACCTGCTCTCCACTATATCGCAGTAACTGCACAGGGAGAACCAGGAAAGGGTGGTAAATATCGTTTACGCATGCCTTTCAAGCAGATTGATTCTGTATTGAAACTTGCTGCAAGCATCCAGGCAATTGTCTTTTTGGATATTCAGGTAGGAATGAGTTCGGTGCAGGAAGAGGTTCCACTTTTAGAAAATTATCTTAAAATGCCACAGGTTCACCTGGGGATTGATCCTGAATTTTCGATGAAGACAGGAAAAAAACCGGGTACGGTGATCGGAACGATGGATGCAACTGATGTCAATTTTGCAATTAACTATTTAAGCAACCTGGCGAAGACAAATAACCTTCCACCGAAAATATTGGTTGTGCATAGGTTTACACAACCCATGATCACCAATTACAAGCAAATTAAATTGAGTCCCGAAGTGCAGGTTGTTATGGATATGGATGGATGGGGTGGACAAGCCCGCAAGATGACCAGCTACAAAGATTATATCTGGAAAGAACCAGTTCAGTTTACCGGTTTCAAACTTTTCTACAAAAACGATTTCAAGCAACCTAAAAGCCGGATGCTCACTCCGGAAGAAGTGTTGAAATTAAAGCCACAGCCGGTTTATATACAGTACCAGTGAATAGATCATAGCTGATAGACCATGGTCCATAGTCAATCGCCCATGGCCTATTTGGGATTTTTCTTAAAGTAATTATCCAGCGAAATAGGTCCGCTTCCTTCTACCAGGAAGAAAAAAAGGAGAAGCAGAATAACCAATGCAAAAATTAATTCATTCCCCGATGTCATCAATCCTTTGTGCGCACTAATGAAAATAACTGCTCCAATTAAAATGGGTATCTGTAAAAAAACTGCCCATCTCGTAAATAAACCGATAATAATAAGGAAACCGCCCAGTAAATGAGCCCAGCTTATGGCTAAAGGCATCCAGTCGATACTTTTGGAAACGATGCTACCGGCAAGTAATTGATCCAGTACGACCGTGTTGTTTAAAAAGGAAATTCCTTTGATGAATAAACATAAACCCAGTGCTACACGCAATACCACCAACCATTTTGGGTGATGAGTAGCACTCCACTGTTCAATTTGTTGTAGTGTACCCATAATATGTAATTTGAGGTGGGAAAACTCTATTTAAAATTACAATTTTCTTTTGCAGAGATCAAGCCTAATTTGAGGGAAGAGTGAAATGAGGTTGCCTGCTGCAAAAAATAAACAAAGGTTAACAGCTATTGTTCAATGAAGAAACTGACGAATAACGAGATAAGCAATAATACAAATGGACAGAATTAAAATAATTGTCAGGTAGATCCAGGGATATTCTTTAATGCGTTTCTTTTCACGCCTCAGTTTTGGCTTTTGCAGATGCCTGTGTAAGTCCTGGTTCAGCTGATCAACGTATAACTGGAGTTTCTTTTTATCCTGCACCTTTTCCAACCCTTCAATGGCATCATGCAGCAGATCATTCTCTGCAATTAATTTTTCCATTTCATATTTTTCCTTTCCTGACAATTTACCATTGAGATAATCCATCAGCATAGAAGCATCGATATTTTTATCGCTTTGAGAGAATATGTTAAAAAGTTCGTTGTCCATGATTCAAATCGATTAAATCATATCTTCAGCTTTTATTGATTTTTTTATCCAATAATATTTTTAAATTTCTCTTGCCATTCTGAATATAACTTTTAACCTGCATCAGAGTGAAACCCGTATTATCAGAAATTTCCTGGTAAGATTTTTTTTCAAGGTAGAACAAAATTAAGCACTGTTTTTGCTCAGGATTCAGTTCTTCTAAGGAGCTTGCCATTAGTTTGAGCAGCTGTTCTTTTTCTATATGGTTGTTTTTTTCGGATTCTTCATCCGTTATAACAGACATAGTTTCTGAAATAGCCGAAGGAATTTTCCCATGGCGGTCTCTTAGTTGCATGAGGCAATGGTTTCTTGCAACAGCATATAACCAGGATCTGAAATAATTCACTTTGTATTTGCTTATTTCTGTAATCACCTTTAAAAAAATTTGTTGTACACTGTCTTTTGCCTCTTCTTCATTTTTTAAATATTTCATACAAACACCAAAGAGCAGGAGGATATATCGATCCAATAATATGCCCAGCCAGTCATTATTGTGATCTTCATAAAAACGATCGAGTAGTTCCTGGTCGGTGATATGGTTATAGTTCTCCTTGTTCACAAAGCTTAAAATAGAGAATTTCTCTGATAAGATGCATCAAGTAAAATATTTCACAATTATTTTTGTCCTGATCCGGGAGGATCCCAAAATTTAACTTTTCAACATGCAGAAAGTAATTTGTTGCGTAGCAGTTAGTCCGCTGAGAATCGAGCCTTCTCATAAAACTGAAATGGTCAGCCAATTGATATTTGGGGAATATGGGGAAATTCTGGATCGTATCAGCGATTCCTGGGTAAAAATAAAATGCATTTATGATGGATATGAAGGCTGGTGCCAGGATACACATGTCATCAATATAGACGAAAAACAATACCATGAAGAAACTGCTTTAACCATCGATTGGATATCTAAGATTGAAATCAATGGCAAACCAATGATGATTCCCATGGGCAGTTCTTTATCCGGGTTGAAAAAGAAAAACAGTTCCGGGAAGAAAAATAAAATAATATTCGATGGAAAGACATGGAATCCAGGCAAAGCAAAAAAAAATAAAAAGACGATCCGGCATCTTTCAGAAATCTTTATTAACACTCCCTATCTCTGGGGCGGAAAAACAGTTTTTGGAACAGATTGCAGCGGTTATACTCAAACTGTTTTCCGGTTCCTGGGTATTCACTTATTGAGAGATGCCTGGCAACAGGCGACACAGGGTAAATTGGTTGATTCTTTGAGCAAATCAGAATGCGGCGATCTTGCTTTTTTTAATAATGAAGAAGGAAGGATCACGCATGTCGGCATATTAATGAATAATCATAAAATCATGCACGCATCCGGTAAAGTAAGGTTGGATCGAATTGATGAGAAAGGAATTTTTCAGTCTGGCAATCTAAAAAGAACGCATGAGCTGAGCATGATTCGGAGATACTTTTAAGTAAGTCCGGAGTTTGAATTCTGAAAGTCCGGAATAGATGAATCATTAAGAAAATTCTTTCGCAGTTCAGACCCTGGCTTTCAGGCTTATTAAGCTTTGTCAAAAAAAATCATCTTACAGGCAATACAGATCAAAACAAAAGCAAATATTTTTTTTAACACCGATTCACCCAGACCCAATGACATTTTACTTCCAAAATAGCCGCCAATTAAAAACCCTATAAAAAGAATGATCACTACTTTGACATCAATATATCCTTTCTTATAATAGTTCAATACAGCCAGGATGCCTGCAGGCAACAATAAAATGCCGAGCGAAGTACCCATTGCCTGATGCTGACTAAATCCAAGAATATAAACCAATGCCGGAACAATAATAACGCCTCCGCCAATGCCTACCAGCCCGCTAAGAGCACCAGCAGCAAGGCCGACTAAAATCACAAGGATAACAGTTTGTGTTGACATGTTGATTGAATTCAGATGATGAAATGTTTTTGAATTGTGAAATGTGAAACTGAGTTTTTTAGAATTGATTTTTCACTTTTCACGACTGACGACTCAGGTAGCTTTCACTCCAACCCTGAAGTTTTCATTGTAAGAGGCTATTGCATCTTCAATGATTTTAAGCGCAGCGGATTTATCTCCAAATTCTTCGACAACGACAGTCTTATTTTCCAGTTTTTTATATTCTTCAAAAAAATGTCTCAGCTCTTCAAAAAAATGTTTGGGAAATTCTTCAATATTATTATAGTGATTAACGCTTGGATCCTTAGCTGCTACCGCAATGATTTTGTCGTCAGCGTCTCCACTGTCGATCATTTGCATAACTCCCATCACTTTGGCTTCTATCAGGCATAATGCCTGAACAGGCAGGGAAGTGATGACCAGGATATCAAGAGGATCCTTATCATCGCCATAAGTCTGAGGGATGAAACCGTAATTTACAGGATAATAAAAAGAGGAATAAATAACCCTGTCTAATTTTAGCAATCCGCTTTCCTTGTCGATTTCATATTTAGCCCTCGAACCCTGCGGAATCTCGATAATTGCATTGACAACCCTGGGAGCATTATTGCCATAAGGCACGCCATGCCAGGGATGTGATACTGTCATCATACAATAAATATTGTGCACAAACCTACTTGAAAACTATCATTGCACAAAGAGTTTCAGATTTGCGGATTTCCTTCAGATATAAAATCAGAGGGAAAACCGGAAACAGCGTATCAGGGATTTTTCTTTGGTTTATAATACAGGACGTTTACCTGTTCGGTAGTGATGAGCCCGCCACGCCCGCATTGTTCAAAGAGGGAATTGACAATGGGAATAAAAGCATTGATTTTCTCTTCGGCGTCGATGATTTCAATTACAATTGGCAAATCTTCAGAGATATCAATCAGCTTCGCCGTGTGTATCCTGGTACTGGCTCCGTAAGACATGATGCCGCGCAATACGGTAGCTCCTGCAATACTTTCTTTCCTGGCCTCATGAAGAATAGCCTCATACAAAGGCTTATGGCCGATCTTATCGATCTCCCCGATAAAAATCCGCAACAATTTTGATTTGCCATCGAGTTCCATAAAAATCAAATTAGTTTCAACAGGATGATACCACAATATGCAGCAGCAATGCCCAGAACTACGCTGCCAACGGTATATAATCCGAAATACAGAAAATCTCCACTTTTCAACAGGTTGATATTTTCATAAGCAAATGAAGAAAATGTAGTAAACCCTCCGCAAAATCCGGTGGTTAGCATTAATCTCCATTCCGGTGTAAGAATATTTCCTTTTTCAGCGAGTCCATAAAATAAGCCGATCAAAAAACATCCGAAGATATTCACCGTAAAAGTTCCAATTGGAAACGGATGCGGGTTCCATGCATAAATATATTTTTGGCAGATAAAGCGGGCAATACTACCTAACCCACCTGCAAACCCTACCACTAAAATATTCTTTAACATCATTTTTTAGGATTCAGGATTTCCTTGAGATCTACCAACCATTCTCCGTTTATCCGCAAAATCTTAATGGTAGTGGTGTCTTTTATATAGCTGTTGGAATAAGTGTATGTAGTGACTGAATCATTTTGCGGAGTAATATTAATCACTCTTATATCTGCATCTTTATATTGTTGTTTTATGTTAGCATCCAGTTTGTCATAGTCTTTCTTCCATTTGTTGATCAGTAACCGGTTTGTTGAATCATCCAGTAGATAGAATTGCGCTTTTTCGATATCACCATCCAATGAAGCCCGGATGAATTCTCTTCCGGCATCCTGGGCGTCTTCGGCTTTTTTGAATGATCTCGAACCCGAGCAGGCGAATAACAGGAGCATAAATGAAGCAATGAATATTTTTTTCACTTTTATTTTCTTTGGTGAACAAATATAAAAAAAGCCCGTAGATAATTCCACAGGCTGGGGGTTATTGTTTCAAAGGGTGGCTTTTATGTTATGAAACAGAGCCAGTTTCGGTATTTGTATTTTTATCTCTTTCGTAGGCTTTAATAATTGCTTTCACCAGCCGGTGACGCACAACATCTTCTTCATCCAATTCGATATGAGCAATTCCATCTATATTTTTCAGGATATATAAAGCTTTTGCCAATCCGCTTTTTTGATTTTTTGGCAGGTCAATTTGAGTGAGATCTCCGGTGATAATGGCTTTTGCATTAGCACCGATCCTTGTAAGAAACATTTTAATTTGAAGATCGGTTGCATTCTGAGCTTCGTCCAGAATAATGAATGCATTGTCAAGCGTACGGCCACGCATATACGCCAAAGGAGCAATTTCAATGGTTCTCGTGCTCATGTAATAGCCGAGTTTGTCGGCAGGGATCATATCATCCAGTGCATCGTATAATGGTCGCAGATAGGGATCAATTTTTTCTTTCAGATCACCCGGAAGAAATCCAAGATTTTCACCTGCTTCAACAGCGGGACGGGTAAGAATGATTTTTTTGACCATTTTATTTTTTAAGGCCCTTACGGCTAATGCGACAGCAGTATAAGTTTTTCCTGTACCTGCAGGACCGATAGCGAAAACAATATCATTTTTTTCTGTGGTGGCGACCAGCCTTTTTTGATTAATCGTGCGTGCGCGGACGGTCTTGCCGTTCGGACCAAACACAAGGATATCGTTTGGATTCCGATCTACAAAATGATCCACTGTTTCGGCATCATCTCCTCCGAGAATTTGCTCAAAATAGTTTTCACTGACATGTCCGTTTCTCTCCAGATATTGCACGAGAAGATCTATTTTTTCCTTTGCTGTCTCCACCTGCTCAGGCGAACCACTCAGCTTGATTTGTGTGCCTCGCGATAAAATTTTAAGTAGGGGGAATTTCTTTTTTAGTATGTCCAGCTTTCCATTATTTACCCCGAAAAATTCAATAGGGTTGACGGTTTCAAGGTTGATGATAGTTTCAGTCAAATCGGTTCATTTAAAGTTCACAAATAATTTTACCCTAAAGGGTACCGGGCTATTCATCTGAATCAAATGTAATTATTTGAGATTATATGTAAGCAAAGATACTTATACACAACGTGTGAATAAGAAAAAAATTGGAAGGATGTTGTTAAATTTTTTTTTTGATGGAATGAAGTTGCATGAGATATGCATTTGTATTATTTTGTTTAGATTTTTTTTTACCGGTAAAATTGGTCGGCTTACCTAATGAAAGTTTTCTTCTGCCTATTTCTTCTTGTCAAACAGTTGTCGGATTGAATAAGTTTACAAAAAAAAATAAAAAAAATTATCAAATATTGAGAAGAGATATCAATGTAAATTCACGCGAAAACTATCTGCAGATCATCGGTACAATATTTTGTGTTTTCGTTCGTCTGTACAAATAATATTTGAATTTGTCCTGTTTATGATGATAAAATTATATTTATGAAAAAAATCATTTCAGTTGAACATGTCACAAAAAAATTTGGGACCATCACTGCGGTGGATGATATTAGTTTTTCAGTTGGAGAAGGAGAAATATTTGGATTCCTGGGTCCGAATGGAGCCGGTAAAAGCACCACAATAAAAATGCTGACGACATTATTGCAACCTACAGGAGGTAAACTTGAGCTGTCGGGGCACGATGTGGTCAGAGAACAGGATGCTGCCAGGAAAATCTTTGGCATTGTTTTTCAGGATCCCAGTCTTGATGGCGATCTCACTGCTTTCGAAAACCTGGAATTGCATGCTGTGTTATACAAACTGGATAAGAAGATAAGAGGCTCCCGCATTGAAGAGCTGATGCGTCTTGTAGAGTTATGGGACAGAAAAGATTCTCTGGTAAAAACATTCTCCGGTGGAATGAAACGGCGATTGGAGATAGCGCGAGGATTATTACACCATCCTAAAATTTTATTCCTGGACGAACCAACTTTGGGATTGGATGCACAGACAAGAAATCTCTTATGGAATTATATTCAGAAATTGAATCAGCAGGAAGGGATGACCATTTTTTTTACAACACATTATCTGGGAGAGGCAGAAGCCATCGCAGACAGGATTGCTATCATTGATCATGGAAAACTCATTACGATCGGCACAGCTGAAGAATTGAGGCTACAAACAGGAACCGATAACCTGGAAAAAGCATACCTGGAATTGACCGGCAAGGAAGTTCGTGATGAAACACTAAGCAGTTCAGATAGTAGAAAAGAACTGATGAGGCGTGTTGTTGCAAAACGTTAAACTCTTTAAATAATTTATTATGGAAACAGTTTATATTTTATGGCTGCGCCAGATAAAAAAATACAGGCGTTCCGGTTTACGCATGGTCTTGAGCGTTATTCAGCCTCTTGTATATTTTCTGGCTTTGGGATATGGATTCAATTCAATTTTTGAAAGGGCGGGAAAGGGCAGCTATGTCCAGTTCATTGTGCCTGGCGTCATCGCCCAGACGATTTTATTCACCTCTATTTTCTGGGGCGCCAATATTCTTTTTGATAAACAATTCGGATTCTTAAAGGAGACGCTCGTTGCTCCCGTTTCCAGGACAAAGGTGATGCTGGGTGGAGCACTGGGAGGTGCAACGATCGGAGTGATCCAGGGAGTCGTTTTATTCATCATTGCCCTGATCTTTGGTTTCCACCCATATAATTGGGCTGGTTTATTAATTGCTTTCCTGTTTGCATGCATGCTTTCTTTTGCGATGGTTTGTTTTAGTTCTGGCGTGGGAGCCGTGGTCAATGATATGCCCAGTTTTATGGCAGTCACAAACTTTTTGGTAGTGCCGCTTTTCTTTTTATCAGGATCCATGTTCCCACTTGATAATATACCCGGAGTGATGAAGGTTATAGCTTCGGTCAATCCATTGTCATATGCAATCGACGCAATGCGGACCTCGATGATCAATCAAAGTCATTTTGGATTGGGGACTGATTTTGCAGTTATGGTAGGAACGCTTGTTATTCTGGTGGCCTATTCAATCTACCGGTTTAGAAAAATTGATGCGTGAGAAAGAAGGCCGAAGGCCAATGGTCAAAGTATTGAGATGGAATATTAAACTTTATTCTCACTTTACCCTTTGGCCCCTGACCTTTGTACTTATCCTTTCAAAGCTTGCATCATCTGACCAAAGTGCTGATGCTTCAGCAGCGCAGTTATTGTTTGGGTAATTCTCTTTGCTTTGGTAGGTTCTGTTCTTGCAGTTTCAATCCATTTATTGAAATAGCCCTGGTGTGATTTGTTGAGTTTGTTAAAAAAGTCCAGCGCCGTTGGTTCATCTCTCAAACATTCCATTAACTCTTTGGAAATCTGCATTAGGCTGTCATCTACTTCTATTTTTATTGTAAGCATTGCTCCCTTTCTTTTCCCGATATTTTTTCTGATCGTTGCATTCAGAGGCATCATAAAATCACCCCTGCCCATTGGCAGAAGGGCCATTCTGTTAATAGCATAATTATCGAGTTTTCCCTTGACGCGGAATTCTTTTTTGTTGCCTGGTTTGAGTTGCTGGGCTATATCGGATGGGATGATGATATAAGTCCATCCGGTTTTTTCACCATGTTCCTGAAACTGCTGAATGATAGTAGTGAATTGAATTCGTTTACTCATATACGCAGTTGATCATCCGATCAAAGATAAGCGTTTACTTTCCGGTGAGGCGGACGGAATGATCAATAACAGGATTAATTGCAGGGAGAAGGATGAGGTCGGGGGCTAAGCCATTTTCAATTCTTCTTCGATCAGCTCATTAAAATTATGTTCATTATTAATGATCCAATCCGGAAGCGCCTGTTCCATTATTTTCCAGGAACCATCTTTTTTATGCATTCTGAACATGACACGGTTTCCCCTGTCGTCACTTACATCCACAGTAAAGAATTCTTCCTGAAGTCCATTAACTTTCCTGAAATTGAATTCTCTTAGTCTCCCATCAGCTTTTACAAGTCGGGAGAACTGGATGTTTCGGTTGAATTGGATGAGCATAAGCACTATGTTAAAACCGAACTGCAACAATTTCCGTGCTATAATTTGATAATGCTTTCTTAATAAGCGACTTTTTATCCACCAAATCCTATTTTTGTTTAATGGCTGCACCGATTTTTATTTCGATATGTATCCCCGCTTACAAGAGAACAGATTATTTAAAACGTCTCCTGGATTCCATTGCAGTTCAAACCTTTACTGATTTTGAAGTGATCATCAGCGATGACAGTCCGGATGATGGAGTCAGGATATTAAGTACTCAATACCAAAACAAAATTTTCATCGATTATTATCGTAACCCTTCCCCGTTGGGAACTCCTGAAAACTGGAATCAGGCAATCCGGAAGGCGAATGGAGAATGGATTAAACTGATGCATGATGATGATTGGTTTGCTGATCAAAACAGTCTTAAGGTCTTTGTGGATTTGCTAAAAACTCATCCGGAGTCATCATTTATTTTTTCGGCGTACGAAAATGTCAATCTGGAATCGAATAAGAGAGAAAAAGTTTTAGCAAATTCGTTGCGGCTCAAAAGACTTTATAAAAACCCCGCAACTCTATTCTCAAAAAATATTATTGGCCCTCCCAGCGTGGTCTTGTATAAGAGAAATGATCAGATCGGATTTGACAATCAATTAAAATGGCTGGTCGATATTGATTTTTATATCAGGTATCTTTCATCGGCCAAGGCCTTTTATACATCTCAGGTACTGATCAATATTGGCATCAGTGATATTCAGGTTACAAAAGAAAGTTTTCGAAACAGGAATATTGAAATACCTGAAAGCCTTTTGTTATTAAGAAAAACCGGATTTGATTCATTTCGGAATATATTTGTTTTTGATGCCTTATGGAGATTGATGCGAAACCTTGAAATTAAAAATGAACAGGAGATCAGGGAATCGGGATATTCAGGTCAAATTCCTTCACAGCTTTCTGCCATGATTCGTTTTCAAAAAAAAATACCCGGCAGCTTTCTGAAAAATGGTTTTATATCAAAATCGCTCATGGTTCTTTGTTATCTTTTTACATGAAATAGCAGGAATAACAATTGCATCTCTGGTGGTGAGAATAATTTCCAATGATTACATTTGCCAATTAAATGATATAAAGAATGGTTCTTGGCAGCGGCTTGGTTGCTAACGGATTCAAAGCATATAATAAAGATGAAAATTACCTGATATTCGCATCAGGTGTATCCAATTCGGCCAATACAGATAATATTGAATTCTCAAGAGAGCGCGATCTATTAAAGAAAGCAATCAGCGATCATCCTAAAAAAATACTGGTTTATTTCAGCACCTGCAGTATATATGATGATTCTCTGCAACATTCTCCCTATATCCGGCATAAAAAAGAAATGGAGAAGCTGATTCAGGAAAACCATTCTCATTATCATATTTTCCGGGTCTCTAACCTGGTGGGCAAAACTGATAACCCGCATACGGTTATAAATTTTTTTGCTAAACATATTCAATCGGGGCAGCCTTTTTTGGTCTGGGAAAATGCTGCGCGGAATATTATCGATATGGAAGATGCCCTGGCTGTTTGTAATTATATTCTGGAGAACCTTCTTTTTGAGAATGAGATTACCAATATTGCTAACCCATCCAATTATCCCATCAGGGAGATTGTTCGGACGATTGAAGAGGTGCTTCACAGAAAGGGAAATTATGAGTTGATCCATAAAGGCAGCCATCCAGACATTGATACGAGCGGGATACGGGAGATTTTTACTGTATTGAATATGCGCTTTGATAACGAATATTTGAGAAGGACGATCAAAAAATATTTTGGTAATTCATGACCTACAGGCAGGCCATATTGAAATTAAAAATAGAAAGGATCGGGATGTTTCCTTTCGTATTGCTGGGGAAATTATTCGGGATGTTTTTTTCTTTAAAGGAGAAGCACAGAGTATTTTTATTTTTTCCCAGTGCTGATATTGGCGGATCTCCGCAGGTCAATATTCATATTGCAGAATGCATCAGAGATGTGAATCCCCTGATCATTTTTTCAAAAAAACCAAACAACAATCAATTCGAAGAACAGTTTAAATCAACAGGTGTCAAAATAATTGACCTGCATGTCTATATTGATAAAAAGATTTTTCATTTCATTAATTTCTTTTTTCGTGGTGTGATTGCTGCCTGGATCAACCGGTCGGAAAACCCTGTTGTATTCGGCGGTGAAAGCATTTTTTTTTATAAGATCATTCCACATATCAAAAAAAATATTCCATGTATTGAGTTATGTCATCTTCCCACATGGCTTCCATACACTATTGGATTTATCGACAGAATTGATAAGAGGATATTCAGTACGGTCAGATTGAAAGAGGATGTTATCCGCCAGTACAAAGAAAATAATATCGCTCCTGAGTTGTATGAACGCCTTTTTTTTATCGATAATGCGACGGATATTCCTGAATACAAAGAATCATCCAGCGAGCAGACGGAAGTAGTTTTTATTGGGAGGGGATCGCCGCAAAAAAGAGTGCACCTGATAGCAGCTATTGCTGAGCAGATGCATGAGGCGCATGATAACATACATTTTTCCTTTGTAGGAGATGTTGAAAAGATGATCCCGGTTGGTGATTTTCCTTTCTGCAAATTTTATGGAAATATAAGCGACCCTGAACAGATGAAAAAAATATACAGCCAGTCAGACATACTGCTATTAACATCTGCATTTGAAGGTCTGCCCATTGTCATCATGACGATGATGGCATATGGAAAAACTGTTTTATCAACAGCAGTAAATGGCATTCCTGATTATATCATTCATATGGAGAATGGATTGCTGATTACGGAGACAGATGAAAATAAAATTATTGAACAGGGAATTCAATTGCTTCGTTTATTTATCAATAACCCTGAATTGAAAATTAAATTCGGAAAAAAGAACAGGGAAATCGCGATTGAAAAATTCAGCCGGAAAGTTTTCTGCAAAAAATACAGGGAGATATTGTTAGGTGAAAAATAAGTTCTGTTCATTGTGAATGCGTCATTCATTTTAAAGTATACTTTGAGGAAAAACCTCCTACTTTTGAAGACCAATAGATAATTATGTCCGGTTATTTTAATTATGGTATAGATGAGCTTAGCATTGGTAAGGTCATTGCATTGACAAAAGGATCAATGAAAGGAGTACTTTCGACTGCAGCCATCAATAAAATTCGAAACAGTCAGAAACATATTCAGGATGTAGTTGAAAATAATAAGACGGTTTATGGAGTGAATACTGGTTTTGGCATTTTGGCAAACACAAAAATTTCGGAAGATGATACGAGAACGCTTCAGCATAAAATTCTGCAAAGCCATAGTGTAGGAGTGGGAGACCCGGTGCCTCTTGAAATTGGCAAAATGATGCTGATCACAAAAGTGCATGCGCTTTCGCAGGGATATTCCGGGATACAACTTGAAACGCTTGAACGCATCATCTGGCATATCGATCATGATATTATTCCCATTGTTCCCGAAAAAGGATCTGTAGGAGCTTCGGGTGACCTGGCGCCTCTCGCTCATCTTTTTCTGCCCCTGATTGGTTTGGGTGAAGTATATGAAGGAGGAAGGGCATGCAAAGCAAAGGATATATTGAAGAAATTTGGGTTAGCTCCTCTGCAACTCGGACCAAAGGAAGGATTGGCACTCATCAACGGCACACAATTTATATTGTCATATGCAGTGAAGACAATGCAAAGAATGCATTATTGTCTCGAAGCAGCCGATATTATTGGAGCGATGAGCCTGGAAGCACTTACAGGGACAAAAGCTCCTTTTGATGAGAGATTGCATGACCTGAGACCCTTTCCCGGAAATAAACTGGTGGCTCAGCGTCTTCGTTATCTGTTGAAAGATTCAGCGATCATGCAAAGCCATGTAGATTGCGGAAGAGTACAGGATCCTTATTCGCTCCGTTGCATGCCGCAGGTGCATGGAGCGAGCCGGAATGCATGGTTGCATACGAAAACACTCACCACAATCGAATTAAACGCTGTTACTGATAATCCTGTTATTTTAAGCGGCGAGGATACCATCAGCGGAGGCAATTTTCATGGTCAGCCATTGGCTCTTCCCCTGGATTATGCATGTGTAGCTGCTGCAGAAGCAGGAAATATATCAGACCGTCGCTGCTATCTCCTGCTCGAAGGAAAGTGGGGCTTACCCCTGCTGCTGATGAATAATGTTGGATTGAATAGCGGATTTATGATTCCACAATACACAACTGCTGCGCTCGTTACTGAAAACAAGACTTTATGCTTTCCGGCAAGTGCAGACAGCATACCGACTTCATTGGGACAAGAGGATCACGTGAGCATGGGAAGCATCAGTGGCAGGAAACTGGATAAGATATTGGACAACCTGGAATATATTTTATCGATTGAACTCCTGAGCGCCTGCCAGGCCATTGAATTCAGGAGACCATTAAAGAGCAGTGAAATATTGGAATTTGCGCATGGTTATGTCCGGCAGTTTGTTGGTTTTGCAAAAGAAGACAGGATATTTGCAGAGGATATTGCGGAGATTAAAAGAATCATCGCTGATTTTTCTTTTGTAGAAAAAGTGAATGAATGTGCACGATCTATGAATATCGACCTGAATCAGGGTTATGAAGAATTTGAAATCTAGTCTTGCTTATGTCAACGGTAATGGATAGACGCTACGATGCTGTTAAATATAGAACCCCAACCGGAACAGTATTGAACTGTAAAGGCTGGATTCAGGAAGCTGCACTGCGCATGTTGTTAAACAATCTCAATCCTGAAGTAGCCGAGCGTCCGGATGAACTGATCGTATATGGAGGACGTGGCAAAGCTGCAAGAAATTTTGAAGCGCTGGATCAGATTATTTCGGCACTAAAAATATTGGAGAATGATGAAACGCTACTCATTCAGAGCGGGAAGCCGGTAGGGATATTAAAGACACATCGCGATGCACCCAGAATCCTGCTTTCCAATTCGCAGCTCGTTCCAAAATGGGCAACCTGGGAACATTTTGATGAACTGGAGAGAAAAGGATTGATGATGTATGGTCAGATGACAGCGGGTTCATGGATCTATATCGGATCACAGGGAATTGTACAGGGAACCTATGAAACATATGCTGCTGCTGCAAACAAACATTTTGGAGGTTCATTGAAAGGTACACTGAATGTAACGGCAGGATTAGGAGGCATGGGAGGAGCTCAGCCATTGGCTATTACCATGAATGAAGGAGTTGCCCTGGTTGCAGAGGTGGAAGAATGGAGGATTGATAAACGAATCGAAACAAAATATCTTGATCTGAAAATTACAGATATAGATGAAGCAATCGATCGGGCACTGGATGCAAAAAAGAAGGGAATTCACTTGTCAATAGGAGTACTCTCAAATGCCGTTCATTTGCTGGAAAGATTAGTTAGTAGAAATATTATTCCGGATACTTTAACGGATCAGACTTCAGCCCATGATCCGCTGATTGGCTACTGGCCTCACGAAATCACTTATGAACAGGCAAAAATATTGCGTGAACAGAATCCTAAACAATATATCGAGTATGCCTACCAGTCGATGTATCGCCACGTCGGGCTCATGCTGGAATTACAAAAGAGAGGCGCCATAACATTTGATTATGGAAATAATATCCGTGCAAGAGCTCAGGAAAAAGGGTTGAAGAATGCTTTTGATTTTCCAGGTTTTGTTCCCGCATATATAAGACCGTTATTCTGTGAGGGTAAAGGTCCATTCCGGTGGGCAGCACTGAGTGGGGATCCGTCAGATATTGCAATAACGGATGAAACCATTCAGCAAATGTATCCCGACAATCAATCCTTACAGCGTTGGCTTAAACTTGCAAAGGAAAAAATTGCTTTTCAGGGATTGCCTGCGCGAATTTGTTGGCTTGGGCAGGGTGAAAGAGAAAAAGCAGGTCTCGCCTTCAATGAACTCGTCAAAAAAGGAAAACTGAAAGCGCCTATTGTTATAGGCCGCGACCACCTGGATACAGGTTCGGTTGCCAGTCCAAATCGCGAAACGGAAGCTATGATGGATGGCAGTGATGCTGTTGCCGACTGGCCACTGTTGAATGCACTTGTAAATACAGCGGGTGGTGCCAGCTGGGTGAGTCTGCATCATGGAGGAGGGGTTGGGATGGGATATAGTATTCATGCAGGCATGGTCATTGTTGCGGATGGAACTGATGAGGCCGCTGCCCGTCTGAGTCGTGTATTGCGCAACGATCCTGGAATTGGCGTAATACGACATGCTGACGCTGGATATGAAACTGCAAAAAAAACCGCAACCAAATTCGGGCTCGATATCATGGACAGATTATAGTTTTTTCGCATAGAGCCAAGAGAGAAAAGGAGGCATTCTCTTTTCCTCCGTTAGCTCTGCGCGAAATTTCTTTATCTGATCAGAGTAACTGTCCCTTTGTAGAGCTGTTCACTTCCATCATTAAACACAACAGTTACAAGATAAACATAGGTGCCGGCATCTGAAGCTTTCCCTCCAAAATTTCCATTCCAACCAAAAGCGGGATCATTTGGCGAAGCATTTGATACCTGGAAAATTTTCTGTCCCCAGCGGTTATAGATAGAAAAATCTTTCAGCATTTTCACATCCTTTCCTGCCATTACATAAAATATATCATTGCGACCGTCGCTGTTAGGTGTAAACGCATTAGGGATATTCACTCTTCCTCCTGTAACTACTTTTATTCTGGCAGTACCTTTTGTAACACAGCCTGACTGAGTCAAAATTTGCATTTGAATAATTGAATTGGTAATTACCGTAGCAGAAGGGGCAATACAGTTATAACAACTTAGCGTATAACCGTCACCGGTAAACCAGGTAATGGAAGAAGAATTGGGAACAGGGCTGATTACCCGAATTTGAAATGTCTGATCTCTGACAACTGTGGTATCATTAGGATAAATCGAAACTGTATCGGGTTTGTATGTAAAACTGGTGATATTATTCGTATAATCTTTTTCAAGAAAATTACTGTCCTCCGGAAAATGAACGGGTACCGAAATCCCGTTATCATTCACAGCTGCAAAGACTTTTCCTGATTCAATCCCCCTGAACACATGTGAATAGGAAACACATTTGCCGGTATCATTTGCAGTCGTTATAAATACCGGTCCTAATAATTTTGCCCTGGTTGTAGTTGGATCAGCATCATAAAAAGAGACTTTTAAGCTTTCCGGAATTCCACCCCATTTAAAATTATTGCATATAGTAAAATCAGCACGCAGGCTATCCACAGCTGAGCAATATATGCTGTCAATAGTGATTGTATAATCATCTGCGGGTGGCACTTTGATTTCAGCAAAAGAACTGTCTATACAGCCATCATTGCTCGTTGCAATCACTTTTTCTGTTGCATCTTTTTTGCCTGCTATAAAAACCGGGTTCGGACAATCGCTGCAATTTAAATTAGTGGGATTAATCCAGAGATATGAGGATATGCTTCCGGGTCCTGCAATGGCCGTTAATTGCAGTGTATCTCCTGGTTCTAATGTCGCTGTATCAGGATTTACAGTTACCCTGAACTGAAAGCCATTACTAAAAATAAAATTGTTTGTATAGTTAAGCTCAGTCATTGATGTATTTGGCAGTTTTACCGGTTTTGTCGAACCATTATCATTAAAAACAGCACATAGATGATTGAGCCCGGGCTTGTGAACATCGATGATATAAGTATAAATCTTTCCGCAACATTTTCCGGGAATTGTATCAGGCAAAAGAAATGGTGTGCCTATCAGGTTGGCAGTATCGGTTCTTGGATCACCATCATAGAATGAAACAGGTATATTATTTGGAATAGGAGCGTAACCGTTGTTACATATATTCAATGAGATTTTGATTTTAGTTTGCTGATAACATTCAATCTCCGTAAAACTAATTGTTCCATCCTGGGTTGGGTCTGCTACCGTGAAATTGAATTTTTCTGTTTCATCAGTGCAGCTACCGTTTGAGGCAATCAGACTCACTGAATATTTACCCGGACTAAGAAAAGTATAATTCAGATCAAAATCAGTACTCACAAGCTGTTCCGACATTCCCTGGTCATTGCTCATTAACCATTTATAAGAACTTGCATTCACAGATCGGTTTTTAAAAAAGATGCTGTCGGGATAAATATTGTCTTTGGATGCGATCAGCCTTTTGTCGGGATAAAATCTTGCCATCACACCACAATTCACGATGATAAAATCTGAATAAGTGGAATAACAGGAAGGATTTGTGTTATAAACTTTCAAGGTCACCTTGTACTTTCCAGGAGAATTGAAACTTGTATTGAAAACAGGGCTATTGGATCCCACAACAATTCCGTCAATACTCCATTGATAATTAGCTGCACCGGTTGAAGTGCTGGTGAAATTAATATTATCGCCATTCACCGGCGACCAGTTATCTCTTGTGAAATTAGCAAGTATATTTTCGGTACAGGGAGGGCTGCACTTGTTTTGTATAAGTAAACTATTTCTCACAGTATCCAGAACTCCGCGCATTTTCGCTGCCTGGCCTTCTGTAAATTCATTGGTACATGAACCGCTATAACTCATAAAATTAGAATTCAGATCAGGAACATCTTTAGAAAAACCAGAAAGTGTATCTGTACTGCAGGAATTTTGTGGTGTTGTACAGGAGCCTCCCAAAACACTTTGCGGAGGAGTATCACAAATGCCATCCCCATCAGTAGCGCAATTATTATTCGTGCAATTCCCGCGAACGAAAGTATGTTGTAATCCGAGATAATGACCCATTTCATGCGCAAGCAAAGTGCCGAATGCTGTGATCACGATTCCGTCGCGATAATCACCACCAGGCGATAATCCTGCGTAACCCCCTTCATCCAGTCTGGACCATTTTCCGCAGGAGAAGCCTGTGAGCGATACATTTTCTGAACGGATGGAATCAACCAGCCAGATATTGCAATATTGCTTTGTATCCCATGAAACCAGATCTTTCAGCCGATCATCTTCCATATCCTTATCAAAATCTCCCAAAACAGATTTCGTTCTGGTGATACCATTCGTGATGCCGCCATCGGGATCTATTTTCGCAAGACAAAATGTAATTCCCGTATTAGCTCCCGGACCGCCGGCAGCATAAGCTCCTGTATGAGCGAACGCATCGTTCAGATCACTCACAGCATTGATGATTTGCTGATCGGTAATTGCATCCGGATTTTGGCTGATAATATGAAAAACTACCGGTACAACATAATTGTTTCCAAACGGACCTGATCTTTTTATTTTGATATTACTGGTATTGGTCTTCCTGATTTGCTGCTCATATAAATTACTTTGTGCCAAGAGTGAGTTTGTATGAGATTTAACAAACTGATCATTTTTATTTCCTTCATGAAATCCGACAGAAATATTTTGCGACATGAATATCCCGCAAAATAAAGAAGCGAGGATGTAAGACATCCTTGACACAAAAACCTGCAAATAACTCATCATTAAAATCGGGTAAATGGATCTCGGGTCGTTTAATAATACCTGGCTGCTAAAAGTTTTTTTAGAAGTACAAAAATTGAGCCTAGAAAATTTTAGAGCGCACTAATAAAAATATATTTAGAACAGAATGCCTTAATTCAAAATTGGAGTTGACAGAAACTAATCCTTATTTTTACAAGCAATGCTTCAATCTATATCTAAATTTAATATTAAATGGCCTCGAGCCTGATTATTAATATACAGCAACTTGCCAATGTCAGAACTGACAGCCGTTTGATTCGGGGAAAGGACCTTGCCAAAATTCCATGCGTCGGGAACGCGTACCTTCTAATCCAGGATAATGAAATTGTTCAATGGGGCAGGATGGAAGAATTAGCTTCTGAGGTCCGAAGAAAGCCCAGAGAAGTTATTGATGCAAAGAATGCCACCATTATTCCGGCATGGTGCGATAGCCATACACATCTTGTTTTCGCAGGAAGCCGTGAAGAAGAATTTGTGGATAAAATTAAAGGGTTAGGATATGCCGAGATCAATGCAAAAGGCGGCGGCATATTAAACTCTTCCCGGAAATTAAATGAGACTTCGGAGGATGAACTTTTTATTCAGGCATGGAAAAGACTGGAGGAAGTCAGTAAAATGGGAACGGGAGCCATTGAAATAAAAAGCGGTTATGGGTTAACGGTAGAAGGCGAATTGAAGATGCTCCGTGTAATAAAAAAATTAAAAGAAAAATCAAAGCTTTCGATAAAAGCTACGTTTCTTGGAGCGCATACCTATCCACTGCAGTACAGGGAAAATCACAGCGGATATCTTGATCTTATTATTAACTCGATATTGCCCGAAATTGCCCGGGATCGACTGGCGGATTATATCGATGTATTTTGTGAAAATGGCTTTTTCAATACCGAAGAAATGGAAATGGTCAGTAAGGCGGGAATGAATTATGGATTGAAACCAAAACTTCATGTCAACCAGCTTAGCAGCATGGGCGGTATAGAGTCGGGTATAAAATTAAACGCAGTTTCCCTGGATCATCTGGAGATCATGACAGATGAGGATATCAGACTATTGTCTGTTTCGGGAACAAAGAATGGAGGGTTGCCGGTTTGCACGCTTTTGCCCACAGCGGCATTTTTTCTACGCGTGTCTTTTCCTCCGGCAAGACAATTAATCAATGCCGGTTGTGCTATTGCACTTGCTTCCGATTATAATCCCGGTACATCTCCAAGTGGAAATATGAACCTGGTCATTGCGATAAGCTGCATTCAAATGAAAATGTTGCCTGAAGAAGCTATTAATGCTGCAACAATCAATGGGGCTTATGCAATGGATTTAGGCAATGAACTGGGTAGTATTACCGTTGGGAAAAAAGCGAACCTCATTTTTACCAGACCAGTTCCCTCACTCGCATATTTACCCTATTCATTCGGGACAAATTTAATCGACAGAGTGATGATAGAAGGAGAATTTATTTGAATCGCGGCCGATAATCGTTGATTATTTACCGATCTAATGAAGGTATTTTTCCAAGGCCGGCCATCGATCAACAGTCATAAAAAAAATATCCGGCATAATACTTGAGCCAAAAAAAGCCCAATGATCCTGACCAGAAAAAAAAATAAACGAGATTTTATTGAGACTGCCAGGAGTCGTAGTACGGTTATACCCATCTCGAATAGAAAACAAGGGCTGGATTTTCTGGTTTCTTTTTTTTCAGCAATCAGGCCAGTCAGGGAAAAAGGCAGGGGAGATGCAACCCAAAATATTAAGGTTGCAATTCGTGAGTTACATGAACATCCGGTGCTGCTTACTAACCTCCAGCACGCTTTACTTTCACAACTAATCAATACCGATCTTTCTCCTGCTCTTACTGAAAGCGGTATTCCTTTGGCGAAAGGATTCTGGCAGGAATTTTTTGGAAGGTTAAGACATAAGTTATTGCCTCCTTTACAAAAGGAAAATGATTTTTTGTATGTAGTGAATCGTGTTTTCTTCCGTAAAAATGATTATCAATGGGTAGAAAATATCTCTTATGAAAACTGGATCCTTTTTTTTGAAAGTATCGGGCTCTCATTGCATATTGATGATATCAGGATACTTCATCAACTGATGCAATCCCTGAAAATACTTGCATTCCAGGTTGCTCAACTGGGTTTGGAAAAAGAGGTTTTGGATTATTTGACCGAATCTGAACATGAAAACAATCCATTCGTTCAGCAAAATTATCTGATCCATGATCTTGAAGAATCACTCAATAAAGAGGAGGATGCGACAGATCTCAGATCCATTTCATCCGCTCTTGAAAAAATCATCGAACAATCTTATGAATGTATCCTGTATATCAGGCAAAATCATTCATCAAAAGGAACAAGTCTCCACCAGACTTACACGCTTATTCTTCTTGAAAACAAGTTAGACCGTATGACTATCCTTGTTGATATGCTCAATGGCGATCAATATTTCGATACCGGAAAATTTGTTTCATTTTTTAAAATGCTTGTCCGGAACGAAAACCGGAAAAACAGTATCCGGGAATTTTTATCGCAGTGTCTCGGATACCTGGCCTATCAAATCGCAGAGCACAAGGGATCAAAAGGAAATAAATATATCACTACATCACCATCAGAATACAGGAGCATGGCCGTGAGCGCCATGCGTGGAGGCGCTATTATTTGTTTTGTTGCCGTTATTAAGAACCTGCTAACTAAAATGGAAATGCCCATCTTCTGGCATGGATTTGCCTATAGTATGAATTACAGCATTGGCTTTGTCGCTATTGAAGAAACACATTCAATATTGGCAACCAAGCAGCCGGCATTTACTGCAAGCGCTCTGGCCAGTTCTCTTGACACAAAACAGAATACTTATCAGCCAAACTTATATAACCTTGCGGTAACGGTTGCAAAAGTATCGCGTAGTCAGATCGCTTCGTTTTTTGGCAATTTGATTATTGTTTTTCCCGGAACTTATTTATTAGCCTGGATCTATGATCTGATTACTAAAACTAAAATTGTTCAGGGCGATGTGGCAGCTGCTTTGCTGGAAGCTCAGCATCCCTGGCATAGTCTGTCTTTATGGTATGCCTGCAATACCGGTTTTTTTCTTTTTGTAAGCGGGATTATTGCCGGCTATGTTCAAAACAAAATTCAGTACAGCCATATTGCCGAGAGACTGCAAACACATCCTTTACTCCGGCTTTCTTTTTCAACGAACAGTTTATATCGCATCGCGCATTATGTAGAAAAACATGCGGGATCCATCATCGGAAATGTTGCGCTTGGTTTTATGTTGGGTATGTGGCCATTGATAGGAACCATTCTGGGAATGCCGTTCGACATCCGTCATATTACTATTTCTGCAGGAAATGTTGCAATTGCTGTATACGGACTGGGAATTCAAAATATTAATCCTTATTATTTGCTGGCCGTATTCCTGGGTGTATTGGGGATTGGATTCTTCAATTTCCTCGTCAGCTTTTCACTGGCGTTTATTGTAGCGGCTAAATCGAGAGGAGTTCGTTTGAAAAATTATCCTGAGTTTATTGGTATATTATGGCGTTATTTCTATAAAAAACCTTTGGATTTTATCCGGCCCAGGAATCAATCAGAGGGAACGATATAATTATCTTTTACTGTTTACGCTATTTTTGCTGCATACTAATGGTTTAAGAGCCATTGAAAGCACAACAAAATTTCTATGCATCCAATCATCGAGTGTGTTCCTAATTTCAGTGAGGGGAACGATCTTTCCCTGATCAATCAGATTACAAGCGAAATTGAATCAGTGGAAGGAGTCAGGCTTTTGCATGTCGATCCGGGTAAGGCGACCAATCGGACTGTAGTCACATTTGTAGGAGATCCCGAAGCCGTAATTGAAGCTGCTTTCCTGGCTATCAAAAAAGCAGGAGAATTGATTGATATGAGCCGGCATAAAGGCGAGCATCCGCGCATGGGAGCAACTGATGTTTGTCCTTTAATCCCTGTTTCAGGCATTAGCATGGAAGAAACTGCGAACTGGGCTAAAAAACTCGCCCAACGTGTAGGCAATGAATTGAATTTACCTGTGTATTTATATGAATCTGCACAGCCTGATAAGCAAAGAAGCAATTTATCGGTTATACGTGCAGGTGAGTATGAAGGCTTTTTTGAAAAAATAAAACTGCCTGAATGGAAGCCCGATTTCGGGCCTGCACTATTTGATGCCAAAAGAGGAGCAACTGTTATCGGAGCAAGAGATTTCCTGGTGGCTTATAATGTGAATTTAAATACCACCTCCGTCCGTCGTGCAAATTCAATTGCATTCGATGTGAGGGAAGCCGGACGAATAAAAAGAGAAGGCAATTCACCCGATGGGAAAATTATTACGGATGAAAATGGTCAACCCGTTTCCCTGCCCGGTAGTCTCCAGCATGTAAAAGCCATTGGATGGTATATCGAAGAATATGGAATTGCGCAGATCTCCATGAATCTGACAAATATCAACATAACACCTATACATATCGCTTTTGAGGAGGTTTGCAAAAAAGCAAATGAACGGGGCATCCGTGTCACCGGAAGTGAATTGGTAGGATTAATCCCTTTGCAATCCATGCTGGATGCGGGTAAATATTTTTTGCATAAACAAAAGAGATCTACTGGTGTTTCAGAAAAGGAATTGATCAGGATCGCGATTCTATCAATGGGGCTGGACGAGCTGGGAACATTTAAGCCTGAAGAAAGAATTATTGAATACAGATTAAAAAATATGGCAGAAAGTAAACTGGTAAATATGACGCTCGCTGATTTTGCTGATGAAACAGCAAGCGAAAGCCCGGCACCCGGCGGCGGGTCTGTTGCAGCTTATACAGGTGCATTAGGCGCAGCTTTGGCCACTATGGTGGCAAATCTTTCTTCCCACAAAAAAGGATGGGATGAAAGATGGGAAGAATTCAGCCGATGGGCAGAAAAAGGAGAAACATATAAAAAAGAATTGGTGAAGCTGGTAGATGCCGATACGAATGCATTTAATAAAATTATGGCTGCATTTGCCCTGCCCAAAAAAACCGATGAAGAAAAATCAAACCGGACAAAAGCGATATTAGAAGCGACCATGCATGCAATAGAAATTCCGATGAAAGTAATGCAGGCTGCCTATGCAAGTATGGAAATCATTAAGACGATGGCGGAAATCGGTAATCCCAATTCTGTTTCCGATGCGGGAGTAGCTGCACTATGTGCACGCACATCGGTTATGGGAGCTTTTATGAATGTGCGTATCAATGCTGCAGGTTGTGAAGATAAAAAGTTTGCAAATGAAATGATCCGTAAAGGAAAAGAAATAGAAAATATGGCGATCGCACGTGAAGCGGAAATATTGAAAATTGTCAATGAAAAGATTGGAGTATAATACTGTTAAGAAACTAAAACGGAATCCCGATATTGACATAGCCAAGCACTTTTTTCCATTGGTCACAGTACATAGCGCTTAACTCCAATGGGCCGAGCGCAAAATTATAAGTGAATGTCAGGGAATATCCTGAAAGGAAATCCGGGTTATGGAAGAAATAACTTTCACTGATAAAATTATTGAACAAAATATTTGTTCTGGCTGTCAGGTACACACTGTTGAATAACTGATAGCGCAATCCTGCCTGCAAAGTTGCCAGGCTGGGTGAATAATATGAACCTTCGCGCAGGCCCGCAAACGTGATCTGGTTATGAAAACTATTTACCAGGCCTCCAATCGAAAATTCATTCATAATATTCTTATCATAATTGAAATTGATTCCGGATTGCGCATTTAATAATAAGGTATATCGGTTACCAATAGGTGCATAACTTTCAAAATCGAATGTGAACCGTTGGTAAGGAGTGCTGGCAACCGTTGTATCCCTGTCAGTATTGCCTGTATGTATCTTTATATTTGGATTTTGGGTAAAAACCAACCCGCCTTCGGCTTCTATTTTTAATCCTCTTTTAGGATATACGGGCCGGTCAAGCGTATTATGACTGATAAAAAGATAACTGGTTACAAAATTATTATTGCCCTTGAATGCCACCGATGAGGTAATCGAAGGATTGTAATTTACCAATTCAAACCTTGTTCCGGGTCCCATACTAAAATTTTTGTTGTTGGAATATGCAAATTTGCCATCCACTTTCAAATAACCCTGTGTATAAATTCCCGCTTCTTTTTGCTGGTCATAAGTTGTAATATTAAATTGATCAAACTGTACAGCTGAAGTAAAACTAAACCGGCTCCCACGACTGAAATATTGCAGATGTTCTCCGCGAACCCTGAAATTCTCGCCGATATTGATTGTTCCCAGTGTTCTTGAATTCGGAGTAAAAAAATCTCTGGTAGTCAGATTCAGGATCGCACTGATTCCGCTGAACTGATCATAATGCAATCCGATTTTTGCAAAAGTCCGCGGATTTTCAGTGACATCAAATACAATCTTGCAGGAATTGTCGGGCATTGTTTGCAGGGAATAAGTGATCCTGCTATAGTATCTTGTCCCGAATGCCATTCTTACCATGCCTGCTAAGTCTTCAGCAGTATAGTAATGATTCGTAAGCAGGTTCATTCGATGCAGAAAAAAATCGTTCGTTGTATAATTCAGTCCCTTTACCTCGTAGGATGAAATTTTTACTCTGCTTACCGGGGGCAATTTTTTTGCAATACCATCTTCCGGTCCATAAATAGCGTTGAGTGAATCTGCAAGTCGTTTAAGCCTCGGATATAGTTTTCTTCCAAGTTCAATGCCGGCATCGATGATCTCATCTGCCTGACTAAAACTGGCCATATTATATTTTTCCAATTCAGAAGGAACATAAATATCAGCGAGCGGAACCTCAACTTTGGTATCTTCTGCCTCTCTGAAAAATGCAATTTGCAGCAAAACCTGAATAGGATTGGTTACTTTTTCACTGGTGAGTAGCCCGTTTGTCACATTGCTGCCAATGACAATATCTGCTCCCATTTCTTTTACATCCTTAACGGGGAAGTTTCTCACAATCCCGCCGTCGACCAGTTTTCTTCCATTGTATTCAACAGCTGTAAAGACGGAAGGGATGGCCATACTGGCACGTATAGCCGAAATGATTTCACCGCTGTCGAGCACGACCGGTTCTCCTGTTGATATATCCGTTGCAAGGCATTTAAACGGAATCGCAAAATGGTCGAATTTTTTGATATTATATACCGGAAATAAAAGTTCTGAAAATTTCAACCATAATTCCTGGGCTTCCAATACACCGGTCGACAACCGGAACCAGTTATTCACCCACGGCAATTCAAGATCATATTTTCCATATTCACTTTTTTCTTCCATGCGGATACTGCGAAGTGAAGATTGATTTGATAAGACCAGGTCCCAATCTATTTTCCGGGCAATTTTTTCAATAGTATCACCGGAATAACCTACAGCATACAAACTTCCGATAATGCTTCCCATGCTTGTTCCTGTTACATAACTAATTTTTAATCCTGCAGAGTCAATTGCTTTGAGAATGCCTATATGCGCCAAGCCTTTCGCACCTCCGCCACTTAATGCCAATCCAATTTTTGGACGATGAGAAGATGAATCGTTTTGTGAAAACAAAGAAGTGGAAAAAAGAAAAAAGAAAGGATAAATCAATAAATATTTCATGAAAAAAAATTCAGGGCGCAGAGCACATGATACCACTCAAAGCCAATCGGCACTTAAAATTAAAGACTATTCGCGAATCTTATTCAGAAATATAACCCGAACGCTATGATGTCGCATCCGATTTATCTTCTAATTCAAGAATTTTTTCGAATACAATTTCATATTGTCTCGTAATCTTTGTTAATTCTTCGTTAGTCTGTTGATATTCTGTTTCAGTTTGGATAAACTTTGTTTTATCAGAATAGGTTTCGGGTGTTGCCAGCAATGATTCCAGCTCATTTAATTTCTTTTTTAGCTCATCCATCTTTTCTTCCAGCTGCTGGAATAAACGCTGTTGTTTTTGCAATTCTTTTTTTTGTTCTTTATGAATAGAAGAGTTGACAGATGACAGAGGGCGGTTGACAGTTTTTGCTTTATTCACTGATTCATTCTGAGCATTGTCAACTGTTAGCTGTAAATTGTCAGCTTTTCTTCTTTCTTTCCATTCCACCCATTCTTTATAGGTTCCTTTAAATTCTTTTATTTTCCCATCTTCAATTTCCCAGATCTTATTTGCTGTTTTTGAAATGAAATAACGATCATGACTCACCAGGATAAAACTACCCTCATATTTATTCAATGCTCCTATCAATAATTCGCAGGAATGAATATCGAGATGGTTGGTCGGTTCGTCGAGCAAAAGAAAATTTGCTTTACTGACAATTGTTTTTGCAAGAGCTACTCTTGCTTTTTCTCCTCCGCTCAGTATTTGTATTTTTTTTTCAACATCATCTCCACTGAAAAGAAAACAACCTAATAAGGATCTCAGCTCCAATTCCGTTTTCTGGCTTCCAATGGATTTCAATTCATCCAATATTGTATTGTTTGAATTCAGAGCTTCGAGCTGATGTTGTGCGTAAAAACTTTCTTCTGCCTGATGGCCCCATGTCCGGTCACCTTCAAATGTTTCAGTGCCTGCGATGATTCGCAGGAGGGTGGATTTCCCTTTTCCATTGGCGCCGATCAGCGCTATTTTATCTCCCCTGTCAATCTCGGCCGAAGTGTTTTTTACTATTTCAATATCTCCAAAATTTTTACTGAGATGTTTTAAGGTAACGAGAACTCTTCCCGGAGTTTTGTCAACCCTGAAGTTAATTTTTATATCAGGCCTTTCCAGCTCTGCATTTTCAATCCGGTCCAGTTTCTCTAATCTTTTTAAAGCACTTTGAGCCGCAGCGGCCTTGCTTGCTTTTGCACGAAATCGTTCGATAAATCTTTCCTGCTGCCGGATGAATTCCTGCTGGTTTTCGTATGCCCGTTGCTGTAATTCGATCCTTTGTTGCTTTTCTGTTTCATAGAAGGAATAATTTCCATTATAAAAATGCAGCGATTGTTGGTACAATTCAACAATCTTTGTAACCATCCGGTCCAGGAAATATTTATCATGACTCACAATCACAACCGATCCCTGGTAATGCTGAAGATATTTTTCCAGCCATTCAATCGAGGGAAGATCGAGGTGATTGGTTGGTTCATCCAATAAAAGAAGATCGGGCTTTTGAAGGATCATTTTTGCAAGCAACACTCTCATTCTCCACCCTCCGCTGAATTCCCGAAAGGGCCTGTCCATATCAGCGCTTGAAAAACCAAGCCCATGCAATACTTCTTTGGTTTTATAATCGATATTATAGCCGTCCAGCACCTCCAGTTCATGAAGTTTGTCAGTATACTGATGCAATAAAACTGTTTCCCTTGATTTCTCTTTTTCTGGCTGAGACGAATTAGCTGCAGTTTCTTTTTCAATTTCTTTTGCCAATCCTTCAATTTCTTTTTCCAATTGAAATATTTTTTCAAAAGCGCTCATCGCCACTGCAAGAATTGAATCGTTGGTATCAAAACTTAGGAGGTCCTGATGAAGATAGCCAATCGTTGTAGTCCGGCTTCTTTCTACCGATCCCTTTGAAGGTGTATATTCTCCTGCAAACAATTTCAGCAGGGTGGATTTCCCAGTTCCGTTGTAGCCGATTAAACCGATATGTTCATTGGGTTGGATATGCCAGACAGCATCTCGGATGATCGCTCTGGCCCCAAATTCAAATGTTACATTTTGCAACCCTGCCAGCATATATTCCGAAAAATTTTTGTTAAATAAAAACGCAAATCTACTGTAAACTCATTGCATTATTTTAACTACTATCTTTGATCAAATTCATTGTCATGAAGAAACTGATTTTGCTGATCCTCATTCTTTTACTGGCTGTTTTCACTGCTTATAAACTTTTGTCAAAAAAAGAATCCAAGCCTGAAGAAAAAGCAAATGAGCCACTGATGATCAGCAAGAATTCCGATGCCTTTAATATGTCATTTGCAGAATTCATGAGTCATTACTATGCTTTGAAAGATGCTTTTGTAGACTGGGATACCAGCCAGGTGAATGCACAAGCTAAATCCCTTCAGCGGGCTATCGACAGTTTGCCGTTGAAGGAATTAAAAGCTGATTCCAGTGTGGTTCTTACGGCCGATAGTTATGTTTCGAGCATCCATAATGAACTAACCGGGCTCCTGGGCGAAAACAGCATCGAGGGAAAGAGACATTCTTTCAATATGCTGACGAGTGAAATATATGACCTTGTAAGGGTTGTAAAATATGATCACGAAAGATTATACCATATCAAATGCCCTATGGCTTTCAGTGATTCTCTTGAAGGATATTGGTTGAGTAATACGAATCAAATTGTGAATCCTTACCTGGGCAGGAAGCATCCAAAATACAAGGATAAGATGCTTGGCTGCGGTGAGATTACCGATTCATTGGACTTTTCAAAAAAATGAGTTTTGGATGATGGCCGAATTCTTCGATGGCTTGATTGCCTGATTGTTTATTTTCATAAAATCCGTCTAACCATCAAACAATCAAACCAGCCAATCACCTGTTTCCTGTATGAAAAAACTAATTCTGAAACTGCTGGTGTGCCTGATCGTTAGTACGGCGTCTGCGCAAAATAAGTTTACCATAACAGGTTATGTGAAAGATTCAGCTTCGGTAGAATCACTCACCGGCGCTTCCCTCACCATTAGTGGCATGGCGAAAGGGGTGAACAGCAATCAATATGGATTTTATTCGATTACTTTACCGCGGGGACATTATCTTCTTTCCTGCTCTTTTGTCGGATATCAATCCAAACAAATCGAAGTTGAATTATCTGACAACACCAGCCTTAATTTTTTATTGGCTCCCAAAGTTTCCATGAATGAAGAAGTGATTGTGTATTCAAAACGCAGAGATGCAAATGTCAGAAATGCCCAAATGGGTAAGATTGATTTGCCGATGAACCAGATCAGATCGCTTCCTTCATTATTCGGAGAAATCGATATTCTCAAAACACTTCAGTTATTGCCCGGTGTTAGTAACGCCGGCGAAGGTAATACGGGATTGTATGTGAGAGGGGGTGGTCCCGACCAGAACCTGATATTATTGGATGATGCGATCGTTTATAATACCGGACATTTATTTGGTTTTTTTTCCATCTTCAATTCTGACGCTGTAAAAAATACTACACTTATCAAAGGAGGTATGCCTGCCCAATACGGGGGTAGGCTTTCATCCGTACTCGACGTTACAATGAAAGACGGGAATATGAACAAATTTCAGGTAGATGGTGGAATCGGATTGATCGCCTCGAGGATTTCGGTACAGGGACCGATCAAAAAACAAAAAGCATCTTTTATTGTTTCTGCACGGAGGACTTATATCGATCTCCTGATAAAACCTTTTATTCCTAAATCAAGCCAGTTCTACGGATCCGGATATTATTTCTATGATCTGAATACAAAAGTGAATTACCAGTTCTCCGAAAAAGATCGTTTATACCTGAGTGGCTATTTTGGACGCGATGTATTTGATTTCAGAAATGCACAACGATCCTTCAGCACGAATATTCCCTGGGGAAATGCAACGGCCACCTTGAGATGGAACCATGTTTTCAACCGGAAATTATTTGCCAATACCACACTGCTATACAATAATTACAAATTTGCTTTCAATGCATCGCAGGAAGATTTTAATTTAAGCCTTGCATCGGGTATCCATGATCTCACAGCAAAAACAGATTTCGATTTTTATGCAAGCACACAACATCAGATCAGGTTCGGGGCTCTTTTCACTTATCATACCTTTACTCCGAATATTCTGACAGGAAACCAGGATTCCACGCAATTCACTCCCAATAATTCAAATAAAAAATATGCCAACGAAATTGCTGTATATCTACAGGATGACTGGGAAATTTCAGACAAGCTGAAACTGAGTGCAGGCCTTCGGTTGAGCGGATTTGAGCAGATCGGGCCGTATACGATTTATGTCAGTGATTCCAACGGAAATAAACTGGATAGCACAGTTTATAAAAGTGGGCAGCGCATAAAAGCATACGGAGGATTGGAACCAAGACTAACTATCCGTTATGCAATCAACGATGAGACTTCTCTCAAAGCCGCTGTAACCCGTAATCTGCAATATATTCATCTGGTTAGTAACGCGGGTACAACTTTACCTACTGATTTGTGGGTACCCAGCACTTATCTTGTCCAGCCGCAAATAGGATGGCAATATGCCGCCGGGATATTTAAGAATTTCAAAGATAATATGTACGAAACATCGGTAGAGTTATATTATAAAAACATGCAAAACCAGATTGAATACAAGGAAGGATACACGCCTTCGCTCACCGATCCCGAACAATCTTTTGTATTTGGAAAAGGATGGAGTTATGGAGCAGAATTTTATGTAAACAAGGCGATAGGAAGATTGACGGGGTGGATCGGTTATACATTATCGTGGACATGGAGAAAATTTCCTCAGCTGAATGAGGGAGAAACCTATCCTGCAAAATATGACAGACGAAATGATTTATCTGTCGTGGGAACTTATGAATTGAATAAACACTGGAAATTATCAGGCGTTTTTGTGTATGCAAGTGGCAATGCAACTTCTCTGCCTGAACAATTTTATATCATTGAAGGCGTACTTACGCAGGAATATAGCCGCATCAATCAATATAGGCTCCCCGCATATCACCGGCTTGATCTCGCCGCTACATATACGCCAACATACAAACCGAATAAAAAAATTCATGGCAGCTGGGTATTCAGCATTTACAATGTTTACAGTCATCTGAATCCTTATTTTATTTATTTCGACCAGACAGGTTCTCCTTACAATGGAACTTTGCAAGTGCAGGCAAAAAAGGTTGCACTCTTCCCAATACTCCCTTCTGTTACATGGAATTTTCATTTTTGATCAGCCGGAATTATCCAAGAATATCAAAAGTTTCTAATGAACCACCGGTTCCAGGCAAAACAAAAATTAAGTTGGTGATTGCTGGCATGCTCATCCGCTAACATACTTCTATTGCCATTGGTAAAGCCAGATTTTTGTCAACCTGACGAAAACCTTACCTTAACAGCTTCAAAAAACATCACATGAGAAAATTACTTCTTTTACCTGCTATTTTATTTAGTTCATTTTTACTGGCACAGGATGACCGGCCTGATCCTGATATGACCAGCAGGATCCGAAATGAAGGCTTGAATCATTCACAGGTTATGGAAATTGCGTTCAATCTTACAGACGCCAGCGGTCCCCGCCTTATGAATTCACCCGGATATTTCCGTGCAGCCAATTGGGCAAAGGGAAAACTAACAGAGTGGGGATTGCAGGACGCACATCTCGAGCCTTGGGGCGATTGGGGAAAAGGCTGGGAGCTGCAAAAATTTTATATCGCGCTCACTGCTCCCTATTATAAGCCCCTGATCGGGTTCCCCAAAACATGGACGTCCGGAACCAATGGACCTCAACACGTGCAAGTTGTTTTGATCACGGCATCTGATTCTGCTGCACTGGAAGCATATCGTGGTAAACTGAAAGGGAAAATTGTTATTTCTGCAAGAACAGATACACTTAAACCCAGCTACAAAGCGGATGCAACCAGGTATACCGATGAGGAACTGCAAAAAATGGCGGATTACGACCCCAAAAAACCAGCTGAGCGTCCGAGAAATAATTTCGCAAATTTCAGGGCACAGATGCAATTGCAAAACAGGGTGAGGGAATTTGCTAAATCAGAAGGTGCATTAGCCGTACTGACTACCAGTACAAGAAATGCAGAAGGAACAGTATTCGTTCAGGGTGGGGGGGCATTTATTCCAAATTCTCCTGAAAATTTCCTTGACATTGCAATGGCTTATGAAGATTATATGACGATACAGCGTTTATTGAAACATGATATTCCTGTAAGTCTTGATGTCGAAGTACAATCAAAATTTTATACGGAGGATATGAAAGGGTATAATGTGGTAGCTGAAATCAAAGGAACTGATAAAAAACTGAAAGATGAATTGGTAATGGCAGGAGGCCATCTCGATTCATGGCAGGGAGCGACAGGCGCTACCGATAATGCTGCAGGTTGTGCTGCTGTTATGGAAGCAATCCGCATATTGAAAACCCTGGGAATAAAACCACGCCGTACGATTCGTATTGCATTATGGGGCGGGGAAGAAACCGGATTATTCGGATCGAGAAATTATGTGAAGAATCATTTTACTGATACGGTTACAAAGAAATACAATGCGGAAGGCGACAAACTTTCCGTATATCTGAATCTTGACAATGGATCGGGTAAGATTCGTGGAGTATATCTGCAGGGTAATGAGGCAGTGAAACCTGTATTCAGTAAATGGCTGGAACCCTTTGCTGACCTCGATGCAAAGACCCTTACTTTAGAAAATACAGGTGGAACTGATCATTTGTCTTTTGATGCGATCGGATTACCGGGTTTTCAATTTATCCAGGATGAAATTGAATATGATACACGCACGCATCACAGCAACATGGATTCCTACGACCATTTGCAGGCAGAGGATTTGAAACAGGCCGCAACCATCATCGCTTCTTTTATTTATGATGCAGCACAGAGGGATGGAAAGATTCCGAGAAAAGAAGCTGCTAAATAATTTGAGATTGAGAGTCTGGAGAGCGAAAGAGCGGGAAGAAATTTGCAGAAAATATATTTTCCTTCCGCCCTTCGCTCTGCGCACTCCGCACTTTCGCCTCTACTGACTTTCCGGTTTCTTATAAATAAATTTTACGGATGCGCTTTTCTGTTCGCTGGATGAAAGAAAGACTTCAAATTTTCTTGTTCCGGCAGTCACTACCATTAATGCCGTGTTCGGAGGAATCAAACCCAGATTATCTGCGTACATCACCAATTCATATTCAGTCCCGGGAAATGCATTAAAATGAATGGTCAGCGGTTTATCGGTTAGCCGTTGCCGGTATAATAACATTTTATTGTTGATAAAAACAGTAATGGTGTCATTGTCTATTTCTGCATTGTCATACAATTCAATTCTGATCTGAGGAGAATCCACAGTAACTGTTTTTACCATTACTTTTGCTCTTGGCTCCAGTTTAACAGTTTTCTGAAGGGAGGCAAGCGTATCATTTTGCTCTATGTCGGTTTGAAAATCTGAATGAAACGATTTTTTTAGATAGATTTTACCGGGCGGGCAGGCGCTTTGTGCATTTACTATATGGCCCTTCCATTCTCCCGTCAGCATTTCATCGGCTCCTTTTTTTTCATATATCAGGTCATAGGTTTTAATACAGGGAATACAATAGGTCGGGATATTCGATTCCAGAACTTTATTTTCGATCAGCACCATCCTGTGTGTTTGCGGATTATATCGCCCTGTAAAACTCAGTTTGACATATTTGCTGGTGTCATAATAATCATAAGCTTTCCCGACAATATAGTTGTCAGAAAAGTTGATCTGAAGTTCAATAAAATAATTTGGATAACAACCACCGGGATCCTGTGTTAATACCCCTTTCCAGATTCCGTTCAGATCCTCAGCTAAAAGACAAAGTGGCATCAGAAAAAAAATGATTAGGGACCCGATACGCATTCCTGAATTTTAAGGGAAGTTAATAGTTAGTTACTGCAATGCAATGATTATTATGTGAACGGTTCCCTATGCAGATTTTATTTTATATCGGGTCGGAAGCTATTCAGGTTTTTCGTATTTGAACTGGACAACGGCATTTTTTTGTTCTGTGGAAACGATCCGGACTTCAAATCTTTTCTCTCCCGCCTTCACAACCATCAGTGAAGTGTTTGGAGGGATATCACCCATGTTTTCTGCAACCATCACCACTTCATGCAGGTCAGTATTTTCATCCAAATGAAGCTTAACAACAATGGGTTGGTCTGTCAGGCGGGCCCCGGATACTATCAGTTTATTATCAAAATATACCGAAACGGTATCATTATCGATCGTACCATCGTCATAGATATTCAATTCCACATCTCTCGTACTGACAGTGATCGATTTTACAAGTTCATTGCTGCGGCTTGCTAATACTCTTGGAACTATAGTGGGGAAAGGTTTTTTCTCAATTGTAGTGATCGAATCTTTTTTCATCGTTACAACTTCATGCGTATTGATATCTGTTTTTACCATATCCTTTTGTACAGTAATTTTCTTGGTAGAGGCTGTGCTCGTCTTTTTTTGACTTTTCGGACCTGATGAAGTAGTTTTTGCAGGAGTTGTATTTGTTTTTTTAGTTGTCGAGACAGTTGCTGTAGTGGATTTCGCAACTGGTTTAACAACGGTAGTCTTTTTCGTTGCGTTAGATGCAGTAGTATTTGATTTTACAGTTTTCCTTGTCTCAGCAGTAGGCGTTGTATTTTTCTTCACTGCAGCAGGGGGAGGATTAGCGGCTATTTTCTTTTTTTCCGATTCAATTTCTTTTTCTCTTTTTTCAAGAAAAGGCTCTTTATAAAAATCGGTTTCGGGAACCTTATGAAGAAAAATAGTGCCTCTCCCGCAATCAGTAGAATCCCGGGTATTCATACTCGTATAAGTTCCTTCCAGAAATTCTTCATCATTTAATTTAGAGTACTGCAAATAGCAGGTCATTATGCAGGCGTCGCCGGCAACCATTCTCACTTCAACAATCTTCAATTCCTTCAGGAGAACTTTTTTAGTGGAGAGATCAATGGATCCGTTTGCATCTGCTTTTCCATAAAAGATCGTGCTTTTATATGAATAGGTAACTGCCTGAAATTTTTTATCCTGTTGCGCTATCTGAACTTCCATCCGGTAGCGATCATCATCTCCCATTAAACGTTGGTAAATCTCATTGGAACGAAAATGTCCCCTCCATATGCCGGTTAATTCCTGTGTCCGGGCGTATAAGGCAATAAAAAGAAAAAAAAATATATAAGTAAACCTTTTAATCACAAAATTCATTCATGCAAATTAATAAATATTTATTTCCATGACCTGCTTCATAAGTGATTATCGGCAATAGTTTGTTAAATTTGCGGTTCTTTTGGGATGAGTGGGATTTAAGTTTAGCTAATGATTCTTCATCTTCAACAGATATTAACAATAATTGAAAAGACAGGATGATCAAAATTACATTTCCGGACGGAGCAGTCAGAGAATATCAGGAGGGTACTACTGCATTGGATATTGCGAAATCGATCAGTGAAGGACTTGCAAAAAAAGTTATCGCTGCTTCGGTAAACGGACAGGTATGGGATGCTACCAGACCCATCTATCATGATGCTTCCTTAAAATTATTAAAATGGGAAGATGCCGAAGGGAAATCTACGTTCTGGCACTCTTCAGCTCATTTAATGGCTGAAGCAGTCGAATCTATATTTCCCGGAGTTAAATTCTGGGTCGGACCTCCTGTTGAAAACGGTTTTTATTATGATATGGATTTGGGAGGTCGACATATTTCTGAAGAGGATTTGAGGAAACTGGAAGTAAAAATGGCGGAGCTGGCAAAACAAAATAATGTCTACCAGAGAAAAGAAATCCCGAAAGCAGAAGCGGTTAAATTCTTTACAGAAAAAGGAGATGAATACAAACTGGATTTATTGCAGGGGCTGAAAGATGGAGAAATTACTTTCTATACACAGGGAAATTTCACCGATCTCTGCCGCGGGCCACATATTCCAAATACCGGATTTATTAAAGCAGTTAAGTTAACCAATATTGCAGGTGCTTATTGGAAAGGAGATGAAAAGAATAAACAGCTTACCAGGATATATGGAATTAGTTTTCCTTCACAAAAAGAGCTGGATGAATATCTGGCCATGCTGGAAGAAGCGAAGAAACGCGACCATCGCAAATTGGGGAAAGAATTGGGAATATTCACAATGGATGATGATGTCGGGCCGGGACTTCCTCTCTGGCTTCCCAATGGAACTATCATTATTGAAGAACTCGAAAAACTGGCGAAGGAAACAGAACTGGCAGCAGGTTATCAGAGGGTAGTTACTCCACATATTGCAAAAGAAAGTATGTACCTGACGAGCGGACATTTACCCTATTACCAGGATAGCATGTATCCACCCATTGAATTGGAGGGAATAAAATATTACCTGAAGGCGATGAACTGTCCGCACCACCATAAAATATTTGCTGCTGAACCCAGGAGCTATCGTGATTTACCATTGCGCCTGGCTGAATATGGAACCTGCTACCGGTATGAACAAAGTGGAGAATTATTCGGGCTGATGCGCGTTCGTTGTCTGCACATGAATGATGCCCATATCTATTGTAATAAAGAACAGTTTGCCGACGAGTTCAAAGCCGTAAATGAAATGTACATTAAATACTTCAAAATATTCGGCATTGATAAATATGTTATGCGATTGAGTCTGCATGAGCCTTCAAAACTTGGTCAGAAATATGTAAACGAACCACAGTTATGGATTGAAACTGAAGAAATGGTGAGGAAGGTATTGAAAGAATCAGCAATTCCTTTCGTTGAAGTGCCTGATGAAGGCGCTTTTTACGGACCGAAAATAGATGTACAGATCTGGAGTACGATTGGACGGGAATTTACTCTGGCAACCAACCAGGTAGATTTTTCACAAGGTCGTCGCTTCAAACTGGAATTCACCAATAAGGATAATCACCCTGAAACACCCCTGATTATTCACAGAGCTCCACTGGGCACACATGAGAGGTTTATCGGGTTTTTACTGGAACATTATGCAGGCAAATTCCCCCTTTGGCTGGCACCGGTACAGGTTAAAATTTTGCCTATAAGTGATAAGTTTTTACCATATGCACAAACTCTTTTAGAATCCCTCAAAAATGCAGATATTCGTAGTTCGGTTGATGACCGGAATGAAAAGATAGGCAAGAAAATTCGCGATACCGAAACCGCCAAAGTTCCTTATATGCTGGTTGTCGGGGAAAAGGAAGTGAATGAAAATAAAATTTCGGTCAGGCGACAGGGTAAGGGAGATATTGGCGCCCGCGGAGTTGAAGAATTTATTAATGAAATCAAAAAAGAAATCAAAAATCGTGAATAGCTAATAGTCAATGGTGAATGGTCAATCAATTATACACTATTCACAATTGACCATTGACGTTTCACATTTGATCTTTCACAATAAAAACAACATTGTTCACTTAAAAACACTAAATGGCATTTCCAGAGAGACCCAGAACACCAAGAGGTAATTTTAATCCACGTTTCAGAAAAGAGCAACAGCAGGAACACCGAACCAACCACATGATCAGAGTACCCCAGGTACGTTTGGTTGGAGAAAATGTAGAAGTAGGTGTTTATTCTACACAGGAAGCCCAGCGAATGGCACAGGAACAGGGCTTAGATTTGGTAGAGATCTCCCCCAATGCAGATCCTCCTGTTTGTAAAATCATCGACTACAACAAATTCCTTTACGAGAAGAAAAGAAAGGAAAAAGAAATGAAGGCCAAAAGCAAGGCCTCTGAAGTAAAGGAGATCCGCTTTACTCCTAATACGGATGATCATGATTTTGACTTTAAAGCAAAGCATGCGGAAAAATTTTTAAAAGAAGGAGATAAAGTGAAAGCCTATGTGCAATTTAAAGGTCGCGCGATTCAGTTCAAGGACAGGGGTGAATTGTTATTGTTGAAATTTGCCGAAAGGTTAAATGAAGTGGGCGTTCTTGAAGGCATGCCCAAAATGGAAGGAAAAAGAATGCTCGCGATTTGGGCACCTAAGTCGCAGAAGAAAAAATAAATTCTACTCAGTAAGTCGGGAGTCCGAAGTCCGGAAGAAGATTATATTTTAACAAAAATTCTTCCCGACTTTCGGGCTCTCGTACTTTCGGACTAATTGCAAATTCAATGAAAGTAACTCTTATCGGATCAGGAAATGTTGCAACGGTATTAGGAAGAAAAATAACCGCAGCCGGGCACCTGGTGCAACAGGTATTCAGTCCGAATGATCAGCATGCCAGGGAGCTGGCTACGAAGCTGCAGGGTGAACCCATCTCGGATTGGAAAAAAATTAATCAGGATGCCGATCTCTATATTGTTGCTATCAGCGATCCCCAGCTTTTGCAAATAACCGATCATATTTTACACTTCAGGAAAACAATTGTTCATACTTCAGGTTCTGTACCGATGGAAGTGTTGAAACCAGTGAGCAAAAATTATGGAATACTCTATCCGCTACAGAGCTTGAGGAAAGAATTGAAATCAATCCCCGAAATCACCATGCTTGTAAATGGGAACAGCAGGGAAACCCTCACCTTGATTTATGATTTTGCAAAAACAATTGCCAAAAGAGTCGAAGCAGCAGATGATATTGCGAGATTAAAACTACACCTGGCTGCCGTTATCGTAAACAATTTTTCCAATCATTTATATTCCCTGGCGGAGGATTATTGCAAAACCGAAGGAGTGGATTTTCGCTTATTATTTCCACTGATCGAAGAAACTGCCAATCGATTACGCAATTCATCACCGAAGGAATTACAAACCGGACCTGCATTCCGGCGCGATGAAAAAACAATACAAAAGCATCTTGAATTGTTGCGACATAATCCGGAATTAAAAAAAGTATACCTGGCGCTGACTGAAAGCATTGCTAAATTCTATTCGCAGGCGCGTGTATAATTTTCACATTTCTTATATTTTCATATTTTCACATTCTCATGAGTATTCTTCAATTGTTTAAACCGATAACGACTTTCGTTTTTGACATCGACGGAGTTCTGACAGACGGAACAATATTCGTCTTTGAAAGCGGGGAACAGGTGCGCAGGATGAATATCAAGGACGGATATGCATTGCAACTGGCTATAAAAAAAGGCTATCGTGTGGTAGCCATTTCGGGCGGAAATGCAAAGGGGGTAAAACAGCGGATGGAAAAACTGGGAATCCCAGATATTTTTCTGCTGGTCGGAAACAAGAAGGAAAAACTGGAGGAATATATCAGGGAAAACCGCCTGGAATGGAAGGAAATTCTTTTTATGGGAGATGATATACCTGATTATGAAATCATGAAACTCGCCGGGCTTGCCTGTGCCCCGGCTGATGGAGTAGCAGACATAAGAAATATCGCAAAATATATTTCTCCGGCAAAAGGCGGAGAGGGCTGTGTAAGAGATGTGATTGAAAAAGTATTGAAATTAAACGATCATTGGGATCTTGATACCAGTATCGCTTCAAAATAATAGATCAAAAGTGATTGTGTTTATTGGGTATTCATAGAAAATATACAATATTCAACAGGCAGTAATCAATGTTCAATAAGGCCCCAGGGCCCGATGCCGGTAGAAGAAGATGTAAAATTTTAATATTGCACCATGGGTGCAACACTTAGAGTTGTGTGCCTGAAAGCACACAAGATGAATCCCTGGATTTCTGCCGACATTTTACTCCTGTGGAGCAACCTTAAGATTATTCCATTTATCCCAAAAAATAAGCATTTAATAACTATAAACTTCTTTCCGAAACTGTAAATTTGAAGACTTCAGGATCATACTGAAAACTACAAATCACAAATTATAAAATCCAGATTCTTTATATTGTCAGGTGCTTTTTTCAGGCTGATCCGTTGGCCGAATCTTTTTTTTATCAGTCTTACCCAGTCCCTTTTTTATTATTGCATTTTATTACCCAGCTTTCATAACCATATTGCTTCGCACGAGAATGTATTGAAGCCTGCTGATTTTTTATTGCTCACTTTATCTTCAGTATTGATTGCCGCAGCAGGTTATATCATCAATGATTATTTTGATTTGAATATTGACCGCGTCAATAAACCGGAACGAATTGTAGTCGAAAAACTAATTAAAAGAAGATGGACGATTGTCTGGCATTGGATATTATCGGGTGGGGGAGTTTTAATTGGTTTTTACCTCAGTTGGAAATTAAAAAATATTTTTATCGGACCGGCAAACCTGCTATGTGTTGTCCTGCTTTGGTTTTATAGCACAACTTTTAAAAAAAAATTGATTATCGGGAATGTAATCATTTCATTTCTGACTGCCTGGGTGATCATGGTCTTATATCTCTGCGAATTCAGGTTGCATCGTTTTGTTGATCCGGTATATCATAAATTACTTTCCAGGGTATATAAGTTTGCGGTGTTGTATGCAGCTTTTGCATTTATAATTTCTCTGGTTCGGGAAGTTATAAAAGATATTGAAGATATGAACGGAGATGCACAATATGGTTGCAAAACAATGCCAGTCGTATGGGGAATTAATGTCGCAAAAGTCTTTGCAGCTACCTGGCTGATTGTTTTGATCGCCTGCCTGATTGTAATCCAGTTTTACGTATTACAGTACCGCTGGTGGGCAAGCGTCATTTATTCTTTAATTTTAATAATATGGCCGTTAATTCAGATACTTCGCAAACTTTATGATGCGAATACTGAACAGGAATATTCCCGGTTGAGTAAAGCTATTAAAGCAGTGATGCTGGCCGGAATTTTATCGATGATTTTTTTCAAATTATACACTTCATGGACCCTATTATTTTAGCATCACAATCCCCCCGGCGAAAGCAATTGCTGGAATGGGCTGAAATTGATTTTGAAATAAAGGTCAGTGAAACCGATGAATCTTATCCATCCGGACTTTCTATCGAAGAAATTCCTGTATTTATCGCCCGTAAAAAGGCTTTGGCAGTAAAAGAAAAACCGGATGATGAAAAAATTATTCTTGCGGCTGATACCATTGTTGTTTTAAAGGATGAAGTGATTGGAAAACCCGTTGATAAAAATCATGCCATCGATATATTGATGAGATTATCAGGAAATCATCATCGTGTAATAACGGGTGTGTGTATCATGAAGGGGAAGAAGGAAGTTTGTTTTGCGGATATCACTGATGTTTGGTTTCATCCATTGTCAAAAGCACAGATCGAATATTATGTCGACCGATATAAACCATTTGACAAGGCAGGAGCTTATGCAATTCAGGAATGGATCGGAGTAACAGGTATCAAAAGTATTCATGGAGATTTTTATAATGTGATTGGTCTGCCTGTGAGTCGCGTCGTGCAGGAATTAGAAAATATCGTTGACCGATGGTAGTTAGCCCCCATTTTTAGAGATGTCATTCGCCGTGCGGCCATCAATCAACGGTCATCGGCCAAGGTTAAAACCCTTCAACCTGGCGTGTAATCACTTTTAATTCTTTGATGAGGATTTGTACATTGAAGTGTTCAATTTTTCTGAAACTTCAATATTATCCATGACTGAAAAATTGCTCCAGTTTATCTGGCGTTTCAGGTATTTCAGTCAGCGCGAATTGTGCACTGAAAACGGAGAGAATATTTCTATCATTCATCCCGGCGTTCTAAACAACAACCAGGGGCCTGATTTCTTGAATGCAAAGATTAAAATCGATCGAACTATTTGGATAGGGAATATTGAATTGCATCTGCAATCATCCCAATGGGAAAAACACGAACATGGAAAAGACAAAAATTATAATAATGTAATCCTCCATGTGGTCTGGATAGATGATGCCGGCGGGAATGAAAGAAATATTCCCACGCTCGTTCTTCACCAGAGAATTTCCCGGCTATTGCTTGAAAAATATAAAGAATGGATGGAAAGTCCTTCTTTCATCCCCTGTAAAAATAATATCGGACAGACACATGATATGATCTGGTTATCCTGGAAAGAAAGACTGCTGGCAGAACGCTTGCATAGAAAATCAATACTTGTGCGGGACTATCTTTTCCAAAACAAAGATCACTGGGAAGAAACTTTATGGTGGATGATTGCGGGAAACTTTGGGAGCAAAGTAAATACCGGAATCTTTGAAACAATCGCAAGAAATATCAGCACTCAGATCCTCGCAAAACATAAAAATCAAATCTGTCAGCTGGAAGCCATGCTGATGGGACAGGCTGGATTACTTGAATCCGATTTTAAAGATGAATATCCTCTTCTTCTGAAAAAAGAATATCAATTTCTGAAAAAAAAATACCAATTGCCGCATATTCATCAACCCGTACATTTCTTGCGTATGCGCCCCGGGAATTTCCCAACGATTCGTCTTTCGCAATTGGCGTCTCTCGTACATTCTTCTTCTCATTTGTTCTCCCGGATTAAGGAAATAAAAACAATCACTGAAATAAAAGAACTATTGGCCGTTACCGTGAGTGATTATTGGATGACTCATTATGTTTTTGAAGAAGTTTCGCCTGTGAAGAATAAAACTTTAGGCGATCAGATGAAGCAAAATATTATTATCAATAGTCTGGTTCCTGTTTTATATACTTATGGAATTATTCATCAGCTTGAAGCTATAAAAAATAAATCCATCTCCTGGCTCGAGTCTATGTTGCCGGAAAAAAATTCGGTAATGGAAGAATGGAACAAAATAAATGTTGAGGCAAAAAATTCTTTCGACTCCCAGGCTTTACTGGAATTAAAAACACATTACTGTGACCGGAGAAGATGCCTTGAATGCGCGATTGGAAATGCTTTGTTGAAAAGGATCTGCTGATGCTAATTGCTAAGAACTTTCCAGTTAAAACTGACATTGACTTCAATATCCGGATTGATGCTATACATCACCGGGCAGGTATTTGCAGCCCTTTCTAATATGATTTGTTGTTTTTCCGTTAACTGCAATCCGGGTGGAAAATGAAATGTTAAATTGATTCCTCCAATTCGCCTCGGATCTGGTTTCATAATTTTTTGTATTTCAATTTTTGTCTCCTGCAAATCGACTTCCATATCCCTTGCTTTTTGACCCATAATTGTCAGCATGCATGATCCAAGTGCGGTTGCAACCAGGTCGGTGGGTGAGAAGCGTTGACCCTTTCCCTGGTTATCGGTCGGCGCATCTGTTTCAATCACTGAACCCGATTGCAGGTGAGTAGCAACCGTTCGGAGTGACCCTTCGTAAATAACAATTGAAGTCATATTTTTTTATATAAATTTACAGCAGTTAAATCAAATCGTAACCGGTGAAGAAATTTTTGCTGATTATACTGGCCTGGACAATTACAGCGAATTTAAAGGCTCAGGATTCGGCCTATCAAGCCCAACCCTATTCGAAGCAGGATAAAAAAGCTGCAAAAAGAGATAGAATTAATAACATGATGCGCATGGAAGAAGAGGGCGAGATGATTTTTAGCAAATATGGATTGTTTGGTATAAAACTGTCAACTGACGGTTATGGTATTTTCTACGAAAAAGGAAAGTTCAAAACCAATACGAGGTCTTTAATATTCCAGTTCGAATTAAACGAAAAGAAAAGTCCGAAGGATCATAAAGTAGCCACCGGCTATTTCAATGGATATAGTTTTAATTCCGTCGTGATCGGTAAACTGAATAATTTTTATCAGTTTAAAATTTCTATCGGGCAGCAACACCTGATCGGAGGAAAAGGAAACAAAAATGGGGTAGCTGTTACAGCTCTTTATACCGGCGGTCTTTCATTAGGGATATTAAAACCCTATTACTATGACGTGGCTCCGAATACGCTCACTACAGAGCGACTCAAATATCCCGCCATCATCGACAGCGGCTATACCCAGGCCATCACAGGAGCTTCGGGATTTACAGTCGGCTGGAGTGAGGTCACATTCAGGCCCGGATTAAATGCCAAAACCGGATTACGCTTTGATTATGGGCGTTTCAATCAGTCCATTACAGCTATTGAAGCAGGCATCAGCGGTGAATATTATTTCAGTGAAATACCCATGATGTACGATGTTTCCCAAAAGCATTTTTTCTTCAATGCTTATATCACGATCATGTTTGGCAGGAGAAAGTAAACTGACGTATTTTTGCATTGAGCATAATAAAGATATGTTCCCAGAGGATTTAAAGGCATAGAACCTTTGGTCTGGATGCATGTTATATTATGCGAATTGCAATTTGATTTATCATGATGAAAGAATTACCAGTAATACCCGTTATGCCGGAGATTGCTTCTGAAAATACGATCAATAAAAAGCCCAATTGGCTGCGGGTTAAGCTGCCGATCGGAGAGAGCTATAAACATGTCCGCAATCTTGTAGATCAGCATAAACTGCATACTATTTGTGAGAGTGGGAATTGCCCGAATATGGGCGAATGCTGGGGCGCCGGAACTGCTACTTTCATGATCCTTGGAAATATCTGTACAAGGAGTTGCGGATTTTGCGCCGTTGCTACCGGAAGACCGGAACCTGTTGATTGGGACGAACCCCAACGTGTAGCCGAAGCTATTTATTTGATGAAAGTAAAACATGCGGTTATCACATCTGTTGACAGAGATGAATTGAGAGACGGGGGCAGTATCATCTGGCAGAATACGATCCGGGCCGTCAAAGCATTAAATGTCGATACAACATTGGAAACGCTGATCCCGGATTTTAAGGCTGAAAAAGAAAATATCCAACGCATCATTGAAGTGGCTCCTGAAGTCGTTTCGCATAATATCGAAACAGTGGAACGTTTGACGAAGCAGGTTCGCATCCAGGCCAAATACTGGCGCAGCATGGAAACATTGAAGATATTGAAAGAAGGAGGCATGCGGACAAAAAGCGGCATCATGCTTGGGTTGGGTGAAAAAAAGGAAGAAGTCGTACAAACCATGCGCGATCTTCATATGAATGGCGTGGATGTGATTACGTTAGGGCAATATCTTCAGCCAACCAAAAAACATTTGCCGGTCCTGAGATTTGTACATCCTGATGAATTTGCCGAACTCAGGGAAATCGGTTATACGCTCGGATTTGATTATGTGGAGAGTGGTCCACTCGTTCGTTCATCCTATCATAGCGAAAAACATGTATTTCCCGGCTATGGAAGAAAGGAATGGCTCAGGGAGAAAGAAGAACAAGCCGCTTAAAATCTTTCATTTTGATGCGAAAATCGATCATTGCTGTTTTTCTCCTTCCGTTCATGCCCATATTTTCATTTGCACAGCTTCATTGGAAAAAAGTCGATTCTTTATTCGGCCAGTTGCCGGCCTCTTTTCATGTTTTCAGAGCAGAAGAGACCCTGGATGATTCTCCGTTTATTGCCTACTATGTCTCAGCTGTTCTTAAGGATAAAGAATTAGAATTTACCACAGAGGTATCCAACGGTAATCCATATACGCCGGATATTTATTACGAAGCGGAGAAAAACCCTCTGTTAATTGTTAACGGCGGTTTTTTTTCATTTGAGAATGGACAAAACCTGAGCGTTGTCATCCGGAATGGCAAATTAGTCGCGTATAATGTCAATTCACTGAGAGGCATCGAAGCCGATTCCATGTTTTTTTATTATCCCACCCGAAGCGCCATCGGTATTTCTAAAAAAAGACAGGCTGATGTTTCCTGGATATTTACCAATCCCGATCATAACCGGGCTTATGCCTTCGAAACCGAGCCGGTGATTGCAAAAGGAAGAGTCAGTAGTCCGACCATTTTTGATCTTAAAAATATCCATTGGAGATGGTGGGAAATGCATACTGCCATTGGGGGAGGGCCCAACCTGCTTCATGAAGGAAAGATATGGATCACTAATAAAGAAGAACAGATGTTTGTAGGTGAAGAAAACAAACGCGATCCCAGGACTGCCATGGGATATACCCGTGATGGGCGTTTAATCATACTCGTTATACAAGGCCGGTTCCCGGGAAAAGCGGCAGGAGCAAGCCTGGTCCAGGAAGCCAGGATTTTGAGAGACCTGGATTGTTATGAAGCACTCAACCTTGGAGGAGGTGGCAGCAGCTGTATGCTGATTAATGGAAAAGAAACCATCCGTCCATCCGAAAAAATCGGACAAAGGCCCGTGCCGTCTGTGTTCATAATAAAATGGACGGGGAAGAAATGAGCAATAGGTAAGGATATCAATCGAAATTTGTTAATAGCATGGTCAATTGCCCATTGCTTATTGCCTATTAGTTATTCGTTTCCCAAACCAAAGCACTTGCTCCGAGAATAGCAGCATCAGATTCTTTAAGATGGCTGATCAGGATTTTTACTTTATTCTGAAAGACCTGGATGAGATTGGCCTCCATATGTTCACGTGTAGGTTTTAAAATAAGATCTCCGGCCTTGGTCAGACCTCCAAATAAAACCACGGCTTCCGGGCTGGAGAACATAACGAAATTGGCAAGAGCCATTCCCAATATTTTGCCTGTATATTCAAAAATTTCTTTGGCCAAATGATCCCCTGCAATTGCGGCTTCATATACTTTTTTGGAATCAATTTCTTCTTTAGGTATATTTCTTAAGGAGCTCTTCTCCTTTGTCTTGTGCAACATTTCAATTGCAGTCAAAGTTACTCCGGTTGCGGAAGCATAGCTTTCCAGTGATCCATGTTTTCCCGTTCCTTCATGCAGGCGCCCATCCGGAATTATGATCGTATGACCCAGTTCACCCGCAAATCCATCATGCCCTAAAATCAGGTGTCCGTTTGCTACAATTCCACTTCCGACTCCGGTGCCCAGGGTGATCATAATAAAATCCTTCATTCCTTTCGCGGCTCCATACATCATCTCACCAATTGCAGCTGCATTGGCATCATTTGTAAGGACAGTTGGCAATTGAAATTTATCCTGGATTAATTTGGCCAGTGGTACGATCCCCTTCCATGGAAGGTTTGGCGCATATTCAATCGTTCCGGTATAATAATTTCCATTAGGTGCACCCACACCCATTCCACGGATTCTTCCGGGTCCGCCGATTTTTTCAATCAATGCAGACAGGCTGAGATGCAGCTCGTCAATAAAACTTTCAATCTGCTTGTGTTTTTTAGTAGATATCTCACTTGAAAACAAAACATTGCCATTCCGGTCTACAATCCCAAACTTGGTTCCTGTTCCCCCGATATCAATCCCAACTGCCAAAGGTTCAAGAGATGGGGGTGCAGCTGCCGCTTTCGCTTTTGCCATGAATGATCTGTTTGAAAGTTAAAAAATTTGAAGCTATTAGTTTCAGGTTTACAGTTTTCAGTTGGCTTTAAACTGTAAACTAAAAATCCGAAACAGCTAATGCCCTCCTCCGATTTGTTCATCAAAATTAAGTCCCTGGGCTTTCAGCACTGCTCTTAATCTGATTGCCAGCATAGCAAGTGCAAAAAAGCAACAGGCTGCTACGAGGTAGGAGACATGCATATTATTGGGTGCATTTCCAATCGGAGCCGTATCGCCTATCGAACCCTGTAAGGGTGGAATAACTGCCCCGCCTAAAATCATCATGATCAGGAAGGCAGAACCCTGGCTGGTATACTTACCAAGACCGGCAACTCCCAGAGAAAAAATACATGGCCACATGATCGAACAGCAAAGGCCGCCAGACATAAACGCATATACGGAAACGATCCCCTTTGTTGCGACACCAAAAATCATGGCAAAAGTCGCCAATAAAGCAAGAGTCAGCAATGTCTTTACCGGTTTTTGCTGACCATAAAAGAAGGCAATAATTGCAACGGCAACACAACCGGCATAGGGCAGGAGGTCTGTAATATCATTCCCATACAGATGATTGATAAAAAGAATAATACTAAAAGCGACATAAGGCACAACAATGGTGGCAATGATCCTGCCTGTTTTCGACAGATTAAATACTCCGATTGCTCCTGTCCATCTTCCTATCATCAGGCTTCCCCAATACAGGGAAATATATTTCGATATCTGGTTATCAAGCAACCCTGCATCGGTAATATAACCGGGTGTTTTTAATAAAGCGCCGAAATTATTATCGATTGTTACTTCAACCCCGACATATAAAAATATTCCGAGCATACCGAGTATTAGCTGCTGGTATTTCATTGCACCCCAACCAGCGCTATTCTTCGAAGCATTATTATAGGAAACGAATAAAATTCCAACGGCGACCAATAGGGTAACCGCTGTCAGCGGAAGTTTTCCTATGTTGGTCAGTTGCCCTACGATAATGATGAGTATAATTAATCCCGTCATGATGATCAAAGACGCAGACGCTTTACTGGATGCTTCAAATTTTGCATCGTCTTTTCCATCGGGCAATTTTGAAAAAGTAAAAAACAATGCCACTGCGGCAAAAACGGCGGCAATAATCATCCAGAAATTATTTATGTTGGTAACTGTAATGATTGCATTTCCCTTGGATGGTGTTCCAAATAAAAATAAACTCACGATAATTGGCCCTAAGGTAGTACCCAGTGAATTTACACCGCCTGCAAGGTTCAAGCGGTGTGAACCGGTGGATGGATCGCCTAATGCAATGGCAAAGGGCTGGGCCGCTGTTTGCTGCAGGGAAAACCCCAATGCAACCACAAAATAAGAAACAAGAATGGCCGCGAATGAATTGGCATTTGCAGAAGGGATGATTAGTAAAGCTCCTGCAACAGAAATCCAGAGTCCATATATAATTCCTTTTTTGTAGCCGATCTTATTTAGTATGTCATATCCTACCAGACTCGATAAAAGATAAAGTATCAATGAACCGATAAAATAAGCACCGTAAAATGCAGAACCGATCAATTGGGATTGAAATTGATTCAGGTGAAAGTGTGTCCGGCAAAACGGAATGAAAATACTGTTTGAAGCGGCAATAAATCCCCAAAAAAAGAATACGATAACAAGCGTGGCCAGGGCTCCGCTATTGGTTGGTTGTTTGGATTGGCTCATAAGCAATCGGTGAATTTAATTGTGGATGAAAGTAGCAAGTTTTTGCGAAGCGAAAAATTTTTTCATTACTTCATATTAAGAAATCAAAAACCTTCATAAATTGAAAGACAATTGACTGGAAAATTTGTCTTTTATTAGACTTGAGTTAAAAACTGTCAATAATACGCCGGCAGTTGCGGTCCGTTACTATGTCTCTGAATAATACCAAAACGATATCCTTTATTAATGGAAATATTGCATGTATCAGCTGAATGTTATCCTGTAGCTAAAGCTGGAGGATTGGGAGATGTTGTGGGTGCACTTCCGAAATATCAGTGCTTATCCGGGCATATAGCCAAAGTAATAATGCCCATGTACCGGACAAAGTTCCTGATGGATAATGAATGGGAAGTAGTGCATAAGGGATATACCAATCTCGGAAGCTGGTGGTTTATTTATACTGTAATCAAGGAAAAAACAAATAAACTTGGTTTTGATCTTTACCTGCTCGACATCCATGGTCTTCTTGACCGGGAAAAAATCTACGGTTATAGTGATGATTCGGAACGATTCACTGCATTCCAGATCTCTGTTGTAGACTGGTTATCTGCCTGGAAACACAGACCGGATGTGGTACACGTTCACGACTATCATGCAGGACTTATTCCATTCATGTTGAAGCATTGTTATCGTTACCAGCATTTGAAAGATATTCCAACGGTATTGACGATTCATAATGCAGAATACCAGGGATGGATGGGATGGGATAAAAGTTATCTTATTCCGGCATGGGATAACTGGAAATCGGGTATGCTTGACTGGAAGGATGCAATTAATCCCCTGGCCAGCGGCATTAAATGCGCATGGAAAGTAACCACCGTTAGCTATAGTTATCTTGAAGAGCTGCGCCATTCAGCAAATGGACTGGAAGCCCTATTCGAATATGAGAAAGGAAAATGCGTAGGTATATTGAATGGAATCGATAATAAAGTATGGGATCCTGAAAAAGATAAATATATTGAAAATCATTTTACGGTCGGTAAAAGGACTGAAGGTAAACAAAAGAATAAAAAAATTCTTTGCGACAGATTTGATCTTGATATGAAAAAACCTTTGATTGGATTTGTGGGAAGACTGGTAGGAGAAAAGGGCGCTGATTTACTCCCGCAGGCAATAGGAGATTCTTTTTATTATATTGGACGCAAAATGAATTTCCTGATCCTCGGAAGCGGGCTCCATTCTATCGAATCTCAATTAAATGGAATGATGAGTCTGAGCAGGGGAGACTATGGGGTATATATCGGATATAATGAAAGCCTCAGTCATGTTATGTATGCCGGTGCAGATTTTATATTGATGCCATCACGTGTAGAGCCTTGCGGACTGAATCAAATGTATGCGATGCGTTATGGAACTGTACCAATCGTCAGAAATACAGGCGGATTAAGAGATACAGTCATCGATTATGGTGATACCGGAGGATATGGAATCCGTTTCAATAATGCTGTGGTGGGAGATATTACGCAGGCAATCTGGAGATCGGTAGAATTATATAGTGAAAAACAAAAAATAGATGAAATTCGCGGACAGATCATGCAACTCGATTTCAGCTGGGAAAAAAGCGTTCAGCAATATTTGGATTTATATGAATCGCTGGTTTGATGATTTGATTGTTTTTTAACCATCAAACAATCTAACCATTAAACAATCAAAAACACGTCTGACAAATCTTATTCATCATAAACATTTTGTATGTCAAAAAAAATTTTATCAGTAATACTCGGAGGCGGAGCCGGAACAAGATTATATCCACTTACTGCCAGCCGTTCAAAACCAGCTGTTCCTATCGCGGGTAAGTACAGGCTCGTGGATATTCCTATTTCCAATTGTCTCAATTCAGGCATCAGTCGTATGTTTGTGCTGACTCAATTCAATTCGGCTTCATTAAACCGGCATATCAAGAACACTTATCATTTCAGTGCATTCAGTTCTGCATTCGTGGATATTCTTGCTGCAGAACAAACACCCGACAATCCGACCTGGTACCAGGGGACTGCAGATGCAGTGAGGCAATGCCTGAGACACCTGGGTCCTTTCGAAAGCGAATACATCCTGATTCTTTCCGGCGACCAGTTATACCAGATGGATTTCATGGAAATGTTGAACAACCATATCAGCAAAAAAGCAGATATTACCATTGCAACAATACCTGTCGCCGACAGAGAGGCATCCGAATTCGGAATCATGAAAAAAAACAAAGAGGGTTATATCACTTCTTTTATTGAAAAACCAAAAAAAGATGTCTTATCAGAATGGGTAAGCGATACCGGAAAACATATGCAATCCCAGGGAAGAAATTACCTGGCCTCCATGGGTATTTATATTTTCAACCGGCAGCTACTTGCCGATCTTTTACAGAATGAATATGTGGAAGCCACGGATTTTGGTAAAGAAATATTGCCTCAATCCATCAGCAAATACAAAGTATTAAGTTATCAGTATGAAGGCTACTGGACAGATATCGGAAATATTTATTCCTTCTTCGAAGCAAATCTGGGATTGACAAAAGATATTCCCGATTTCAATTTATTTGATAATAATAACGCGATTTATACACGCGCCCGCATGCTGCCTCCCGCAAAGATCAGCGGTACTACCCTGGAAAAAACAATTATTGCGGAAGGTTGTATCATTAATGCATCCAGAGTTGAAAACAGTGTGATCGGAATCAGGACACGCATCGGCTCAGGCACCACCATCGTGAGCAGTTATCTGATGGGAATTGATTTTTATGAAACAATTGAAGAAATAGAACATGCAAGATCGCACGGACTGCCAACTGTGGGTATCGGTAACCGTTGTTATATCCGGAATGCTATTGTAGACAAAAATTGCCGCGTGGGTGATGATGTTCGGATCAATGGAGGTCCGCATTTGGAAAATACAGATCATTCACTTTATACCGTCAAAGATGGAATCGTTGTGTTGAAGAAAGGAGCAGTTTTACCCAATGGTTTTGTTATATAGTTGCCGGTGAATATTGATTATTTCTTTTCGAATACCCAATAATCAATACGCAATAAACAATGTTCAATGTGAGGCGTACCTGAAGACGCGCAATTTTTTTTCTGGTTTCTGCCGATATCTTGCTCCTGAAGAGCGATCGAAGATTCAATGTGCCGCATAATACTGAATGCCTCATTGAAAATTGATTATTGTCTGTTGGATATTGAATATTTAAATTTACGATTGCTATGGCCTCTGCTCCCGCCGCTTCAAGTTCTGTTCAACGCAGTGAAAAACCACGTCTTTCTTTCTGGAATATCTTCAACATGAGTTTCGGTTTTTTCGGAATTCAGTTTGGATGGGATTTGCAGAGAGCAAATATGGGTCCCATTTATGAATACCTGAAAGCATCTCCTGACCAGATTCCCTTACTTTTTCTCGCCGCTCCATTAACAGGATTGATTGTTCAACCGATCATCGGTTATATGAGTGACCGAACCTGGCATCCATGGTGGGGAAGAAGAAGACCTTATTTTTTTATTGGCGCAGTTCTAAGTACAATCTGTCTTTTCCTAATGCCCAATAGTGGCTCATTATGGATGGCAGCGGGACTATTATGGATTTTGGATACATCTGGAAATATCGCAATGGAACCTTTCAGAGCATTTGTGGCAGATAAACTTCCGGATAGCCAGCGCACGAAAGGTTTTGCCATGCAAAGTTTTTTAATTGGTCTAGGAGGAAGCATTGCTTCCGCTTTGCCATGGATCATGTCGCATATTTTTCATATTTCAAATTCTTCTGAAAATGGGTCGATTCCATCTTCTGTGCGGGTTGCTTTTTATACCGGCGGATCCATTTTTTTAACAGCTGTATTATATACCGTGCTGACTTCGAAAGAATATCCGCCAGCCGATATCGGATTTAAAGAAAAAGTAAAAGAAAGTAATAAAGGATTTGGAGCCGGGATCAGGGAGATCAATCATGCTATTTTCAACATGCCTCAAAAAATGAAGCAGCTTGCACTTGTACAATTCTTTACCTGGCCCGGGCTTTTCCTCATGTGGTTTTATTATAATACAGCAGTTGCAAGAAATGTTTTTCATGCCACAGACACAGCTGATCCAAAATATATAAGAGGCGTCGAATTTGGCGGACTTACTTTGACTTTTTATAGTATCATTTCATTTTTATTCGCGCTCATTCTTCCGACTATCGCAAAAAAACTGGGAAGAAAACAAACACATTCTCTTTGCCTGATTTGTGGGGCGATAGGACTGATTTCGGTTGGGCTTGTCAGTGAGCCCATTGAATTATACTTATGCATGATTGGCGTGGGTATTGCATGGTCCAGCATTCTCTCCATGCCTTATGCCATGCTTGCCGGTTCACTGCCGGAAGATAAGATTGGCGTATATATGGGCATTTTTAATTTTTTTATTGTGCTGCCTGAAATTATCGCATCCTTATTTTTTGGATGGATCATGGAACACCTTTTAAATAATAACCGTATGCTGGCAGTTCAGATAGGTGGGGGGATGATGCTTCTTTCCGGGTTGATCTGTTATCTGATCGTGAGAGAAAAAAAGAATGAAAAGGTAGATGAAAATAAAGTTGCCCTTTTGGAAATTGAAGAAGAACGTTCCATTTAATTTAAATTTTATGAAAACCTGTATTTCGATATCTTTTCTTTTTTTCTTTTCTCTCTCTTCATTTTCCCAGGAAAGCATCAATGTATATCCAACGCACTGGTGGGTAGGAATGAAAAACCCAAAGCTGCAATTGTTGATCCGTGCAAAAAATATTAAGACCGGATCACGAGTTCTTTTAACTCCTTATCAGGGTGTAAAAATTGTGAATGTCCACTCGTTCGAAAACCCGAATTATCTCACAGTGGATTTGGAAATCGACAAAACCACGAAACCCGGAACCTTATCTTTTAAATTCATGAGCCCTGATATGCAAATCAACCAGCTTTCATATGAATTGAAGGCAAGGCTTGGGGGTAACGGTACCACATATGCGCAGGGAGTTGGTTCATCAGATTTCATTTATCTGTTGATGCCCGACAGGTTCAGCAATGGAGATCCTTCCAATGACCGGGTTGCAGGCTTGAAAGATCAGAGCCTGAACCGCGATTCTATTTTTCTGCGTCATGGGGGTGATTTCCAGGGAATCATCAATCATCTCGATTATCTGAAGGAGTTGGGTATAACGACATTGTGGATGACCCCGGTCCTCGAAAACGATATGCCGGATCGAACGGAACACGGATACGCTTTTACAGATCATTATACCATTGAACCCCGGTTAGGCGGCGCCGTTATGTACAGGAAATTAAGTGATGAATTGCATAAACGGGGAATGAAACTGATACAGGATGCCGTATATAATCATGTGGGGCTTTACCATTTTCTGATGCAGGATCCGCCGGATCAAACCTGGTTTCACCAGTGGCCAAGTTTTACCCACCCTAATTATAAAGAACAGGTATTTTTTGATCCTTATGTAGCTCAAAGCGATAAGAAACAAATGGTTGATGGATGGTTCACACGTCAAATGCCCGACGTAAATCAGAACAATCCATATTTCGCCAATTTTTTAATTCAGCATGCCATTTGGTGTGTGGAAGAATTTGGTGTCGATGGATGGCGTATCGACACTTACATATATTGCGATCTGAATTTCATGAATCGATGCAATCAGGCACTCATTGATGAATATCCTCATATTACCATGTTCGGTGAGACCTGGGTTCACGGCGTTGCAAACTCTGCTTATTTTGCCCGCAATAATATCAATACTGCTTTTAAAAGTAATCTTATTGGTGTAACCGATTTTCAATCCCTTTTTGATGGCATTCAACCTGCACTTACCAGAAATCCATGGGGTGTTGACCAGTTATATCAAACCGCAAGCAATGATTTCTTGTACAAAAACGCAATGAACAATGTCATCTTTCTCGACAATCATGATATGACAAGATTTTTTTCCCAGATGAACGAGAATATTGCAAAAGACAAGATGGGGTTGGAATGGCTGCTGACCTGGAGAGGAATCCCGGAAATGTATTATGGAACTGAGATATTGATGAAAGGGATATCTAATCCCGACGGATGGGTGAGATTGGATTTCCCCGGTGGATGGGAAGGCGATCAAAAAAATGGTTTTACAAAAAAGGGCTTGTCGCGGGATGAACAGGATGTTCAGGAACTGGTGAAGAAACTTGCCAATTTCAGGAAATCATCCTCCGCTATTAAAACCGGGAAAATGATGCAATATGTTCCGCATGATGGTTTGTATGTTTATTTCCGTTATGATCCGAAACAAACTATCATGTGCATAATGAATACGGATTCAGTGTCGAAGGAAATTGATTTTTCAAAATACACTGAAAGGACAAACGGATTCACAAAAGCAAGAGATGTGATTAGTGGTGAACAATTTTCATTTATCGACAAAAAAGAAATTCCCGGAACAAAAATGTGGGTCCTGGAACTGAAAAAATAAGCCGGTATTTCTATTTACAGCATCGCGGCCTGAATAAATATTCTTCCATATTTTCCCCAGTCCTTCATGCTTTCATTGAGTGTCTCTTTTAAGGCAACAGAATTGACTTTCTTCCCCTTTGTCGGGGGAGCAAAGTCGGCAGGTTTTGTTGCTATTACTTCCACCCTGGTGGCAAACCAGGTAATATGTTGGTGTGGGAGAGCAACTCCAAGAATCATTCCAGGCAAGCCGGTGAAAGATTCAGGTCCGCCGGAAGTAATGATTTCATCAGTATAAAATGCAACAACATATATCGAATCCATAATTATTGCATTGGCCCTTCTGCATTGAAAACCTGCGATGGTTCTTGTTTCGTCGGTGATCTTCCATTTTATTTTACGGAGACTATCCTGTATCAGAAAAGTCTGTTCATATATATGTTTCTGGCTGATAGTTTTCTCTGCTTCGATATCGTTGTATATCACGTTATCTTCCGCAGGCTGCTGCCAAAGTTTATTATTATCTGGATTCTCTTTCCCGGGTTTATAGAGGGTTTTACCTGGAGCAAAACTCAGATCAAAATAAGAGGTCTTGAATTGCGGCATACTTTTTTTTCTCAATTCATTCCAGGACTCATCATCACTATATTCTTTCATTTGAGCATAGAGATTGAGTTTTTTTTCATATTCTATTTTCCCTTCTGTTATAAAAACAGGGTTCTGTGCTTTTGTATGCAGCAAAGGCAGCAGAAAAAATATGAATCCAAAATATTTTAATAACAGCATAATCTTTAAAATTAAAATAGTTTTATTGTTCCTGGGGCATGGGTGTTCCGGACTTGGTAAAATTCCACACCACAGATAACATAAAATATCTTTGAATGGTGCTGTATGTATTTTGAGAAATATAATTACTGTTTACCGTACGGTTAAATCCTATATTCTGATTTAGTATATCATTGGCAGAAACCTTCAAAAGCAGCGCATCACCTTTCAGGAATTTTTTACCTGCCCACGCATTCCATAAAATTACGTTGGTATTTACATCGAATACACTTGTTTTTTGCCTGAAACTAAAATCACAATCCGAATGCACCTGAAATTTCAGTGGCAAAAAAAAGTCGACATCGGGATGCATATTGAACGTCCAGTAGCTCGTCCGGATGTTTTCTTCGATAGAGGAAGTACTCTCTGTATAAGTTGCTGATGAAGAAAACCCAATTCCATATTTCTTTTCCTTCCATTTATTCAGATTGACACCAAATGTGAAGTTGTTGCTAAGTGTGCTATTCAAAACATTGTTGACAATACTGACATACTTATTATTTGAAAAACTCGGATTCAAATCAATATTAATCCCTGGTTTTTTCCACTTAAACCAATACCCGAAAAACCCACTGAACGAATGATTGCCGTCCACATTTATTGATTGGTACACTTTTCTTCCAAGCGAGTCTATATAATCCCTGCTGCTGATTGCGTCCTGTGTAAAATTGCCCGATACGTTCATATAAATTCCTCTTTCCTTAAGCACTTTGTAGTCGTTGAAGAAAATACGGAAATTATTGGTGAATTGTGGTTTCAGGTTGGGATTACCGATGTAAATATTCAGAGGATCTTCATTATTCAGGATCGGCTGTATCTGCTTAATTGTAGGTTGGGTAGTATTTCCGTTGTACCGGAACCCGATTCTTGTTTGTTGAGCAATAGAGTAAGTCATTGTAGCCTGCGGATACCAATTGACAAAATCCCTGTTCGTCGCCACATTTTCATGCACATCCGTTTGTTTGAAATCAGTGAAACCGACATTAGTGCCTGCATTGAATTTTAATTTCTTTTTCGACAGGATATAACTCAGTCCGCCCTGCTGGGTAAAAATATTAAACTGATAATCGTTGCTGTATAAACTGTCCAGCTCATTGTATTTTCCATCGCCGGCTTTATTATATGAATTCCTGTCGGAGCTGCTATTATCCAGATAAACACCATAATTGCCAACCAGGGCGGAAACAGGAGATAACGGTTCCGAGTAAGTGATTTTTGCATTTAGCAAAAGATTTTTATTATCAAACTCCTTATATTGGTCTACAATCTGGTTCTGGGTCAGGATGCCATTCGAATAAAAATCATTGTCCGCATAGAGATAACCCGTGCTGTTATTGCTTGTATAATTTTCCCTGAAATTGAAAGAAATCGTCCTTCCTTTTTTCTTTAATTTTTTTCTCCAGAGGATATTGCTGTTCAAGCTATTTGCCATTCCGTCGGTCGAAACTGTTCTATTGCTCTGGTTGACAAGCGAACTATCGCTGGCCAGGGCTTCAGAATAATAATCGCTATTGGTGATTTTATGATCGATGCCTCCGTCTGCATTTATTTTAAGAGACGAAGTGGAATCAAATTGAAATTCATAAATGCCGCTTGCCCGGTTTCGAAGGATCTTATTATTGAAACTCTGCTTTTGATTGTTATAATAAAAAGTATCGGGTAAAATATATTGTGAATTAGTAGTACTGTTTCCGTTTACCTGTAACTGAAGAATTTTATAATTGCCATTGATGGATTCTTTATCATCGTTCCATTTATTGTTATAATGAATTCCTGCAGTCTGAACGGTGGGGTAGCCCTGACCTTCATATTGTCCACTCCATGATTCGAGATCGTCCGACTGGTTGTTTGAAAAATAAAAACCACTTGTTTCGTCATAGTCGATCGTGCTGGCAAAACTCTGACCATAATTATTATTTTCCTGCCAGTTTAATCCTGTTTTGCCGGTATTTGACAAAATCCCGTACGCAGAGAGTTTTTCTTTCTTCTTAAACATATTCACCATTGCCTGGTAATTGTAATAACCATCTGTTCCAACTCCGGCATCCAGTTTACCAAAATATCCATTCTTCTTATCGTCCTTTAATTTCAGGTTGATTGTTTTTTGCCGTTCTCCATCATCGATCCCTGTGAAAGTCGCCTGGTCACTTTTTTTATCGAAGACCTGCACTTTATCGACCATATCCGCACGCAAATTCTGAGTGACAAGGGTGGGGTCATCTCCAAAAAATTCTTCACCATCAACCAATACTTTCTGCACGGTTTCACCCTGGGCGGTTATTTTCCCGGTTTTGTCAACCTGTATTCCCGGTAATTTTTTTAGCAAATCTTCCACCGTAGCGCCAGGTTGTACCTTAAAACTATCTGCTTTATATTCTGTGGTGTCTCCTTTAATCCTAATCGATCCTTTGTCTGCAGTAATTAATACTGTCTGCAATAATTGTCTTTTTAAGACCATTGGAATTTTGTGCAGGTCAGTCTCCGAAGAATCTTTGATATGAAGTTCATCAATATAATCCGCATAACTGGGATAAGAAATCATGATCAGAAAATCACCGGCAGGAATATTTTTCAGGACAAATTCACCCGCGCTGTTCGTCCTGGTAAATTTTACCATCATCGAATCAGCTTTGCGAAGCAATAAAACCACGCTATTCTGCAAATTGTTGTTTTCAACGGTATCTACAATGGATCCTTTGATCAGTGCTGACTGGCTAAAAGAAAACTGAGAGGCAGTCAATAAAATAAGGAGGTGAACAGATAGTTTTCTCATTATTGGTCGGGTTAGTGTAGTAGTGGTACTTAAAAAAGGATATTGAAATTTCGGGGTCTTCAAAATTCCAGCAAAAACAATGAATATGCGATTTTGATCTCTTAATTTTACGTTAATAAGAGTTTCCGAATTTTGGTTGATTAAGAGGTTAAACCCCCACACTATGAGTGAGAATAAAAAAAAATCCACAAAAAAGCATAAAAAAAATAATAAGGAACCCAAAGAAAAAAAATCAAAAAATTCAAAAAAAAATAAAATGGATACTATAAAAGAACACTCAGAGAAAAAATATGAGGATATCCATTTTGTGGATTCTACAAAACCGGTATGGAATTTTTCCTTGTTTACGGATGAAGATATCAGCAATTTTCAAAACGGAACTCACTATCGCTTGTACGATTTCTTCGGATCTCACCAGATAGAGGTGTTGGGAAAGGAGGGATATTATTTTGCTGTCTGGGCTCCGAATGCCACATATGTTTCTGTAATCGGAAACTTTAATGACTGGAACACGGAGTCGCATCCTTTATATGTGCGTTTGGAAAAATCAGGTATCTGGGAAGGATTTATTCCTCATCTGCCAAAGGGTGAAGTATATAAATATCATATCCATGGCTTCAATGGAAAAAAAATAGATAAAGGCGATCCCTATGCGAATTTCTGGGAGAAACGTCCAAAGACAGCTTCCATCACCTGGGAATTGGATTTTTTATGGAATGATCAACCCTGGATGAAAAAAAGGGCAAAGCACAATAGTCTCGAATCACCCTGGAGTGTGTATGAAGTGCACTTGGCAAGCTGGATGCGTCCGGATAAAAATAATGAAGAGTCCTACAATACTTATGATCAGATAAGAGACCGTTTAGTTCCTTATGTAAAGGAAATGGGTTTTACACATGTGGAGCTGATGCCGGTAATGGAACACCCCTTCGATGGCAGCTGGGGATATCAGGGTACAGGTTATTTCGCACCTACTTCACGGTTCGGCGATCCACAGGGATTTATGTCACTGGTAGATACTTTTCATAAGGCAGGTATTGGCGTAATTCTGGATTGGGTACCTTCTCATTTCCCTTATGATGCACATGGGCTATACATGTTCGATGGAGCTAACACTTATGAATATGCGGATATGCGCAAAGGATTTCATCCTGACTGGAACAGTTATATATTCAATTACAAAAGAGGTGAAGTAAAATCCTTTCTCATCAGCAGCGCCCGTTTCTGGATGGATTTGTTTCATGTGGATGGCATAAGAGTCGATGCAGTGAGTTCCATGCTCAAACTGAATTATTCACGCAAACATGGTCAATGGGAACCCAATGAGCATGGAGGAGATGGCAACCTGGAAGCCATTGCATTTATAAAAGACCTGAATGAAACTATCTTCCGGGATTTTCCAGATGTACAGACAATTGCCGAAGAAGCGACAGATTGGCCCGGAATCAGCAAGCCCACTTTTATGGGCGGACTGGGATTTGGAATGAAATGGATGATGGGATGGATGCATGATACACTTGATTATTTTAAAATGGATCCCATTTTCAGAAAACATCACCAGGATAAATTTTCTTTCAGCATGATGTATTATTATGATGAAAATTTTATGCTGCCGCTGAGTCATGATGAAATCGTGCATGGCAAATCCCCAATGCTTTATAAAATGCCCGGCGATGAATGGCAGAAATTTGCCAACTTAAGAGCTTTGTATAGTTATATGTTTACGCACCCGGGAGGTAAACTCCTATTTATGGGAGATGAATTTGGAGCTACCAACGAATGGAATTATAAAAGCGAACTACAGTGGGATCTTTTGCAATATGATGCCCACCAGATGTTGAAAAATTGCGTCCGGGACCTCAATCTCCTTTTGCAAAATGAACCAGCCTTATATGAAAACCAGTTCAATATTTATGGGTTTGAATGGGTAGATCTGAATCACCGTGATGAAACAGTAATTTCTTATAAAAGAAAAGGCAAGGAGCCTGCCAATGACCTGCTGATCATATTAAACCTGACTCCTGAAGTGCGGAGAGACTGGAAAGTGAGAACTAATGGTAAATCTGTATGGAAAGAGATATTTAACAGCGATATGAAGAAATATTGGGGAACAGGAAATGTTTTCAACCCTGAGCCAAAAGTGGAACTGATTGATAAAAATGAAAAGCTTTATGAAATAAATGTGCACCTTCCACCGTTGGGAGCAGTGATATTTAAATGAAATATGGACGGATCCGTCCGATCTTCATTTGTTTGAATCCAATGTCCGATTATATGAAAAACTTAGTGCTCTTAGCTATGGCATTTTCCTGCCTGCAACAGGCTATGCCACAGTCAACCGACAGTTCCGTTTATTTTTATCAGAAAGCAGTAGAAGAAAAAAACAAGCGCCTTTACATGGTCGCTTATAATGATTTACAGAAATCTGTGGGTTATAAAGCTGATAATATCGATGCACAAAGGGTTTTGGGTCTGACCGCTATTGAACTCAGGAAATATGACAATGCGAGACTGGCCTTCCAAAAAGTAACCGAACTAAAAAAAGATGATACTACCGCCATAGAAAATCTCGCTAATATTTTCTTCTGGACGCATCAATGGCAACTGGCGGCTTCCTATGCCCAGCAGGCCCAGCAATTGCATGTTGGAAAAGGCTGGAACTATGTCATAGGAAAGAGTTTTTATGAATTAGAAGATTATGGACATGCATTTAAATATTTACAAAGTGCATCCAGAGATGATTCTGCCAATGCTGAAATACCTTACCTGATCGCCCGTGCATTTGTGGATATGAATAATTACAAACCCGCCATCGCATATTTTCAAAAAGCTATTAGCCTGGATTCCACGAAATTTCAATGGATTTATGAATGTGCATTGGCGCTGGCTACTATTTACGATGATAAAACAGCCGTTAAGTACTATGAACTGGCAGCTTTGAAAGGATATAGAAAAGACAACGATTATTATGAAAATCTTTCTGATTCATATGTAGCAGCCGGACAAGCTGAAAAAGGACTGGAGCTCATGCTGCAGGTCCTGGAAAAAAAACCAGCCGACCTGGATCTTTTATATAGTGTTGCCTTTGTATACTACAAGCTGAAAAAATATGAAGAGGCCATTGATTATTGGGACAGAATATTATCATTTGATAAAGAGAATGCCAAAGCGCTTTATATGATCGGCATGGCTTATCAGAAAAAAGGCGATGAGCAAAAGGGAAAAATGTTGTGTGATAAAGCCATCGAAATGGACCCTTCATTAAAGAGTTTGAAGACCGAGAAGAAAATTGACATGTAATTAAGGTCTGAAAGCCCCGATCAGACGAACTACATCCTCTCAGGAACTTTAATTCCCAACAATTCCATCGAAGACTTAATAACGATCGCAGTAAGCTGGCATAATTGAAGTCGTAACTGTTTTTTTTCATCAGTTTCAGCCTTGTTAACTGAATGTTCTGCGTAAAAAGAATTATATGTTTTTGCGAGATTAAATGTGTAGTTAGCTATCACTGATGGATTCATTTCAACACATGCCTGCTCGAGAACAGATGGATATTTTTCAAGATTCAAAATCATCGCTTTTTCCAGCGGAAATAAAATTCCTCCGACTTTCCGTTTCGGCCGAATTCCTTCTTCCTTTCTCAGTATCGACCGAATCCTGGCATACGCATATTGAATAAATGTAGCAGTGAATCCATGCAGGTCAATAGATTCCTCCGGATTGAATACCATTTTTCTTTTTGGATCAACACGCAGTAAAAAAAACTTAATTCCTCCGAGACCAATCGTTTCGTAAAGTGATTTTAGCTCACCATCTGTAAAGCCTTCCGTTTTGCCCTGCTCTTTCGTTTTCTTTTCCGCCTCTAATACCATTTCGTCAAGCAAATCATCTGCATCCACAACTGTTCCTTCTCTTGTTTTCATTCTTCCCGTTGGCAATTCCACCAGTCCGTAGCTCAAGTGATAAATACCATCGGCAGAAGGAATATTCATTTTTTGACAGATCAGTTTTAAGACCTTAAAATGATAGTTCTGCTCGTCGGCTACCACATATACACTTAGGTCGGGCTTATATTCTTTATATTTTTCCAATGCGAGCCCAATATCCTGTGTAATATATACAGCGGTTCCATCTTTTCGCTGAACGATTTTCTGATCCAATCCATCATTAGTGAGATCGATCCAAATACTCCCATCTTCTTTTTGAAAAAAAACATTTTTTTTCAGTCCGTCTTCCACCATTTTTTTACCCAGGAGATAGGTTTCGCTCTCATAGTAGATCTTATCGAAATCAGTACCGATTCTTTTGTAGGTTTCATCAAATCCGGCATAAACCCAGCTATTCATTTTTTTCCACAAATCAATCACGTCAGGTTTTCCTGCTTCCCAATCTACCAGCATCTGTTGTGCTGCAACCATAATCGGTGCATTTTTTTCCGCTTCTTCCTGCGTCATCCCTTTTTGAACTAATTCTTTTGCCTGCTTTTTGTGCTCCTCACCAAAAAGAACATAGTAATCTCCTACAAAATGATCGCCCTTAATATGTGTAGTTTCCGGTGTTGCTCCGTTGGCAAAAAGCTTCCAGGCAATCATGCTTTTGCAGATATGAATTCCCCGGTCATTTGCAATACAGGTTTTTACAATATCATAGCCATTCATCTTAAAAATTTCTGCTACACTCCAACCCAGAAAATTATTTCGGAGATGACCCAGGTGTAAAGGCTTATTCGTGTTGGGAGAAGAATATTCAATCATAACCCTGCGGCCATTTTTTTCTTTCTTCCCAAAATTATTTTCAAAAGAATGGCCCTGAAGGAAATCGATCCAGGCAGAGTCGGCAATTGTCAGGTTAAGAAAACCTTTTATAACATTAAACCGGGAGAAAAGATCTGAATGGGCAGATAGCAGTATTTTACCGAGTTCATTTCCTAAAAGCTCAGGAGATTTTTTTAAGGATTTTACAAAAGAGAACAGCACTAATGTATAGTCGCCCTCAAATTCGGACTTGGTTTCATTAATAAGAATATCCTTTGAATCAATATTTAATTGATAATTCTCCTGTATAATCTTCTGAACAATTTCCCTGATCCGGTTGGCAATATCCATTTTTTGATAAATAGGCTGCAAAAGTAGCTCAAGAATCCTGTGTAAGCAATTTGAATTTGGCTTCCTTAAGGAGTCGGTTTGCGATATGGGATTGGTGAAAGGAGATCTGTGATTGGGGTTAGCGATTGGTCGCAGCCCCTTATCTCATATCTCCAGTCCATATCGCATATCCAACAGAATTTTAACGGTTTGGAAACCTTGTTTATACTACCTTCGCGGCGCCAACGTTTTAAGTATTTATGCCCAAAAAACAGATCATATCGCTGATCGATTTTTTTTATCCTCCTTTCAGGAAATTCATGCCCCTGCAGACCTTCCGATATGCAGCATGCGGGGGATTCAATACCTTTTTGGATATTTTCGTTTATTTTATCAGCTATAATTTTATTTTAAAGAAACAGGTGCTTGATTTGGGTTTTTTTGCTTTCAAGCCACATATTGCCGCTTTTATTATGTCTTTTTTGGTAAGCTTTCCCACAGGCTTTTGGCTGATGCGTCACGTTGTATTTACCGATTCAATTTTACATGGAAGGGTACAGCTCTTTCGTTATTTTGTCCTGGTCGTTATCTGTATTGTGCTCAATTATGTATTCATCAAACTTTTCGTTGAGCATTTTCATATCTATCCCACGATCGCCAAAATATTTACAACGGCGATAGTTGTATCATTTAGTTATCTGACACAAAAAAATTACACCTTTAAAGCTCAGCCTGCAATGGGAAAAATCAACGCCACACCGAAAGAATAATTCCGCAGATTCCCATTCCCACAATCGCATACCCGCAATCGATCATCAGTAATTTCAACGACCTGCTTTCCCAGGTGTAAGCAATAAAAATTCCCACCGTAGCAAAACCGATTCCACATAAAAGTCCCATCTTCAAGCCGGCAACCCAATTTACAATACCTGTTGCATAAACAAGGTACCCGATGGAAACTGCTGCAATGGCATTGCAAATAAAAGTCTGAATCATTTTAGAGCTGATGTCTTTTTTTGACGGCTCTTTAATAACAACTCCATGTTTTGCAACTTCGGCAGACCATATCTTTCCGAACAAAACAGAAAACCAAAGTGAACCGAGAATAAAATAAGCGAGGGTTGATACAAGTAATGCCCAATAATTGGCATGAGATAAAAATGAGGATAACATATGTTGGAAGTTTAATTTAGACAATAGATAATAGACGATAGACCATGGTCTTTTGCCAATCGCTTACGGTCCACACCTCAGATCTCCCTGGGCTGTGTCATGCTGAACCAGTTACCGCATCCATCAGTGATGACTGCTTCAATTCCATAGAACTGTTCTTTTGGTTCCGATTTAAATTGAACTCCTTTGGATTTTAGTTCTTCATAAGTAGCCCTGCAGTCGGGTGTATGCAGCACTCCGGCACCCAATGCTCCCTTATCGAGTAAGAGTTTAAATGCATTTCTAACATCTTCATCCTGGTACATGTATGGATTCAGGGGAGTCAATAAGGCAATTTCCAAATCCGGCTGATCGGGAGCGGTAATGGTCAGCCATCTGAACCCATTTTCCATCTTAGCATCTGTATGCACTTTAAATCCAAGTGTATTTACATAAAAATCATAAGCTTTATCCTGATCGGAAACATATAAAGTAGTGTGCGAAAGTTTTGTAATCATAAAATAATAATTTAATGATCAAAACTACAGGGTAGGACTGAGAATTGCTTCTTGAAAATTGCTTTTATCGGTCCATTGAATACTGATCGATAAAACAATTCGGAATAAAGCTATTCGGGCTTGTTTTTGTTTTTTCTTTTTTTATCAGGATAATATTTCTGTAAATGCTGGGGCCAATACCCATTTCTTTTTTAAAAAGGACACTGAAAGAACCCATACTTTCAAAACCAACAGAATTGCAAATTTCAGTAACTGTAAGTTTCTTATCTTCTAATAGTTTGCAAGCCTGAGCGATTCTTTTCCTGGTAAGATACTGATGAGGCGTGCGATTATAGACGCGGGTAAATAACCGGTGGAAATGAAATCTTGAAATGCATGCTTTCTGTGAAATATGATGCAGATCAATTGATTCATGGAAATTCTGATCCATAAATAGTTTGGCTGCAACAATTTTTTTATAGACTGAAGGAGCAATATTCATAAACACAAATAATGTAATTAAAATAGGAGTTTGTTGACAAAAAACCCCATATTCAATTCTGTAAAACCAATTTATCCATTGATGCTCAATAAGTAAATTAAATATTTTCTGGCACAATTTTAGGTTAATGTTAAATTGGTTACCCGGCCCGTTAACCATTTAAAGCTTATCTTACTTTCATATTGTTTTCTCAGTGAACCGGATTTCTTTCAGAAACAAAACCTCTACTTATGATCAGTGTCATTATACCGGCTTTGAATGAAGAAAAAACCATCCGTAAAGTAATCCGACAGGCAAAAAGAAATGAGCAGATTTCAGAAATTATTGTAGTGGATGATCAATCCACAGATAAAACAGTGTCGGAAGCCAGGAAAGAAAATGCGATCATTATTACGAGTACTGAACTTGGTAAAGGTCAGTCGATGCGTGAAGGAATGATGTTTGCGAAAAATGAAATTCTTGTTTTTCTCGATGCCGATATTCCTAATTACAGTGAAGATATTATTGAAAAATTGTCTCGTCCTCTTATCGACAATGAAGCCGATTTCGTAAAATCATATTTTGAAAGACAGGCTGGCAGGGTAACTGAAATACTTGTAAAACCTTTGTTGGAGTTTTTCTTCCCCCATTTATTAAAATTCAGGCAACCGCTCAGCGGCATGATCGCCGGAAAAAAATCTTTTTTCGAAAAAGTAGAATTTGAAAACGATTACGGGGTTGATATTGGTCTCCTGATTGATATGGATAAGGTAAATGCCAGGATCAAAGAAGTTTGCATTGGCGAAATCGAAAATGATATGCAGCCTTTGCAGGCATTGGGCCGGATGGCAAAGCAGGTAGCTGGCGCTATTTTCAAAAGAGTAAACATTTTTAACCAGCACCCACATTCAACGGGCACAGAAAATAAAAATTCTGTAGCTGTAATCAGCGAACCATTCGATTCTGCAATTCAGAAATTATCTGCCTCCCAACAAAAAATGATAGTCTTTGATATGGATAATACTTTATTGCGTGGCAGCTTTATTCATTCGGCAGCTGCGAAATTTGGATTCAAAGATGAATTGGATAAGATTATTGCGACACAAAAAAACGATTATTTAAGAACACAGCAGATAGCAAGCCTTTTGGAAGGGAAAACATTTTCTGAATTGATTCATGTGGCAGAATCCATTCCATTGATCGGAGATGCGGTACAGGTCATCAGGGAATTACAACTGCGGGGTTATATCTGCGGAATTATCAGTGACAGCTACCATAGTATTACCAATCATATAAAAAATTTATTGGGACTTGATTTCACATTGGGCAATGAGCTTGAGTTTAAAAAAGGAATTGCGACTGGTAAAGTAAAAATCCCTTCACAATTTCAAAATGACGAATCAAGTCTTTGCAATCATGAACATTGCAAATCCAATATGCTATTACATATGCTTCACCATTTCAATATTAACACCACCGACAGTATAGCAGTTGGTGATGGCGAAAATGATGTTTGCATGATACAACTCGCGGGCAGGGGTATATCCTTCAATTCTACCACCAAGAATATCGATCTCGTGGCAGACCATATCATCCGGAATGGCTCTTTGAAGCCAATATTAAAAGTCGCAGAGTAGCCAAGAGCCGATGGTCTATGGACTATGGTTCATGGTCTAAATCAAAATATCTTTTCGGTCAACCAAAAGAAATAATATCTTTATTTCATTATTATCATAAATCAAAATTGTCATTGCCATGAATACTTCACGAAGAAACTTTCTTAAGACCAGCACTTTTTCTGTAGCAGCAGCCACTTTATTTTCAGAGAACTTATTTGCCCTGGCAAAAAAGGATGTATACCTGGGTATCCAATTATATTCAGTCCGCGCGGATATGGGAAAAGATGCTGCGGGAACACTGAAACAAATAGCGGGAATCGGATATAAATATGTCGAACATGCCAATTATATAAACCGGAAATTTTATAAATACGATCCTGCGGATTTTAAAAAATTACTGGATGATCTTGGTTTGAAAATGGTCAGTGGACATACCCAACTTAAAAAAGAACATTGGGATAGTGCCAAAAATGATTTTACCGATGAGTGGAAATATACTGTTGCAGATGCGGCGACAGCCGGGCAAAGTTATGTAGTTAGTCCCTGGTTGGATGAAAGCCTTCGAAAGAGCTATGATGACTTCAAACATTTCATGGATATTTTTAATAAGAGTGGCGAATTGTGTAAGAAATCGGGCATGAAATTCGGATACCACAACCACGATTTTGAATTCAATACGCTGATCGATGGTAAAAAAATTTATGATCTGATTATGCAAAATACAGATCCTTCCCTGGTAGCTCAGCAATTAGACATTGGTAACTTATACAACGGAGGAGCTGTAGCTGCTGATATTGTGAAGCAATATCCGGGAAGATTTGAATTAATGCATGTAAAAGATGAAATTAAAAGCAGCAACCCCGGTTCCAATGGGGGAGAGAAATATGAAAGCACGATCCTTGGAGCGGGCATTGTTAATACGCGATCAGTGATCGATGCCGGCAGAAAAGCAGGCACTTCCTATTTTATAGTTGAGCAGGAATCATACCAGGGAAAAGCTCCGATTGACAGCGCAAAAGAAGATTTTGACATCATGAAAAAATGGGGATATTAATCACTAATACAATGACGCCGGTTACTGAATAAGTAGCCGGCTCTGTTTCACGAACATCCAGTTCCCGATAGTATGGCCTTCCTGAAAATTTTATACGAGGAGCTTATTTCTTTCCTTGGAATCGGGTCATTGATTGATATGATCAAATCGGGTAATTACAGCAGTCTCCTCACCATGGATGGAATTCTGTCTGCGATCGGCCCCCTGATTCCTTTTTTACTGATCATTGAAATTCTGCGGGCTGTTTTTTATAAAAAATTTAAAGTGGATGATTACCGGGTTCCATTTTTCATTTTCGTATTTAACCGTTTTGTATCGCGGTTTATTTCCATTGCTGCCGTTGCATTTATCATTGGGCTTTTTGAGAAACATGCGCTTTTCAAAACTGGTTTTACCTGGTATTGGCTGATATACGGTTATATTGTCTGGGAATTCGGACATTTCATCTATCATTATCTCGCGCATAAAGTGAGATTATTATGGTGCCTTCATTCCACACATCATGCGCCGGAAACGATGAATCTTTCGATCACCTATGCGCATTTTTTCCTGGAAGCTCCATATGCGGATGTGATCAGAACTTCGGTTTGTATTTTGGCAGGAGTGAGCCCGCCAATGCTTTTCCTGATTATGTTTATCGATGGGACCTGGGGAGCGTTTATCCATGTGGGTGAGAATATTTTGAAAAAAGGGAGAATGGGTTTTTTGCATAAAATCATTTTAACCCCTTCTTATCATCGGGTACATCATGCCAGGAACCCGTTATATATGGATACAAATTTTTGTAATCTTCTGAATATTTGGGACTGGGCTTTCGGAACATTACAACTGGACAGGGACGATGTTCCTATTGAGTATGGGATCACAAGAAAAGTAAATTCAAAAAATTTCATTGACGTTTATTTTGGCGAGATTGGTATTTTATGGAGAGATGTGAAAAATGCACCAGGTATAAAAAATAAGCTCATGTACATGTTCATGCCTCCGGGATGGAGCCATGACGGACAGCATAAAACTGCAAAGACAATTCGAAACAGATACCTGCAAAATCAGCAAGGGAAAATTTAGTAATATTTCTAAGATGCACTGATCATCTCGGCGCTCTGTTCCTGAACTTCCAAAATACTTGCCCTGTATCTAATAATTCTTCTACCGATTGTCAGGATGGAGAAACTTGTCAATGCACAGCAAGCCATCACTCCGGTCATTGGCAGTGCAGTATGATTGCTTAAAAAGCTAACAATGGCTGAAGTCAGTGCACCAATGCTCATTTGTATTCCACCCATCAATGCAGATGCGCTACCTGCATTTTTTGTGAAAGGGGCAAGAGACAATGCAGATGAATTGGGAAATGTAAAACCCTGGCAGCATAAGAAAATAAAAATAAAAAATATTGTACTGAACAGTTCCAAAACTCCGAGAATTGTACCGACAAATAGAAGCATACCTGTTATTGTCTGACACAACAAAGCAACCGGAATAATTTGCTCACTCTGGTAGACCCTTAACAAAACACTATTTAACTGGCTCGCACCGATTAAGCCCAATGCGATGAGTGCAAAGATCCAGCCATATTGTTTTTCGGAAACATGGAATAATTCCATAAATACATAGGGAGAACCAGCGATATATGCGTAAAGTCCAGCTGAAGCAACCGATCCCGTGAGCGCATAAGTATAGAATTGCGAATCTCTGAGTATAAGCACAAAACTTTTGATAATAGGTTTTGGTTTGAGTGAATGATCAGGATTAGGCTCCCTGCTTTCAGGAAGGGAAAAATGAACAGCTGCCAATATTGCGAGGCCAAAAAAAGCAAGTACAACAAAAATATATCTCCATCCGATAGTTGCGGTCAGGTATCCGCCCAGTGTAGGTGCGATGATAGGAGAGACGCCAACCACAAGCATGAGCATTGAAAAAATTTTTGCATTGTCTTTTACAGCAAATAGATCGCGAACCATTGCTCGCGATGCAACTAATCCGGAACAGGAGCCCAATGCCTGAAATAAGCGCAATATGATTAAAGCATCTGCAGACACAGCAAAAGTGCAGCCGATTGAAGCCAGCAGATATAAACTAATGCCGAAATAGAGCGGCTTTTTTCGTCCAAAACGATCCAATAAAGGCCCATATAAAAACTGGCCCAGGGAAATACCAATAAAAAAACTGGATAAGGAAAGAGAAACATGTGCAACAGTGGTTCCTAAATCTTTTGCAATAGAAGGAAAGCCCGGTAAATACATGTCAATAGAAAAAGGACCGATGGCGCTCAGGAATCCTAAAACCGTAATCAAAAAATAATTATCCTTTGCCTGAATACTCATAAACGATGACACGAAGATACAAATTTGTCCTGCCCTGACCTTTTCGTATTAAGTAAGTAGATTGCAAAAGAAATTTCTAAACTATAAACATAGCACCATGAAAAAATACAAGTATATCTATGCATTCATATTGATCTGTATTTTTTGTGCGGGTTTTAATTCTATTTCAAGAAATGCAGATGAATGGATACAACTTTTCAATGGCAGGGATTTATCAGGCTGGAATGTTTTTCTTGGGCCAAAATTTGATGAATCAGGAAATAAATCAAATGAAAAACCTTTTGGTTTGAACAATGACCCGGCCCATGTATTTAGTGTAGTCGATATGGATGGAGAAAAAGCGATTCGGGTTTCTGGAGAAATTTTCGGAGCAATAACGACAAAGAAAGAATATGAAAACTACCATCTTCAATTATTATTTAAATGGGGTGAATTGACCTGGGGTCCAAAAAAAAATAAAAAGAAAGACAGTGGCTTATTATATCATGCAGTTGGTCAGCAAGGTTCTGCAGATGGCGGTTACTGGATGCGTTCCCAGGAATTTCAGATCGAGGAAACGAATTGCGGTGATTATTGGGGAGTTGCCGGCGCCATGGAAGACATTCCAGCAGACAAAAAAAATGATACTGAATATGTTTATAATCCGGCAGGCCAATGGTATACTTTCAGAGAAGACAATAAAACCGGAAGACATTGCATAAAGCAAGGCGATGCTGAGAATCCTTCGGGCCAATGGAACACACTCGATTTATATGTTCATGGCGATACTAGTGTGCATGTGATTAATGGAAAATGCATGATGGTTCTTTATCATTCAAGACAATTGGAAAACGGGAAATCAATTCCTCTCGTTAAAGGAAAGCTGCAGTTGCAATCAGAAGGAGCAGAAGTTTTTTATAAGCAGATTAAAATAAAATCCCTGAACAGGATTCCTAAGGAATGGTTAAATGCGCAATAAAAAAAGAAAGCCATATCATCAGATATGGCTTCTGCATCTTTCTTCATAGATTATTTCAGCAATAATTAATATCTGTAGTGATCAGCTTTGAACGGACCATTTTTCGGAATACCGAGATATTCACTCTGAGCATCGCTTAATTCATCCAACTCAACGCCAATTTTTGCCAAATGAAGTCTGGCAACTTTTTCATCCAGGTGTTTTGGCAAAACAAATACTTTATTTTCATATTGACGATGGTTGTTCCACAATTCAATCTGAGCTAAGGTTTGATTTGTGAAAGAATTACTCATCACAAAACTGGGATGACCAGTGGCGCAACCGAGATTCACCAGGCGACCTTCAGCCAGGATGATCACATCCCTGCCATCGATATTATAAATATCTACCTGCGGTTTGATGGTATCCTTAGTATGGCCATAGCTTTTATTCAACCAGGCCATATCAATTTCAATATCGAAATGCCCGATATTACAAACCACAGCTTTATCCTTTAATGCACGGAAATGTTTTTCTGTGATGAGATCACGGCAACCTGAAGCAGTTACTACGATATCTGCTTCTTTCACGGCATCAATCATTTTCTTCACTTCAAAACCATCCATTGCAGCCTGTAAAGCACAAATGGGATCTATTTCGGTAACGATCACACGACAACCTGCTCCTCTTAATGAAAGCGCAGAACCTTTACCCACATCGCCATAACCACCCACTACAGCAACCTTGCCAGCCAGCATCAGGTCAGTCGCACGACGGATTGCATCCACCAGGCTTTCCTTACATCCGTATTTATTATCAAACTTGGATTTGGTAACAGAATCATTCACATTGATTGCAGGAACAGGCAATGTGCCTTTTGTAACCCTCTCGTATAAACGATGAACACCCGTTGTCGTTTCTTCGGAAATTCCTTTTAGGTACTGAATCAATTCGGGATATTTATCCAGGACAATATTTGTAAGATCACCGCCGTCATCCAGTATCATATTCAATGGACGACCACTGCTCCCAAAAAACAATGTCTGTTCAATACACCAGTCAGCTTCTTCCAGTGTTTGTCCTTTCCATGCAAACACACCGATACCCGCAGCAGCGATAGCGGCAGCTGCATGATCCTGGGTAGAAAAAATATTACAGGAACTCCAACGCACTTCAGCGCCCAGTTCCACCAGGGTTTCGATCAAAACAGCAGTCTGAATGGTCATATGCAGACATCCGGCGATCCTGGCCCCTTTTAATGGCTTTTGCTTTCCATATTCTTTACGGAGCGACATCAATCCCGGCATTTCAGCTTCAGCCAGCCTGATTTCTTTACGACCCCATTCTGCAAGGCTCATATCCTTCACCTTGTAGGGGAGACTCAGATCAATTTTTGTTTTAATGTTCGTTGACATATTTTTTATTTTATGGAGTACAACTCAAATAAGCTCTTATTTTGCAAAGATAGACAGTAGAACAAAATATCAGTAAAATTTATTAAATTTGGAATAAAGTACAGATAGTTGTCGTTTTAATAGAACAAATGCATAGTTCATTATGGAAAAAGACCTTAAAAAAGAGAATTCTCCTGCGTTCCTGCCTGTTTTGGATGAGAAGGACCGGGCCATCCTGAAGTTACTCCAGCAAAATGCAAAATCGACAGTCCGGGAAATTGCCGACAAGGTGCATCTGAGCCCGACTCCGGTTCATGAGCGGATCAAAAGAATGGAGGATGCGGGCGTGATCCGTCAATATGCAGCGCTGGTAAACCATGCCAAACTAAAAAAAGGCCTGATTGTGATTTGTTATGTATCACTCAAAGAGCATAATAAAAAATCGGGAGCAAAATTTATTAAGACCATACAGGAGATTGATGAAGTGATCGAATGTTATAATATTTCCGGTGAATTTGATTTCATGCTCAAAGTAATGGTGGAAAATATGGATGCATATTATGATTTTCATGTCAACAAACTGGGACAGGTAGAAAACCTGGGACACCTGCAAAGCACTTTTGTAATGGGTATTATCAAAGAAATTCAGCCGATGGTCAGTTGATTTTTTATTTTCTGATGGCTTTGCTCAATTGTTTTGATCTTCGTTCGCCTCTTTTATTAATTCAGTAAATTGCATTATAACCATCGTTATAATTTTATGTTTGTTTATGATACTGTTTCGGAAGCAGTGGAGGGATTGAAGAAGCGAGGATATTCTGTTGATTTCAACCTGGAATTCGACCATATCCATTGTCACGAGTCGTCTATTTCTTTTAAGCCTTCAGAATTCGAAATTTCGGAAGTATACAGATTTGAGGGAGCCAGTGATCCTGGGGATGAAGCCGTTGTTTATGCGATAGAATCGAGGAAGGGCGATAAGGGTGTGTTGGTGAGCGGTTTTGGAATTTCGGCTGATGATGCCAGTGAGGAAATGATCGAAAAATTAAAGATCAGGCATTGATTTTTGAATTGGGAGATAAGAAATAAATTTTCACACGAATATCTCATATGATTTCCGTCCGGAACGCCAGGGAAAAGGACCTGCCTCAACTCCTGGAAATTTACAATGATATTATTGCTAGAACCACTGCGGTATTCGAGTACCGGCCGCATAACCTGGATATGCGTCTCAACTGGTATGAATCAAAAATTAAAGACGGCTACCCGGTTTTTGTGGCTGAAGAAAACGAAAAGATTCTTGGATTCAGTTCTTTTGGGCCTTTTCGCGCATGGCCTGCATATAAATACAGTGTAGAGAATTCGGTGTACGTCGCATCTGACCAACGTGGAAAAGGGATTGGGAAATTATTAATACCTCCCCTTATAAAAGCCGCGATGGAAAAGAATATGCATGTGATTGTTGCAAGCATCGAGGCTACTAACAAAGCGAGCCTGCGACTTCATCAATCTTTCGGTTTTATTGAAGTGGCTCATTTTAAAGAGGTGGGATATAAATTCGGTAAATGGCTGGATTTAAAATTCCTCGAATTAATGTTGAATACACCTTCTCATCCCAGTCAGGACTGAAATATGAATTCGGATCGAAGCTGACTATTCAATTATTTTCCGGATTCTTATCTTGTTATATTGTTGCAAAAGGATAGAGCTGATATTGTATAACAGATTAGCCACGACCAGCACGAACCCTAATTTTAAATAACCGGAAGAAAAGCAATAGATCGTAGTCAAAAAGAAAAAGCAGAAGCAAATCCAATGATAGCGTTCATACATGTCGATCGTTTTTAGATATTGTCCGGCTTGTGAAGTGGTTTTGATAAGGTGATTTGTCCGACTACCACTCATTGCAGCAGCAAAATCTCCGTTTTGAACAAATTTCCTGATGTACTTCACGCCGATCTTTTCATAAAATTTTCTGTTATGGCTTAATAAGAAAAAGTCCAGTTTTTTTTGTGGTATGATTCCAATAATTGCTGAAATGATTAAAAATAAATAGAAGTTTAGATGAATACCTGCCAGCCACCAGAAATAAATCACCGGAGCAAAACAAAGAATCGTCCAAAAAAAATTGAGGAGTTGATTGACTACTGCCTGCCTCGTATCAGAGGATTTCATTCGCATATTTTTTTCATTCCATCTTCTTCACGATTCCTGCCACTACTTTATCAATGGGCAGTGTAACGCTCTCTTCAGAAAAATCTTTGAAATTGACAAATCTGAAAGTTTCTGTTTCACCTGTTTTTTTGTAGATATTCATTTCTCTTTCATCAAAATCAAATGGCTTATCACGGAGGGGGGCTTTTATTGGTTCCAGCGCTTCGGCAAAATAATAAATAGAAAGGATCTGATGTTCGGGATTGAAAGCGCTCATCTGAAAAAAATCTGTCGTATAGATATGATCGGTGACCCTTACTTCAAGATTCATTTCTTCCATGAATTCTCTTTTCAGGCAGTCCCTGGTTCCTTCTCCGAATTCCAATCCTCCGCCTGGAAATTTAGTATAATAATTTCCACGGATGTATTCATCGGATACCAATACCTGCCTGTTTTCCCCCAGCAAGATTCCATAAACCCTGATATTAAACATGGAATTGATTTATGAGCATTGTAGTTAGGTAAGAATTCTATTATGACTTAGTCAACGAACAAAAATTGTCTAAGGCTGAAGCGTGATTTGTCCTTCAAATACTTTTTCCGCCGGTCCACAAAGCCAGATATTCTGAAAAGAACCATCATTCATGCGATCATATTTGACTACCAGCCTGCCTCCCTTGGTAATGACAGTAACATCATTATAACCTACATCATTATGGTAGCAAACCACAGCACTCGCAGCAACACCGGTTCCACAGGAAAAAGTTTCGTCTTCTACGCCGCGTTCATAAGTACGAACAATGATTTCATCAGGTTTTTTCTGTTCTACAAAATTCACATTGATACCTTCTTTGGCAAAATCGGCACTATATCGTATATCCATTCCTTTATGAAAAACATCGTAATCCATCACATCACTTACGATCCTCACATAATGTGGTGAACCGGTATTTAAAATATAATCACTGTGAAATTCTTTGATTTCTCTTACATCCTGCATTTTGAGATTAACGGTTCCGTCGTCTCCAATTTCTGCTTCATGGATGCCATCCGCGGCAACAAACAGGTATTTGTCCTTATGTATTCCTAAATGGTAAGCAAATTTTACCATGCATCGTCCTCCGTTTCCACACATCGTGCTCTCACGTCCATCTGCATTGAAATAGATCATTTCAAAATCATAGCCGGATTTTTGATTCAAAAGCATCAATCCGTCTGCCCCTATACCAAATCTTCGGTCACATAAAAACTTGACTTTTTCCATTGTAAGCGCCGTATAACTCCAGTTCCGGTTGTCGAGAATAATAAAATCGTTTCCTGTTCCCTGGTATTTGTAAAAGCGTATATTCATAGTGTTGATAGTAGCCAGCTGTACCTTATATCCAATTTTTACGCGAAGTTATCAATCATTTTGCAAACAAAAGTTTACTCACCACCCACTGATTATTTCCAATGTTTTTTGAATCAAATTTTCGATGGTTCGCTGTCCATCCCTCGAAAATTGCTTTGTGACCCTGTTGGCCACAATGGCGCTCAGACTTAAACAATGATGACCGAGCATTTTGCTTAAACCATAAAGTCCGGCTGTTTCCATTTCAAAATTGCTGATCCGGTGTTGTCCAAACCGAAATTGGGTCAAACGGTTGATCAGATCGGGATTACTCAGACCCAATCTCAGCATTCTTCCCTGCGGTCCGTAAAAGCCCGGACAGGTAACTGTTATGCCCTTGTGATACCCATTCACAAAATATTTCATCAATGAAGCGGCGGCTCCGCTGATATATGGAAAAGAAAAGCGGTTATGCAACTGCGTTTGAGTAACGAAGGATTGAAGCAATTGTTTTTCTTCATCATTTTGATCGTGGCGGTAAAAATTTAATAAGTTGTCAATTCCCAATCCATGTGTCGACACTACAAAGCTATCTACTGGAATATCTTCCTGCAATGATCCGGCCGTTCCGATGCGCATAATATCCAATTGCCTGAGTTTATTTTTGATTGTCCTGCTTTCAAAATCAATATTCACCAATGCATCCATTTCATTCAGTACAATATCAATATTATCGGTACCGATTCCCGTCGATACAACAGATATTTTTTTATTACCAATATAACCTGTATGCGTTACAAATTCACGATGTTGTTTTTTGATTTCTATCTTATCAAAAAAATTGCTGACCGTTGTTACGCGGTCGGGGTCACCTACAGTGATAATAGTGGAAGCGAGTTCTTCCGGAAGAAGATTCAGATGATAAATAGCTCCATTTTGATTAATCATCAATTCGCTTTCAGCGATCCTTTGCATAAGGTAATTGCCTTTAGGGAAATTACTCCGAATATACTACTTTTGCCACACCTTACTCACACAGAGTCAGGCAGGAATGATGATTCGGATCATCCTGAAAAGGTTCCGTGGCCGAGCGGCTAGGCAGAGCTCTGCAAAAGCTTCTACAGCAGTTCGAATCTGCTCGGAACCTCAGATTTAAGAAAATTAAAAGGATTACTTGAGGTAGTCCTTTTAATTTTTGCGAACCTTATCTTCTGACAAGATATTTCAAGTTCAATGACTGTTCAGCGATGAAATATTCAACTTATATAGGGATTGCTGCGGCTCTGATATTGATCATTGCCTGTTTTATGCCCTGGGCTTATTATCCTGACCTTGATAAAAATTTTAACGGTTTTTTTTCAGAAAAGAATTCCTACGGTAGGCCAGGCAAAGTATTCGTATTCCTGGCCATTGCACATGTTGTACTTTCAGTTATCCCAACGGTATGGGCTAAACGATTTAATATGTTTTTGGGAGTATTGACTGTCGCTTATGGAGTCAAAACCTTTTTTCTTTTTTCAGGCTGTTACAGGGGAACTTGTCCGGATATAAAAGCAGGACTCTATTTAGTGCTTATTTCCTGTTCCACTCTTCTGATTGCTGCAGTATTGCCCAGTATGAAACTTAAAAACAAATAGCAGAATATCTCCTTAGCGGCTGCTGAATCAGGATTCAATTAATCTCGCAATACCAAAAGCACAGCCGGCAGCAATGGCACCTATGATCATAACACGCAATGCTCCTAACCAGGGATTGACACCGGTGATCTTACTTTTAAAATAACCAAAAATAAATAAGCAGATTAAAGTGATGAGTGTGGAAATTTTTAAACCATCGATGCTACGTGAAACAAAAAAATAGGGACTGAGAGGGATGAGCCCGCCAACAACATAGGATGCACCAATATTAAAAGCACTTTTCCTGGCTCTTTTGGGATCCGGTTCATCCAATCCTAATTCATATTTCATCATCAGCTGAACCCATTTTTCCTTGTCCTTTATTACTTCTTCCACAGCTTGATTCTGGACTTCTTCACTTAATCCCAAAGAAGAAAAAAAGTCTTTTACTTCCTGCTTTTCGACATGAGGCAGTTTTTCTATTTCATCATACTCACGTTTCAATTCACTATTGTAGTGATCAACTTCCGTTTTTCCAGCAAGGTATCCACCCAATCCCATTGCAATAGAACCTGCTGCAATTTCAGCAAGTCCCGCGATGATGATCAGACTGGTGCCCTGAACAGCGCCACTTATTCCTGCAGCAAGTGCAAAGGGAACAGTGAGTCCATCCGACATACCAATCACGATATCAGTCAGCTTATCCGCACTGACCATATGGGTTTCCGTGTGCTGTTGGTAAATATGAGTTTGTGCCATCTGAGTAATGCTCCTGCAAAGAAAATGATTTTAAATTAATCTAATTTTAAAAGACTTTTCCGGATGATTTCCACTGATTCCAGGATCTCTTCTTCCGTAATCACCAATGGTGGAGCAAATCTGATTTTGTCGCCATGAGTCGGTTTTGCAAGCAAACCATTATCTTTTAAGGCAAGACATAATTCCCAGGCTGCTTCCGGTTTCGTATGTTGAATAACGATTGCATTTAGTAAACCCTTTCCACGGATAATTTTAATATGCGGAGAATTGATTTTGTTCAATTCATTCCTGAATAACTCACCCTGCATTTGTGCATTTGTTGCCATTTTTTCATCTTTCAATACCGTTAAAGCAGTCATTGCGACCTTACATGCAAGTGGATTACCACCGTAAGTAGAACCATGTTCACCTGGGTGAATGGTGAGCATGATTTCATCATCGGCGAGTACTGCAGAGACCGGCAAGGTGCCGCCACTTAAAGCTTTACCGAGGATCAGGATATCGGGACGAACATTTTCATGGTCACAGGCGAGCATTTTTCCTGTACGCGCCAGACCCGTTTGTATTTCATCTGCAATAAACAAGAGGTTTGCATCTTCACAGAATTGTTTGGCTCTCGCCAGATATCCATTATCAGGAACAATAACACCTGCTTCTCCCTGGACCGGTTCAACCAGGAAACCTGCAACTTCTGGACTTTTCAGCGCTTTTGCCAATGCATCCAGGTCATTGTAAGGAATGATTTCGAAGCCAGGCATGAAGGGTCCGAAATCTTTATAAGAGGCAGGATCGCTGCTAAATGAAATCACTCCACTGGTCCTTCCGTGAAAATTATCTTCACATACAATAATCTTTGCTTTATTTTCTGGTATTCCTTTGACTGTATACCCCCATCGACGACAAAGTTTGATTGCTGTTTCTACCGCTTCAACGCCGGTATTCATTGGCAATATTTTGTCATATCCGAAATAATTATGCATGAACAACGCATACTCGCCGAGCAGGTCACTATGAAATGCTCTTGAAGTAAGTGTGAGGACCTGCGCCTGTTCAACTAAAGTGGATATGATCTTAGGATGGCAGTGACCCTGGTTTAATGCAGAATAGCCGCTGAGAAAATCGTAATATCTTTTGCCATCTACGTCCCATACAAATATTCCCTGGCCTTTTGTAAGAACTACAGGAAGGGGATGATAATTATGTGCGCCATATTTTTCTTCGAGCTCAAAATAGTGACGTGTTTTATCTGTGAATGAGGATATCATTTGCATAAATATAAAATCTAAAATGAAAAATTATAAACCCGAGAAGATTATTCCCTGTAAGAAGGGTCATATCGTCATCACTGATGATCGAGGAAATCAAGATTCTGGTTCAGAAAATCTGGTATGACAGGACGAAAAATGATATGCAAAAATTTTCAGCAAGATAGTTCATTTCATGGAAACTTACAAAGAACTTCGCGTCTTTGACTCCTTTGTTTCTTTGCGTGAAATAAACAATAAAATGAACTGCTTCAGATTATTTTATAATTCTGATAATTGAATAATCTTTTGCCTGTTGTCTTTTCGATCCAATATAAAACCCTTTCGGACAAGGAGAATTTTTTTTTAGTGATGTCGAAATCAAAATCCCAGTTCTTATGTTTTACCCGGTCCTGCATAGCCTGTGGATGTGTACCTTCAAACCGTTTCAGCGAATCAATGTCGCCATAATCAAAATGTGCTTCGGCTGTTTTAGGAATTGTTTTTAAGGTCTCATCGGCATTGGCCCATAACGTGACAAAATTATTGATCTTCTGCATTTGTTGAGCCGGATGCTTCACCCAACCATAATGATAGATATATGCGTCAATAGGTTTTACCTGTAATTTTCTTCCCTTTTTTCTGAAACCCTGGGCATCCTTGTAAGAACGGATGCTCTTATCATTCCTGATTATGCGTATCTCATGGTCATACCATTTACGGGAATCTCCAACGAAATCATAGCTCGCATAAAAATGCAGGTATTTGAATAAAAGCCCTTCAACCCGAAAATCATTCAGATATTTTTCCATTCCTTCCCGGATCGCAGGATAATATTTTTCATGGATCACCTCATCTCCCTGGATATACACACACCAGTCAGCATCAGAAGGAACATGGTCAAAAGATTTATTAGTCTCTGCAGCCAACACGCTTCCTCCTTCACGCAAAGAATCATCCCATTGGGAATAGTATATCTTTATTTTTGGTGATTGAATCGAGTTAATTAGTTTTTCAGTTTCATCTTCTGAATTGCCGACAAGGATAATCACTTCATCGCAGAGAGGAAGGATAGAGCGAATCGCTTCCACGATTGGATAATCGTATTTAACCGCATTTCTAATAAAAGTAAAGCCAACTACTTTCACGGTAATTATTGAATGATATCGATCCTGCAATTTTGTTCAAAGCTAAAGGATGGGATCCCATCTTTTTTAAAAATTCCGTAAAAAGAGGAACCACTTCCGGTCATACTTGCATATAAGGCCCCGGATTCATAAAGAGTTTTTTTTATATGGATTAGTTCGGGATATTCCTTCAAAACCGGTTCTTCGAAATCGTTGACAAGTTCAGATGACCAACTTATTAAAGGTTGTTTCAAGATTTGTTTTAATGATTTTTCCGGTTGATATGGTTTTATTTCAGAAAAAGCCCATGATGTATCAATATGAATTCCGGGATGAATCAATGCAATCGAATAATCTGATAAATCAAGAGAAAAAGCCTCCATTTGTTCGCCTTTACCTGTTACAAAACAAGGCTTATTCAATATAAAAAAAGGGCAATCGCTTCCTAACTGTGCGGCATATCCGATGAGCTTTTCTGAAGAAAGGTTTAGCTGAAAACTATCATTCAATAATTTCAACATAAATGCGCCATCAGCAGAGCCTCCACCCAAACCAGATCCCATTGGAATATGTTTATACAGGTAGATAGCGACCTTGGGAAGTTTTGGGAATTCCTTTTTCATTAATTGATATGCCCGCACACATAAATTATCATTGATATTTCCGGGTACAGTCAGTCCTGAGATATTGATTTGAAATTGATCAGAAGGAATGATTTCAACCACATCTTTCAATGGAAGCGGATAAAAAACACTTTCAAGATCATGATAACCATCCTTACGTTTGCGGATAATATGTAAGCCGAGATTGATTTTGCAATTGGGGAAGAGAATCACATGGGAAAGTTTATCTATCAGTGAGCAGGTTTTATATTGATATCAGAACAAGCGGTTTTAAAACGCTATCGTCCCTTTTTCCGGCTATTGATCTCGTCGCGTATTTTAATGGCGCGGATATAATCTTCCTGCTCCAGCACTTCATTGAGCAATGTGTTCAATTCTTCAAGAGAGAGCCCTTTCAGATCATCCGATCCACCAATTTCTGTAGTTACAGTTTCTTTGGCAGGTTTCTTTTTTCCTGAGCTGTCTTCCATTAAAATACCGGCGCTTTCCAGGATATTTTCATAAGTGTAGATCGGACAACCGAAGCGCACTGCAAGTGCAAGGGCATCGGAGGTCCGGGAATCAATTTCCACAGTATCGTGCTCACTGATACAAATCAGTTTAGAATAGAATATACCTTCCTGCAAGTCACAAATAATGATTTCCTGCAGGTCGATTGTAAATGCACTCATAAAGTTTTTCATCAGATCATGGGTGAGCGGACGGCTTGGATGCATTTTTTCCAGGGCAACTGCAATGGCCTGAGCTTCAAAACCACCAATCACGATTGGCAAACGGCGCAAACCATTGATCTCTCCTAACACAACTGCATAGGAGTGAGTTTGGGTAATGCTGTGCGACAAGGCCACAATTTCTAATTCAATCTTCTTCATAAACCTCAGGATCCGCCTGAAACGGAACTTTAATGTTTAGTGTTAAAAAGCAAATATAAAAATTAAAGCCTTCCAAAAATTTTGAAAGATTCCAAAAATAAATTTTGTTAATTTCTAATATCTCTGATCAAAGAATCAGGCAACCCCTTTTAGTTTTTTTACTGCCTCAATGATTTTGGGCACCACTTCAAAAGCATCACCAACAATTCCATAATCTGCAGCTTTAAAGAATGGAGCTTCCGGGTCTTTATTAATTACAACAATGGTCTTGCTACGGTTAACGCCTGCAAGATGTTGAATAGCTCCGGAAATTCCGATAGCGATATATAGATTTGGAGCAATTGCTATGCCTGTTTGCCCGACATGCTCATTATGTGGACGCCAATGTGCATCTGCAACAGGCCGGCTGCAGGCTGTGGCGGCATGTAAAAGTTTTGCCAGCTCCTCGATCATTCCCCAATTCTCAGGTCCTTTTAATCCCCGGCCCCCACTGACCACGATTTCGGCTTCAGTCAATGGAATCTCTCCTGATGACTTGCTTACGGATAAGGTTTTTACTTTAAATGGATCGACATTCACATTGAGGTTTGCCAATTCAGCTGTTCCTTCTTTTCCAATAATCGAATAGGAATTGGGATTGATTGAAATTATTTTTATATCAGACAAAACGTTAATGTTGGCAAATGCTTTGCCTGAGAAAACGTTTTTCTTCACCACAAAACCATTTTTTGTATCAGGAAGAGCAACTGCACCTGAGACAAGTCCGGCTTTTAATTTTGCAGAAAGACGTGGAGCAATTGCTTTTCCACTGAGGTTATTTGAAAACACAATAATTTTTGCCCCGGTTGTCTGAATAGCTTCTGCCAATATTTTTGTAAAAACCTGGGCATCGAGCTGATTGAGAGTTTCATTATTTACCTGGTAGATTTTTTTAGCTCCATATTTTCCCAGTGATTTCAAATCATCGGTTACAGTGCCCAGCAAAATTCCATCTGCGGTTGTACCCAATTGTTCTGCAACGGCAGCACCATAACTCATGGCTTCCAGCGAAGCTTTTTTAAAATGACCGTCTGCATGGTCGATAAAAACTAATACTGACATATGATATTCCTCGATCACACTAAAATGAAAACCCTTTGTTTACTTTCATCTACAATGTGACAATTTTAATTTTAAAGATTTTTATTATTTTAAATCTATATTTTATCCCCTTTTAAGGGTTGGGGTTTTAAATCAGCTTCGCTTCCTCGTGCAATAACCTGACCAGTTCCGCAGGATTGTCGGCCGAAACCATTTTTACTCCTGCCTTGGCAGGAGGTAATTCAAACGAAACAACTGCCGTTAATGGTTCTACTGCCACAGGTTCTACCACTTTCAATGGTTTTGTCCTGGCGCTCATAATTCCCTTCATGTTGGGTATTCTTTGCTCGGCCATTCCTTTTTCACAGCTTACTACCAGTGGGAGAGTGGATTCATCGGTTTCTTCTCCGCCTTCAATTTCACGGTTAACTGTAACCGAAGTTCCGTTGAGCTCGAATTTTGAAGCGAGTGAGATATAGGGAATATCCAATAATTCAGCCACCATCCCACCAACCGAAGACCCATTATAATCGATGGTTTCCTTTCCTGTAAATATCAGATCGTAGCCCCCATGCTTCGCAACCGCTGCGATTTGGGAGGCAATATAAAAACTATCATGACTGTCAGCATTCACACGAATCGCTTCATCGCCACCCAAAGCCAGGGCTTTGCGGATGATTGGATCTGCATCGGCACCGGCTACCGTAATCAAATGTAGAACCGTAGAAGGATCCTTCTCCTTCAATTCAATTGCTCTGACAAGAGCATACCATTCGTCATATGGATTGATGATCCACTGAACCCCATCCGTAACGAATTTTCTATTGTTATCTGTGAACGCTATTTTTGTCGTTGTGTCGGGGGTCTTACTGATACATACTAAAATTTTCATCAAAATTTTTTTATCCTGAACAAGGTTGTTTATGCAACTAAACCAAAGATAAGTTTTGTAAAGATAGGTTGATCATTAAACTGAAAAAATATTCTGCCTGATGGAGAGGATTATTCAATTAAAAGAGTTTCTTGCTGCCAATCCCCGGGATCGTTTTCTTCAGCATGCCCTGGCACTGGAATATATAAAAATCGGGGATGATGCGAAAGCGCGCAGTTTATTTGAAGAAATTTTAACTGATGATCCGGGATATATTGGTTCATATTATCATTTAGCAAAATTATTGGAAAGGGCAGGGGAATCAGCATTGGCGATCCGCTGGTTTGAAAAAGGGATGGCAGCCGCGAAAGCAGCCGGGGATAATCATGCATACAATGAGCTGCATACAGCATATGAGGATTTGTTATATTAAGATGACCGAATCAGGAATTATTAATTTTGATTTTCAGAAAACCGGATCATGCAACTCACAGAAAAATTCAGGGAATTTATTGAAGAGAAAAAACTTTTTTCTTCAAATGACAGATTAATTCTCGCTGTCAGCGGAGGACTAGATTCTGCGGCACTCTGTGAACTCTGCCATGAGCTGAATCTTGATTTTGTCATTGCTCATTGCAATTTTCAACTGAGGGGAAAGGAGAGTCAGCGGGATGAGGAATTTGTGTTGACGCTTGGAAAAAAATATGATAAGAAAGTTTTTGTAAATCGTTTCGATACGGAAAAATATGCCGAAGAAAAAAAATTGTCAGTTCAGGTTGCCGCAAGGGAGTTGAGATATAAATGGTTTAACGAGTTAGCAGACAGTTTACAGATGATGGATGACAGCCCTTTCAACGGTCATCGGTCATCGGTCATCCATATCGCCACTGCACACCACCTTGATGATAATATTGAAACATTACTTATGCATTTTTTCAGGGGAACCGGTATCGCCGGGTTAAGGGGGATGCCTATGAAGCAGGGAAAAATAGTCAGACCGCTTTTGTTTGCCAAAAAAGAAGAACTAAAAGCATTTGCTTTGAGTCATCATTTGAATTGGGTAGAGGACAGTTCTAATGAAACGGATAAATATTCCAGAAATTATTTCCGGCACCAGTTCATTCCAATACTGCAAAAAATATATCCTGAAGTAATGAATAACCTGGCTGCGAATACCGAGAGGTTCAGGGATATCGAAACCTTATATCTTCAATCGATCGAGCAACATAAAAAGAAATTGCTGGAAAAGAAGGGAAATGAAATCCATATTCCTGTATTGAAATTAAAAAAAACAGAAGCCCTGGTTACCGTTTGTTATGAGATTATTAAGGAATATGGATTCAGTCCTGCACAGACGGAGGAATTGATTCGTTTGTCCGACAGCGAATCAGGAAAATATATTCAATCAGAAACTCACCGCATTCTTAAAAACAGGAACTGGCTCATCATTTCTCCAAAACAAAACGAATCTTCAAAGATTATTTTGATTGAGGAAGGAGAAAAGAATATTGAATATCCAATGGGGTATTTGCATCTGGAGATTCATCCTGCAGCAAATAGTAAATTGCAAACAGCGAATTCAATTGCTTCACTGGATGCTTCGCAAATCAGGTTTCCGATTCTATTACGCAAATGGAAAGCTGGTGATTATTTCTATCCCATGGGTCTTTGCAAGAAAAAAAAATTATCCCGGTTTTTTATTGACAATAAATTATCCCGGGTTGATAAGGAGAAAGTCTGGGTGCTTGAAATGAATAAAAAAATTATCTGGGTGATTGGTATGAGGATCGATGACAGATTTAAAATCACTCCTAAAACCAGGCAGGTTTTAAAAATCGAAATGCGGGTGCGATAATTCAGAAAGAAAAATATTAACCACACCTGGCCTTGCGGCAATCGTGAATGCAATTCCAAATAAAGCGCCCCAAAAATGCGCATCATGATTGATATAATCTCCTCCTTTCTTTGACATATACATAGAATAACCCAAAAACAGCAATGCATATACGATCGCAGGAAAAGGAATAAAAAAAACAAGAATCTTTTCCCATGGTCTTAACAATATATACGAAAATAATACTGCACACACAGCACCGGAAGCGCCAAGGCTTTTATAATTATAATCATTGCGATGTTTAAAATAAGTAGGCAGTAAGGATGCAATTAATGAGCCGACATATAAAAGCAAAAAACTATAAGGAGGCAAACCTAGTTCACTGGTATAGCTGGCTTCCATTGCTCTTCCGAAAAAAAACAGGGTGATCATGTTAAAAGCAAGATGCATATAATCCGCATGTATCAACCCGCTGGTGACAAAGCGATAATACTGGCGGCGGCGGCTAATTGCAGGAGGCCAGAAAATAAGTTCGTCAATAAGTTTTGAATTGCTGAATCCGGTTATGGAAATAAGGCAGGTGAGAACAATAATGCTAATCGTTAGCGTCGACATTCATTTTTCTTTTAAAGATAGGTTTTAATTACATATTGTAAATAAATCATGAATTGGAAGATAGATAAGGATAGACAGAATTAATGGTGATACTTTTCATTTCTTAAAATCGTACAGGCTCTGTACAATTGTTCGGTGAGGATTAACCGAACCAACTGATGGGGAAAAGTAAGTTTTGATAAGGACCACCGATGATCGGCTTTTTGCAAAATACTTTCATCTAACCCATATGCACCCCCGATCAGAAAGATCAGTTTTTTTGCTCCATCGTCAGCCCTTTCGCTGATAAAGTGAGCCAGTCCGGGAGAAGAAAACTCTTTTCCTCTTTCATCCAGTGCAACTAAGTAATCTCCCTTATGCAGCCATTCCAATACAATTTCTCCTTCTTTTTTTCGGAGGTCCATTTCCGAGAGCATCCCTGCATTTTTCGGAACGGGGATAATATTCCATTCAACGGGAAAATATCTTGAAATGCGTTTGGTGAAATCCTCCACGCCCGCTTTAATATATGGCTCATGATTCCTGCCAATGGACCATAATTGAATTTTCATATGCGAGATATCTTATTTAATTTGGTTTGGAGACAAGGAAAAATTCTCCGTGTTTCCGTAGATGTTAGTTTAATTCAAAGAATCAAATAAAATCATCACAATCCCTGTAAGCCTTGATCAATGCCAATTCTCCTTCTTTGCCGGGTTTTGATTTGCCATGCTCCATACCCAATACTCCTTTATAGCCTTTGTGGTAAATATGTTTGAAAATATTTTTATAATTCATTTCACCGGTGGTTGGTTCGTTCCTGCCCGGATTATCCCCGATCTGAAAATATGCAATTTCTTCCCAGGCTCTGTCGATGTTGGGAATCAGGTCTCCTTCGTTTCGCTGCATATGATACATGTCGAATAAAATTTTACATGAAGGACTATTCACCGCTTTGCAAATAGCAAAAGTCTGATCAGGATGGCGAAGAAAAAGGTCCGGAGTATCGCTCAGAGGCTCTAATACCATTACCAGTCCATGCGGTTCGAATATTTCAGCGGCTCTTCGCAAAGATTCAATTACATTGGCCGTCTGATATCCCATCGGCAATGTGCGGTCATAATTGCCAGGAACCACGGTTATCAGTTTGCCATTGCATCTTTTTGCAACATCAATTGCCTGTTTCGAATATTGAAGGAATTTATCTCTCCATTCTTTATTCCCCGAACAAAGTGAAGTGCTGACTGGCCAATGGTCAAATCCGTGTACGAATACGCCCATACTCATATTATATTTGGTCAGTGCATTCCCGATTTTTTCCTGCTGTTCTGCAGGCCGGTCCATCATGCCATTGTCTTCCATCGCACGAAATCCCATATCATGGGCAAATTTGATCTGGTCAATAAAATCATTGCCTGCGCTGTTTTTAAACATGCCATCATGAATACCATAGTTCAGGTTGAAAGTTTTGTCGTCAAATTCTTTTTTTAAATCGCTCAATGAAATTTCTTTGCCGGCAGAAGATGTTGACCCAATTGCTGAAGAAGTTAATAATGCAGCGCTTCCTGCTGTAAGACCATGTTGAAGAAATTTTCTTCTTTGCATAAAACTAATATTTGAATGAATGGATTGATAAAGGCACAATAAAGTTATTGTATCGATTTGAGTTTTTGTATTTTTATCCCGAAGAGTATTAAACTAACTGCTAAGTGAAATTCTGTTTATTGTCTATCGTGTTGTTACAGCTTTCTCTTTTTGTCATTGCCCAAAAAAAGAATCATTCTTATCGATTACATATCCACGAGACCGCATCTCCGGTAAAAATTGATGGCATTCCAGATGATCCAGCCTGGCAGGAAGCAGAACTTGCAGGAAATTTTTATATGGTACTTCCCATGGATACCAGTCATGCGAAAATAAAAACGGAAGTGAAAATGAGCTATGACAAATGCAATATTTATTTGCTGGCGATATGTTATAATGGAATGGCCGGGCCCTATATGGTCGAATCTTTAAAACGGGATTTTTCTTTTGTAAAAAATGATAATTTTTTATTGTTCATTGATCCTTTTGATGACCAGACAAATGGTTTTTCTTTCGGCGCTAATGCTGCCGGAGCTCAGTGGGACGGAACCATGTATGAAGGAGGGAAAGTCGATCTGAGCTGGGACAACAGGTGGATTTCTGCAGTAAAAAATTACGAAAACAAATGGATATTTGAAGCTGCCATCCCTTTCAAAACAATCCGGTATAAAAAAGGAATCCGGGAGTGGGGAGTTAATTTCAGCAGGAATGATTTGAAATCAAAAGAAAAATCAAGCTGGGCGCCGGTTCCACGTCAGTTTCCAACGGCTTCGCTTGCCTATACCGGCGTACTTGTCTGGGATGAACCACCACCGGATCCCGGTGCAAATATTTCTATTATTCCTTATGTTCTGGGAGGTGTTTCGAAAGATTATGAGAATAAAACTCCGACTTCATACCGAACTGAAATTGGCGGGGATGCCAAAATAGGAATTAATTCTTCTTTGAACCTGGATCTTACAATTAATCCGGATTTTTCGCAGGTGGATGTAGACCAGCAGGTAATTAATCTGAGCCGGTATGAACTTTTTTTTCCGGAAAAAAGACAGTTCTTTCTTGAAAATGGAGATCAGTTTACCAATTTCGGTTATCCGACGATCAGACCTTTTTTCTCCCGTCGCATCGGATTAAATGCGCCCATAGAGGCAGGAGCGAGATTGAGCGGAAAGATTGATAAGAATTGGCGTATAGGCGTAATGGATATGCAGACAGGTTCTGTGGATTCTTCTGCACTTCCGGGACAAAATTTTGCAGTGGTTGCGCTGCAGCGGAAAGTATTTTCCCGATCCAATTTCGGGTTTATATTTATAAATAAACAATCCGTGGATTATCATCCACCAGATACAGCCCAGACAATTTATTCAAAGTACAACCGGAATATAGGATTTGAATATAACCTGGCTTCCTCTAATAATTTGGTGACAGGAAAAATGCTTCTGCTAAAATCATTCAGTCCGGGTGTGAAAGGACAGGATTGGACGCAGGCAGGAAATATACTTTATGCAAGCCGAAAATGGAACCTGCTTTTTCAATATGAATATGTGGGCGCTAATTACAATGCGGAAGTGGGATATGTTCCGAGAACAGATTATTTTAAAGTGAATCCCCAGGTTATCCGTTATTTTTTTCCGAAGGGCGGGATGGTACTGAGTCATGGACCTCAACTCAGCTCTACTTACTATTTCAACACTTCATTCCATCATACCGATGATGAAAGTATTCTTGCCTACCTGGTTACATTTCGCGACAGGAGTACGATCACTGCTTCTTTCATTCATGATTATGTAGAATTATTACAACCTTTCGATCCAACTAATTCAGGAAAGGATTCCCTGCCTGTTGGCAGCCAGCACTGGTGGAACACAATGGGAATCGATGTTCTCTCAAAACCACAAAGCCTTTTCACTTATAGTTTCTCCTTTCGTTACGGCGGTTATTATGCCAATGGAAGGAAATTAACAATTGCCGGGAACCTGGGTTATCGTATTCAACCCTATGCGAGTATTATGGTTGGTTTGAGTTATAATGATTTGGATTTATCTCAGCCCTGGGACAGAACAAAGTTTTGGCTGATCAGCCCCAGGATCGATCTAACGTTGACGAATAAACTCTTTTTTACGACTTATATCCAGTATAACCAACAGGAAAATAATATGAATATCAATGCAAGGTTGCAGTGGAGATATAAACCTGCTTCTGATTTATTTCTTGTTTACACTGATAATTATCTGCCGGGGGCATTATCCATCCGCAATCGGGGGGTTGTTCTCAAATTTAATTATTGGTGGAATTTGTAGGTTTTCGCGCAGAACCAAAGGAGATAAGAGATTCTTCTTTTCTCTGTTCCTCTGCGCGAAAAACTTATCTGTACCCCCTCAAAAAATCATTAATCATCATTTTCTTCTTCCCCTCAAGTTGCATTTCCTCGATATGAATATACCCGTTGTTGGCAGTAACTTTTAAAAAATTCTTTTTATCTGTTTGAAAATTTCCAGGAGCTTCTGAAGTTATGGAGAATTCTTTTTTTGATCTGAAAATCTTCATCTGTTTCCCTTCAAAATAAGTGAAGGCGCCCGGAAATGGAGACAGGCCCCTGATCAGATTATGAATCTCATCTACTGATTTATTCCAATCAATTCTGCAGGTATCAGTAAAAATTTTGGGGGCATGCTTTAATACAGTCCCGTTGTCCAAAGTCGTTTGAGCTTTCTCTTTTAAAGAACCATCAATCAATCCCTTTACAGTTTTTACCAGAAGTTGCGCACCTATTATCTTCATTCTGTCATGTACTTCACCTGCAGTTTCATTTTCTCCAATAGGAAAACTTTCCTGCAGAAGAATATTACCGGTATCAATTTCCTGTTGCAATTTAAAAGTAGTGACTCCGGTTTCTTTCTCTCCATTTATAATTGCCCAATTGATTGGTGCGGCTCCCCGATATTGAGGAAGAAGAGAGCCGTGGAGGTTGATTGTGCCAAGCCTGGGCATACTCCAAACGATTTCAGGAAGCATTCGAAAAGCAACGACCACCTGGAGGTCTGCTTTTAGCAATTTAAGTTGTCCAACAAAATCAGGGTTTTTTAATTTTTCCGGCTGTAAAATTTTCAACCCTTTTTCCAGAGAATATTTTTTTATTGCACTTTCGTTTATTTTCATACCCCGCCCCGCAGGCTTGTCCGGAGCTGTCACAACTGCGACAATATTGTATTCGGCCTGAAGCAGTGCCTCCAGTGAAGGAACAGCAAACTCTGGTGTACCCATGAAAATGATACTTGTTCCTCTGGCATTTCCCGGATTTAAACCTGGATCAAACTGAATACGTAGATGAAACATCAATATCGTTTTATAAAATTTTTTATTTAAAATCCGGATATATCAGATATTTCTTTCTGATCTTTTTGAATTGGCTGAGGGCAGGCTCCCAACTCTTCCTGATTTCGTTTTCTTTTTTTCCGGCTTTAATTTCCTGCATTAGCAGATCACTACCAGCCAACTTATTGAAATAATTCGATGGCAGAAAAAAATATTTTTTTTCAGGATAAAGTGAATACGCTTTGATCAGCCATTTCAATTGCAGATGATGATTGATCTCTTTTCCGATATCAATTTTGCTAAGATCAAATCCATAACAAACCTGGTTCAATAGCGGCGGAGTTTTGGCCCCCTCAGTGCTTTGAGGAATAAAATGATACAGAAAGGATGGAAAAAAGGGACTTCCAAATTGCTGAAAGGGCTTGTCCGTTCCTCTTCCAAGACTAATTGCAGTTCCTTCAAAAAGGCATATAGAAGGATATAGGTATACAGATTGCATATTCGGCAGGTTGGGAGAGGGTTTCACAGGTAATATATATTTGCTTTTATGTGTATAATTTTTACACGGAACTACAAATAACTGAAAACCTGAAACAGTGAAATCGACAATCTCATTTGTTAATTTGTGCAACAGGGAGTCAATTTTTTTTTCTCCATCATCAATGGCATGGATGGTATTCAGATCGCCGCTGATGCGTGGTTCGAGCCATTTTTCTCCTATGAGCATTTTCGCATACTCACCGATCGTCATTCCATATACCACCGGTACAGGCTGCATTCCAACAAAAGATTTAAACTTCGGATCGAGAACCGGGCCGTCTACATAAAATCCATTGGGATTCGGGCGATCCAAAATGATTAGCGGGCGATTATTTTCGACAGCAGCTTCGAGATATTTTTGCAGAGAAGAAATATAAGTATAAAATCTTACGCCCACATCCTGTATATCAAAAACGAGGATATCAATATCTTTCAAATCATCCTCAGAAGGTTTCAGTTTATCGCCATATAAAGAAATAATCGGAATACCTGTTTTGGGATCCCTGGTGCTGTTAATATCTTCTCCTGCATCTCCAATGCCGCGAAATCCATGTTCAGGAGCGAAAATTTTTTTGATAAGAATATTTTTTTTCAGCAATGTATCTACAAGATGAGATTTGCCGACAACAGAAGTTTGATTGGCAAAAATGCCTACCGATTTCCCTTTCAGTAATGGAAGATATACGTCCATTCTTTCGGCAGCCGGAATAATTTTAAGGGCTGCCTGTGAAGAAATGCTTTGAGCAGCGATTTCTTCCTGATTAATACCGATACAGATCAAAAACAAAAATGCAAAAAGGGGTTTCATCATTCAAAATATTTAAATTGCCAGGCAGGTCAATCAGTTCTTCATACTTCAAATTTCAATAAAAACTTTTATTGGCTAAAGAGAATTAATCCTGTTACTTTGTGCATTACTTTAAATTTTTTTTATGCAAACTGTGAAAGCGGGTGATAAAGTAAAAGTGCACTATCATGGGCGTCTGACAAATGGAACCAGTTTTGATTCTTCAGAAGGCAGGCAGCCGCTGGAATTCACTGTAGGAAGCGGCATGGTGATTCTCGGTTTTGATAATGGTGTAAAGGGAATGAAAGTAGGTGACAAAAAAACCATTGAGATCCCCGTGAATGAAGCCTATGGGCCAAAAGACCCGAAAATGGTATTGGATTTTCCCAAAAACCGCTTTCCGGAAGACTTAAATCCCGAAGTTGGTTTACAATTATATATGAATGATAGCTCGGGTCAGCAATTCCCCGTCGTGATAGTGGAAATCAAAGGAGATACGGTGATTCTTGATGCCAATCATCCTCTTGCCGGAGAAGATTTGATTTTCGACCTGGAACTTGTTGAAATTGTAGGAGGATCGCTTATCATTACATAACGCTTCGCGTGATTAAAAACCTGAAGGAACATTCAATATTCAATAATCAATATTCAATAAATGCATTCGGATGGTGCTCTCCTCCATTGAACATTGTTTATTGATATTTGATTATTGAATGTTCAAATCAAATATCCAACAACACAACACTTTATTGAATATTGAATTTAGCAGACTGTTCCCTTTTTTCGTATGTCCAGTACAGTAATAAAATTGCGATCAGGATCAGGGCAAGACAAAAAATAGATCCTTCAAAACCAAAATCGCCACCAGTCAGCAAGAGGTCTCCTTTTAATTCGGTTTGTAATAATGTCTGTGAATGAAGGCCGCTTATTTTATATCCCAGCACAGGTCCTTCAAAAAAATTCCACCCGAAGTGAAACAAAAAAGCAAACCACAGGTTTCTTGTATAAATATAGTTCACCCCCAACAGAACACCGGCTAAAAAAATATTGATGATAGCGATAATATTGATCGAAGGATTGTCTAAATGAAAAAGAACAAATAAGGCGGCAGAAATGATCAGGGCTAACCATTTGCTGAAAGATTCCATCAGGTTATTCAATATATATCCCCGGAATACCAATTCTTCATAAAATGCGACGATCGCCATCATCCCCAGTTGAATAAAAAGATCTTTTCCGTCAAAACTAATATCGTCCCATCTCAGGTGCCCTGAAAAATAAAGTATAACCGTACCTACCCCTAAAATTGCCAGGGCAAGAAAAAAACCGGATAATGCATCCGATTGATGACCTGAAAAATCAAAACCAAGGCTTGCAAGACTTTTCCTATCAACAAATTTCCTGAAAAGAAAAACTGCGATTATTGACAAAACAGCCGCAATGACTAAACTCAGCCAGAGCCATTTTCCATTGAGGAGTTCACTTAAACGCGATAAATCAACATTGCCCTCACCCGACCGGATCAAAAAAATAGCGATGGGCAGGCTTACAATAGCGACCAGTATAAAATAAAATATAAAAAAAAGCAATACTCTTAACCATCCTTGTTTAATCAGCGGTCTCTTTATATTTTCAGCATCCATATAATATCCAGATTATAGTTTTTGGAAACCTCACAAAGTTTCTGAAAGTTTGTGTTCGAAATTATCAGATCATTTTAAAAGCGTAAAGAAATCGCGATCACCATGTTTCAAAATTATCATTTTACCGTAGCCGACAGGTTTTTCCGGTATGTTCAAATCGATACGCAAAGTGACCCTCAGTCCAAATCTAACCCTTCTTCAGAAAAACAAAAAGACCTTGGTCATTTATTGGTAAAAGAATTGGAGGAAATGGGAATAACGGACGCCTTTCTCGACGAATTTGGATATGTATATGCTACGATTCCTTCCAACAGCACAAAATCAGTTCCTGTGATTTGCTATTGCGCTCATATGGACACCGCTCCGGATTGTTCAGGAAAAAATGTGAAACCGGTCATTCATAAGAACTATGATGGCAGCGATATCATTCTGCCTGATGATCCATCGCAGATTATTTCTCCGATTGACCATCCCTATTTAAATGAAAAAAAAGGAGAGGATATTATCACAGCTTCGGGAAATACATTGCTTGGAGCAGATGATAAAGCAGGAATAGCAATTATTATGGACATGGCTCACTATCTCCTGAATCATCCGGAAATTAAACATGGACATATCAAAATATTATTCACGCCCGATGAAGAAATTGGCCAGGGCGTAGATCATGTAAACCTGAAAAGACTGGGAGCAGATTTCGGTTATACATTGGATGCAGGTGAACTGGGAACTTATGAAGATGAAACTTTTTCAGCAGATGTGGTAAATATTAGTTTTTATGGAGTAAGCGCCCATCCCGGATATGCAAAGGACAAACTCGTGAATGCAATTAAAGTTGCTTCTTATTTTATAGACTCACTTCCCAAAGATGAACTTTCCCCCGAATCTACAGAAGGAAGATATGGATTTGTTCATCCCACACGAATGGAAGGAATACCCGAAAAAATGACGGTGCAATTGATCATCCGTGATTTTATTACTCCAAAATTATATGCTTATGAAGATTTTTTGCGGAGAAAGGCAGAAGAAACAATCGGGAAATTCCCGGGAGCCAGGGCTGAATTTGTTGTGAAAGAACAATACCGGAACATGAAAGAAATTTTGGATAAATATCCATTCATTTCTGCATATGCAATTGCAGCAATTGAAAAGGCAGGACTCAAAGTTCACAAATCAAGTGCAAGAGGGGGGACAGACGGATCACGGCTTTCATTTATGGGATTACCCTGCCCGAATTTATTTACGGGTGAAATGGCATTTCATGGAAAACATGAATATGTGAGCATTCAGGACATGCAAAAAAGTGTAGAGACAATTGTATACCTTTCGCAAATTTGGGAAGAAAGAGCAAAAGATACAAGCTTAGGGACTGGGGTAGTCTAGAGTCAGTTTTATTATTTAATGACTTTCTTCTAACGACTCACCACTTTCGACTCCTGTTCCGACTCCGTTTTTATTTTAGTGATAATTTTACTGGCATGCTCTCTGGAGTTTTCAATAAACCACACATGTGTATCCATTCCTCCGCATATGACACCCGCGAGATAAATATTTTTCATATTGCTCTCCATTGTGTCGGGATTATAACTGGGAGAAAGTTTTTCATCATTCGATAAGCGGATGCCCAGTCTTTTCAGGAATTCAAAATTTGGCTGATAACCTGTCATCGCGAGTACATAATCATTTGGGATGGTGATTAATCCTTCGGGAGTCCGGATATCAGCTTCTTTTTCCCTGACAGCTTTCAATGATGAACGAAAATATGCTTTGATACTTCCTTCCTTAATGCGATTCTCAATATCAGGCCTCACCCAGTATTTCACTCTTTTGCCAATCTGGTCTCCCCTGATCACCATTGTTACTTCTGCTCCCTTGCGCCAGGTTTCCAGGGCCGCATCCACAGCCGAATTATTTGCTCCCACTACAATTACTTTCTGCATTGCATAGAAATGAGGCTCTTTATAATAATGAGTCACTTTAGAAAGATTTTCTCCCGGAATATTCATCAAATTAGGAATATCATAAAAGCCGGTTGCGACGATAATATTGCTGGTAATATACTGACTTAATGAAGTGATGACTTCATATTTTCCATTGATTGCATGCACCTGCTTTACTTCTTCCTGTAAATGAATATCCAGATGATTAGACACAGCAATTCGACGATAATATTCCAGCGCTTCAGGCCTTGTGGGCTTTGCATTATTACTCACAAAAGGAACTTCTCCGATTTCTATCCGCTCGGAAGTAGAAAAAAAAGTCATGTTAGACGGATAATTGTAGAGTGAATTCACCAGAACTCCTTTTTCAATAATCAGATATTTCAGTCCCGCTTTTTTTGCCTCAAGTCCGCATGCCAAACCGATGGGCCCGCCACCGATGATAATAATATCGTACAGCTTGTTCATTTTTCAAAGTTACCATTTAAAAATTCTTCAGACAGATTGATCAAATTAAATGATCATGAAGCAAAAGACCTGAAAGAATACCGCAAATTGCTGGTGATACCAAGCTGCTTATAATTTATTCACATATTTAGCATTTTGTTAATAAATACAATTTACATAGACACGTTATAGGGTGAAATCTTTATTTTTACCGCATTAAACAAAGTACTGGAATGAATTTATTTTTCCTTCAGGTTATTATTGACTCGGCTAAGATCAAAGACAGCCTTGCACATGCCGCTCAGTTGTTAGCACCACAGAAAGAAAATTTATGGGATATTTTGCAGAGGGGTGGTCCTTTGATGATACCCCTGGCCGTTCTGTTGCTGATCGCAATTTTTTTCTTTATTGAGCGTCAGATAGCGATCAACAAGGCCGCCAAAGTAGATGAAAATTTCATGAATATTATCCGTGATCATATAGTAAATGGCAATGTCACGGCAGCCCGCAGTCTCGCAAAAAATACAAACAATTCAGTGGCCCGGATCATCGACAAAGGAATTCAGCGCATTGGCAAGCCCATCGATGCTATTGAACGCAGCATGGAAAATGTTGGAAAGCTCGAATTGTATAAAATGGAAAAAAATGTTTCTATTTTGTCTGTTATCGGGTATATAGCTCCGTTATTCGGTTTTTTAGGAACCATTATCGGGATGTTCCAGTTATTCTATAGCATCGCTTCCACCGGTGAATACAGTATTTCAAATATAGCAGGAGGTATTTATGTGAAAATGATTTCTTCCGCATCCGGACTGATCATCGGCATCATTGCTTATGTCGGATATCGTTACCTGAATTCCCAGATCGATAAAACCACCAACAAGATGGAAGCAGCCAGCGCGGAGTTTGTAGATATTTTACAGGAGCCTACCAGATGATAAACTAAAAAAGATTCAATGAATTTAAGAAAGCGACATAGGGAAGAAGCAGAAGTTCATACAGGACCTTTGAATGATATCCTTTTCATACTGCTCCTTTTTTTTCTGATTGTTTCTACTTTGGCCAATCCAAATGTCATCCGTCTTTCGCAACCTAAATCAAAAAGCGATACCAAGGCCAAGCAGACAGTAGTTGTTTCCATTGATGCGAACAAACAGTTTTATGTGGGCACTACAAAAGTCTCTCTAAGTGAACTGCGAGCCAAATTGCAGCCCTTTCTTGCCAAGGAAACTGATCAGCCTTCAATTGTAATTAATGCCGATAAATCGGTTCCGGTTGAGGATATTGTAGCAGTTATGCGCGTGGCTCGTGACCTGGGAGCCAGGACAGTCTTGGCTGTTGATAAAAATGGGGTACCAAATAATTAAGAGCCTATCATCCATTAGCATCACCATTCAAAGTGTAACCTCGCAGCGAAAATATGCACCGGACCACGGTCATGATTATACGCAGGATGAGCCACAAACTGATAATCGACAGTTGCCCAGAGATTATTGAAAATTTTTGAGAGATAAAACAGTTCTGCAATATTTTCCCTTGCATAATTTGGCAGTTTTCCATCCCCGATCATAAAACCATAGCCTCCTGCATTTAAAAAATTCCGATGACCGGAAGAAATTCCGTTGGAAAGCAAAGCGATACCAATATTATCTGCCGGACGTTTCCAGCCTTTACCCGATATCCTTATTCCTGCACTTATCGTGTTATCAATTTCGGCAAAGGCCCAGGTAGCTGTTTTTCCATCATTCCATCCGAAACGCAAAAAACCATTGATGGAATTGCCAATTTCTTGTTCGGCGTTTATACCGAATCCAAATTTCTTTCCCCCGTATTCTTTTCCATAAATAACATCCATACTTGTGTCGGTGCCATTATTTTTTGCAGCAACAACCTCGTCATAATTGGGCGCTTTGGATACATTAAAATATCCTAACAACCTGATTGCTCCTTTACGCTGATGAATATTGTATTTCTTTTCCCACTCAATTGTTTCACTATTTGTTTTAAAATAATGAAAATCCAAAGTCGGTCCATTGGAATAAGAGGGCATGAGTGCCGTTCCTGCCCGCAACGCCCATCCGGGTTTAATATATTCCACAACCAACCCATATGTATAACCGCGGGTATTGGCTGCATAGTCATAAGCACCATTATTCATCAAAGCCCAATTCAAAAAATCTGTTCGGGGATCGTGACTGACACTGTTTTCATCAAAAAAATCGGCGATGCCGAATTTTCCAAAATTGATCGTGATGCGGGAAGTGGAGAGCTTTTCTTTAAACTGGTTTGCATCAGCATCTATTTCTTCAAAATGTTCTTTATCCAGAGAAATCTGTTGCCGAAGAAAAAAACGTGCCACATAAACTACTGGTTCGGGATCTCCGATACGAAATGTTTCTCCATTTGGAAATCCGGCAATACCCAGCGTACTGCTGATACCTTTTCCACCCGCCATTTCCGGATTAAAATAAAGAGATGCGCCCTTCCACAATCTTCTGCCTAAATAAAGGGTGGATGTTACTGAATACGCTTTCTCACTTTCGGGTTGTAAACTGTTTTGTCCGCTGTATGGCGCATTAAAAGATGGATGTGCCTGTATAATACCTGTCAACTGAAAATGATAGCTCCATCCATCACCTTTCAGCAGGGAACTATCTTCCTGATCCTGTGATAAGGATTGTAATGAAAACAATAAAAAGCTTAAAAAAATTCCTGGATATCTCATAAAAAAAAATCCTGCAAATGTAGAATGAGTAAAGAATTGATGCAAATTAATTATAGCAACATGGTTGCTTTTATCATTCGGTTTTTCCCATGCAGGTCCTTTTTTATTTCAACCGAAGCAAATCCTTTGGAAAAAAACAATTGTTTTACAGGATCTGAAAAATCTTCGTGCAGTTCTGCAAATATTTTTGTTTTTATTCTCGGTTTCTCTATAACAAAATCAGCTAATGCTTCATAAAAAATCAGCGGATTATTATCATGCACAAATAGCGCAAGAGGCGGTTCATAGGCCACTACATGTTCACTCATTTTTTTCTTACTACTTACGGGAATATATGGCGGATTGCTGATTATATAATCAAACCTGGGAAGTAAGTTTCTATTGTTGGCATTTAAGAAATCTGATAATATAAAATTAATATCTGTGCCATGCATCGATGCATTTTTCCTGGCTACATCCAGGGCATCCTGGCTGATATCGCAGGAGTAAATAGTAGCCTGTGGAAGTTTTTTTTTCAGGACGATCGGTATACAGCCGCTCCCCGTTCCAATATCCAGAATGCTGATGTCCGCAGTCTGATCTCTGAAATCAGAGGCATCCTCAATCAGCCAATTGACCAGCTCCTCTGTTTCCGGCCTTGGTATCAATACTCTTTCGTCAACATATAACTTCAATCCGCTAAACCAGGCTTCATGCAATACATATTGAAGCGGCCTGTGATTCATCAGTTCAGCGGAATATTTTTCAAACAACAGCTCTTCCGCTCCTGAAAGAATAATGTTTTTATGAATGATCCGCTCTGTTTTTTTTTGTTTGGTGATATTTTCCATCACCAGATCGGAGATGGCAACAGCCTCACGATGCTCATATATGGAGTCAAGTTGGGATAATAATTTCTGATTCGCTTCGTGAATGGTCATCTGTAAATGTAAAATCTAAAATGTAAAATAGAGCAATTCATCCCAAAATACGGGCTGATTTTATATTTAGTATTTTGCATTTTATATTCAAAGAGACATATTGACTATTCATGAAAGATACATGTACCGCTGCATTGAGCTTGCAGAAAAGGGAAGGGGATCAGTTGCTCCCAACCCGATGGTAGGTGCCGTGCTTATATATAAAGACAGGATTATCGGAGAGGGATATCATATGCATTACGGCCAGGCACATGCGGAAGTTAATTGTATTCGTTCTGTTATGAAGGATGATGAACCTTTTATTTCCCAGTCAGTATTATATGTTTCACTCGAGCCCTGTGCCCATCATGGCAAAACTCCTCCCTGTGCAGACTTGATCATAGAAAAAAAAATTCCCCTGGTAGTAATAGGTTGTCGTGATCCTTTTAAAGAAGTTGATGGAAAAGGCATCGAAAAATTAAACAAGGCAGGAGTTGAAACTATTGTGGGAGTTCTCGAAGAAGAATGCGTCCATCTGAATCAGCGTTTTTTTACATTTCATCTTCAGCACAGGCCTTATATCATCCTTAAATGGGCTCAGACTGCCAATGGAAAAATAGCAAATGCGGATTATTCAAGGGTTTTTATCAGCAACCAGATTACGAACCGCATGGTTCACAAATGGAGAAATGAAGAATCATCGATATTGATCGGAACCAATACTGCATTATATGATGATCCGCAACTTACGGTAAGAGAATGGGAAGGAATCAATCCAATACGGCTGATTATTGATATGGATTTGAGTTTGCCGGAAACTTTGAAAATTTTTGATCGGCGTGTAAAAACAATTGTTTTCAATTCCATCAAACATGAAGAACAAAACAATCTCTCTTATTACCAGGTAACGACAGATGTGGAACTTGTTCACCAGGTAGTCCACGCCCTTTATCAATTGAATATTCAAAGTGTAATAGTAGAAGGCGGCGCTAAGCTATTACAATCTTTTATTGCAGAAGGAGTTTGGGACGAAGCCAGGATCATCACCAATGAAGAACTAATTATTCGGGATGGAATTCCGGCTCCGGTATTAGATAAAGGAAAACTGATATGCAGGGAAAATTATTTTTCTGATTTCATCTGCTATTTCAAAAATCCAGACTTTGTTTAATGAAAACTTTTCAGGTTGGGATCAACCTGGGAAAGATTCCCGGCTTTTGTTTTCAGTTTACAGTCTGAAAAAAAACAGGTTATACTACATTGATACGGCTTATGTACGCTTTATATACGCCTTTGACAGGGAGTATCAAGGGAGTAAGCCCTGGTTACTCTTAAACCTAATTAGATACTGGTCCTCATTCAGAAGCGGAATTTTTTGTTTTGTTCAATTTCACAACAGAGGATCCGTTAGGGTTATTTAAACCTTTCACTTATTAGCAGGTCTTTACTTCCTACTTTGTAAACATAAAATCCTTCTCCACTTTTTACTCCTAAATAACCGGCGGTAACCATATTCGTTAGTAAGGGACAGGGAGCATATTTGGGATTACCGAAACCAGAATGCAATACTTCCAAAATAGAATGGCAGACATCCAATCCGATAAAATCAGCCAATTGCAAAGGTCCCATTGGATGAGCCATTCCAAGTCTCATAACAGTATCTATTTCTTCCACTCCGGCCACCCCTTCATACAGGGTATAGACTGCTTCATTGATCATTGGCATTAAAATTCTGTTTGCGACAAAGCCAGGATAATCATTTACCACACAGGGTATCTTTCCAATTTGTTTTGTCAATTCAACAATTGACGAAGTGGTTTCTTTAGAAGTTGCGTATCCATTGATGATTTCGACGAGTTTCATCACAGGTACAGGGTTCATGAAGTGCATCCCGATCACGGAACGGGGGCGTTTGGTGACCGATGCAATTTTTGTGATGGAAATAGAAGAAGTATTGGTGGCCAGAATGCAATGATCAGAAACCGCTTCGTCTAATTGTTTGAATATTTTCAGTTTCACTTCTGCATTTTCAGTAACAGCTTCCACAACTAATTCAGCATCCTTAACTCCGGTTATAATATCTGCTTCTAAAGATATCCGGTCGAGTGTTTCTTTTTTCTGGTCTGCAGTGATGCTGCCCTTGGCCAGCTGGCGATCCAGGTTTTTACTGATAGTTTGAATCGCCTTTTCGAGTTGAGCCTGATGAATATCGACCAGGGTTACCTGAAAATTATTCTGAGCAAACACATGTGCGATCCCGTTGCCCATTGTTCCGGAACCAATGACAGAAACATGTTTCATGATGTATTATTCGTTATTTAATGCAAAATATTAAATGCAGAATAAAAAAACGTAAAGGAGATCATTTAAAAATAAAATGGCTTTTCAATTTGACATTTAATATTTCAGATTTTACATTCTCATGGTGGTATCACTTTTTTGAACTAAACTTGCAGTTTCCTGTAAAACAGGATTCGGAAATAGAATAATTCCTTATGTATCCTAACCTTTATTACGCTTTCAAAGATTTATTCGGAGTAGATTGGAAGTTTCTGCGGTTTATTAATTCATTCGGTTTTTTTGTGGCTATTGCTTTTGTCGGCGCTGCTATCATTTTGACAAAAGAACTCAGGCGAAAAGAAAGCGAGGGATTATTGCAGGCAAAAGAAGAGACAATTGTTGTTGGCAAGCCTGCAAGTTTTGCTGAATTACTGACCAATTTTATTCTTGGTTTTCTTTTAGGTTATAAGATCATCGGTCTTTTTCTTTCTGATAGTCCGCTGGCTGCTAATCCGCAGGATTTTATTTTTTCTTCTGCAGGTAACTGGCCCGCGGGTCTGTTGCTTGGATTGCTGTTTGCAGGAGTCAAGTGGTGGGAAAAAAATAAACAAAAACTTCCTCAGCCGGAAGAAAGAAAAATCAGGATCTGGCCGCACGACAGGGTAGGAGACCTCACAATTTTTGCTGCCGTATTTGGTTTTGCAGGTGCTAAGGTTTTTAATAGTCTTGAAACCTGGAATGAATTTATAAAAAACCCAATCGAATCTTTGATTTCTTTCAGTGGGCTCACTTTTTATGGGGGACTTATTTGTGCTGCACTTGCGATATGGTATTATGCTAAAAAAAGAAATATTGGATTCTGGCAACTGAATGATTCAGCAGCGCCGGGTCTTATGATGGCCTATGCAATCGGGAGGATCGGGTGCCAGGTTTCGGGTGATGGTGACTGGGGAATCATTAATAGTGCTTATTATACCAACCTTAATCAAAAAGTAGTGCTGGCGCCAAGGCCCGATTATTATAATGTAATTGTGACAAAGAACAGTGATATATATGTAAGCCAGTTCGGTTCACTGAATGTACCTCATGCATATGCAAAAGCACCATCCTTTCTGCCCGATTGGCTATTTGCTTATCCATATCCACACAATGTAATCAATGAAGGAATAAGGATTCCCAACTGCACTGATCAGTATTGCAGCTATCTTCCCCTGCCTGTATTTCCAACTCCCGTGTACGAAACCCTCATCTGTCTTGGTCTTTTTTTTATTATCTGGACAATGCGTAAAAAGTTTACTGTCCCGGGAACATTATTCGCGTTATATCTGGTCTTAAATGGGATCGAACGATTTTTCATTGAAAAGATTAGAGTCAATACAAAATATACTAAACTTCCTTTCCAACCTACTCAGGCCGAAATCATTTCATTTTTGCTTGTTTTTACAGGTGTCGGTTTGTATTTTTTTCTTCGTAATCAAAATAAAAAGACTAAGTCTTCTGCATGAGAAGCTATCGCAATTAATGGATTTCACGATTTGCCATCCCTCCCAAAATTTCACCTTTTATCAACTTTGAATCAAGTCCTGTAACCTCATTTCCCCCCATACGTCTTAATGCTACTCATTGAATGCGACCAATTATCAGTAAAATCAGCCTTCCAAAACAAAGCAATGTTCTATGTATTACAAAGTACTGATCTTTGGAATGTAATATTTAACAAATAGTACTTAAAAGACTTATATGAAAAAATTGACGCTTATGCTGGCATCTGTGGCCTTGATATCTTTATCTTCTTTCGGACAGTCAGATCAAAATAAAAAAAACATACATGGTTTCGTGACAGATGATAGTCAAAAAGGAATTGAATCGGCCTCTGTTTCCTTATTGAAAGCAAAAGACTCCTCTGTCTTAAAAACAATTGTTTCGGATAGATCAGGTCATTTTCAATTCACCGGAATTGCTGATGGAAAATATATTGTTTCCATAACAGCAGTGGGTCACCTGGTTTCTTATTCAAATGCTGAGATTTCTCCCAGTCAATCATTCGTGGATTTAAAAACAATTTCCCTGAAAAATAAATCCAGTGAACTGAAAGAAATAGCTGTTGTGGGAAGAAAATCATTTATCGAACAGAAAGCAGATCGTATGATCGTCAACGTGGATGCATCTCCTGCCAACGCAGGTACTTCGGTGATGGATGTATTGGAGAAAACTCCCGGAGTTACTGTCGATAAGGACGACAACATCAGCCTGAAAGGCAAGCAGGGAGTTACGATCATGATCGACAATAAACCTACGTATCTCAACGCCTCACAGCTGGGCACTTATCTCAGAAGTCTTCCATCATCTGCGATCGAACAATTGGAAGTGATGACCAACCCTTCCTCAAAATATGATGCTGCAGGTAATTCAGGTATCATTAATATTAAAACCAAGAAGAATAAAACTAAAGGATTCAATGGCAGCCTTACATTGACTCATACCCAGGGTGTTTACGCAAAACCTGGTGGTAGCCTTAATCTGAATTACAGGAATGGCAAATTCAATATTTTTTTCAATGGAGGTTACACTCATTGGGAAGGCTTTCAGGATTTGGACATCACTCGTAAATACCTGAATGTTTCAGATCAGAAAATCAATTCGATCTTCACACAGCATACTGAAATGAAATTTGTCAATCCGGAATTGAATGCAAAGTTTGGAGTTGATTATTATGTGAATAATAAAACCACGGTAGGCTTTGTAGTGAGTGGCTTCAGGAATAATGAAACCAATAATTCGACCAGCACTATTTATTTATCAGACCCAAGCTATAATGTTGATTCTATCGTTTACTCACCCAGTGTCAATAAAACCAAATGGAGAAATGGTTCCGTGAACCTGAACTTCAGACATCAGTTTGATTCAACGGGAAGAGAATGGACAGCAGATCTGGATTATATCAATTATCGTTCGAACAGTGATCAGCAATTTAATAATATCACCTATAACCCTGATTGGACAGAAAGAGACCAGAACACACTGATCGGAAATCTTCCATCCAATATTGATATCTATTCTTTCAAAACCGATTACTCGCATCCTCTCAAAAAAGATTTAAAACTTGAAGCCGGACTGAAAACCAGTTATGTTTCGACGGATAACAATGCGAATTATTATAACCAGATAAATGGAGAATTGTTTGTCGATACAACCAAGACCAACCATTTCCTTTATCGAGAAAATATTAATGCCGCATATCTTAACCTTACTAAACAATATAAAAAATGGAATATCCAGGCAGGATTGAGACTGGAGAATACGAATTATTCCGGACACCAGCTGGGAAACAGCTATACAGTCAATATCAACGATTCATCTTTCAGCAAATCTTATGTAAATCTTTTTCCGACAGTTTATATCAGTTATCAGCTCAATGAAAAGAACCAGCTATCTGTGAATTACGGACGCAGGATTGACAGACCAGCTTACCAGGATTTAAATCCATTCCTGTTTTTCCTGGACGAGTACACTTATCAGGCAGGTAATCCTTATCTGCAACCGCAGTATACAAACAATATTGAATTATCTCATACTTACAAAAATTTCCTGACAACTACATTGAATTACAGTAATACAAAAAACTTTTTCTCTGAAACTTTTGAACAGGACGGCCATGCAACAATTGTCAGGAATGGAAATATAGGAACACGTCAGAATGCAGGAGCTTCTGTAAGTGCACAGGTTCCGGTTAAAAGATGGTGGACAGCCATATTGTATGCCAATGTAAATTATAACAAATTCGAGGGTATGTTATATGGAGAGAATCTTGATGTGAGCGCAACAACATTTTTGGTAAATATCAATAACCAGTTCAGGTTCGGGAAGGGCTGGAGTGGTGAAATTTCTGGATTTTATCGCACCAAAGGTGTGGAAGGACAGATCATAATTGAGCCATTGGGACAGGCTTCCGCCGCTGTATCGAAACAATTATTCAAAGACAAAGCCACTCTCAAACTTGGTATGCGTGATATTTTTTATACACAGCAGGTAAAGGGGTATATCAATTTCCAACAAACAGAAGCTACATTTCATAACTCACGCGATAGTCGTCAGCTAAGCATTTCTTTTATTTACAGATTTGGCAAACCTATCAAAGGAAACCAACCGAGAAGAAATACCGGAGGTGCCGGTGACGAATCAAACCGCGTAAAAACAGGTGGAAATAATTAATCATTAAAAACTTCAAACATGAAAAGGATTTTAATATGCTTATTTGTCTTAATTGTATCAGGAATTTCAGTCTTTGCTCAATGTGATCAAAAAGTAGTATGGACGGCCCCCAAAGCAGATTTTGCCGATGAAGCAGGAAATGTCACAGAAACAAAAGATGTAAAAGTTGTAATAAGAACCAACAAGAAAGAAATAAAAATCACCCATAGCGATGATGAAACCGACACCTTACAGGGGTTGATTAAAGAAGTCACCTGTAATTGGAAGGATGCTTTTAAAAATGGCAAGACGGTTATGAAAGTGGATCTGAGTGACAGGAATACTCAGATGATGAACAGCATTATTACCATTGAAGCAAAAGATTCAAAAATTTTAGTGTCGATCCTGGCAGAAATTCCTGACGGGACAAAAAAAATGATCAAAATCCCGGTCGACAGTTATAAGGTCGAATAAAGCTGATCAAAGAATTTCCAGGGGTATTGATAAATTAGCCAATGTTTCTACATTTGTCTTATCAATCATCCATTATGCCTTCATTTGATATTGTCAGTAAAGTTGATCCCCAAACTCTCGACAATGCTGTAAATGTCACCCGGAAAGAGATTGTCAACCGTTTTGATTTTAAAGATTCTCCGGTTCAGATCGAACTGAATAAAAAAGATATGCAGATCGGAATCGAAGCAGAGAGTGATATGAAATTGAAACAAATCACTGACGTTTTAATCAGCCGATCCATCAAGCAGGGATTGGATCCACTGGCTTTTGATTTTGGTAAAGAAGCCCATCAAAGCGGCAAAACAGTAAAAAAAGAAGTCCCTGTCAGGAATGGCCTGAAACAGGAAGATTCAAAAAAAATTGTAAAACTTATCAAAGATTCCGGGCTTAAAGTTCAGGCTCAAATCATGGATGATCTTGTCAGAGTTACGGGCAAGAAAATAGATGACCTCCAGTCGGTCATCCAACTCTGTAAAAATGCTGGCCTGAATATACCCCTCCAATATATCAACATGCGCAGCTGAAAATCTGAATAAATAATTTGGTTGCCAGATAGATAAAGCCTAATTTTGCGCTTCCAAATTTCTCAAGCCTGTTTTGGCGTATGATATTTAAACACAGAATGTTATGAAAAAAGGCATCCATCCGGAAGGTTACCGGCTCGTGGTTTTTAAGGATATGAGCAATGGCTATTCTTTTTTGACTCGTTCTTCTGCTGCTTCACGCGAAACCGTAAAGTGGGAAGATGGAAACGAATACCCGCTGATTAAACTGGAAATCTCCAATACTTCACATCCATTTTTTACAGGAAAGAATATGTTGGTGGATACAGCAGGCCGTATTGATAAATTTAAAAAGCGTTACGAGAAAAAAACAAAATAATTCTATTATTCCGTTGAATTTATGGAATAGAAGAGTTGTTTTTCATGGCTATACTTTTCCCTTTTCGGTTATCCGGGAAGGGATTTTTTTTGTTTTATTTCATCGTTCTTTTATTGAAACCTCATTCCAAAAAAATATAAAATTGTAGTTTTAGGCAATGAATGAAATTATATTGGATGATGCTGAAACAATCCAGGATTTCTTTCCTTTCACACTAACCCGTTCTGTGGCAGATATTCGTATCGGCATTACAACTATCAGGGAAAAATGGGAAAAGTTTTTCGGTTATGCTATCAGGGCAGACCAACCGCAGGATAAAACAATACCGGTTCTTCCGTCCAATATCATTCCTGACAAATCGCTGATTATTGCAATTCAGGAAAAAAACTATCAACAATATATCAGTTCGGTCAAAGAACTCAAAACGATCAGGTATCCCTGGCATATTTTTCAATTGAATGATGAAAACATCCGGAGTGATTTTAAGTTCATCACAAAGGAGCGTGAATCGGCGAAAATTTCATCGACCAACAAAGTCATTCAATCCGAAAATATTTTTATTGAACCAGGCGCCATGGTTGAACACTGCTTTTTAAATGCTTCCAAAGGGCCGATCTATATCGGGAGGAATGCAGAAATTATGGAAGGCGCCATGATTCGCGGGCCTTTTGCATTGTGCGAAGGAGCAGTTGTAAAAATGGGAACAACAATTTATGGAGCGACGACTATCGGCCCTTATTCTACGGTTGGAGGTGAAATTAAAAACTCGGTCATCTTTGGTTATTCGAATAAGGGACATGATGGATATCTTGGCGACTCGGTGATTGGGACATGGTGCAATTTAGGCGCCGGCAGTTCCAGTTCCAATATGAAAAATAATGCAGGCGAAGTGAATGTTTGGAATCCTCATTCAAAAAAATTCATTTCAGCAGGACTAAAATGCGGATTGCTGATGGGTGATTATTCGCAAAGCGCCATCAATACTTCTTTCAATACGGGTACTGTTGTAGGAGTGTGCTGTAATGTATTTGGGAACGGCCTGACTCCCAAATATATTCCGGATTTCAGTTGGGGATATACTCCTATTTCGAAATATCTTTTTGAAAATGCTTTGAAGGATATGGCCAATTGGAAGAAATTAAAAAATCAATTGCTGAGTAATGTCGAAATAAGTACTTTGAAACATATATTTGAACAATCATAAAAAAAAAGAATGAGAAAGCAAATCGCTGCAGCGAATTGGAAAATGAATCTGACATATCAACAGGGAGAGCAATTATTGGATGAGGTCCTGAATGCAGAGATTGCATTGGAAAATCATCAGCATGTAGTTTTTGCAGTGCCTTTTCCTTATCTCATCATGGCAAATAGTGAAATAGCGGGTCTTAAAAATTATTTTGTAGCCGCACAAAATTGTTATAGTAAAAAATCAGGAGCTTTTACCGGCGAAGTATCTGCAGAGATGCTGGATTCCATTGGCATCAGGTATTGTGTTCTTGGGCACAGTGAACGAAGGGAATATTTTTCGGAAAGCAATCAGTTCCTGGCTGAGAAAATAAATATCTGCCTTTCTTATAATATTACTCCAATCTTTTGCTGCGGAGAACCTTTATCTGTCCGTGAAGCCGGAACTCAAAATAGTTATGTTGAAACGCAGCTAAAAGAATCTTTATTCCATTTACCAGTCGGCCAAATTAATAAAATTGTAATTGCATATGAACCGATCTGGGCGATTGGAACTGGTAAAACTGCAAGTACTGAACAGGCACAGGAAATGCATGCTTATTTAAGAGAAATATTGTCAAAACAGTTCGGCAATCAGGCTGCAGATGATTTAACGATTTTATATGGAGGCAGCGTTAAAGCCGGCAATGCAAAAGAACTATTCAGCTGTCCCGATGTAGACGGCGGCCTGGTTGGAGGAGCTTCATTGATTGCGGCAGATTTCATACAGATTATTCATGCATTAAAATAGATTGACCATTTCAATTTGTCAGCCTCCCCGAATGTATACCTGGTTCATGAAAATATTACGGTCATTAAGCAGGAATGATATATCCTTTTATGAAGACATATTGCTGAAAAGAAGTTTCACCATTTTAATTATTCAATGTGTGGGACTGGTTCTGGCATTTGGCAGCAATATACTCTTGGCAAGATTATACGGAGAAAAGACCTATGGGATTTATTCTTTGATTACAAGCTGGTGTGCCTTATTATCTGTGGTTTCACTTTTTGGAATGGATGATGTTCACCTGGTCCGGATACCCTCCATGAAATTAAAAAATGAAAAATCGAATATTAAGGATCAGTTAAAATGGTCTTTGGCTATTAATATCCTGTCCATAAGTATTGTTGCAATTATATTTTTTTTTATCATAAATTTTTTACCGGCAGGCAGTCTTTCAGCAAACGCCCATTATTTTAATCTTTCATTATTGATCATATGTTCATTGACACTGATGACCAATCTTATTTGTGCCTTACGCGGGTTGGATAAAGTGGTTTGGGGAGAGATCATTGACAAAATCATTCGACCTCTTTTATTTTCATTTTTTTTATTGCTTTTATTTTATTTATCACGAAATGACCTGGTCAGCAATTCGATAATTTCAAACAGTGCGACCCTGTTTTTAATTACCGGCCTATTATTTTTTTTGATTCAAAAAAGTCTGAACGAACTAAAGCTTCCGTCATCAGAGAAAAAAAATATTTATTCACTCTCAAAAAATATCCGATATGTTTCTTTAAATATATTATACCTCTTATCAACCAGGATAGATATTTTACTGCTTGGCCTATGGTCGGACGTTATCCTGGTAGGGCATTATAATGTTGCCACCAGGTTTGCAGACATTTTCGCATATCCCATTGCCATTATTAATTTATCTCTGCCTACGCTGATCTCACGTGAACGTCATGAAAAAGATGCAACTGCCGTTCCTTTGCTGATGTATCGGGTCTCTAAAAACACTTTTTTTCAATGCCTCGCTTTGGACATGTTCTTTTTGGTAAGCGGTTATTGGATATTGAGCTGGTATGGGAAGGGATTCACTTCTGCCTTCCCTGTTTTATGTATATTTTTATTGTCCAACCTGATCAGCGCTTTTACCGGACCCATTGATGTTTTTTTTATCATGATGGGAAAAGAAAAAAAAGCTATTCTCTGCAGGATTATTTCTTTACTAATAACATTTGCCCTGCTATTTTTACTGATCCCTGCCTGGAAAATAATGGGCGCAGCAATTTCAATGTTGATTGGGAATTTTGTTTATTGTAGTTTATTGGAATATCATTTTTTTAAACAGCATAAGTTTCTCGTTCATCCTTTTGGCCCGTCTGTACTCAAAAAATCTGGTAAAAACTAAATACCGGGTCGATGCATGCAGAAGTTTATGATATGGGATCGAAACTCATCAATCTTTCAAATGAGGATCGAAAATTTTCCTTTACAAAAAAAGATAAGGATCCTGATATCCTGTCCCTGGTTCTATCTGTCTTTTCATCCATAAATTTCAGAAACAAATCTCGCAGTTTTTCTTCTGACTCATAAAGATAAATGGCATCCTCGTAATGTTCAGGGATTTTAAAACCGGCAGGAAGAAGTGCTGGCATCGGAGAGAGGAGCAAATCTGCCGTGAGGCCTGTGGCAGTGGACTCTCCGTAAATTTCAGGAGTACCGCGAATACCTACCGTATCAATTCTCACGGGGCTCCAAATAATATCAGCTCCTGCCAATTGATTTTCATATTCTGCCTGTTGAACATAGTCTTGATAATATTTTATTTTGCAATCGGCCGATGAAAAGGTTTCCAATTCTGACAAAAATTTTAAAGCGTAATCTGTCTTATTACTGCCAAGGATTATCAGTTCAACTGGCTTTTTTTTAGTAAGATCAAAAATCGACTTTTTAAGAAAAGACAAAACAAAATCATAATCACGCCTAATTGGATCTACAGAACCAGGAATAATTATTTTGAAAAATTTATTCGGGACATTAGAGTTTGACTGATTTCCCTGGAAAAAACGCGATGGAATAAATTCAACCGTTGAAGAAGGCAGGGATTTATGGAGAGCATCTTTCATCAAAGGGAAAAAAACCCGATAATGTTGAATCCGTTTATGAAAATATAATTTTGAAAATGATTCTGAGATATCACGAATACTATTGTATTTGCTTGCCAAATATTCATTAATCGCCTGAACAGATAAGCTGATATGAACCTTTTTTTGATCGCATATCGATAAAGCAAAATAGAGAAGATTATTGTCCAACGTGCTTATATGAAAATGAGAATAATTATTCTGTTTCAAAGTCGTGACCGCTCTCCGGATAAAATCCCGGTTCGATTCATTAACTGATTGCCTGGTAAAGCTTGCAGATAACCATTTATCTTCCGGCAGGACCCGGGCATATAAATTTTGATAAGTAGATTCTCTGAGAAAAACATCAACCTTTTCAAAATATATCTCTGCCAGATCCAATATCCCTGGTAATGTTTCATGATGAGTCGTTTCATATATCAATAACCGCATAACTGATTATTAAAATGAGCCTGGTTCATATTATCTAAATTCAACGTGAAAATACAAAACCAAGAATTGATTCGATTATATTTGCCAGATCAACCTGCATGAACCCCTTTATTATCATTACAACTATTTTCAAACCAACTGAAGCAATCTTGCACTATGCAGATCTGGAAAACTACAGATTGATCATTGTAGGAGACAAAAAAACTGCAAATGACTGGGTCTGTGACGGTGCAAAATATTTGTCAGTCCAACAGCAGAAAAAAATTGGGAATCATTTGAACCGGCAGCTTCCTTATAATCATTATTGCAGGAAAATGATGGGTTATTTACATGCAATAATGAATGGCGCTGACCAGATTATTGACCTGGATGATGATATTTTCCCAAAAAAAAATTGGGGATTTCCTGCACTGAAAGGTCAATTTCCTTTTATTTCTCCTGGCAAAGGCTTTATTAATATTTATCAATATTATTCTGACAAAAATATCTGGCCTCGGGGATTACCCTTGGATTCCATAGCTCAGAAATTCGATTTTCAGGGGAATATGACAGGGCAATCTTGTAAAATAGGAGTTTGGCAGGCATTATCTGATGGGGATCCTGATGTCGATGCTATTTATCGGTTGACCAATAATGATGGTTGTAATTTTTTTAATAAGGGTCCGATTGTACTTGGAAAAAATACAGTAAGTCCATACAATTCTCAAAATACGCTCACCAGGAAAGAATTGTTTCCCCTTCTATATCTGCCTGCTTATACAAGTTTTCGTTTTACTGATATCTTAAGAAGTCTGGTCGCTCAACCAATAATGTGGCTTTACGATTATCATCTTGGTTTTACCGATGCAACTACTATCCAGAAACGGAATGCTCATAATTATTATGAAGACTTTGTCGCGGAGATTCCCATGTATCGATATGCACCACTTGTCGTTGAAATAGTAAGCGGGGTAATTTCGGGTCATGAAACAATCGGGAATAATCTCCATAATGCTTACGAGGCCTTGCAAAAAAATAAGATCATTCTTTCAAAAGAACTAAAAGTACTGGAAGCATGGTTAAAAGAATTAAGCTTCTTTTAGAAATTAGAAAATTTAAAAGCTCTATATGGACAACTAATGATCTTATTATTTACTTCTTACAAATTCCATTTTAAACGAGCATTCATTCTTTCGAACTGGTTCATATTTAATAAAGAAAAATCCAACACCAGCAATTCAAAAAATAGGACGTCGGAAAAAAAATAAGTCGTAACATGAATGATGATCGGAAACCAGAAAAGAATCTTATCATATTTTTTTGTAAAAAATCCAATCATCATAAAGCCTTCAAGAAGAACAATGAAAATATTTCCGATGTTCAGGAACCATTCCTCCCTAATGCACCACCTGTAAAACCCGGAAAGGAGCGTCTCTGGATTATGATATAAATAATCAACGAGATTTGATTTAAATGTGCCTACTCCCTGCTCCCAATTAAAAAAAGAACTGCCTATAAAAGTTTTCCAAATAAATGATATCGAATATATATAGCAGGTATAGTACCGGATACCTTGCCAGAGCAGGAAGCACTTCTCATTATCAGCAACCCAAAAAGGCAACAATATAACCATCATCCCAGCCATCGAGTGACTATGATGTGTTGCAAACGCATTAAAAGTGAGTACATAAATAATTGTAAGTAATGTAAATGAAATAACAAAATAACGGTTGAGCGGAAAAATAATCGCAAATATTCCCGTCAGGAACAGGAGAAAATCAAATATCACAGCGCCGATCGGATTATGTACAATTATTTCCGGAATGCCTAACAACGCATAAACCCAATAGGTAATATCCAGCTGCAAATTAAAAAGAGGAGGTGATAGTAACCTTGATGGAGTAGTATATTCAATAAAACGCAATAACAAAAAACAAAGAATATAAATAATTATACACCTGGTTATAATAATTCTTTGGCCACTGCTCATATGGTTTACTTAATCACTAGTAATGTATCCGATGAAATTTCATTAACAGTTCCATCGTTTTCAAACCTGATTTTTTTATTTAGCACGTATATGTTCTTTATATCCTTTTTTTCAATTTGGGATAAATATTTTCTATACCATTGAGGAAAGGCTTCGAATTGTGATGCATGATTATATAATCCATGAACGATGGACTTGAATGCTTGATGTTTTACTGCCCAATAATTTTCAAGATAGTTTTGCCATGGATCCATTCCATTCTTTGCTTTCACAGATAAATAGTAATCAAGAGGTCCAGTCAAAAATTCATGTTGAGGCGAATTCCAGGTGTGTTTCAGATCAAGCAAATCTCCATCATTAAACCTTATTTCATAAATATTATACTCTTCCTTTGGATAATATCGCTCAGAATATAATTTCCAAAGAAAAAAGGGCGAAGTCTCCAGCCTGGTGAAGTTTACTAATATAGCGGCCACAGTAAAGAGTAAAACAAATCCGAAAAGAAATTTATCCTTCAGATATAATTTTCTAAAATAGCTGTTTTTAAAAATATTTTTAAAGAATTTCATGAAGGAACGATTAAATAAACATCCTGTATCAGTGGCTCACCTTAATATATCCCCATCCTTCACGCTGCTTGGAAATAATTTCATAAATCCCGTCCGGAACAATTTGAACACCTGGCACTAATTGACCTGCATCGATATGCTGGTTTTTCATTGCGATGGCACAAATTTTAAATGATATATTTTTATTCTCTGAAAATTTTGTTATTGCATCACTGACCAGTGATTTATCCTTTACAGCAAGCGCGGTACCCTGTGCAAACATAACGACTTCGACTTTGGCATCCGGATGCTCCGGCACAATTTCATTGATCCAGCGGATGACGGCTTTTTGATCAATACTGTCCTTACTGGTCATATCAAACAAAACTCTGTAATCAGTTTTTTGTGCTGTTAAAAAATTTATAATGAGAAACGAAATGGAAATTAGAAATAAATTCTTTTTCATAATAGCAGTTTTAGTATAGTAATTAAATGAGCAATATGCAGCAGATATTCAAAATTAAGGCAGAACCCCGATTCACAAAATTTTTTCGAAGAACAAATCTCTTATCTGTACTGCTCATAACAATTGACAGGGAGAGTATCTTGCAATATTGCTATTTCCTTCTCATCCAAAACAGGCACATGTATTGAATGGACAATATCTTCCAACTGATCCATTGTTCTTATTCCAACTATCGCAGATGTAATCGCCTTGTGATGCAGCACAAACCTGATGGCTGTTTGTGCATTGTCGCGCTTTTTTCCGGAAACAGAAGCAATTGCGGCGGCAGCTTTCCGAACTTCTTCAGCGGTATAATTCAAATATGTTTCAGGTGTCTTGTTTACCAATAAACCTTTTGCCAATGATCCCCTTGCAAGGATGCCGATATAATTATTTTTTGCAAGGTCCAGGCAGCTTTCTTCGGGCCTTCTGTCCAGCAAACTGTATTGCATCATGATGCTGACAATATTAGACTTCTGTATATAGGTTCTGATTACATTCGGCCGGATGGATGAGATACCGTAATAAAGAATCTTTCCCTGTCGCTTTAGTATTTCAAAAGCATCGATTGTTTCGTCGATCGGATCTTCCATCGTACCTCCGTGCAATTGATATAAATCGATATAATCTGTCTGGAGTCTTTGCAGGCTTTTGTCAATACTGGAAAGAATATATTCTTTCTTAGGGTTCCAATCCCATCCGCTTCCATCTTCCTTCCACTGATTGCCGACCTTTGAAGCCAGGATGATTTCTTTTCTTTTTCCTTTGAGGGCTTGCCCGATCGCAATCTCATTTCGGCCATGTTGATAAAAATCAGCAGTATCAAAAAAATTAATTCCAAGATCGATTGCGCGATGAAGCATCCGGTCATTGTCTGAATTCCTTTCATCCAATGACATACAACCGAAACCAATTTCACTGACCTTTAAAGTGGATTTTCCTAATTGCTGATAACGCATTTCAGATTTCATTGAAAACTCGAAATGCAAGATAATCCAATTATTTTTTTTTTGGATTTGATGAAAATGATTGATCGCAAAGAAAAATTGTCTTTCTGAAAAATCAATATTCAATTATTCGTAACTTTTAAAATAAAATTATTTTATGAAAAAGCTAAACGGAATATTATCAGTCATCGCAATCATATTCTATTATTTACCCGCATCTGCACAAAATGATCCGGAGGCAAAAGCAGTGCTGGCCTATATGGCTCCGGGGGAGATGCATCAGATGATGGCAAAATCTGTCGGCACATGGACCGGATCAATGACCATGTGGATGAAACCAGGCGCTCCACCGATGATAATGACAGGCGAAACTATCAATGAAATGATTTTGGGAGGGCGTTATCTTAAATCCACCAATAAAGCAACTTATAATGGAATGCCATTTGAAGGAATTGGAATGATGGGTTATGATAATGCAAAAAAGATTTTTGTCAGTACCTGGATCGATAATTTTGGAACCGGCATGATGTTCACGGAAGGTTACTGGGATGCTCAAAACAAAACCATCAATTTCAATGGTAAAATGGTAGATCCGGTATCCGGAAAAGATTTACAGGTTCGTGAGACGATGAAATTTGTTGACGATAATAATCATTATTTTGAGATGTTTGTAAATCAGGCAGGAAAGGAATTTAAAGCAATGGAAATAAAATATACGAGAAAACAATGAGAGATCAATCGAAGTTCAATCAGTATCTTTGCAGTCTTGAAAAAGTGTTAAAACGATATGGAATTAGTCACAAGATTGCGTCTGAACCTGAAACGTCTATTTGATCGGATCGGAAATGAAAAATTAAAACTCAATTTACTGCAGGCGATCCCATTCTGGATTGCTTCGATTATCACCGGGTTAATCGCAGTTCTTTACACACGTATTTTTTTGCTCGCTGAACAAACCGCTTCCCATATTTTCAGTCAATATGAATGGTCGCTTTTTTTAATTACTCCAATATGTTTTGTGATAGCCTGGTGGCTTGTAAAAAAATTCGCTCCATATTCCCGTGGAAGTGGAATTCCCCAGGTAATGGCTTCCATAGAACTTGCTACCCCAAAGGATAATAACAAAGTTATCCAGTTCCTGAGTATCAGGATTATTTTCGTAAAAGTATTATCCAGTGTTTTCATGGCATTGGGAGGTGGAGTAATCGGAAGGGAAGGGCCAACCATACAAATTGCAGGATCTGTTTTTCGTAAGGTCAATCAATGGCTTCCTGAATGGTGGCCAAAAATTTCCAAGAAAAACATGATTATGACGGGTGCCGCTGCCGGACTGGCTGCTGCTTTTAACACACCGCTCGGAGGGATTGTTTTTGCAGTGGAAGAACTCACGCGGACGCATATCCGATATTTTAAAACCGCTTTATTTTCTGCTGTAATCATTGCAGGTTTAACTGCACAGGGCCTTTTAGGTCCTTATTTGTACCTGGGATACCCGGAAATTAATCATTTGTCAACTTTCATTTTTACAGGAGTCATTTTTGTAGCAGTTGTTGCTGGTTTGTGTGGAAGCGGATCGGCAAAAATTATATTATGGATTTTTAAATGGAAAAGAAGTTTTCGAAAAAAATATCAGAATCTCTTATATATCATTCTTTGCGGGTTGGTTATTGCATCTCTTGCTTTTTTTGTCGATAAGTCCATACTGGGCTCAGGAAAAGAATTAATGACAAAGAGTTTATTCAGCGCCAATAAATATTTGCCCTGGTATTCTCCTTTATTGCGAATAACCGGCTCTGTTTTGTCTTTTACGACGGGTGCTGCAGGCGGTGTTTTTGCTCCGGCACTTAGTGGGGGCGCAAGCGTTGGTGCAGTCATTTCCAGTTGGTTTCATCTCTCTGATGCCAATACCAATTTACTCGTGTTATCAGGAATGGTTGCATTTCTTACAGGCATCACAAGAACACCTTTCACTTCTGCAATTATCGTTCTGGAAATGACGGACAGGCATAGTCTTATTTTTTATCTGATGCTTGCAGGTATGATTTCGAGTATTGTCTCTGTCGTTATCGACAGGCATTCATTTTATGACCATATGAAATTTCATTATCTGAGAGAAGTAACCGGCGATTCTTCAAAATTAAACCATGGATCTGCTCAAAAAGTCCCAAATTTATCCTTGCCGGATGCGGCTTCTAATTGAGAAAAGAGCTGTCCTGGGTATAGTTATTCCTCATCGTTTTTTATTACCTTTGCTCGCCCCGCATTCGGCGGGACAAGTTCTGAAAATGAAAGAGATAGTACATGAAGAATATCCGCAATTTCTGCATCATCGCCCATATAGATCACGGTAAATCCACCCTTGCTGACCGACTCCTGCAAATGACTAATACCATCAGTGAGCGTGAAATGATGGATCAGGTATTGGATGATATGGATCTGGAAAGGGAGAAAGGAATCACCATTAAAAGCCATGCGATCCAGATAAATTATCAGCATAAAAATCAAGAATATATTCTGAACCTGATCGATACTCCAGGTCATGTTGATTTCAGTTACGAAGTGAGCCGTGCACTCGCTGCCTGTGAAGGCGCTTTACTACTGGTGGATGCTACCCAGGGTATCCAGGCGCAAACGATATCAAACCTGTATCTGGCCATTGGGAATGATCTGGAAATTATTCCCGTGATCAACAAGATCGATATGGATGGAGCGATGGTGGAAGAAGTCAAGGATCAGATCATTGAATTAATAGGCTGCAAACCCGAAGAAATTCTTTTGGCAAGTGCAAGAACGGGAACGGGGGTGGAAGCAATCCTCGAAGCAATTGTTGACAGAATTCCTTCTCCGAAAGGAGATCCTGAAGCTCTTCTTCAGGCGCTGATCTTTGACAGCGTATTCAATTCCTTCCGGGGAATTATCGTTTACTACCGCATCATAAATGGAAAACTTAAAAAAGGCGATAAGGTAAAATTTGTATCCACAGGGATTGAATACGAGGCAGATGAAGTAGGTATTCTAAAATTAAATTTGGAGTCAAAACCAGAGGTTAGTGCAGGCGATGTCGGCTATATCATTACGGGTATTAAGAATGCTCGGGAAGTGAAAGTTGGGGATACAATAACGCTGGCCAGCAATCCAAATCCTCAAATGATCCAGGGTTTTGAAGAAGTGAAGCCGATGGTATTTGCCGGAATATTTCCGGTTGATACAGACGATTTTGAAGAGCTGCGCGATTGCATGGATAAATTGCAACTCAACGATGCTTCGCTCACTTATGAATTAGAAACTTCACAGGCTTTGGGATTCGGTTTTCGTTGCGGTTTTTTGGGAATGCTCCATATGGAGATTATCCAGGAACGCCTGGAAAGAGAATTCAATCAGACCGTCATTACCACTGTTCCTAACGTTAGTTTTATCGCATATACTACCAATGGAACCCGGATTGATGTAAATAACCCTACCCAGATGCCTGATCCGGTCCAAACAGAAAGAATCGAAGAACCTTATATCAAAGCACAGATAATTACCAAGCCGGAGTATATTGGAAATATCATGACTTTATGTTTAGGTAAACGCGGTATTTTACTGAACCAAAGTTATTTGACCACTACCCGGGTTGAGTTAATTTTCGAAATGCCTCTGACTGAAATTGTATTTGATTTTTACGATAAGCTAAAAAGCCAGACCAGGGGATATGCTTCTTTCGATTATCATCCGATAGGTTATCGTGATAGCGATATCGTGAAAATGGATATCCTGCTGAATGGAGATAAGGTAGATGCATTAAGCGCATTGATCCATCGCAGCCGTGCACAGGATTTTGGAAGAAAGCTCTGTGAAAAACTGAAAGAATTATTGCCGAGACAGCAATTTCAAATTGCTATACAAGCTGCAATTGGTTCTAAAGTGATCGCAAGAGAAACTATCAGCGCTCTGAGAAAAGACGTGACTGCAAAATGTTATGGTGGAGATATCAGCCGAAAAAGGAAATTATTGGAAAAGCAGAAAGAGGGGAAAAAGCGTATGCGCCAGATCGGTAGTGTAGAAGTTCCCCAGGAAGCATTTCTGGCTGTCTTAAAACTGGATGAATAAGCTCCGACGAATAATCCTTATTTTATCGATCATTTATTCTTCAAATGCCTTCTCCCAACCCATCATCGTTGGACAAGGCGAATACCAATGTTTTTTTATAGATTCAGCAAAACATCTCTATGCATTGGTAACGAATGTCAAAAATATCGGGAGTAATGGCGAAGGGATGCTTGGTCACATGATTCGGGTAGCAGTTCCTGAAGATTTAAAATTCAAAGCAGTTGCAGGGAGTCTGCATGGAGGACTTGCTGTTGACACAGATGGTTATGTTTGGTGTTGGGGCGATGGAGCCGAAGGCAGAATGGGAGATGGAAATATTTATCTTAAAACACCTGTGCTTACGCCAATCAGAATACACACGGACTCGTTAGGCAATCCTTTTAATGGAGTCACACAAGTTTTCTCTTATTTTTCTCATAATAAAAATGCAGGCAACTATGCAATTAAGGGCAGGGAAGGAAGTTTGTGGATCTGGGGTCCAACATTCGACGGAATGAGGGGTGACGGCAGCTATGGTTGCATCACAACAAAACCTATCCGTGTGCCAGTACCCGGAAAAAGAAAAGTAATCCAGGCAGTGGCGGGAAATCATTTACTGGTTCTCTGCAGTGACGGAACCGTATGGTCCTGTGGCGGACATGGTTCTTCTTATATGAACCTGGGATATTCTGGTTCAGGTGATGACTATCTGACCATTCACCAGGTTTCAGGTTTGGAACATATCGTTCAGATAGCAGGAGGACTGAGTTGGAATTATGCGCTTAGTTCAAACGGAACTTTGTATGGATGGGGCCAGGCTGGTTCTTTTATGGGGGGAGCGGCAGGTAAAGACGGAAAAGGCGCAGGCCTTGGATATGCTTTTCCTACAAAACTGACTGATATCACCTCAAAACTTCCTCATCGCATTAAGCAAATAGTAACAAATTCAAGTTGCACGCACGTTATACTTACCGATGGTTCACTATGGGGTTGGGGTGATAACGCACAAGGGACAATTGGGAATGGTGAAGAACTAGATTATAAAAACCGTCGGCCACCCTATGCTTGGGATTTTCGGATTGGAAATCTCCTGCAAAGATATCCGGTGAGAATTTCAGACAAACAGAATTTTGTAAAAGTGTTCGGGTCATCCGTTTTTACATTTTATACATATGCAGTAGATGCTAACGGGCAACTATATGCGTGGGGAAGAAATAAGGGGTCTGTGATCGGCAATGGTGTTGTGGGGGCGACTCCTGATATTGTTGCCCGATTCCCCAATTCATGGGATGTTCCCATGATTACTGCGGTTAATCCTTTTTCCCTTCCACCAAAAATAATAAAATCAACCTCTCCTTATTGCAAACTTGAACCTGACTCAGTTCCCTGCAATCAATATCGCGAGGCAGATACAATGAAACCTGTCGCCAAAGCTTGTTGCGATCATACAATTACAACTCATCAAATCAGTCTTGATGGATCAGGTTCTTCAGACACGGATGGGATGATTGTATATTATAAATGGGAACAGGTTTCAGGTCCGGCTCCGGCCCGGATTGGCATCGCTTCTGATATATCTCCAAGAATAACAGGATTGAAGCAGGGAGAATATACATTCAAATTAACCGTAACGGACAATGACTGGAACAGCGACAGTACATTGGTCCGCATAAATGTGAAAGGAGGTAAATCCGACAAGGGAAGCCATAAAAAAGATAAATAAACTCTTGTGACCTGCCAGCTGATTTTATTCATTCTTTGAAAATATCGAATTTTGTATTTTAGTGATATGATCTCTCTGCTTCATCTTTAATCTAACAGTCATGCGCACACCCTTACAAAAAGAAGAACAAATTCTATTGATTACTTATAGCAGCTGGGTTACTTTGATCGTTCCTGCACTGATCCTGATTGTCGCATTGGTTGCATCTTATTTTATTGGATTCACTAAAAACTGGGGATGGATAGTTGCTGTTGCAGGTATCATTTATTTTTTAATCAGGTATTTCACGTGGAAGGCAAATATATGGGTAGTGACTAATTTCAGAGTCATTGATGAAGCCGGATTGATCAATCATTTTGCAAAAGAAAGTCCGCTCGAAAAAATAAATAATGTATCATACGATCAGAATATCTGGGGAAGAATTCTCAATTATGGCCATGTTGAAATACAAACAGCCGCACAGGTAGGAGCAACTGATTATTATAATGTGAATCACCCCAAAAGATTAAAAGATACGATCACCCAGGCCCAATCAGATCTTGACCACTATAAAATGACGAGGCAGGCCAACCAAATGGCAGCTGCCATGGGTCTGAATAAAAACACAGATGTACAACCGAAATCGAATATGGCCGGCGATTTGGAACAATTGTATCAACTCAGGCAAAAAGGGATTTTAACGGAAGAAGAATATATCAAAGCAAAAAATAAGTTATTGGGATGAGGGGATATGAGATATGAGATATGGGGTTTGAGATATGGGATATGAGATATGAGATTTGGGGTTTGAGATAGTGGATAGATGAATCCCATATCTCCCATCCCCAATCCCCAATCCCCAATCCCCAATCCCGCATCACTATTGATTTCCTTTATCACCAGGCTTGGTAGTTTTGGGTTTTGTTTTTTTCTGCTGATTTTTTTCAGACTGGTCCATTAGTTTTTGCTCATTCGCCCCGCCGGCTTCATCAAGAATTTTTTCATCCTGGGGAAACTGGCCATCTTTCAACACATAATTGAAAACTTTTGGTACATGAAGCCATTGTCCGTCCTGCCATTTGAATCCTTCAAAATCACCATCGGGAACATAAGTATCTTTTTTCTCCGGCTCTTCGCTTTCTGAGGTCAGTTCATCGAAAACAATCATATCCAGTTCTGGGTCGTAATTGAAAGTGGTTATTGCTTCTTTTTTATATTCAATATTAAACCTGACGGTATTTTGTTTTGCATTCTTCGCAGAATCATCCTTAAAAGAAAAATAAGGACCTCCAAACAGCGGCTCTCCTCTGTCATTAAAAGTCAGAACTTCCATCCATTTTTTATTGCTGCTGACACTATAGTCATCAAAGCCAAGCAACGTATAAATTTTCTTCCCATTATATGTTTTGAGGATGATCCGATAATAAATAGCACCGATCCAATTGTCGGGAGTTCTCACAGAATCCCTTGCTTTAGCAGTAAACATCGAAACATCATGCAAACCGATCAGCTTTAATGAGCCATCGGGTGTGCGCATCTGTATGGCGCCACGCTGAAGATAGATATACTGGTCTTTTTTCAGCTGCCAGGTGAAAATGCGAAAAACGCTGTCAGGCGAATACAACCTTGAAATAGTTTGTAAAGAATCAAAAGGATAATAAAAAGAATTTTGAAGCTTCAGGGTTCTTACCAGCATTCTCACAAAAATGCTGTCTGATCGGAAACGTTGTTGTGGCTCCTGGGCAAAAACAATATTGTCGGCAAACTGCTTCAGGGAATCTTCTCTTATCCGAAAAGATTTTATTTCATCTTTTTTCAGGGATTGAGCTGGTGAAGATTGGAAAACGGCAATCAATGACAAGGTCAATGAGAAAAAACGATAAATATTTTTTTGAATTGAAGCTGTCATTGGTTTTTCCTTATTATCAGCAAAATTATATCCCGGATGAAAAGACAATGCAGTAACGGTAAAATTCTTACAAAATTTTATGATTTAGGCAAAGCTTTTGCAAAAGCGGCCAGATTCCTGAACGATATATCAATCATGGGGTCAGGCAGTTGGATATCCGGATGGGTTGTCTTTACAAAAACTGTATTGATCCCCGCATTTCTTCCAAATTCCATATCGCTGATATTATTTCCCACTACGAGTGACCTGGAAAAATCAATCGTTGGAAAATCTTTTTTTGCCTGAATTGCCATGCCGGGGTTGGGCTTGCGAAAAGGATCATCATCATTCAAAGAAATACAATAATAAATCCTGTCAATTCTTCCTTTTTCCTTATTGATAGCTTTCAGCATGTTCTCATGAATATCTTCGAGATCCTGAACGCTCATCAATCCCTTTCCGACTCCGCGTTGGTTGGTGACCATTATTATTTTCCCAAAGACATCAGACAATATTTTCATGGATTCAAGGGCTCCTTCACAAAAAACAAATTCACCCCAGTTGAGAATGTAATTATCCTTTTTTTCATAATTGATTACTCCGTCCCTGTCGAGGAAGAGGGTCCAATTTTTATTCATCTGTCGCAAATCAGGCATCATCTGTTAAACATTTTGCAGTAATTCAGTCTGGGCGCGTCGATAATCCTCCGGAATTCCGATATCAATAAAATATTTATCCTGCACCAGGCCAAATATCTTTCTCCGGGAAAAAAATTTTTCCAGATAGTCTTTTTCAAAAGAAAATTTTTCAGGCAATGATTCCTGCATAAATTTTTCCACCTGCAAAGCATATACTCCTCCATTAATCATCCCGGAATGGTAGAATTTTTTTTCTTCAAAACTGCGGACAGAGTTATTTCCATTCAGCAATACCACACCATACCGGTCAAAATCGTGCATGGGTTTGAGCGAGAGAGAGCAATCCGATTCATTTTTTTGATGGAATTCAGCCAATGCATTCTGGTCAATTCTGAAAAAAGTATCGCCATTTAGCACTAATACATTTTCCTGAATTGCCTTTGAACAGGCCAGCCTGATTGCGCCTCCTGTCCCTAAAGGCTCCTGTTCAACAGAGAATTCATAACTGCCTGGCCTAAGCGTTTTTTGTATGAATTCTTCGATGACTGCACTTTTGTACCCAATTGCAAAAATGAATTTTTCAATTCCTCCGGTCTGGTAATAATTTAAAATATACGAAAGAAATGGTTTACCGGCCACCTGCGCCATTGATTTGGGCAGATCAGGAACCGCTTCCCTTAAGCGAGTGCCAAGTCCCCCCGCAAGTATAATGGCTTCTCGAATCAAGAATGGAATAATTTTGTTGAAAACTGGCAGATGAATATTATCAAGTATCAGCGATTAAAATATTGTTCTTCTACCAACTGGCAAATAATATGGCCGAGCAGCATATGCGATTCCTGGATTCGCGGCGTATCCCTGGAAGGAATATTGATCAGGTAATCACTGTACTCCTTCATTTTCCCGCCTGTTTCACCCGTAAAGCCAATCGTAATTACTTTTTTTTCTCTCGCAGCTTCAAAAGCCTTTACAATATTTGCAGAATTACCGGAAGTTGATAACCCTACCAATATATCTCCTTTTTGAGTGATTCCTTTGACCAGTCTCGCATAGATCACATCATAGCTGTAATCATTTGCAACCGCGGTCAGATAAGATGTATTGCAGTGAAGCGCTTCTGCAGGCAGGGCTTCGCGATCAACATAAAAACGGCCTGAAAATTCTGCGGCCAGGTGTTGTGCATCTGCGGCGCTGCCGCCATTTCCACAGAAATAAATGCGATTCCCGTTTTTTAATGCTTTTACCATGAGAGAAGTAATCTGTTCAACAGTATTCAACAATTTCTCATCACCAAGCACTTTAGTCTTTACATCAATCGATTCACTAATTATTGTTTTTATTTTAGGTTGCATATAAGTTTTTCTATTGCAAATTTAAACTCATCTTCTTTTAATGACCATAGTCCATGGTCAAATCGTCCACGTAGTCAGCCCATGATCCACAAACTGATAGTTTTTGCAATGTCCGCCAAACTGATCGAGTGTTTCAACCACTTTATATTTCGCATTGCCCGGACAATAAAATATCATAAAACCACCACCACCTGCACCCGAGATTTTACCTCCGGTAGCGCCGGCTTTTTTGGCCGCATCATAAATTTCTTCCATCTGATGATTGGAAATACCTTCTGCCATTTCTCGTTTTTGACGGAAACCAAAATCTAAAATTTCACCAATCTCATTGAGCTTCCCTTTCAATATCGCTTCTTTCATCATCTGAGATTGCTGTTTCAACTGGTGCATCGCATCAATTGACTTATCTTTTTTCTCTACTACATTCCTGGCCTGTTTCTCAATGATCTTCGCTGATTCGCGGCTGGTAGCGGTATAATACAATAACAAATTATTTTCCAGCTCAAATAAATATTGCTGCTTAATTCGTAGCGGATTTACAATCACTTTGTCTTCGCCATAAAATTCCATATAGTTGAATCCTCCGAAAGTAGCCGCATACTGATCCTGCTTTCCTCCGGCCATTTTCAAATCTTTCCGTTCGATTTCATAAGCAAGATGCGCGATATCATATTCTCCCAATGGCAAACGAAGCGTTTCAGCAAATGCTCCGATAATGGCAACCACCAGGGTAGAGGAAGTGCCCAATCCCGAACCTGCAGGTGCATCTACAAATGTAGACAGGCGAAATCCCTTCAACGATGGTTTATAATCTCTTTGAATGCGGTTGTAAACCCCTTTTAGCAAATCGAGGTTCCCATCCACATTCAGTTGATCAGCGTAATCGAGAACAAGTTCTTTTTTATGATCGATGGAATGAAGAATTATTTTGTCTTCCTGCAAGGGTTCAATATTAGCAGAAGCGTACAAGGATACTGTTGCATTCAGGATTGCTCCTCCGTAGAGATCGCTATACGGACTCACATCTGTTCCTCCACCCGCCAGTCCTATCCGCAATGGGGCTTTACTTCTGTAGATCATGAGCTAATTCAGAGATAGTTTTTACAAGATTTTCCCAGGAATATTTCTGTTTTTCGCTGCGAAGATGAGGAATAAAATAATCTTCTCCTAATTCATAATATCGAAGGATGGCTTCTGTAAATGAATGAGGGTCGGGTTCTGCAACAAGCCCGGTTTTTCCATGATGAACCAGGGAAGGAAGCCCTCCCACATTGGAAACAATCATCGGCTTTTCGAAATGATAGGCGAGGGGGGTTACTCCACTCTGCGTTGCATTCCTGTAGGGTTGAACAACAACATCTGCAGCACATAAATAATCTTTCACTTCATCATCAGGAATAAAATCAGTTTTAAGAATTAATGAATCTTTGATCTGCAATTCCTCAATTAATTCCTTATAAGGCTTTTCGTCTTCATAAAACTCTCCGGCTACGAGCAATTTGATGCCGGCTGTTTTTATTCCCGGATCTGCCATCGCTCTTAATAAAATGTCAAGTCCTTTGTATTTGCGAATAAATCCGAAGAAAAGAATGATTTTATCTTCAAGACCAATATCCAGTCCCGAATGCATCCAGAGCGCTTTTCTTGCATCCTGTTTTGAAATGATGCTTCCAAAATTATCATATAAAGGATGCAACACCTGCCGGGCCGGTTTTTGGCTTTCGAATTTTTTCAGATCCTGCATCACTTTTTCACTCATTGTGATAAATGCATCGCAGGATTTCAGGAAATATTTTGTAAAAGCCTCGTCACCGGGCCTCTTCTCATGAGGAAGGATATTATCTGTGATGGAAATAATTTTTGTGTGCCTGTTTTTCCGCACTATCCGCAAAATGGTTCCGAAAGCAGGCCCCATAAAGGGAAGCCAGTAGCGAACCACGATAATATCGGGCGATTTTTTTTTCAATTCTCTCCCGACTTTTCTCCAGTTCCACGGATTGATTGAATTGATCGCTGAAAATATTTTGATATCATCCGGTCCGGGACCTGAAGCATATTGTGTGGTTCCCGGAAATAAAAACGAAGGATATTGAAGGGAGAAAGAATAAATGGAACAATCATATCCTTCCAGCAGGAATTCTTTTGCCAGCCTCTGATTGAAAGTCGCTAAACCTCCACGTAATGGATGTCCCGGGCCGATTATAATAACACTCTTCTTCAAATATAAAATGATTGTGAAATTCCAACCATCAATCACTAATCCCGATTTTCTTCTCGATCAGGTAATTATTTCTACCTGGTGCTTTTCGTGAAATGAGCTCGGCCAGAAAACCAGTGACAAACAATTGTGTTCCGAGAATCATGGCAAGCAGGGCAAAAAAGAATAAAGGGCGTTGGGTCAGGCCTGTCTTATCGAAAAAGAATTTTGAAATCATCAGATATAGCGAAATCACGAAACCGATCAGGAAAAACAAAATACCCCATACTCCAAAAAAATGCATGGGTCTTTTTTCATATTTTCCGACGAATAATATGGTAGCAAGATCGAGCCCTCCTGTAATCAGTCGCCACATACCAAATTTTGATTTTCCATATTTACGTGCATGATGTTCCACCGGTTTTTCTCCAATTTTTTTAAACCCTGCCCATTTGGCAATGAGTGGAATATAACGATGCATTTCCCCATATACTTCAATACTCTTTACAACTTTCAACCTGTAAGATTTCAATCCGCAATTAAAATCATGCAAATCAATTTTTGAAACCTTTGAAGTGAACCAATTGAAAAAACGGGATGGGATCGTTTTTGAAAGAGGATCGTGACGAACTATTTTCCAACCGCTTACAAGATCAAATCCGTTTTCCAAAATCATTCTTCTCAGCTCGGGAATTTCATCAGGACTGTCCTGCAGATCTGCATCCATCGTGACCACTACCTCTCCTGTAGCTGCTTTGAATCCTTCATTCAAAGCAGCCGACTTTCCATAATTGCGTTGGAATTTTATTCCCCTGATATTAAGATTCGATGCACGGAGGTTTTCAATCACATTCCACGAATTATCCGTACTGCCATCATCCACCAAAATGATTTCGTATGACAGATTATTCTCTTCCACTACACGTTCGATCCAGGCGCATAATTCTGTAAGAGAATCTTCTTCATTCAATAATGGAACTACGATTGAAACATCCATTGTTTATTGTTTAAGGCTGTTTTTCAAAAGGTGTCTGCGGATTTTTTTTGGGGATTGCCGCACCAATCAGTGATGCAATTGCTCCTCCCAACAAAAAAACAAAAATGACACCGATGATCGCAAAGGGCACAAACATTTTTTTTGTGAATTCCAAAGACTGATCGATCACATCCTGTGACAGATTTCCTTTTGCTTCCATCTGTTTTCTTGCTTCGTCGAGAGCCAGGTCCTTTGTTTCAGGAAAGATCAGGTAAATGGACAAGAGGGTAAATATGATAGTGATGCAGGCAACCACAACACTGGTTTTAAATCCATGCCCGAATATGTTTCCAAAAGTAACATCATGATTCTTCTGTGCTGCAAAATTTATACATGCCCAAATAATCGCAGCGAGAAATATCAGAAGGGGCAACCATCTGTACCAGGTCGCAAATTTAAAATGAGCGAATCCGGCAATGATGTCAATTACAAATAAAACAAGGGCGATGATCAATCCCTTGGTTACATGTGAGGTTACTTTCTTTTCCATATGTTGTTGTTTTAGTTGCAGAATCAGTTATTCAAAAATGACTTCTCACCATTAATAATCCCAATTGCCCTGCCCTTGAATGTGGTTCCGATTAACGGTGTATTTTTTGATTTTGATTGAATTTCTGTTTCTTTCAATTGCCAGTTCAGAGATGGATTGAATAAGGTGATACAAGCTTCCTGTCCCTGTTCAATCGCCGGCTTCTTCATATCAAATATTCTCCTGGGATTATCGCTCAAAAGTGCTACTATTTTTTCTTCTTTTATTTCCGGGAAAACTGATTTCAAAACCGCATAGGTCGTTTCCAGTCCTGTCATTCCAAATTTTGCATATTCGAATTCCAGCACTTTACTATCATATTCGTGCGGCAAATGATGTGTGGCGACACAATCAACGGTTCCATCCAGGAGGGCATTTCTTAAAGAATCCACGCTGCTTTTTGTGCGTAATGGCGGGTATACTTTCAGGTTAGTATCGTATTGAAGCAGGTCCTCGTCGCTGAATAATAAATGATATGGAGTGACGGAACAGGTCACACTCAGTCCGCCATCCTTCGCTCTTTTGATATATTCAAGAGATTTGGGTGAAGAGACTCCGGTAAAATGAATTTTTGATCCTGCATATCTCGCGAGTTTGATATCTCTTGCAATGATCAATTCTTCTGCCATCATGGGTTTGCCAGGCAATCCCAACCTCGTTGAAATAATCCCTTCATTGATCAATCCATGTTCTCCCACGCTTTTATCGTCGGGGATCTGAATAATAACTCCATCAAAGGCCCTGATGTATTGAAGCGCTTTGAGTAAGAGTCCGGCAGACTGCACAGGATTCACCCCATCTCCAAATGCAACAGCTCCGCTATTCCGCATATCATACATTTCCGCCAGGTCTTTGCCCTCTAAATTTTTTGTAATGGCTCCTATGGGCCAGATATTAACGGGAAGCTGATTCGCTTTCTGACGAACATATTCAACCTGGGCCTTGGTATCGACAGCAGGTTTTGTGTTGGGAATGACGAAAACATCAGTATATCCACCTGCAGCAGCAGCATTCGCACCTGTTTCCAGCGTTTCCTTATATTCATAACCGGGATCGGCAAAATTAGAAAAAACGTCTACCCATCCGGGTGAGACATATAAGTCTTTTTGCTGAATGGTCTTGTCAGCAGAAACCTGGATTTTATCCTGAATTTGTTTAATAAAGCCGTTTTCGATTAGGATATCCCGAAGGGTTCCGTTGTGGGAAGATTGCATATCGACAATGCAAGCTTGTTGAATGAGAATCTTCATTGAAGCAAGAATTGCGCGAAGATAAGGTATGTTCCTTGATTTTATAAATCAATTCTTTTTTACAGGATCCCTTTTGAAAGCGTTAAAGTTATTCGAAGCCGATAAAATTAAAACCGGATAAAATCGCAAGATGGTCGTTCAATAGCTCTGCACCTCAGCGTCTCCGTGGTTACTGGTAAATATAACCGCAGAGACACGGAGGCGCAGAGGAGGCAATGACTTTAACCCCGCTTTCTCGTATAAAAACAATGCTTCCCTCATCATACTTTGTAATATTTATCTATTCCCGGTAGCATTCACCGATTTTTTTTTATTAGTAGTTCCTAAAGAAAGAAAAATGATTATTTTACCACTTATTTACCAGACTACCGCTGCGATAGCACTAATATGAGAAAAAGCCTCATTCTTTTTGTTTTTGTTTACGTTTCAATGACAGTGATCGCTCAAGCTCAATCCGCTCTGACGGACAGTAGCAGTGGCCAGGACGCAGTTAAAAACACGATTGATTTTTACTATAAATCTATCGGTGAAAACGCTCATCTGTATAACGGAAGTGAATACATATCCAATAATTACCAGCTCACTAAAAACCCCCTCTTTGAATCTATTTTTTCAATGAGCGGCTCGATCGCATACGATGGTACCTTGTATAAAGATGTTCCTCTTGCTTATGATATTTACCATGAAGAGGTTATTATTAACCGCTACGAAAAGAATTTCAGGATAAAACTGGTTAATGAAAAGATAGACTCTTTTTCTTTTTTTGGCCATCATTTTATCCGCATCGTTCCAGACAGTGCAGACAATCCCTTGCTGACAATTGGTTTTTATGATGTGATGTATAACGGTCATACAACAGTGCTTGTAAAGAGAAGAAAGAAATACGAGGAAACGGTTGTTTCATCAGGAGCAATTACGCAATATATTCAAGACGACCATTATTTTATTAAGAAGGATAATTTGTATTATGAAGTACACAATAAAAAAACGACTTTACAGGTATACAAGGATAAAAAGAAGGATCTGCAAAAGCTTCTTCGGAAAAATAAAATAAAATTCAAGCCTGCTCCTGAGTTTGGAATTGTCAGAACTGCGGAATATTACGACCAATTAAAGAACTAAGTATGATTCATATCTGCCGTTATTGTTTGTCAATTGCTATGGCATTGCTATTGGTAATTTTCAATGTATCGGCACAGGATAAAAAATTAATCAGCCTGAATTTACAGGAAGCGAATTTTGAGCAGTTTGTGCAGGCTGTTGAAAACAATTCAAACTACCATTTTTATTACAATATTTCTCAGTTCGACAGTTTTTCGGTAACCATTTCGGTCAACAATCAGCCATTGAACGCAATTCTTGACCAGGTCTTTGCCCATAGTGATTTCCACTACGCAATCGATGCGCAGAATAATGTCTTCGTCATTAAAAGATTTAAAATTGAGACCCGCCTTCCCCAGGATTTTTTTGCAAAGAAAAAAACTTTCAATGATACTTCCGCCAACCTTGCGATCAATGAATATACTGAAGAAGACAAACAAAATGAGAAATTGAAATCCTCGCTCGAGAACAAGCTCTATGAAATCGGGATTAAAACCAATACCATCAAACAAGGCAATGCGACCGTTGCAGGATATATAAGGGATATGAAATCTGGTGAAGCCATTATCGGCGCTGCTATCTATATCGACAATCCACCGATCGGCGTAACAACCGACCAATATGGATATTACTCTTTCACTCTTCCCCGCGGAAGGCATGTACTTAAAATTACCAGCGTCGGTATGAAAGAAACGAAAAGACAGATTGTTCTTTATTCAGATGGCAAATTGAATATCGAATTACAGGAATTTGTGCCAAGCCTCAAGACAGTCACTGTCATTTCTGAAAAAAATTCCAATGTGAGAAGCCTTCAAATGGGTGTGGAAAGGTTGAACATTAAAACCATCAAGCAGGTGCCCGTCGTATTTGGTGAAGCAGATGTGTTAAGAGCCGTCCTTTCATTACCCGGAGTTACATCAGTTGGAGAAGCCAGTACAGGATTCAATGTACGCGGCGGAGCAGTGGATCAAAACCTTATTCTCTTTGATGATGCCACCATCTATAACCCTTCACATCTTTTCGGATTCTTTTCTTCATTCAATCCTGATGTGGTAAAAGATGTAGAACTCTACAAAAGCAGTATCCCTGAAAAATATGGAGGCAGGCTTGCATCCGTACTGGATGTGACCACCCGTGATGGGAATAAGAAAAAATTTTCCGGGGTAGGGGGCATTGGTCCTCTGACAGCAAGACTCACATTGGAAGGACCTATCGGTAATGAAAAAACGACTTTTGTTGTGGGTGGCCGCATGAACTATTCGGACTGGCTCCTACGGACACTTCCGAATGATGATTATAACAATAGCAGCGCTTCTTTTTATGACGCCAACCTGCGAATCAGTCATGAATTCAATTCGAAGAATAATCTCTATCTGACCGGCTATATCAGTAATGACCAGTTTAAGCTAAATAATGATACCTTATATAAATACAGTAATAAAAATGCCAACCTCAAATGGAGGCATGGTTTCAATAATAAATTTTACGGAGTGCTGACAGGTGGTTATGACGGTTACCAGTATTCGATTTCCAGTGATAATAATCCGGTCAATGCATTTAAACTTTCATTTGATATCAATCAGTTCTATGGTCGAATGGATTTCACTTATTCTCCCAGTGCAAATCATACCATTGATTTCGGATTGAATTCCATTTATTATAAACTGCACCCTGGATCTTTTGAGCCATCAGGAAGTAAATCACTTGTTACCCCCGACGTGGTACAAGGCGAGCAGGCATTGGAAAGCGCCGTATATCTCGGCGACAAGTTTACCATTACCCCGAATCTCTCATTAGATGCAGGGATACGATATTCATTATATAATTATCTAGGCCCTCATGATGTATACACTTATCCTCCCGGACAACCCAGGCAGGCAGATAATATCGTAGATACTATTTCCTATCCAAAAGGAAAAGATATAAAAAACTATATGGGTCCTGAGTACAGGATTGCAGCAAGGGTTTCTCTGTCTGACAATGCCTCTCTTAAAGCCAGTTTCAATACACTCCGGCAATATATTCACCTGCTTTCCAATACCACCACTATTTCGCCAACAGATATCTGGAAGCTGAGTGATCCCAATATTCAACCGCAATTCGGAGAACAATATTCTTTGGGTTATTATCAGAATTTCAAGTCCAATACGATCGAGACTTCGGTGGAAGTATATTATAAAAACATCGATAATTATCTCGATTATAAAAGCGGTGCCGTGCTCGTGATGAATCATCATATAGAAACCGACGTGCTCAATACAAGAGGGAAAGCATATGGAATTGAAGTGATGATCAAAAAAAATTCCGGAAAGCTGAATGGATGGATCAGTTATACTTACTCAAGAACATTATTGCAACAGGATGATCCGATTGCAGGCGAAACCATCAACGGAGGGAAATATTATCCGGCAAATTATGATAAGCCGAATAATGTCAATTTCATTGGCAATTACCGGATCAATCACAGATTCAGCATTTCGTTGAATATTATTTATAGCACAGGCCGCCCGATTACGCTTCCTGTTGCGATATACAACCTGGGAGGATCGGAACGCGTATATTATTCAGACAGGAATGAATACAGGATACCGGATTATTTCCGTACCGACTTATCCATGAATATTGAAGGAAATCATAAAATAAAAAAGTTCAAACACAGCTCATGGACAATCGGTGTATATAATCTGACGGCCAGGAAAAATCCATATTCTGTGTATTTCGTGGAAGAGAATGGAAAGATACAGGGATACTCGCTGTCCATTTTCGGAACAGCCATCCCCGCGATTACTTATAATTTCAGGTTTTAACTGCATCATGAAAATCGGTCTTAGAATATATGTTCCAGTTATAACGGTTATGCTTATGCAAGACTGCAGGCAGCCCTATTCTTCACCAGCCATCCGTCAAAACCCAAGCTACCTCGTAGTGGATGGATTTCTGAACATCGGTCAGGACTCCACAATCATAACACTGAGCCGCACACGAAATCTCGACAGCATTGTTCCTGTCCCGGAATTGAATGCCCAGCTAATGGTAGTCGGGGCTTCGGGGGAACAATACCCGCTCTATGAGCAGGGAAATGGCAGATATGTCACCGATCATTTGAATCTGAATTTCAATGAGAATTATCAACTCAGGATCATCACTTCTGACAATAAAGAATATTTATCAGATAATATTGTAGCAAAACCAACACCGCCTATTGATTCTCTGCAATGGGGCAGAGACAGCACCGGCGTGCATGTCTACGTAAATACCCATGATCCTCAAAATTCAACCAGGTATTACCGTTGGGATTATGTAGAAACCTGGCAATATCGAACTGCATTTGAATCTTATTTTGATTGGGTAAATGGAGGAGAAATATTCCGCCCCCTGGATCAGCATATATATAACTGCTGGATGACGGCACATTCAACCGATATTTTTGTTTCAAATACGATCAAGCTTTCCCAGGATATTATTTATCAGTATCCGGTTTGCGCAATTCCCCAGACATCAGAAAAACTAAGTATAAAATTCAGTGTCCTGGTAAATCAATATGCAATCAGCGAGGATGCTTATGATTATTGGCAAATACTGAAAAAAAATACGGAACAAACGGGTTCATTATTTGATCCGCAGCCCTCGCAAACAAAAGGCAATATTCATTCAGTGAGCAATCCCGGCGAGCCGGTTCTGGGCTTTATCAGCGCTTCTACCTTGCAACAAAAAAGAATATTTATCGATGGTGCGGATGTCACCAGCTGGAATTATTCTCCATATTACAATGAATGTGCTATCAGCGATACGATAAAGCCGATTGAACTGGATCAACAGTTGGCGCCGAATGTTTATCATTTTCTTGTGTACATGGGATCAAACAATGGAGCGTATTTTACAACGCCGGTCAGGTGCGGAGATTGCAGGGATCATGGAGGAACAAATATAAAACCATCGTTCTGGGAATAAAAAAATCATGGGAGCAGGATTCAGAAAAATATTTTTTGGGATGACCGTCATCACGTTTATGACTACCTGTAAACAGATATACAATCCGCCTGCCATCAGGTCGAATCCCGGCTGGCTGGTAGTGGATGGGTTTATCAATACAGGGGCCGACTCGACCATTATCACGTTGAGCCGTACCCGAAATCTGGACAGTGTGGCTCCGGTCCCGGAACTCAATGCAAAAATTAGCCTGACAGGAGCGCTCTCCGAATCCTATTCTTTCACGGGACTTGGAAATGGAAGATATGCAGCCGTGAACCTGAACCTGCATTACAACGAAAACTACCAGCTTAAAATTCAAACAACAGATGGAAAGGAATACCTCTCGGATACATTTCCTGCACGACAAACGCCTCCCATCGACAGTTTGACATGGCGGCACGACAGCGTGGGCGTCAGCATTTATGCATATGCGCACGATCCACAAAACGCAACAAAATATTACCGCTGGAATTATGTGGAAACCTGGCAATACCATACCTATATTCAAACAATATTCGATTTTGTGAATGGAAGAGTTGCCCGCAGGCCTTTGGACAGTCTTATCTACAATTGCTGGAAAACTTTTAATTCAAGCGATATCGGAATCGCTACAACGGAAAAGCTCTCATCAGATGTCATCAACCAGCAACTCATCCAAGTGGTTCCCGCAGCATCAGAAAAAATCAGTGTGGAATACAGTATTCTGGTAAATCAATATGCGATCACTGCAGATGCATTTGCTTACTGGCAGAACCTGAAAAAAAATACAGAAGAAAGGGGAAGCCTTTTCGACCCGCAGCCTTCCCAGTTAACGGGAAATATTCATTGCATGAATAATCCCAATGAACCTGTATTGGGTTATATCGGGGCTTCTTCCGTACAACAAAAAAGAATTTTTATCAGTAATGATGACCTGATTTATTGGAATTATAAACCATATTATTCTGAGTGCTCCTCCTCTCCGGATGCAATGATAGGTATCAATAGGAGCCAGACATATGAATACCTTGTTATGCCCAATCATTTGTATACACTGATCGATTCGGTGACCGGAGGAGGGTATATTGTTGCTCAAAATTATTGTGCCGATTGCCGGGAGCATGGAGGCATCAATCAGAAACCGCCTTTTTGGCAATAACAAAAACGAATTGGATATATAATTATGAAGGTCGAATTAATTAAGATTTTTGCAGTTGGTTTTATTATCAGCGTGATTGGAAGCTGCAGAGAGCCCTATGATCCCCCGGCTATCCATGCAAATTTAAATTACCTGGTAGTGGATGGTCTACTGAACTTAGGAGACTCCACAGTTATAACGCTTAGCCGCACACGTAATTTTTCGGACACCAGCATTTCTGCACCTGAAACAGGAGCCCAGATCACTGTTGTGGGAGATGCATCCGATGCCTATACTTTTACAGAAGAAGGGAATGGCAATTATACCTGCTATTTAAATCTCAACACTGCCGAAAAGTACACATTGAAAATTGTAACAACCGACGGAAAGGAATATGCTTCCGATCCGGTGGATGTAAAACCGACTCCTCCCATCGACAGCATCAACTGGGTATACGATAACAATGGGGTACATATTTATGCCAATACACATGACCCTTCGAATAATACAAGATATTATCGCTGGCAATACCAGGAAGTATGGGAATACCATGCAGCCTTTGATTCCTATTTAATTTATTCTAACGGATTAATATATACGAGGCCAACGAATGCCCATGTGTATGCGTGCTGGCAAACACATAATTCGACCGAACTGCTCCTGGCCACTTCAGCAGGATTGAGCCAGGACGTGATTTATCAGATGCCGATTATGTTTGTGCCAAAGACGTCGCAGCAAATCAGCGTTAAATATAGTATCCTGGTGAAGCAGTTTGCGTTGACCCAGGATGCGTATGATTTCTGGCAGAATCAGAAAAAAAATACGGAGCTGACCGGGACTATTTTCGCTCCGCAACCGAGCCAGGTTAACGGGAATATACATTGCGTCAGCAATCCGGCCGAACCCGTTTTGGGTTTTATCAGCGCTTCGTCTGTACAGGAGCAAAGGATTTTTATAGCCAACCAGGATGTGAATGCATGGGATTATCCTCCTTCCCCCTGTCAGGAAGTAATCGTGACCCCTGATAGTGTGGATTTTTATTTCAGGGAATTGGGTTATTTTCCTGTGGATACTTATGGAGTTGCTGATTATTATGGTGCTTTGCCTTCATGCGTTGATTGCACATTTGCCGGAGGAACACCGGTAAAACCACCGTACTGGCCCTGATCTATTTTAAATTATTTGAACTTATTAAAATGAAGAATCAGTTTCTAAATATTTGTAAGCATAAAAATCACAGGATATTTTTTCTTTTTTTATTCGTCTGCGGATCTGCATCAGCCCAATCTGATATCGCAAATGATATCGGGTCGCAGCTCAATCAATATCGTGCGCATGCATTGCAGGAAAAGCTATTCGTTCACACAGATAAATCTTTTTATGTAGCCGGAGAAATTGTTTGGTTTAAAGTCTACAATGTTGATGCGAGTTATAACAAACCGCTTGACCTGAGCAAGATCGCTTACCTGGAGATAATCAGCAAAGACCAGAAACCTGTTCTGCAGGCCAAGATCGCAATGAAAGAGGGTAGTGGCAAGGGTTCTTTTTTTATACCGCTTTCCATTCAGTCGGGGAATTATAAACTGAGAGCGTACACCAACTGGATGAAAAACTTCAGTCCGGATTTCTATTTTGAAAAAAATATTACGATCGTCAATGCACAAAGAAACCTGGCTGAAAACCCTGCTCCGTCTGCTCCCGCTTTTGATATTCATTTTTTCCCGGAAGGCGGAAACCTCGTCGCCGGTATTCAAAGCAAAGTGGCATTCAGCGTAACCGATCAGTTTGGAAAAGGAGTCGACTATACTGGTACCCTCATTGACCAGGATAACAATACAGTTGCCAGTTTCAAACCGCTTTTGTTTGGCATGGGACATTTTTCATTTACTCCCGCTGCAAATAAAAAATACAAAGCCGTCATCCGGATGGGTAATAATAATGCGGTGCTGGGCGATTTCCCCGTGGTCTATGACCAAGGTTATGTGATGCAGGTGGAAGATGCGAATAAAGATCAGGTGCGCGTGACTGTTAGTACCAATATGAAAACCCCGAACCAGTTTGTTTACCTGATTGTTCATAACAGGCAAATCATTAAGGCTGCCGAAATGTCGGCTGTCAATGATAATAAAGCTGTATTTACGATAGAAAAAAATAAATTAGGTGATGGTATTTCATCGATGACTGTTTTTAATAACCTGCGCCAACCCATATGTGAACGACTTTATTTTAAAAGACCAAGCGGTTTAAAAGTTTTAGCAAATACAAACCTCGATGAATATCAGACAAGAAAAAAAGTAATCGTTAATATCGATGTGCAGGATAATGACAAACCTTCTGTTGCTGATATGTCCATGTCTGTTTACCGCACGGATACACTCACATCCGCGGAACAGAATGATATAGTCAGTTATCTCTGGCTTTCATCCGATCTGCAGGGAAATATTGAATCGCCATCTTATTACCTGACGAATTCAGACGCGCAGGCGGATGAAGCAACTGATAACCTGATGCTCACTCATGGATGGAGGAGATTCCGCTGGGAAGATGTGTTACAAAACAAAATGCCTGTCTTTGAATTTTTGCCGGAATATGAAGGACATATCATCACCGGGAAAATTACAGATAAAAAATCCGGAGCGCCGGCAGAAAATGTACTGACCTATGTTTCAGTGCCGGGAACAAAATACCAGGTAGGAACTTCTGTCAGCAATAATAAGGGGCAATTGCAATTCGATATCAAAAATTTCTATGGTTCCAATGAAATTATTCTGGAAACAGATTATACAAAAGACAGCAGTCATCGCCTGGATGTGCTGAGTCCTTTTGCTGAAAAATTTTCTGCGGTCCCTGTTTCTCCATTCAGCATTTCGGAGAATGTGCAGGATGAACTCTTGTCGCACAGTATCGGCACACAGGTGCAAAATGCATATCTCACAGAAAACCTTCAAAAATTTGATGCACCGGATATGATCGACAGCACTGCATTTTATGGTACTCCGGATAAGAAATTTTTCCTCGATGAATATACCCGCTTCAACACAATGGAAGAAGTGATGCGAGAATATATTGCAGGCGTTTCACTGAGAAAACGTTCGCAGAAATTTTATTTCCGGGTATTGAATGATCCATATCGTTTGTTTTTTGAAGATGATCCGCTGGTATTGCTCGACGGAGTTCCTGTTTTCGATGCCGATAAAATCATTGCAATGGATCCATTGAAAGTAAAAAAGATTGAGGTCGTGAACAGGCAATATTTCCTGGGCCCGTTGGTGGCGAGTGGTATTGTCAGTTATACAACTTACAAAGGAGATTTGGAAGGATTTCAATTTGATCCGAATACTGTGGTGTTAGAGTACGAGGGACTTCAGTTGCAAAGGGAATTCTATTCACCTGTATATGAAACCCCGCAACAGATCAATAGCCGGATGCCTGATTTCAGAAATGTTTTGTTCTGGACGCCGGATATCAAAACCGATAAGCGCGGACAAAAACAACTCCAGTTCTATACTTCAGACCAGGCGGGGAAATATCTGGTTGTCATCCAGGGAATCAATAGCGATGGTAAGGCCGGCAGCTATTCCTTCAGTTTCGATGTACATAAATAGCATTTTTTACCCTTGGTATTTTATCTTAGATTTGCAACCCCAAAAACGGTATAATTTTTATATTAGTTCGGGTAGTGGTCCCGCCTCTGGCGGGGCACTTGTATGGCGGGTAGTGGCGCAGCCCGGTAGCGCACTTGTATGGGGTGCAAGGGGTCGCTGGTTCGAATCCAGTCTACCCGACAAATAAATCAAGGTGACAATTTTGTCGCCTTTTTTTATTTACAAATTTTTCGGGTAGTGGTCCACCTCAGGCCGGGCGCCTGTATTTGAATCGCAAATCCAAATCTTATGGTAAAGTTGATTGGCGCTCATCGATGACTAATGTCTTCGTCCATTTGTCATGCCAGGGATAAGAAGGAGCACCGAGCGCACTGAAAGCTTCAAAAGGGACAGATCTGCTGAGACCGCGTAAAAAAGCAGATTGAAAGTTTATACGGCTTCCATCTTCGTTGACAACTCTTGTGCCTGTAATAAGTTTGCCGAGCGTTTTGCCTCTGAAGATTCCTTCTATCAATCCCATAAAAATCCCATAGAACAGCAATACAATCAACCGGCCTTTTATTGAGCCAATAACTAAAGCAACCTCATTGTGATCGTCGGGATTTGTATCCACTATTGCGAATACAAAGCCGCAACAAAAAATGAATGCGTAGAAGATCAGCACATCAATAATATAATTGGCAAATCGTTTACCAGAGCTGGCCTGTATCAGGTTTACTTCAAAATCAGTAAGCTGGTCGACTTGTGCGTTTTCCATTTTGTTTTAGGATTTTTAGGAGCTATATCCAAGAAAGATAATGACTCCAATCGGTTTCTGCAAGTATGGCACCGGTTAATTTCAGCATAAAAAAGATGTTTCTTGAGATAAATCAATTTCTTATTAAAAAAAAATTTACTCAATGGCAGAATTATTTATCAATTCGTTTGTCGCACATTATTCTGCTCAGTATTATTCCTGGAACAGCTTCTATTATAACGAGTATTAATTATTCGCAATATTCCAAAGCGTGAGAAACGCCAGTCTGGTTTGCTTATAAAGCAAATCATAATTGATTTTATCGGGGGTATCCGTGGGCTGATGATAGTCTTTGCAAAAACCACAATCAATCCTCACAAAAGGAATTCCTTTGAGAAAAAAAGGATATTGATCCGAACCCTGCAATCTTCTCAGTACATGATCCGGTTCTTCATAATAAGTATCCAGTTTTAATTGCACGTAAGATTCGTTGGCCGTATACAGGGAGTTCCGGAGTCCGCGGTTCAGAGAGTCTTTCACCAATATATATGCGTAATTACTGTCGGCTCTTTTTCCACTGTAAAAAGAATCCACTCTTCCAACCATATCCAAATTTAATACCGCATAGGCATTGATGATAGGATAGACCGGATGTTCGGCGAAATAATAAGAACCTAAAAGTCCTCTTTCCTCACCTGTGAATGAAGCAAAGACGATGGTCCGCTTGGGCCGGTAATCGTTTTGAATGGCTTTTTGCATCAGGGCAGCCAGTTCCATGAGCGCAACCGTGCCGCTCGCATTGTCGACTGCTCCGGGATAGATGATATTTCCATTCTTGCCATCATGATCATGATGTGCAGAAATGAGCACCCATCCTGCTGCATCATTTGTTCCTCTTATGATTCCAATCACATTGGGTGCGTGTTCCTCAGACCAGGACTGCGTAAACTGAATTGACAAAGAAGATTTTGAACTTATACAATGAGATGGATTTGTCTTCAGAACGCTGTCATTGAAATCATTTATCGTCAAACCACTTTGCGATAACAATAGACTACAGATTTCTTCACCCAAAACCGCAACCGGAATTAAGGGTGCATTTGAATTGTTACTACCCACGTTTTTATAAAAAGAATGAAAAGATCCTGCTGAGAGATTTTTTATCATCTGATCGCCGGCTTTCGGCATATAAACAAATGCAACAAGCGCTCCTTTTTCTTTCAATATTTTACTCAGTGCTATTCTGGAATTGGTATTAAAAGCAGTGTTACTTCCATGAAGAAGTATGACAATTGCTTTTCCGCTGAGTTCAGCGTTTCTAAAATTGTTGTACGATGTATCACCAAAGTCATAATCTGAAAAAACAACGGGGATATTATTTGCTTTAAGTGAATCAACCTGAGAAGGGTTGGTATACCATCCATCAAACAACTTATAATTTTTACCCGAAACAGATATGAAATCATCATGAGTCAGTTTCAATACAGTGATGGACTGGAGATAATCTGTTCCATTTTTGTAAGGCGCTGCGAGCTGACATTTTTTGAACCAGTCGGCCACAAACTGAGCAGTAACTGTATCCTCATGGCTTCCCATTAATCTTCCTTTCAATTCATCACCGGCAAGCCAGTAAAGATTGGTTTTCATTCTTTCCATAGATGTCGCTTCACTGATCTTTCCTATCGAAGCCGGCTGCGCGAAGGAAAAAAAAGATATCAGGGCAGTTAGGGCTGTTAGCAGGGTTGTCTTTCGCATAAGCATTCCTGAAAAACCAAATCTATAAGGATTCAATCAGACATGCAAATTATTAACAAGATTGGGGTCACTCGTCGCATTTATCCCTTTAAATGGAGCAGCCACAGCCTTTATTTGCTCTTTAACTGATTTATGTTTGCAGGGCAATTTGCGGATGCCGTGCATACATCTCATGCGGTTGAATTTTTCGGATTGCTTGGCGGCGGACAACGCGATGGGGGGATGGGATGGATCCGGCCGTTCGAATTAATACCGGTCTGAAAATTGGTAGCTGGCAGTCTTTTGTAAAATTTTTATATTGAAAATTTATACTGATATGCAACCCGTTTACGTGGATGCATTACCGTGATCATCAGAAAATCGTTTCCGGGAGTTTTTTGGGAAGAAACTCAATTTTAAATTACGAGCTATAATTAATAATAGAAGACAAGCGCCTGATACTGGGTCGCCGCTTTTTGATGCCGGAGATGCAAATTGTAAACAATTGCAGAGTAATATTTTATGAATGATAACTCCATAATATTTTGCTTTTTTGGTTTAAAAAAAAGTGTATAGAAAATGTTTGTCCACCTTCTTGCAAAAAGTGTGAATTATTATTATTTTTAACGCCATCCGCTCAATAATTGGCTCAATCCTTGCGTTTAATCCCGTGAATTTTCCAATCTTCTGTTTCCAATCTCCTTTGTAACCAACCTTTTGCTGACGGAATCCGTATTCATTGCAAGGCCATTCACCGGTAACGAAATCAGAAATCATGAAGAAAATTCTTTTGCTCGGAATTATAGTTCCTTCTTTCCTGCAGGCACAACGCTGGCATATAAATCTTTCAGGTGGCATTTCAAATTATTCAGGAGATCTGCAGAGTAAATCATTTACGCTCGATCAGTCCTATGCCGCTTTTGCCTTGGGAGCCCAATACGATCTTACGCCGAGGATCTCTGTACTCTCAAATATTAGTTTGATGAAGGTCGGAGCTGCTGACAAATACAATAAACCCAGTCTGCAATTCCGTAATCTTAGTTTCCAGACACAGATTGTCGAATTAAATGTTTTGGGTGAATACAATTTTTTTGATATTTCCAGAAGCCGCTTCACACCTTATATAAACGCGGGCATAGCGCTATATCATTTCAACCCATATGCTTTTGACAGTTCAGGCAATAAAGTCTATTTACAACCACTAAGTACAGAAGGGGAGGGACTTCCTCAATACCCCAATATAAAACCATATAATCTTTACCAGATAGCAATCCCTTTTGGCGCCGGGGTCAAACTGCGCATAACCGACAATGTGGTATTGGCATACGAGATTAGTTTCAGAAAATTATTTACCGATTATCTCGATGATGTGAGCAATTCATATGTGGATCATGATATCCTTTTGGCTGCAAAGGGATCAAAAGCGGTAGAAATGGCCTATCGGGGAGGAGAACTGAAAGGAGGAGATCCCAACTATCCCGGAGCGGGTACCCTGCGCGGCAGCGCCAAATATAAAGACTGGTATTATTTTACCGGCATCAGGATCAGCATCGCTCTTGTCTCCAAAAAAGATCCATATTATGGAAGAGGAAGGATCGATTGTCCACCGAAAAAAGTTTACTGATATTGATTAGTAAGTTTGAGATTTGAATTTTAGTAAATCTCAAAATCCCGAAATCACTAATTCGCGCAATCCCTAACTTGCACCTGAAATTATTCAGGATGGCCTACAGGAACCAGGGGGATTTTATTCATGCATTGGAAAAAGCAGGGGAATTAGTTCGCATCAGGACTTATGTCAATCCAAAACTGGAAATGGCGGAAATCACCGACCGCATGAGTAAGAGCGGCAAGGGCGGGAAAGCATTGCTGTTCGAAAATACAGGATATGATTTTCCGGTGCTGATGAATGCGTATGGCAGCGAAAAACGTATGTGCATGGCATTGGGAGTTCAACATCTGGATGATGTTGCAAAAGAAATAGAGGGATTATTCAAATTATTATCTGCTCCTAAAGAAAGCATTACTGATAAACTAAAACTACTTCCGAGACTGAGCCAGTTTGCGGGGTGGATGCCGAAAGTTAAGAGCGGGAGAGGGGAGTGCCAGGCAATTATTATGCAGACTCCTGATTTAACAAAACTCCCCATCATCACCTGTTGGCCAAAAGATGGTGGCGCTTTCATCACACTTCCCATTATTCATACCAAGGATCCACTTACAGGCATCCGCAATGTGGGAATGTACCGTATGCAATTATTTAGCCCGACAATGACCGGTATGCACTGGCACAAACACAAGGTAAGCGCAAAACATTTTTCTGTTTATAAAAAACTCAATCAGCGTATGCCCGTTGCCGTTGCATTGGGAGGCGATCCTGTCTATGCATACAGCGCCACAGCGCCATTGCCGGAAAATGTGGATGAATACATGCTGGCAGGATTTCTCCGGAAGAAAAAAGTGGAATTGGTGAAATGTATTACCCAGCCTGAGATAGAAGTCCCTGCTGACGCAGATTTTATTATTGAAGGATACGTTGAGCCAAATGAAGATTTGATCTGGGAAGGTCCTTTTGGTGATCATACAGGTTATTATTCCTTACCGGATTGGTATCCACAGTTCCATGTTACGGCTATTACTCACCGTAATAACCCTGTATATCCCGCCACTATTGTTGGCATTCCTCCGCAGGAAGATGCCTGGCTGGGAAAAGCAACAGAAAGAATTTTCCTGGCTCCGATTAAAATGATGATGGTGCCAGAAATGGTGGACATGGATATGCCGGTAGAAGGAGTTTTTCACAACCTTGTCATTGCACAGATACATAAAGAATATGCAGGACAGGGTCAAAAAGTGATGAATGCCATGTGGGGAGCCGGACAAATGATGTTCAACAAGATTCTTGTATTGACAGATGAAGCTGTATCTATCCAGGATTATTCTGCTCTTGCAAAATATGTTTTCAAAAATCTCAACCCTGCAACCGATATATATTTTTCACAGGGGCCCATGGATGTGCTCGATCACAGTTGCAGCAAATTAGGATTTGGAGGAAAGATGTGCATCGATGGAACTTTCAAATTTGAAGAAGAAAAAACTGATGGATATGAATCAAAGAGTGAATCGATCAATAAAGCATTGGATGCAAACAGAATGATGACTGAATTCCCTGAAATTAAATCCATCAATATTTCATTATTGCAAACTGATATTCCCTGCATCATATTATCTGTCAAAAAAAACAGGACAGGTCATATCCGCGAATTACATCAATCTATTTGCAATGCTGTAGAAAATATTGAATCGGTAAAGTTAATTCTATATGTGGAACATACTGTTGATCCCAATGACCTGACAACCGCATTGTGGCGATTCTGTAATAACCTGGATCCAAACCGGGATCATATTTTATGTCAACGACCATCTCATCATGCTTCTTCAAAAATTTTTGCATGCATGGGATTTGACGGAACGATCAAAACAAGCGAGCTGGATAATTTTCATCGCGACTGGCCCAATATCATCGTTGCCGACGATGAAACAATTCAATCTGTCAATGAAAAATGGGAAAAATTAAATATCGGTCCATTCATTCCATCTCCCTCCTTAAAATTTAAAGAACAGCTGTATGGAACGGAGGCAATTGCAGATTACAACGGCCGGTGAAATTTTTCGCTCTCAAAACCGATTCCTTTATATTGCAAAAGAAAAGATTAACCAGTGGCCATGAATAAGACAACATTAAAAATTCATCCTGCAGATAATGTCGCGGTAGCTCTCACTGATTTAAAAAAAGGAGAAACTGTTCAAAATGGAGACTGCGGTTATTCTTTGGCGAACGATATTCCTGCCAAACATAAATTTACTCTTACAGATATCCCTGCAGATGGTGACATCATCATGTATGGTGTGTTAGTCGGCAAAGCAGTCTCTCCCATTCAGCTTGGGGGATTGATCACGACACAAAATATAAAACATGCAACAGGAACTTATAAACTGGAAAAAAGAAAAACAGATTGGCATAAACCTGATACCAGTTACTGGCAGAAAAAAACATTTATGGGTTATCACAGGGCTGATGGTTCGGTTGGTACAGCCAATCACTGGATTGTAATTCCCCTGGTTTTTTGTGAAAATAAAAATGTTGAAGTTTTGAAGGAAGCATTCCTGAAAGCATTGGGATATGAACCAAAACAATCGCCTTACCAGGCAATGGTACAACAATTGATATCCATGCATCAGTCCGGTAAAACTGAAAAGGAAATTTTATCAGCAGATATTTCAATAAATGAATTAAGTAATCAGCTTCAGTCAAAAATATTTCCAAATATAGATGGCATTAAATTTCTTACGCATACGCTTGGCTGTGGTGGAACGAGACAGGATGCAAGGGCATTATGCGGTTTACTAGCCGGATATATCACCCATCCCAATGTATCAGGAGCAACAGTATTGAGTCTGGGTTGTCAAAATGCGCAGGTGGCTTTATTGAAGGAAGAAATTGCAAAAAGAGATACTCATTTTTCGAAACCGCTTGTCGTGCTCGAACAGCAGCAGGTAGGAAATGAACAGCAGTTATTACAGGAAGCGATCAAGCAAACTTTTGCCGGGCTTGTGGAAGCGAATAAATTACAAAGAACACCGGCTCCATTGAGTAAACTCTGTATTGGTCTGGAATGCGGTGGATCGGATGGATTTTCGGGAATTTCAGTAAACCCTGCCATCGGTTATACTTCCGATATATTGGTCGCAATCGGAGGATCGGTTATTCTTTCTGAATTTCCGGAACTCTGCGGAGTAGAGCAGGAACTAAGTGACCGATGTGTAGAAGAAACGAGTGCAAAAAAATTTATGGAGTTGATGAGTAACTACAATGAAAAAGCAGCGGCTTCCGGGTCAGGTTTTTATGCAAATCCATCCCCGGGAAATATCCGCGACGGACTCATCACTGACGCCATCAAATCGGCAGGCGCTGCTAAAAAAGGTGGCACTTCTCCCGTAACAGATGTGCTCGATTATCCTGAAAAAGTCAGCAAGCCCGGATTAAATTTATTATGTACCCCCGGAAGTGATATTGAATCCACGACTGCAGAAGTAGGAGCAGGGGCAAATATTGTTTTATTTACAACAGGGTTGGGCACACCCACGGGAAATCCGGTTGCACCCGTGCTTAAATTATCGAGCAATACCAAATTGTATAACAAAATGAATGATATCATCGATATTGATGCAGGGACAATTATCAATGGAACCGAAACGATTGAGCAGGCCGGAGAACGCATATTGGAGCACGTTATTAAAGTTGCAAGCGGAGAGTTGAAAGCAAAAGCAGATGCATTGCATCATGATGATTTTATTCCCTGGAAAAGAGGAATCTCATTATAGCAGTTTACAGTTTACAGTTTTTAGCCTTCAGTGTTTATATTTGAATACCTTATAGGTGGAGATATCCCTAAGGAAACAACATACGATAACCAGAAACTAATTTTGCTGCATGAAAAATTTAAAATTCATTTTCATTTTGTCGCTCATCGCGTCCTGCAATAACAATACAGAAACTGCAAAGACAGAAGCTCCCAAAGAACCTTCAAAAGGCAGCTATGCATACGATGCTTCGTTTCTGAAGAAAAATACAAGGAAGACAGTTGAGTTGCAGGATGATTCTGGTTTGTCCAAAGTTTTTTTAGCTGGCGATTACCAGGGAAGGGTCATGACAAGCACTGCAGCCGGTGACAGTGGAAGTAGTTTTGGATGGATCAATTACGAGCTGATTGCGTCGGGTCAGAAAAAACAGCATATCAATCCCGTTGGAGGAGAAGAAAGATTTTGGCTGGGACCTGAAGGCGGTCAGTATTCTATTTATTTCAAAAAAGGAGATTCATTCAACCTGGCTCATTGGTGGGTGCCTGCATTTATCGATACCATGACTTATGATCTTGTCGAATCAGATAAATCGCATGCTGTATTTTCCAAAGCTGCAAGTTTTTCGAATTATTCCGGAACGGATTTCGATATTGAGATTACCAGAAAAATCAGTCTCCTTAATAAAAACCAACTGGAACAAAGATTGAAGACAGCTATTCCAACAGGTATTAGCTATGTAGCATTTGAAAGCGACAACCAGGTGAAAAATACAGGAAAAGAAGACTGGAAAAAAAATAAAGGATTGTTGTCGATCTGGTTATTGGGAATGATGAATCCTTCGGATCAGACCAAGGTGATTATTCCCTTCCATTCGTTGCCGAATGCACGGTCATATATAACCGATAATTATTTTGGCGCCATCTCACCTGACAGGCTCCAGGTTAAAGACAGTATTTTATATTTCCGCTGCGACGGGAAATCAAGAGGAAAGATTGGTATTTCTCCCATTGTTGCCAAACCCATTGCCGGAAGTTTTGATTTTTCAAAGAATATTCTGACAATTATTATTCCGGAAGTAGATAAGAATGCTTCTTATGTCAATTCAAAATGGGAATTGCAGAAAGAACCTTACAGAGGAGATGTCATCAATTCATATAATGATGGCCCGCAGCAGGATGGGTCCCAATTAGGTCCTTTTTATGAGATAGAATCATCTTCTGCAGTGAAAGAATTGAAAAAAGGAGAAATTCAGGAATACAAACAAACAACCTGTCATTTCCAGGGTGATTATAAAAAGCTGAGTGAATTGGCGACACAATTGCTCGGTGTGAACCTGGATGAATTAAAAAAATGGTGATCTTCAAACCTCCGGGGTTCTCCGGAACCCCGGAGGTTCAATCATAATAAAGAATATAAGATTTTAAAGAAGGTATAAACTTAATTAGTTAATTACGAGACTCAAAGCCAAGAGGATCAAAATAAATAACCTCCGGGGTTTTGAAGAACCCCGGAGGTATAAACAATGAAACTATTTAAAACATCAAAAGGTATCCTGCTCCAAAACAACATGGATGTTTATATGTTGCATGAGGACTGGGATGAATTAATCAACCGGAAAAATCTTTTTTCTCATTTATTAAAAAAAACAGAGAAGAGTGAACGGATTGATGATTCGAGCTTCGATTCTTTGATCAATACAGAATTACAGGCGCCCATTGGCAAACAGGAAGTTTGGGCTGCAGGCGTCACTTATTTGCGTAGCCGCGATGCCAGAATGGAAGAATCAAAATCATCCGGCGGAGCAGATTTTTATGATAAAGTCTACGAAGCCGAAAGGCCTGAACTATTTTTCAAAGCACTTCCACATCGTGTGGCCGCTCATAACGGTGAAGTATATATCCGGAATGATTCCACCTGGAATGTTCCGGAACCGGAACTTACTTTATATATCAACTCTTTTGGAGAAATCCAGGGCTATACCGCAGGCAATGATATGAGTTCAAGAAGCATCGAGGGAGAAAATCCTCTTTATCTCCCCCAGGCAAAAGTTTATGAACGAAGCGCTGCACTGGGGCCCTGTCTTTTTGTTCCGCAGGAACCGATATCAAAAAATACAGGCATCAGCATCATCATAAAACGCGGGGAGAAAATAATGTTTGAAGATTCCATCCAGTTGAGCCGGATGAAAAGATCCTTAACCGAACTTGCTTCATTTCTGTTCCGTGAATCTGATTTTGCATATGGATGTTTCCTGATGACAGGTACAGGCATGGTGCCCCCGCCTGAATTTACCCTGCAACCCGGAGATAAAATTGATATCACCATCGAAGGAATCGGGACATTGAGAAATAAAGTAGCAATAAAAAAACAAACGACTGCATGAGCCAGACAAACTCATCGGCTAAAAAACATCAAATCGTAATCGCCTTTGCGCTGGTAACAAGTCTTTTTTTCCTTTGGGCTTTTTTGCATAATATAAACCCGATCCTTATTCCGCATTTAAAAAAAGCCTGTCAGCTCAGCGATCTGCAATCTGCATTGATCGATACCTCTGTCTATCTTGGTTATTTTAGCATTGCGCTTCCTGCCGGTTGGTTCATGCATCATTACGGATATAAAAAAGGAATCTTATTCGGGTTATTATTGTATGCAACCGGCGCCTTATTATTTGTTCCTGCGGCCTCCGCCCGCAGCTACACATTTTTTTTGACAGCATTGTTTATCATTGCAAGTGGTGCCACTTTTCTGGAAACAGTAGCCAATCCCTATATCACTAAACTTGGAGATGCAGCCACTTCCGAACAAAGATTGAATTTCGCGCAATCTTTCAACGGAGTAGGAGCGGTGGTCGCGCCTATTTTGGGAGGTAAATTTATTCTTTCCGGAATCGAACACACGCAGAAAGAATTAAATGATATGTCGGCAGATCAACTTAATAACTATTTACAATTTGAAGCGAATACGGTAAAAATACCTTACATGGTGATTGCGGCAGTTGTATTCATTGTCGCCATATTATTTTTCTTTACACATCTTCCTGAAATCAGTGAGAAGGATGCCGATGATGAAAAAAAATCTTTTTCATTGAATATATTCCGGCACAAACATGTTACCTGGGCAATCATCGCACAATTTTTTTATGTCGGTGCACAGGTTGGTGTTGGTAGTTTTTTTATCCGGTTTTCAAAATATACTATGCAAATGCCTGAAAAAAGAGCAGCATATCTCTGGGGTTATATTGCGATGGCCGGATTTATGTTAGGAAGATTCGCCGGAACATTTTTAATGCGATTTATCCGGCCGGCAAAACTTCTTTCTTTCTACGCAATCATTAATATCGTGCTGCTCACTATCGCTCTGGTAACGACTGGCTCAACAGCAGTATATGCAGTGATGGCCGTTCCTTTTTTTATGTCCATCATGTTCCCCACCATTTTTGCACTGGGCATTAAGGGACTTGGAGAAGAAACAAAAATAGCTTCTTCATTTCTTGTGATGTCTATTGTAGGCGGCGCATTCGTGCCAGTATGTATGGGTCTGATTTCCGACAGAACCGGAAGCATACAATGGGCATATATAGCACCCCTGATTTGTTTTTTTGTCGTTTTGTATTATGGATGGAGGGGGCATCTTGTCGACGAAACCAGTACACTGGCAACGACTATAAAGCCAGGTTTATAATAAATAAATTTTAACTCATGCAAAAATCTATCGTTGCTGTATATGCGCTTTTGCTCTTTTGTTTTCTGTCAAATGCCCAGCAAAAATTTAATGGCATTGATGCCAATATGAGCAATATCTATCGCTTGTCTGATGCCAAAAGCCGTTCAATCAGTCCTGAAAATTTTACCGGGGCAAAGGGTGAGGGTGGCAAATCAACAAAAGGTACCGGTTCGGGGCCATCAAGAGATTTGGGCCAGGGATGGAAAGTTAGCCCGAGTGTAGTGATCAAAGCTCATTCGACTTTTACCATGGCTGAAATTGATGGATCAGGTTCTATTCAGCATATCTGGATGACGCCGACAGGCACCTGGCGCTATTCTATTTTCCGCATCTATTGGGATGATGAAATGCAACCTTCCGTTGAAACACCTGTGGGAGATTTTTTTTGTATGGGTTGGGATCAATATTCTCCCCTCAGTTCGCTCGCTGTTTGCGTAAATCCCGGCAGCGCTTTCAATTGTTATTGGCCAATGCCTTTCAGAAAAAAATGCAAGATCACAATGGAGAATATGGATGACAAGGATATGGTTTTATATTACCAGGTGGATTATTTGGAAACAGAAGTCCCTTCAGATGCCGCTTATTTCCATGCGCAATTCCGGAGCGTTCATTCAGTACCTTACAAAGAAAACTATACGCTTGTCGACAGTATCAATGGCAAAGGACAATATGTCGGAACTTATATTGCATATGGTGCATTTAACAATGGATGGTGGGGAGAAGGAGAGATTAAATTCTATATGGACGGCGACACGCAGTTTCCAACCATTTGCGGTACTGGTACCGAGGATTATTTCTGCGGGTCTTATGATTTTGATACACATAAAAAAAATGATGCGGGTGTGGAGACTTCGGGATATACAGAATTCAATACACCTTACACCGGTCTTGCTCAGGTTATTCGGGGAGACGGCCACTATAATGTGATGCAACGTTTCGGATTATACCGTTGGCATATAACCGATCCCGTTCGTTTTGACAAAAATCTGAGAGTAACAATCCAGGATCTGGGCTGGCGTCATGACGGAAGATACCTGCCACTCCAGGATCATATTTCTTCTGTCGTTTACTGGTATCAGTTAGAGCCGCATCATCCTTTTCCAAAATTGCCGCCAAAGGATGACCTGGAGATTAATTAAAGTCAAAGTTTATTTTTTCTGATTCATCATCGCTCTTGACTGGCCCCGGATAATTGCTTTATCCGAATCCTGTAATACGGGGATCGGTGTTTTTGCAAGCTGGTTCAATATTTCAAAGGCTGCTTTATAAGATAAGAGCTGCTCCTGGTTCCCAACGATCACTATATTGTATTCATGAAGATGGGTCAATTCAGTAAGCTCAGCCCCAATCAATAAACCGCTCAGCCAATAATAGTTTTCCTGCCTGGATAATTTATTAAATAAAATATTTGTCCTGGCAATAAAACTGCTATGCAAAAGATTCGATTCAATTCCGGTTCTGATCCCCTTTTCAAAAGCTGAAAGATTATTTTTATTAGCAGGATCAGCTCCTTTCTCTATCGACCCTGCCAGAATACTTTTGGTCGATAACAATTCGAAAAATTCTCCTGTCATAAATGTTTTGAAATCCACAACCAATCCATTTTTTACTTTCACATGTTTCGAATGGGTTCCCGGTAAAATACAGATCCAATCGCCTGAAGGAATATTTTCAATTCCTGTTATCTGTGTTTCTTCACCTCGCATCACATCCTGGTCTCCGCTGATTCCTGAAATAATCAATACATCATGTTTAAAATTTTCCGTAGCTGCATATCTCTGCATCAAGAGGTCAGATCCATTCAGCTTAAATGGAATTTTTTTATAGGGCAGCTCAATCATGCCAATATTGGATGAAGCCATGCCGGATATGATAACAGGAATATTGTCCATTGAACGACCTGTTTGCTGGCCGATCTTCTCTATTTGATGGCTGATATTTCGTGCATAAAATGCAAACCTGTTTTCTTCCGGTTCATTCATTCGTTTCCATAACTCATATGTACGGGCTATACCATTCGTCGTCGATGATTCTGCAATAATTTCAAGACCTGCTATCTTTACAAGTTTCAACCGGAATGAGGAAGTGCCCCAGTCGCAACTCAAAAATTCTCCCTGATCATGCATTGTTTTAATGGTTATAATAAGCCAGGGAGACACGAAGTGGTTTCCGCGCCTCCATAGCCAGAAATTTTAGAAATCAAAATCAATTTCTATCTGCGACCGAATGAACGAATTTTGAAGCATCATCCCTGAGTTTGGACAAATATTCATCAGTCATTTTGTTTTTTGTATTCACCAGCTTACTGCCGATGCCAAATGCTATGGCTCCCGCTTTCTGAAATTCGGCAATATTTTCCAGGCTAAGGCCTCCGGTTGGCATCAGCGGGATATGTGGAAGCGGTCCGCGGATATCCCTGATATAATCCGGCCCCATTCTGGCCGGGAAAACTTTAATGATATCACCCCCATGACTAAACGCAGATAGAATTTCGGTGGGTGTAAAAGCCCCGGGTATACTTACCGTATCATGATTTTTTGTCATCCGGATCGTCGCAGGGTCGATAGAAGGGGAGATGATGAATTTCGCGCCTGCTTCAATAGCTGCCTTCGCTGTTTCTGCATCCAAAACCGTTCCCGCTCCGATCAACACCCGGTCTTGCATGCTGACAGAAATTTTTTCAATAAGTTTTAAGGTTCCGGGTGAATTCATAGTAATTTCAACCAGCCTGATTCCGCCGGCATGAATGGCTTCGACGATTTTCAAAACATCATCGGGTGCAGCTCCACGAATGATGGCGACAATCTTGTGTTTTAAAATTTGAGATAGGACAGCCATAAGAATATTATTTATGCCGCTGCAATATTTCCATTAATGATTAGATATCAGTTTATCTCTTATTTCTTTCCAGGTTATCACATGAATATTCAGATCTGATAATAATTTTTTGCAGGCATCACTCGTAAAAAAATCGAAATCAGCCTGGCGCCATGCAGCTCCATAATCCGGGTGGTCGATTGTTACAGCCTGCATTTCGTCATTGTTATATGCAGCATGCAATAAAATGCAACTGAGCCCGGGTTGCAAGGAGTTCAACACTCTTGTGTAATAATTGACCATTCCTTTTGCATAATCTGGCGGAGTTGCCATAAAAATTCTGTCGACCAAAACATCTTTATCAGTGATCAGATCGCTGATATCTATATGATATACGAGTTTAAATCCATCCTTATTTAACAGGCAGGGCAGGTGATATTCTCTCGCCAACTGTAGATATATTTTTAAATATTCTTTATTGAAGAAACAGGAACCCATATGCGAATCCAAATGAGTTGGGTAAATCCCGAACTGAATCGCGCGCTCGATCTGGGCCCTTAGTTCTTTTTCTACATCTTTCAATTGCGCCATTTTCCCCAGGCTGTCCAGATCATTATATAAAAAACCTTTGTTGTTGCTAATACTGCCTGTCTGATCTTTTGCTGACACAGGGCCCCAGCGATAATATTTCCACTCGCTTGTCAACGTTAAATGAATTCCCAAATCCACATCGGGATGTGTTTTGAAATAAGCAGCAATTTCAGGAAACCAGGGACAGGGCACCATAATGCTTCCTGATCTTACAGAGCCTTTTTCCAAAGCTGCAATACTCGCCATATTTTCTGAATGAGAAACTCCGATATCATCTGCATGTATGATCAGCAGTTTAGTATTTTTCGGATACCCTAATTTTTCCTGGATAGTTTGTGCTGGTACTGAAAAGAAAATTGAAAGCAAAAGAATAAGAATAAAAATGCTTTTTCTCATATTTAGTTTTTGGAATCCGAATGTAATCAAAATTTCCGTCTATCGCTATTATGCCTCTATGAATATGTGGCAAATTTTCAACACATTGGTGAACAGAAATACATAGATCTCCATTGATAATATCAATGGCCGCGGATCGGATTTTCATAAGAGCTCCGATGAACGGCCATTAATTTCTGAATCACTAAGCTCGTCGCTACATAAAGAACTGTTCCGAAACAATCTTCCCGTCTTTCACCTTGTAGAGGCAGACTTCTCCCATTTTTGTCCGTCCGCGATCCTTCATCGTCAGGTCCATGTTCAATCCAAATGCAATGCAGTTATCTGTTACAATCGGATCTGACACTGTACTTCCGTGTGCTTCCTTAATCATCGATTGAAATTTATGTCCCTTCTCAATAATCTTATTCAATCCTTTCGTCTCTTTATCAAAACCATGGCTTGCTTCAGGTTCAATGCTAATTGCGGAATCTGAAAATAATTCCTTTTGTGCTTTCTCAAATTCTCCTTCGCGACAAAGTTCAACCAGGCGGTTTGCAATTTGCTTTGTTGTCATAATGTTAATTTTTAAGTGAACAATTAGAATCCATTTTCTAATCAGGCAGCAATTTCCTTACCAGTTTATTTTTTGTTTCTTGAAATCTATTTCCCTGATTGAGTATTTTTCCAGATCTATGATGTATTAACTATCTTAGAATTACCAAAATAATTACTATGAGAAAGCTCCTTCTGGCGATTGGATTTCTTCTTTTGTTTATTCCCGAGATACTGCGTGTTTATCTGATCATGCCTTTTCCGGGAAGTCAATACAGGAACACCATTCAGCTTGCATATTGGTTAAATGGAAATTTAATCTGGATCAGAATCCTGGGATTGCTCATGGTTCTTTTTCCAGTGATATATGTGATGCGGAATTCAAAAACCTGGAAAAAAATCTTGTTAAGCATCGTAATCATATTGTATGGTTTAATTTTTTATTTTGTTAATTTCCGTTTTCAGGCTGATAAAATGTTTTATCAGCCGAGAAATAAGAATTTCGCAACTGCTGCAGATAACAAAATATCTGCCGATAAATTAGTGATCGGTGTTGTGATCAATGGAGAAGCAAAAGCTTATCCGATCCAGTTGATCGGATATCATCACCAGGTCAGGGATACGATTGGAAACACACCGGTAATGGTAACTTATTGCACAGTTTGCAGGACCGGAAGAGTTTTTAGTCCCGTTGTAAATGGAAAGATAGAAACATTCCGACTGGTCGGCATGGATCATTTCAACGCAATGTTTGAAGATGCAAATACTAAAAGCTGGTGGCGACAGGAAACGGGAGTGGCTGCAGCCGGTCCGCTGGCAGGTACAGCGCTTATGGAAATACCTTCGAGGCAATCGGTATTGGCTGCATGGTTACTGCAATATCCAAATTCATTGATCCTTCAACCCGACACAATTTTCAAAAAGAGATACGAGAACCTTGCCGATTTTGATAAGGGTACGATTGATGGCGATTTGGAAAAAAGAGATTCTGCTTCATGGAAATTCAAATCATGGGTTATTGGAATTGCGCACAACAATGAAGCGAGAGCCTATGACTGGAATGAACTGGTCGATAAAAAAATATTGGAAGATTCACTGCCAGGACTGCCTCTCGTAATTGTGCTCGAAAAAGACACTGCAACTTTTCATGTATGGTCGAGGATAGTAAAAGGGAACCCATTACAATTCCTAAAGGATAATCAGTCTGATTTGATAAAGGATAATAATACAAATTCCACCTGGAACATGAATGGGATTTGTATTGACGGTCCGCTAAAAGGAGAACAATTAATACCCGTTCAGGCATACCAGGAGTTCTGGCATTCCTGGAGAACTTTTCATCCTAAAACTACACAATATAAGTTTTGAGATGGCATGCCTGGTAAATCAAGATATGTCGCACAGAGCTGGCAGAGGAAAGGAGTCTCTTTATTTCTGTTAACCTTGCGCGAAAATTTTCCCTTGCGGAGAAGGAGGGATTCGAACCCCCGTTACACTGATAAGGCGTAAAACTGATTTCGAGTCAGTCCCATTCAACCACTCTGGCACTTCTCCGTCCATTTCGCGATAAAAATAAGAATTTATTAGTCGCATTGCGATTC
>DATJXY010000005.1:0-20596 GCA_035499855.1 Puia sp. | reverse complement strand
TCCTACTGTCTCTGTCCTTGCTGTCGTCACAAACACACCGATGACCCTGGGAATCGATGTTAAATCTTCGGTTTTATTTTTTCTCTCCCTGTTTGTAATTATCCTTTCCCTCAGAACAGGCAGGACGAGTATCCTGCAGGGAGTGGCATTGCTGATTATTTTTCTGGTTTATATTTTTATGATAATCACGCCATGATTTTTTTGATCATGATCTGTCAGATTGTTACGACCAATCTTTTACCATCCGGCACTTCCATCTCCCATAACTTTTCAATATCCCGTAAGTGGACGTTCAGAGTTTCAACTTTTAATTTGCCATTCGCAGCGAGCTGAAACATTTCAGGAATGATTTCAGTAAATAATTTTTGCATTTCATCTTTTGTCCAGCTGCCTAAACCTGAACCTGATAATTGCAAATTAACACTTCTCAATATTTCAGCCGACAGCTGGATATTGTTGCCTGCAACAGCTCCAATAGAGATAAAAGCTGTTTTATGTGTGAAGGAACCTTCTCCTTTTAATGCTTCCAGGATAAGTTCTGCAGGATGGCCCCATAAATAATCAATAATGATATCTACAGGCGTGTTATTGTGCATTTTTTTGATTTGCTCAATAAAACTTTTATCGTCCTGTTTCAGGGAAATGATTTCGTCTGCGCCTGATGTCAATAGGGATTGCAGGGATTGCTGGTTTCTCCCGGTAACAATAATTTTTTTTGCTCCGTAGTGCCTGGCGATCTGAACAGCGATTTTGCCGGTAAATCCTGTTGCCCCATTGATGAGGATTGTTTCACCTGCTTTCATATTTGCTCTGAAGCGCAGCGCCATCGCTGAACCCGCAACTGCATTTGGCAAAGCAGCGGCTATATTATCATCGATTGCTTCCGGCAATTGAATCATTCTGCTTTTATCAACAATGGCTTTTTCTGCAATCATTCCGCTAACTCCCAATGCAAAAACTCTTGTTCCATTTCTCAATATGCCCACGCCGTCACCGCCAATTACTTTTGCCTGCCGGATATCGCCTTTGGCGGAATAATGTTTGCCACCTGCTTTTGATTTGTCCAGATGCTTAATGGCAGCGGCTTTTACTGAAATTACAATTTCGTTTTCGTTATGAGCGATTGGCTCAGGATAATTTTCTACGTATCGCGGCATTTCGCCTTTTTGAAACATTACTGCAGCTTTCATGTTGAATTACTTTTGAAGAACAAAATTATTAGTCAGGATTTGTGCAGGCGATAACATTTGTTATCAAATTCAGCCTAGTCTTTTCCTTTAGCCAACTTATTTTTTATGCGACTCAGGTGGACGGTAGAAATGCCTAAAAAGGAGGCGATATAATGTTGGGGAACACGCTTTACAATTTGAGGCTTTTCTTTCAGGAGATTAAGATAGCGTTGCTGCGGCGTATCTTTAATAGATGAAAAAAAATGTTTCATATATTCAAATGTTCGCTCAAATATGGCATTGATAAACATATCTCGTAACTGAGGCATCTCCTTTATTTCTTGCAGGATTCTGTCTATATCAATTTTGTGGATACACCAGACAAGGCTTGGTTCAATCGTTTCAATGGTAACTGGACTTGGAATTTTTTTTCTAAAACTTTCAACTGAAGCGACCACATTATTTTCAAAAAAAAATTGAAATGTGACCTCTTTCCCGTTATTGTTAAACCATACCCGGATGCTTCCTTTTTCAATCAAAAAAAGCTTTCCTGAAATCTCACCTTCGTTTAAAAGTATAGTTCTGGCAGGAACTTTAAGGCGTTTGAAACAACTTATATACTCTTCCCATTTTTTATTATCAAGCGGAAATTTATTTCTAAACTGCTCAAACATTTACTTTTAATATTGTTAAATCTGTCCCTTGTTTACATTTTGATAACTTCCCTTACTTCGACATTACCATCAAAATCAAAAATAGGACAGCCTTTAGCGATTTCGACAGCCTGTTGCAAATTAGTTGCTTTTATACTGATATAGCCTCCCACTAATTCATTGCTTTCAATATAAGGGCCATCTGTAATTTGCTTAGACCTGCCTTTTATTACAGCAGCTTCATTTCTTACCAGACGTTCTCCTCCGTTATAAATTCCTTTTTTTGTCAGTTCTTCCACCCAGTTCTGCCATTTCAAAATAACCTGCTGAACCTGTTCCTTTGGCGCTTTCGTAAAATCAAGTCCGCCTCTGAATAGAAACAAATAATCTTTCATAAATTTTCATTGATTGATTTAAATGCAAATTATTTTCTAAAAGAAAGCCCTTTAACGGCTAATGCTTTTTCCAGCCCGGGAATCGAACTGGGTCCAATCCCGTGTAATTTCAAAATTTCATATTTGGAATATTTGGATAATTCTTTTTCCGTAAGAATTTTCTGGTTTTCCAATGCTCTTCTTGCTGGTGCGCCAAGTGTTGAAAGAAAACCCTCTTTGGTTTTTTTCTCTTTTTCACAAACAGGGCAGGCGGGACAGTCTGTACTTTTATAGTATTTATGTCCTTTTTCACAAATTCTTAATGTTCCTTTTTTCATATGAGCCTGTTCCAAGTATTTTGCCTTAAAAGATTTTACGTATTCATAAGGTGTCAGGAAGCGGTAGAATATTTTTGATACTAAGTCATTCGGCATTAAAGCCGCACTTAAATATACGCAGGTTTTCAGGAGATATATTTCATTCTTTCTGCAATGAATACAAGAACATAGGTTCACATAGCTATGTGTTTTCTATGTCGCTATGTTCCTATCCTGCAAGAGCGGGGCAAGTTGTGGTTTTTTTTTGAATCCAAGACAATTTCAGCAGGTATCAGGAACCTGTAGGGATTGAGGAGTATTCTGCCGGGAAAAATTTGTGACGAATACGCATCAGTGTGGAATTAATTTTTCTTTTCCATTTTGCCAGATTTATAAATTCACTTTCCATTAGTTAATAACCTGAATAAATTTTCTTTAATGACGATATCGCATATCTGGACTAACCTCTCACGTTCATTCTCAAAAACAAGACCATCGTAAGTGAATTTGAGCCGGGTACTGCCACCCTCAGGATTTAATTCAAAAATCATTTTTGTCCCTGTCCAGCTATAATTATCTGTTTTGCGTCTGCTATCGGTCACGAGCCATGTGATTTTTCGATCGGGCAACAATTCAACTACTTTGTTTTTTGAATAATGCGAATCTCCTGTTCTGAATACAAATTCATCATTCAGATGTGAGGATTCTCCTTCAAATTCTTCGGGCCAGAATTTCGAAACATCGTGGATAAGATGATTGAAAACTTTGTGCGGAGAATTTACCACTTCAATTGCTACAGAATAAATCGTTTTTATGTATCTGTTATCTGGCATTTGTTAAGTTGATATGTTCTTCAAGTCGTTTTACACAATTGATCCAGCCATTGGTGTGATTGAGAATATCATCCAGAAATTCTAATCCGTTGTGCCGGAGCTGCAATTCCGTTCCCGAATCTTTTGGGACAAGAGTCCAAACCACTGTTGAATGAAAACTCCTGCTTTTATCTTCTGTTCTGCCGTTCCAGGTATAAGATAGCCTGGTAAATGGTTTTACCTCCAGTACTTCACAATTTACAACGCCTTCATATACACTGCCAGGCTTTGGCTGAAATGTGAAGCGGAATTTATGCCCTACAACGGGTTGAAAATCTGCTTTCATAAGCCATTGCTCAATGAGTTCGGGCTGGGTTAGATATTCCCATACTTCGCCCGGTGACTGCCTGAAAAACCAAGTCTGATTGATTTCTTTTTGCATAAAGAGTAACTTAAAAGTTACGTAAAGATATGTAACATAAAAGTTACAAAACAAATTTTTTTGGAAATATTTTTCAAAGGGAAGTTGCAGGGTGGCAGAGATGAGTCCCTCCGTCGGTAAAGTGTTTAGTTCGTTTATACCCCAAATTGTCTCAAATGGTGATCGGAATGTTTGTAAATAAATTGACCCAATTGCTCTTTTGTCATTGTGCCAAAGAACCAATGTTTAAACTTCTCTTTGTCAAAGGTTGAATAGCGTTCTATTAATGATTTCCATTTTTCTTTTTCTTGTTCCAGGTTTGTCAGGCCTTCATCCACTTTGAGTATGGGTGAGGTCTGTGAATTTTTCATCAGACCCGATTTTTCATTTTTTAATATTGCCCTGATCGCAACTTTTCCAAGTATTCGTCCCAGGAAAGCTCTTTTAATTTTTATATTACCAAAATAATATTCTTCACAAAGGCAGCAGTGTCTGACCATTTGCGCAACTGTCATTTTACCCCACTGAGCTTTGTTGTTGATGGTAAGCAAATTAATTCTGTTAATAACCTCGTCTTTTGTCTCTTTATCAAATACGGATTTCATTGTTTATGAATTTATCTGAACAAATAAAACCAATTCCCGGAATCGTCAATGAATAATACTTCAAGCCGATATAGTTTTTCCTGGATGGGAATGTCTAAATCTTTGATTTTTTTATTGGACAACAGGTAATATAACACTTGAATTATGATACACCCGAATCGTTGTTTTCTGAAAATCGTTTTTGTTACAGGAAGGTATATCCACAAATTTTTGAGGGTTAATATCCACCAACGGAAACCAGGAACTTTGTACCTGTACCATAATCCGATGCCCTTTTTTGAAAGTGTGGGCAATATCATTCATATCAAATTTTATTTCTGTAATCTGCCCCGGAATCAATGGTTCAGGTTTTTCATAACTGTTTCTGAATTTGCTGCGAAATACTTCGGCTCTTTGTAATCTTTCTACGCCAGCGAGTTCATGTGTTTCGGAATGTCTTACTCCATTGAGCCTGTAATTTGTTTCAAAACCCGGCTCGTTATCAGGTAATACATCAATTAATTTGACAATAAAGTCCGCGTCTGATCCGGTAGTGGAAATAAATAAATCGACTTTTAATGGGCCTGCGACTGTCAGATCACTGGTCAGCGTATCTGTTTTATATGTCAATACATCTTTTCTTTGTTCGGCGAATCGCTGGTCTTCCACCATATAATTGCTGTTCCTGTTTCCATAAATGCCCCTGGTATAAGGAACGGGGTTTTCTGGGTCGCTTATATATTCGTCAAAACTTTTCGGGGATGAAGCATTCGAAATTTTCCCATCCTCCTGCAGGTAAAATGTTTGAGGCTTTGTTTCCATCGGCGGCCATGAATTATATTCTTTCCATTCATTCGACCCTGTATTGAATATTGTTGCCTGTGAAGGATTAAAATCACCTTTATCTTTCAGGTAATAGTTGAAAAATTTCGTTTCTATTTCTTCATGATAAAACTGATTTTGGTTTTTCAGATCGTTGCTATTGTAAGTGGGGAATCCAAATGATCCCATTCCAAACCACTCACCATGACGCCATGGTCCCATCACCAAACTGATATTATTATTAGCGGGTGATTGCTCCCTGATGGCTTTAAATGTATGAAGAGCCCCAAATAAATCCTCCGCATCAAACCATCCTCCCACGATTAATACGGCAGACTTTATATTTTTAAGATGAGCCCGGATATTTCTTGACTTCCAGTAATCATCATAAGTATCATGCTCAAGATATTCATTCCAGATTTTTGCCTGCTTGTTAAAATAAATGCTGTCATTTGTATTTTTTAAAGGCTCCAGGTTTTTGTAAAATGAGTAGGCATCTTTGGTTTCATAATCGAACAGGTCTTTGTATTTGGTGTTTGAATCGATTCTTTCGCCAAGAAAGGATACAGAAAAATCAAAATTGTCCATAAGAAAAAATGCGCCATTATGATAAACATCATCCCCGATAAATTCGTCGCTCATGGGTGCCTGCGGCGATACCGCTTTAATTGCAGGATGTGCATCCGGCAGGGAAGCAGACGCAAAAAATCCTATATAAGAAATGCCGCAAATCCCAACTTTACCATTATTGTTTTTTATGTTCTTGAGAAGCCAGTCAATCGTATCATAAGTATCACTGCTCTCATCCACATCTTTTTTTGATTTTTTGTGATCAATGGCCGGAGTCATTTCTTCGAAATTCCCTTCGCTCTTATAACGTCCACGAACATCCTGGTAAACAAAAATGTATTTTTCTTGCGTGAGAAGCCTGTTAGGACCAAGCCATCCTTTCTTAAGATTTTTTTCACCGTAGGGTGCACATGAGTAGGGTGTGCGTTCCATCAGGAAAGGATATTTTTCATTCTCATCCTTTGGAATATAGATGGAAGTAAATAATCTGACACCGTCCCGCATCGGTATCATTCTCTCTATTTTGTTATAGTTGTCTGCAACAAATGCAGAGTCCTGGTTGATCCGGGCCTGAGCAAATAAAGAAAAAGGAATGAAAATAAAAGCTATCTTGATTATTGAGAAACTAAGCCGCATGAAATATTTTTGGGTGTGTTTTCTTTTGAATAAATCGTGTAAAGGATTTTTCGCACAAAGATATCTGTTACTTAAATAAATATGTTAAAATATTCTTAGCCGCTGCTGATTGCTACCATTTAAATATCCGCAAATATTTCAATAGATCAATTTTGATTTTGCTCCTTGTCAACCCTTCTTATTCTTTTTATCATAAGGGATATAATTTTCCCATTGCCATGGAGTATAGATATCTCCAATGGCATATTCAAGCAATTCTTTGAAAATACTTTCACCGTTATCATTATTAGTCATAATTAGAACCGCGATTTTTTTCTCTGGATAGCAAACGGTATAATGCCCCCAGCCGTCATCATGTCCTTCTTTAAAAAAAGCTCTGCCATAAGGCGTGTGAAAAACTCCCACGCCTAACCCGTAGCCAAGTTGTATAGTCTCGTTGCCGGTGCTGTCAACAATTGCAAGCGGACCGAACTGTGCTTTTGATCTTATACGAACCTGGGTGCTTGTCATTTCATCAAAACTTTTTTTTGTTAGATTTTTATGATTGATGAATGCCGTGTAAAATTTTGTAAAATCATCTAAGGTTGTTGTCATCGATCCGGCGGCATTGGGTTGTTTCCTTTTACTGACGGGATAAGTTTCTCCTTTACTGTTGTGCCCATAGCAAATATTATTCTCAAAATTATTCTGCCAGATATAGCTTGTACCCTTCATTCCCTGCGGTTGAAATACTTTCTCCTGTGCAATTGTTTCCAAATCCTTGCCGGTAACCTGTTCCAATACAAATTGTAAGAGATAAAGACCTTCTCCTGAATAGCTATATCTTGTTCCCGGATCGAATTTAATTTTTAATTTTTGGTCAGGCTCAAACCATCTCCAGTTAGGAAAGCCTGTTGTATGGGTCAAACACATACGGGCAGTAATTTTTTTATAACGTTCATCATCCTTAATGTCCTGATACCCCTTATACTTATTCTCAAATGTATAATCGGGTAGAGGTTTGGGAAGATATTCAACAAGCGGCTTGTCCAGATCTATTATTTTATCCTGGACAAACTGCATGACGATATATGCAAAAACCATTTTAGAAAGTGATGCGCCATACATTTCAGTATTAGGAGTCAATGGAATTTCTTTCTGGACATTGGCAAGGCCAAATGTTTTACTATAAACAGGCTCATTATCATTAAACACAGAAATTGCAACACCGGATACATTGGCTATTTTCATTAAATGCTGAATCCGGATTGTCAGACTATCCACAGTAATCGCAGAACCATTAATGTGCTTTAGCGTCTGTCCTTCGAGAACGATACAAAAAAAAATGAAAGTGATAAGTAATAATTTAAGCTTTATCATGTTTTTATTGTTTCAATATTTAGATGGCTAGCTCTAATGGTGGTAACCCGATATTGAGTGTTCGGCTTTGCTACTACAATAAAACTTCTTTTTCAATATTCCAGGAAAATGGTTGGACGAATGTTTTCAAAGTTTTTAATTTACTCAATTCTAAATTTTTCCAGGTTATTATTCGCTTGGTCTTTGCGTCGTCGGTTTCTTTTACCAAACTTCTTTTTTTAGACAAAAAATTATAACTATACTCTTGCGACTCATGTGTCGCTCTGTGAAACGAACTATAGTCTGCCCCAATAAGATAAAACTGATTGTTTTGAAAACGGAATTTGTAAGTGCTGTTAGTAATGTACCAGCTTCCTGAGGAGTAAAAGAGCTGAAAGCTGATTTTTAAAATTCCCTTTTCAATTTTTATCTCCTGAAAAGGGTCACCCCTTTGGGGATTGTCATTGCGAAGAATAAAAGAATTGTTTTTTTCTTTTAGATAAAAATTATTGGCCATTGAATTCTTAAAAAGAATTAACAACATTCTTGGTTGGGTTAACACAGTATCATCGTCCGAGTTTAATAGCAAAACTGAATCTTGCTTTTGGATTACAATTACAGCATCACTTCTATTGTCATTATTTAAGTCACCAAAGGCGCTATCAAGCAATGTCCAGCCATCAGGAACAAAATCTCTAAGGTTATGGCCATTGTTATTGAATGATGGATATACAAAGGTTTGTCCCAAAGAACCTTTAAAAAGAATAATTAATATAACTATTATGAATGGTCGTATAAGGGGGCGCACAACAATTAAATATACGCATGTTTATTTGATTTCACTTCGTGTCTCTGCCGTAACAGGTCACGGTTATAGTAAATTAACGTGGGACATGGTGGAAAAAATCAGACACCGCCGGAAAGAATGAAAATCACAGGAATAATTGCATCCAGTTAGATTTAAATTTGTTCATTTTAATATTTTTGGTAGCTTACCTGCAGAATATAATCTTCCCATCCCTCCGAAATTGCATCGTCCCCGAGTTATTATTTTTTTATTCATTAGTTAAACGATCTAATATGAAACAGTTGACAATCTTTGCTTTTTTTCTGTTTTCAACAGCACTGCTTTCCTGCAATAACGAATCATCAAAGGAAGAGACAAAAGCGACCGACACTGCAGCAGCGGCCCCTGCAGCCGAAACGAAACCTGCTTTTTCTCCATTTAAGGTAGCCGCCATTGTCGCCGACGTGAAAAATTTTGACAAATGGAAGGAACAATATTTTTTGGATGATTCACTGCGCAAGGCCTATGGTATAACCCATGTGACCCTGGGCAGGGATTTGAGGGATTCCAATAAAGTTTATGTACTGGCCAGGATAGAAGACATGAACAAAGCAATGACTTATTCCAAATTACCATCACTCAGGGAAGCTGGGAAAACATCTACTTTAAAAGGGAAGCTTGGGTTTTCCTATGCCGAAATAATAAGAGCTGATGATTCTCCGGTTGAAACAGAATATCGCCTGGGTGTTGCGCACCATGTAAAGGATTTCAATGCCTGGCTCAAAGTATTTGATGGCGAAGGTAGCGCTGCAAGAGCGTCTACAGGAGTGGTCGATCGTTCTATTTCACGGGACCTGGTAGATTCCAATATGATTTATTTAAGCTTTGCAGTTACTGATACGGCGAAAGCAAGAGCAAGAATGAAATCACCCGACTTGAAAAAGATCATGGATAGCGCCGGAGTGGATAGTCCTCCAACAGTGAGGTGGTACAGGATTGTTAAATAATATCGCGGATTTTACTTAATATTTTTATCTGAAGTTGCCGGACGAAAGACAGGCAACTTTTTTTTATTAAGTCCCCGCCGTATCCCCGCCATAACAGGTTTCATTTACAGTAAACTGATGCGGGAAGCGGTGAGCGAATTAAGCGTGGGTCTCCGCAATAACTCGTCGATGAGATATATTCATGCGGCAAAGACCTGGTCGGGAAATAATTAAGAAGATCAATGCTGCATCGCCATTTTCAATTTATAATGGATTCAATTTTTAGATGCGGCAATTAGATTTTTGTAAAATGCTATTCCAATAATAATGGCGAGGATTCCCTGAATTGCCAGTGTAAGGGCTGCTCCGATAATGGGGGCAAGCCAACCTGTGAGCAAACTGCCTAATGGAAGCATCCCGAAAATTGCCATGGCAATAAAACTCATTACACGTCCCCTGAATTTTTTATCCGTTTCAGTTTGCACAATCGTCATAATAACAGAAGTCTGGCAAATGGAACTAAAACCTATTAGAATTAAAAAAACAAGTGACAGGTGCAGGTTATGAGAATAAGCAAAAAGCAACAGGCTTGCTCCCAATAAAAAAGTATTGAGAAGCAGAATTTTTCTGAGGTTTCCGGCATTGCGCAATGTTGCCAGATAAAATGATCCTCCAAATGCTCCGGCGCCAAGTGCAGAGTTTAGCCAGCCAAAAGTTGTAGCATCTCCTTTGAAAATATCTTTTGCGTATACCGGCACCAGCGTTATGTAAGGCAAGACTAAAAAACTGGATAGTGCAGCAATATATATTGCCGTCGCAATAGAACTGTTTTGCTTAAGATATATCAACACTTCTTTGAAATGATTTTTCGTCCTCGTTTTAATGGCAATAATTTCTTCCTCCGGAAGCCTCATCGCTGCAATGGCTCCAATCACAGCAATAAAACTGATGGCATTGGAAAGAAAGCAATAAGAAGCACCAAATTTTCCCAAAACGAATCCGGACAAGGCAGGACCTACTAACCTTGCCAGTGTATTTAAAGAAGAGTTTAACGCAACAGCATTGGGCAGGTCTTCCCTGATTTCAATGATTTCATTAATCATCGATTGTCTCACAGGAACGTCATACGCATTTACAATTCCCAGGAATACACTCAAAGAAAGAATGAGTGCGATGTTATAATTTCCAGCAAAAGCGAAAACAGTAAGCAATACCGCCTGCAGGGCAGACAAAATCTGTGTAAGCATTAATACTTTATAACGGTTGTATTTATCGGCAATAATGCCGCCACGAACCGAAAACAGGAAGGAAGGAAATTGTTCAGCAAATGTGGTTACGCCGATCATAAAGGCGCTGTGAGTTATGGTATACACTACCCAGATAATTGCAGTGCGCTGCATCCACATCCCGACCCGGGAAATAAACTGCCCGAAAAAAAATAATGCAAAGTTGCGGTTCCTGAGTGATATGAAAATGTCTGAAATATTCATCCGCCGTTTGCAAAATTAAACCCTGTCAGGCAAATCCGGGAATCAAAATATTATTCTTCCGCAGGTTTTCTGATGAGGTTTTTTAGCTCTGTTAAATTATAATTAATTGCATTTTCAGAAATTATTATAGGGCTTTGATATTTTTTGACCAGCAGTTTTAATACCAGTCTTTTAACAAAGTTTCTGTTAGCAAGGTATTTGTTGGTATCAATCACTTTTACAACCAGAATATTTCTATTTTGGATTTGGATAATTTCGGCATCAGAGATATCCTTCCGTGGAATAGTGCCGCATGAGAAAATGCTGCGGTTATCCTGAAGATCCATATCAGAAATAATAAGAGTTGCTTTTTTATAAAACAGCATTCTCAAATATTCATATAGAGAAACAAGAGTGAAGAGGACGGAATAAATAAATAGCACTACATAAGCCAGAGTATAGTAATACCATGGAACTCCTTCTTCTCTGTGTTGGATGGCAAAATAAAATAAAACGCATGCTAAAAGCCCGATCAAAAGCCCCTTCGGAATTCTTTTTTTATTTGGTTTTATTTTTATCAGCATATTGTCGGATTGCGTTGCATAAACTTAAATATACGCAAGTTTTTTTCTCTCATGCGCCTGCACAGTTGTATTTTTCTTTAACTAAAACTCTATGCAGGAGTTGCTAACTTTAGGAAAATAAGAATCAAAAACCATCAAATGGGAAAGCTAATCTTTGCTATCAACATTACGCTCGATGGTTGCTGCGACCACACCAAAATGATTGCTAATGAAGAAGTGCATGCATACCATACGAACCTCTTGCGGGATATCGACACAATCGTCTATGGACGCAAAACTTATGAGTTGATGGTTCCTTTTTGGCCCGATATCGCAAAAAACCATTCGGGTCAGACAAAAGCAATGAACAAATTTGCACAGGCATTTGATTCTGTCAATGAAATTGTCGTATTCTCCCGATCTTTAGAAAAGGCTGAAGGGAAAACGAGAATTGTTCGTACAAATCTCAGGGACGAGATATTAAAATTGAAAAAGGAAGAAGGCAAAAATATTATAACCGGCGGTGTCGATATTCCCTCACAACTTATAGAGCTTGGTTTGGTTGATGAATATTTTTTTGTCATTCATCCAATCGTTGCAGGAGAGGGGAGACGATTGTTAGAAGGTATTAGCCTACAGGAGAAATTGCAATTAAATCTTGCCGGGTCCAAATTTTTGAAATCCGGACATGTAGCCCTTCATTATTTGAAACAGTAGATAAAATCTTTTCGCTGTTGTTGGCCTCAACCAACAACTTTTGTTCAGTCAAAAATTTAGTGTATAGATGGTCCTGTAGAGGTAGCAGATTCGGATTCATTCTGAGGATGTATAGTAACATGCGTGCCAGTGCAGTGGAAATATCCTGTCGTCGCCAGGCTTTTGCGGGCTCTTATTTTTTATCTTAATTTCTGGTTGGGTACCTGATTTTTTAGATTTAGTCTTTGGGCTCCCATAACTCAATTTTGTTTCCTTCGGTATCCATAATATGAACAAACTTTCCGTAATCATAAGATTCTATATTGTCAACAATTGTTACACCTTCTTTTTTTAGTTCTTCAACCAATGCTTCCAGATCAGCGACTCTGTAATTAATCATATAGTCTTTTGCAGAAGGTTCAAAGTATTTTGTGTTTTCAGAAAAAGGGCTCCATGTTGTGGAACCTTTCTGGTTTGAGTCATGATCTTCTCTCCATTCAAAAGTTACTCCATAATCATTGGTGTCTAAACCAAGATGAGTTTTATACCACTCTTTCATTTTTTTTGGGTCTTTGCATTTAAAAAAAATGCCTCCAATGCCTGTTACTTTTTTCATATTAGCTGGTTATAAATGTTTGTATTTATCGCCGTCGACACAGAATTGCGGCAATACCTTACCTAAATATACGCAGGTTTTTTCTTAGGGTTTCTTGTTGACGCTGTTGATTTCTGGCCAACAATTAACTTCTCCGCAGTCCATTAAAAATTGAATATTATAAATTCGGCCGCCCGAAATACAAAACATACCCGTCAGCATCTTCTATTTCAAAACCCCGCAGATTATCACTGTTGTCGTGTATAGGTTTGCTAAATGATACATCATTCAATCGATATTCATCATACAACTTATCCGGATCTGTAGTGGAAATATATGCGTCCCAGGGTGCCCATACATGACGCGTATGATTAGGAATGGGTTTTATGTCAGGAGCGATTCCTTTAAGCATAATGGAAATATTATCCCGACCAACAATTGCCCAGTAGGGATCATCATCCGGACCGGTATGTCGGACTTCAAATCCAAGTTTGTCGACATAGAATGAAACCGAAGTTTTCAGATTTTTGATAATAAAAAAGGGCGATATGAAATTCAGATTTGTCATTGTTTAAATTTTGGCTTTTGAAGATGTTTGAGGCATTGCAGGCAATACTTAAATTTACATAGGTTTTCGCTTAGCCTTTACCTCAGCTCCGCATCTCCGCTTCAATAAATAATATTTATAGCAAATTAGCACCGGGCAAGATGAAAAAATCAAACACCGGGTCCCGCAATAAACTTCTTAAATTCCCTTAAGATCCCACGGCGCCTGTCTTGACTTTCCCGGCCCGTTTGTAATAGGCAATAATTACTCCGGTTGTTGTAATAGTACACTCTGTTAATGTAAATGCTGCCGGAATCGCGCCATTAGAAAAAAGCTTTTTTCCCTTACCTAGAGTCAGCGGGTGAATTTTGAGTCTGAGTACATCTACAAGGTCATTCTTAAGGAGCAACTGAACGAGCTCGCCGCTACCCCAAATATGGATGTCAGGACCTTTCAGTTTTTTGATCTTTTTGATATCTGCGAGTTTGTTTATTAGTACTGAATTTTTCCATCCGGTAATTAACGGATCGGACTTTTTCATGCTTTTGGAGAACACATATTTTCTGCCTTCATTAATACCTGGCCAAAAATCTCCATGTTGCGGCCAGTAGTTTGCCCAGATCTTAAATGTTTTTCTGCCCAAAAGATAATCTGCTGGTTGCAGCTCTTTTTGCACCACTTCTCCATATATTTCGTCTCCATAAGGTGCGGCCCAACCGCCATATTTGAAACCGCCTGATACATCTTCTTTGGGTCCGCCCGGCGCCTGCATGACTCCATCTAATGAAATCATTGATAAGACAATTATTTTTCTCATATTATTTCACCTCCTTTTATATTGTATTCTTTAAAAGTTTTCATTTTTTTTGTTACAATGCAAATTTCCTCAACAAGGATCGTTCCGATGCAGTGTGAATGCGACAATCTCAATGGCAGAATACGAAAGATAAAATTTCAGGCAGAAATTGTCCCGGAACGTTAATTGGTTGTTATCTAACCCGGGGATACCTGCGGGAACGTTCGTACTTGTCTGAGCCTTTCTATAGATTTAGTAAATTTAAACGCTCTTAATAAGTAATAGTTACCATGTCAATTCAAACCCTTTCCCGGTCACCGGTTATTCCTGCACAATCAAAAAAAATATTTTATATAGACAATTTAAAAGTTCTGCTCATCACGCTTGTAGTTCTGCATCATACTCTGATAACTTACGGCGCTGAAGGTGGATGGTATTATACGCAAAGAACTACTCAAATAGGAGCGCTCGTCCCGATGACCCTATTAGTGATTATTAATCAATCTTTTTTTATGGGACTTTTCTTTTTTCTTTCTGCTTATTTCGTCCCGGGATCATATAATAAAAAGGGGGCGGCCCGTTTCGTTAAAGACAGGCTTTTAAGATTGGGTATTCCTCTCGTATTTTACTCCTTTATTTTTTCACCGGTCTTAATTTACCTGGTTTACTATTTTGGTGAAGGGCACCATATCCCTTTTAATCAATTTCTTGGCGGGTTCCATGATTGGATAGATTTTGGAGTACTTTGGTTCGTGGCTGCACTATTGCTGTTTACATTTGCTTATGTTCTGTGGCGCATCATAAATAAAAAATACCAGCCAAAATCTATTGCAGTCCCATCTACAAAAATGATCCTTTGGTTTGCCGCTTCAGTGGGCATTATCAGTTTTTTAGTACGAATAGTATTTCCAATTGGATGGATATTAAACCCTGTCGGGTTTCAGCTGGCCTATTTTTCACAATACGTGGCGCTTTTTTTATTGGGACTTGTGGCGTCTAAAAATAATTGGCTGGATGAATTCTCATATGATAAAGGCAGAAGATTTATTCGTTATTCGCTGAGGCTGCTGTTATTTTTCCCCGTTATTTTTGTACTTGTAAAATTGGCTAAAACACCTGAGGCATGGTTCACCGGAGGATTGCACTGGCAACAATTGTTTTATGCGGTTTGGGAACAATTACTCGGTTTTTCAATTATAGTCGCATTACTAACCTATGGAAAAAAGTTATGGAATAAGTCTTCGTTCTTATTGAGTAAGCTATCCCGAAATGCATTCGCAGTCTATATTTTTCATCCGCTGGTGATTATTATACTTGCCCTTTCATTCAGGAACTGGAGTGTTGATCCGGCGGTGAAATTTTTAGTGGTGGCGCCTCTTGCTGTTGCAGGTAGTTTTTTGCTGGCCTCAGTGATTCTATTGATTCCGGGTGTAAGGAAAATCATTTAGAACAAGTTTCTTCCGAGTCGTGTCTCTGCTTTAAGAAAATAATATTCATAATAAATTAGAAGGATAGGGCGAGAAAATTAAACGCCGGATTCGGCAATGACTTTTCGATGATTAGGATTGTTGTGCCTGAGACCTGGCAGGGCAGGAAAAAAAAATAATTAAAATCGGGTCTTATACCGACTCTGACTGATATTAGTATGTTGCGGATGTTTGGGGCACCTGACCTCCTTTAATACTTTCTTTTTTTCGGCTCTTGTATGCCTGGCATTTACACCTGTTACAACAAATATTAATAATAAAAAAAATAGATTCTTCATACCATCGTTTAGAAAAGAAGCCGCATAAATATTGCCAAAATTGAAGAGACAGACGGGTGCTTTCATAACAACCAGGTATCCATCTCAGCAGCAGGGGATAAGGATTTGTTAATGAAAAAATAACGCAAATGTATATACGAATAAAATTAAAACCTCCAGTGGAATATATTCCACAATTATTTGCGGCAGGAAAAAGGCAGAAAAGACACGAATGCAATCGGCAAAATATTGATTTTATTCAGTAGTCAGTATCTTACGAGTAAAATAGGTTCTCTCATGAAGCGCCGGAAATTTTTTCTTGCCTATAGAAAAATTTATGGGCCGTCATTCAACTTCTCCACTTTCACCAAAAATCCTCCGCCCGGAGCCATATGCAATTTCAGAATATCATCTCTTTGTAAAAAAGATTCTGTGATGCTATAGTCTGCAGCATACTTATCTGCATTAATCCCATCCCTGCAGACTATGACTTTATATTTAACACCGGCATCTAAAAAATCAAATTTCAAATCCATATCCCGTTCGGACCAGTTTGTCATGCCCCCGATATACCAGTTGGAATTCTTTTTTCTCGCAGTCACAATGCATTCCCCCACCTTACCTGAAAGTATTTTTGTTTCGTCCCATGTGGTCGGCAGAGAGCCGAGTAATTCCATAAACTTTGGTTCCTGTAATCCCTGTGATGGATTGCCTGAAAATATCTGCATGGGGTTATCATATACTACAAACATCGCCAGCTGATGGGATCTTGTGCCCTGGCTCATCACCATTCCTTCTATCTGACGAAATCCTTTTTGCGTGGCATTGTTGAGGATTCCAGGTTCATAATCGAAGGAGCCCGCCAACATTCGTGTATACGGTAACGTGAGATCATGGGCAGGACTGGGTTTATCGCTCCAGATATTATATTCCGATCCCAGCACTCCTTCACGGGTGATATTATTTGGAAAAGTCCGGTTAAAGCCGCGGGGCGGATAAGCTCCATGAAACATGATCATGATATGATGGTCCGCGCAGGCTTTTGCGATGCGATAATAAAAATTGACGGTCTTCTGATCATCACGATCGATAAAATCCGTCATGATAAAATCAACTCCCCATTTTTCAAATCTGGCGAGGGCGCTATCCAATTGTCGATCCAATGTCTCTGACAGTGTCCACATGCTCACTTTGATATTCTTTTGCCTGGCATAACTGAGAATGGAATCCATATTGATATCGGGACTGATTTCAAAGAGATCTGAAGTTTTGCTCCATCCGGCATCCATCATGATACGGTCAAACCCAAATCGTTTGGCAAAGTCGATATAATATTTGTATGAGGCAGTGTTGACGCCGGACCGGAAAGGAATATTGAATAAATTAATATTCACGATCCATTCATCCGTACACTTACCCGGTTGCACCCAGTAAGCATCTCCGATCCTGGAAGGAGATGCGAGCCGGTATACCAAATCATTACCCGGCAGATCAGCATCTTTTTCGGCGATAATCAATGCACGCCAGGGAAAACCTCTTATGCCTTTGGTCTTTGCAATATAATCAGCACGTCTGGTGACGATCTTTTGAGGATATTCGCCGGTAGTAATTTTTTCTTCAAGAGGATAGGGTGCAAATGCAGCTTTCAATTCATTCGTTGAGGTTCCCGACAAAAACATTCCCGGATAATCTTCCAAATCAGACTCCGTGATTCCGATTTTTGTTTCAACTCCTGTATTCACAAGAACAGGGTTGAATGCAAGTTCATCTTTACTGATGCTGTCCAATTTTCTCAGAGGAAACAATTCTTCGAAGCTGGTATGAAAAATATCGGCATCTTCTCTCTTATGTATGCCGGGATAATATGCAGAGGAACCATCGGGGAAATAAAAATTGGCTACTTCATTCTGTATAAAAATTGAATCCGGAAAATGAGTCAGCCAGCGATAGGCAATTCCGTCGTCGTATACTCTAAACTCTAAGGAACAGTTTTTTTTGAACGAAATTTCAAGAAGATTATAAATATCAGGAATGATCTTTCTTTTTTCGGGAACAGGTGAAACGATTTCGCTGTTATGAGAAGATTGTTTTGCATGAGAAACAGGATTGTTCATCAGCATATCTCCACTGCTTTTTAAAATCATCCCGATTTCGCCGGGTTTTATCACCAGTTGATTGTTCAGCCTCACCTGAAATCGTACAGAGCCATTTTTCCATATTTGAACTAAAATTTTTCCGGATGGAGATTTTATCGTGAGCGTATCCAGCGCTAAGGCTTTTCCGGCAAGAAAAAATAGCAGGATAAATGTGAGTATGCGTTTCATACCCGAATGTAATGGATAAATTTTGGAGCTTAAAAATTGTCACTGCAACAGAGTTTCCATCGTCTGACGGTCACACAACCGAAGTCGTGAAATAATTTTGCACCCAACTACCAGGGGTCGGTTATTTGGAATTGTTCGTCACTTTCTGAAGTCCGTTTCCGAGGGTATTCAGGAAATTATCATTTCCCTGCTGAGGCAAACTGATCATCTTTTTCAATTCAGCCTTCTGATCAGGACTCAGCATGGCAAATGCAGCTCCTAACAGCTGAATGATCTGCTCGTAAATATAGTCCAGCTTTTTTTTCCCTTCCTTATTCAGTTTTTTCTGAACCTGATCGCTGGGATGATCGCTGAGCCAGTTCTCTGTGTATGATTTCAGCAGATTCATTAAATCATTTAGCTGTGGCTGCAGTGATTTCACTGTGGAATCCTTCATGGCGTTGATGCGAACCATCTGCGGTGAAGGTTCCGATTTGACTTCCCTCTTCCACGCGGCTACTGTATCCATGATCACAAGACCGTCTTTTGATACAAACTTCCTGTTGCTGATATCTGAATCATTCTTACTAACTTCCACACTGTTCCAATTCCCTCTCGTATATTTATACGCGTAATGTGCGTTGTCAAACAGGGGAAGGGTAATGGAATAAAGACCATCATTTCCGGGATGCAACTGGTAAAGAGAATCACCCGGTTTCCAGCCATTAAATGATCCTGCGATGTAAATGCGCTTTCCGCTTGCCGTATCTAATGGCAGTTTCACAATGACCCTGACCGCAGCAACCTGCGCAAACAATAACTGCGCGGTACATAAAAAAATTAACGATTGAATGAATCGCAAGCTGATCTTTTTCATAATTGAAATATAGTTTTAAAGATAACCCCGGTTCCCGCCTCATTGATTGACAATTGTCATCCGGGAGGGTGCTTTCAGTCAGGATTTGTAAACCTAATCAACTTTTGTAACTTGGCTGCTGTAAGCAGGTTTGGACATGCCTAGGGGAGATTCGGTCATTTGCTGAAGCCTTATCCCGCCAAAGGCGGGATTATAACGCTAATGTGTAACCGTTGCCTGCCGTATCAGTCAGATCCAAACCATGAAAAATATTCGTCCGTCCGTCCCCTTCAATTTACAATTTGCAGACACAACAATCGCAGATCCCTAAAACAAATCATATGAGAAATTTCAGTCTTTGTTTTGCACTTATATTTTTTATCAGCGCCGTTTCAGCACAAAATATAAAACCCTGTAAACCCTGTGAGCAGCTAAAGAACCTTCAGCTTCCGGATGTTACCATTTTGGTTGCTGAAGCAAGGATTTCTGATACGATCAAAGATCCGAGCGCACCATGGATTCCAACTGTCATTATACACAAACCTTTCTGTCGTGTGCTCGCCAGGATAAGCAAGGAAATAAATTTCGAGATCTTACTACCGGATGAAAGTAATGGTCGTTTCCTGATGTCGGGTGGCGGAGGCTTTGTCGGCAGCATTCAAAACACCTTCCGCGACAAAGTGAACGAGGGCTTTACCACAGCAGGCACCGATGCCGGTCACGAAGGAGGCACCGACGCAAAATGGGCTTACAACAATATGGAGCGTCAATTGAATTTCGGAAGGCTTGCCATACATCGTACCGCTGTCGTATCGAAAGCAATTATGCAATATTATTATTGTGCGTGGCCCGCCAAATCATACTTTGTCGGTTGTTCCCGTGGGGGCGGACAGGCAATGGTTGAAGCTCAATATTATCCGGAAGATTTCGATGGGATCGTGGCCGGGGCGCCCGCATTCGCATGGCCGGCTATCGCAGCAAAAGGTATACGGAACAGTCAATACAATTATCCAAATCCAAATGATCTGAAGCCGATAATTACAAATGATAACCTCAAACTTTTGCAGAGCGAGGTATTGGGACAATGCGATCTGCTCGACGGCACCGCTGATAAAATTATTGAGGACCCGCGGAAATGCAAGTTCGATTTTTCAAAATTACCATTGTGCCCCGACGGAAAACCGGGTGCCTCCTGCTTTACTAAAGAGCAGATTGCTGCAATCAAGACTATTTACAGTCCTTTGGTGGTGGATGGAAAAGAAATTTACCCCGGCTACCCGTTTGGCGAAGAAGCTGAGCTGGGTTCCTGGGATATGTGGATCACCGGAACAAGTCCGTACTCTCCAAATGCTCCCAGTTTACATTACATGTTTTCCACCAATATTTTCAAATATCTTATCTTCAACGACCCCAAATGGGATTATTCAAAATACAATTTCAAAAATTTTGATGAGCAGACTTTATATGCTTCGTCTTATTTGGATGCAACCCGTACAGACTATAGCGAATTCAAAAAACGCAATGGAAAGATTATCTTCTACCATGGTTGGAACGACCC
>DATJXY010000004.1:0-24773 GCA_035499855.1 Puia sp. | reverse complement strand
ATTCTTCCGACTCTATTTCAAAATCGATCTGCTGATCACAATCCGCTGCACTTCGCTGGTTCCCTCATAGATCTGGGTGATTTTTGCATCACGCATTAAGCGCTCCACATGGTATTCTTTAACAAAACCATAGCCACCATGAACCTGAACTGCTTCAGTAGCTGTCCACATCGCTGTTTCACTTGCATATACTTTTGCCATGGACGAGCTCAGGCTAAAGTCCAGATCATGATCTTTTTCCCAGGCAGCTTTCAAACAAAGCAATCGTGCGGCTTCAATTCGGGTAGCCATATCCGCGAGTTTAAATTGGATGGCCTGGTGATGCATGATTTCTTTCCCGAATGCTTTTCTCTCCTTCGAATATTTTACAGATAATTCATAAGCGCCACTGGCAATTCCCAATGCCTGCGATGCAATACCAATTCTGCCACCAGCCAGGGTTTTCATGGCAAAAGTGAATCCAAAACCATCCTCTCCCACCAGGTTTTCTTTTGGCACTTTTACATCATTAAAGAGTATGCTATGTGTATCGCTTCCCCGGATACCCAATTTATTTTCCTTGGCACCGACGACCACACCCGGAGAATTTTTTTCAACAATAAAGGTATTGATCCCTTTACTTCCTTTTGATGCATTCGTCTGCGCCATCACCAGGTAAACCGAAGCGGAATTTCCATTCGTGATCCAATTCTTGGTTCCATTCAATAAATAATAATCTCCTTTATCTTCGGCTGTTGTTCGCTGTGAAGTAGCATCGCTGCCCGCTTCGGGTTCGCTTAATAAAAAAGCGCCGAGATACAATTCACCATCTTTTTTTCCCTGGGCAAGGGGAACAAGATATTTCTGTTTTTGCGTTTCTGTTCCATAAGTTTCGAGCCCCCAACACACCAGGCTATTATTCACACTCATGCACACACTCGTACTGGCATCTATTTTACTAATCTCCTCCATCGCCAAGACATAGCTTACCGTATCCATACCTGCACCGCCATATTTGGGATTCACCATCATTCCCATAAAACCAAGATCTGCCAGTTTCATGACCTGTTCTTTTGGGAATTTCTGATGTTCATCTCTTTCAATAACACCGGGCAAACATTCATGCTGTGCAAAATCCCGGGCAGCCTTCTGAATCATCAATTGTTCTTCCGTTAAATCGAATTGCATATATCAATTAAAACATTTGTGCAGCAAAAATAAATGATTTCAACGGAAACTAACAACTGTTAGGTAAAGTGGCTTGAGATCAAACCAGATTGCGATTACTGCATAAATACTTACCTTTGCATCAATAATTATCCTATGCAGTGTTCGCTCAAAAAACTGATTCGTTTTTTTCCCTTTGCAATGCTTTTGCTTCCGGTCAACTATTATATACCGGGTTAATGTCAGCATGTCACTTTACTGATCCATTATTATTTTTTCGTTTTCCTATAGTGTTCTGAACATAATATTTTATGGCAAAAGAAAATGCTAACCAATTGAAAGTATCTTCCGAAATCGGTCGTCTGCGACGGTTATTGGTGCATAGCCCCGACAGCGGCCTAGGTAAAGTTGTGCCTTCAAAAGCACAGGACTGGCTTTTTGAAGATATTGTACATCTTGATACGATCCGTAAAAAAGAATATGATTTTTATACCAAACTTCTTCTTTATTTCCTTGATCCCGACAAAATCAGCGGGCGCCTGAGAGTGATTGATGGCGAAAAAAACAAACGAAATTTTTATAAGCCGGATCATGAAAGTTTTTTTAAGTCTGATAAAGTCATCGAGTTGCAATGGCTGCTCGCAGCAATCCTGGATGAATATGAGATCAAACTAAAACTGGTGGCATCAGTCTGTGCAATAGAAAATTGCTCCTACGATACACAGAAGGAATTATCCGAACTTGATCCAAGATCGCTGGCAAAAACATTTATTACCGGGGCAATTCATGAAGACAGGATGATCTTCCCTCCTATTCCCAATTTTATATTTACCAGAGATATCGGGATTGTGATCAATGACCATATCCTATTAAACAAACCCGCAAAAAAAGCCAGGACAAGGGAAGCGCTCTTAATTAAATATATTTTTTTCAATCATCCTTTTTTCAGACACTACCATGATAAAATCATTGAACTCCCGGAAACCTACCATCATTTTTTGCTACCCAGGGAGGGAGATGATAAAAAAGTAACACTGGAAGGAGGTGATGTGATGGTTGTAAGCAAAGATCACTTATTGATCGGCGTTAGTGAACGTACAACTATGGAAGCAGCACACCAGGCCATTACCATTTTATTTGAAAAAAATATAGTGAAGAAAATTACTGTCATCAAAATTCCCAAGAAAAGGGACTACATGCATATCGATACGGTATTTACCCAGGTAAAACGGAATGTGTGGGTGATGCTGGGTGTTTTTTCCAAAAAAGCAATTAAACACGAGGATGCTGATTCAGTACAGCGGATATTGATAGACAGTAAGAAAGATGAGAAACTAAAAATCATACAATTCAAAAAAAAGGATATTGAAAATCCGGAATATTTCGATAACCTGGAGGATCTTCTGACCGATATCAGCGAAAACGACCTCGAAACAAAAGAAAAAGTAAAATTTATTTACTCGGGGAATAATGAATTTCCCTTCGATGCCCGTGAACAATGGACAGATTCCTGTAATCTTCTTGCTTTAAAAGAAGGCGTAGTATTGGGATATGACCGGAATGATAAAACAGTGGAAGCTTTTAAAGAAAATGGATTTGATATCATCACTGCTGAGGAGCTTATTGAAAAAATGGAAAAAGCAAAGATCAATCCGGATAAACTGGAAGATACCCTGATTTTGATGCCTTCGGCAGAATTATCAAGAGCTCGTGGCGGATTTCATTGCATGAGCATGCCTTTGCTGAGAGATGACATTTAACAGATGAGAAGTCCGAAAGCCGGATAATCAAAATTCTTTCTGACTTTCCGAATTTAAACTTTTTATGCAGACTACTTCACACATATTGATGATAAGGCCTGTAAATTTCGGATTCAATTCTGAAACTGCCGTGAATAATGCTTTCCAGGTGGCCGGTGACGCAAATAATGTGCAGGAAAGAGCATTAGCCGAATTTGACGCATTTGTAAAATTGTTGAAGGAAAATGACGTGGATGTTCTTGTGGTCAATGACACTCCCCAACCGCATACTCCTGATTCTGTTTTTCCAAACAATTGGATCTCTTTTCACGAAAATGGTATTATTTGCTTATTTCCGATGTTTGCGCCGAACAGGAGACAGGAACGAAAAGAAACTGTTCTGAAAGCTGTTGAAAAAAAATTTAAAATAAAAAAGAAAATAGATTTCAGTGAGTATGAGGCAAACCATCTTTTTCTGGAAGGTACAGGCAGCATGGTGTTGGACAGGGAAAACAGGATTGCATATGCCTGCATCTCGCCAAGAACCGATAAAAAATTATTGACGATATTTTGTGAACAAATGGGCTATAAAGCGGTTGCATTTGAGGCAGCCGATGAAAATGGAAATGCTATTTACCATACCAATGTGATGATGTGTGTGGCAGATAAATATGTGGTTATTTGTATAGATTCCCTGCTACACAAAAAAGAAAGAGAAGAAGTGATCCATTCTATCAAAAATTCAGGAAAAGAAATAATTGACATTAGTCTGAATCAAATGAATCATTTTGCAGGAAATATGTTGCAGGTTGAAAATAAAAATGGAGAGAAATTATTGATTATGTCAACACAGGCATATGAATCTCTAACGAAAAAACAAACTGGTAAATTATCCTCCTTCAATAGAATCCTTCATTCGTCTTTAGCGACAATAGAAACCAATGGTGGAGGTAGTGCCCGCTGTATGATGGCTGAAATTCATTTGGAAGAGAAATAAAACATTTTCAGCAGTATTATTGGCCCATATGAAATCGAATAAAACCAATTGCATGAAACGATCTATTCCTGCTTTTCTGTTAGTGTATAGTTTGACTGGCATGGCTCAAAACAGAAGCAATTCTTATATTGATTCGCTAAAAGATTTCCGAAACAGTTACATTCAATCGCATGAAGTGGTCAAAGGAAATGACAAACAATTTCTTCATTTCTTCCCAATCGACCCGGCCTACAGGGTAACCTGTAAGATTGAGAAAATAAACAACGGAAAATGGTTCCAGATGAGTACTTCCGGCAAGGAAAAACAGATTTACAGAAAATATGGAAAACTGACTTTTACAATTCGGGACACAACGCTTCATTTATATATGTATCAATCACAGTCCCTGATGACAAATAACGAGTATAAAGATTATTTATTTATTCCATTTACAGATAATAGTAGCGGGAATGATTCGTATGGGGGTGGCCGTTACCTCGAATGTTTTATCAGTGATATTAAAAATAATCAACTGATCCTCGATTTTAATAAAGCCTATAATCCTTATTGTGCTTACACTACCGGATATAATTGTCCCATCCCTCCAAAAGAAAATGACCTTCCTATTGTAATTGCCGCTGGTGAAAAGAATTATGGGAAAATGCATTAGGGAAGTCCGGAGCCGGAAACCGGAAAAGAAATATAGTGTCAAATTGCAGTTCCTCTTGGGACTTCAGACTTCAGTCTTCAGACTCCCAACATCCTCCTCAGTCCTTCACTAAAGCTGACCGGTTCAAATCCTAATTCTCTCCTGGCTTTGTCAATAATAAATCCTGTTTTTAAAGGGCGTCTGGCGGTCTGTGTAAATGTAGATGCATCAGCTTTTTCAATCAGATTTTTATCCAGGGAAAAAAAATCAGCAGCCTGAAGCGCCATGGAATATGGTGTCATGATATCTTTTCCCGAAATATGAAAAATTCCTTCTGCTTTTTTCCCCATGATCAGCATAATTCCTCTTGCCAGGTCTTCGACATAAGTCGGAGTGCGCACCTGATCGTCTACTACTTTTATTTTTTCTTTTTTTTCCAGTTTATCCTTTACCCAGCTGATAATATTATTTCTTGTCCCCCCGATAGTATTCCCATAAACCAGACAGGTTCTAATAATTGTCCGGGGGATTTTGCATTCTTTTACTAATTCTTCGGCTTTTATTTTTGTGGAGCCGTACCAATTGACGCTTGAGCAATGGTCTTCTTCACTATAATTTCCTTTCCTTCCATCAAACACAAAATCAGTAGAAATATAAATAAAGTGATGGCAATTTATTTCTGCACTCTTTATCATATTGGCTGTGCCATTCACGTTTATATTGAAACACTCATCGCGTTGTTGTTCACATGTATCAACCTGCGTCATCGCAGCCGTATGAATAAATATATCAGGTTTTTCCAATGATAAAACATCCTCTATTTCTGAAACGATTGTAATATCAACCGGATAATATTTGTATCGGTCATTTTCCTGAAACAAAAGCCTGGAAGGACCTTTACCGCTTGCAATAACAGAATAATTATTATCCAGCAATAATTTTACAAGATGCTGTCCCAACAATCCATTGGCTCCCGTGATGAATACTTTCAATGATGTCTTTTTAAAAAGGCTTTTGCTGGCTGCCGGTTTTCAGGTTATTGAATACAGGAGTGATTCCCATATTATAAAAAATAAAGGAATAGATATCAGCCATTGTTTCAATATTCTTGCTGGTATTACTTGCTCCATGCCCTGAATTAGTATCGATGCGCACCAGGATGGGATTGCTGCCTTTATATTTCTCCTGCAGTGTCGCAATATATTTGAAGCTATGTGCTGGTACAACCCGGTCATCATGATCTGCAGTGGTAACTAATATTGCAGGGTAATTCAGTCCTGATTTAATATTATGCAATGGTGAATATGCATAAAGGTTTTTAAAATCTGCAGCACTGTCGCTGCTTCCATATTCTGAAATCCAGGCAGCCCCAATAGTAAATTTCTGATATCTCAGCATATCCATCACTCCAAATTGAGGAATGGCTACTCTGTAGAGATCCGGTCGCTGATTGACAACAGCGCCGATCAGCAATCCTCCGTTCGATCCGCCACGCACCGCAAGTTTTTGACTGGATGTGTATTTGTTTTTGATCAGGTATTCTGCCGCACTAATAAAATCGTCGAATACATTTTGTTTATTGAAACGCTTCCCGGCTTCATGCCACTTTTCTCCATATTCTCCTCCACCACGCAGATTTGCCAATGCATATACGCCTCCCTGTTCCAGCCATGCAATGAGTGTCGGACTAAAAGCAGGTTGTGAACTGATATTAAATCCGCCATAAGCATATAATAAAGCAGGATTATTTCCATTCATCGTCATTCCTTTTTTATATACGATAAACATTGGAATTTTAGTACCGTCCTTGCTCGGATAAAAAACCTGCTTTGTTTCATAACCGGAAGGGTTAAACGAAACTTCAGGCTGCCGGAAAACGCTGGTTTTGCCGGTAGCTATTTCGTACTTATAAATCGTTGGCGGAAAAGTGAATGATGTGAAAACATAAAATATAAACTTATCATCCATCAATCCTCCAAAACCATCGGCAGTTCCCAGTGCAGGTAATTTGATTTCTTTTTGTGATTTTCCATCGAGGCTGTATTCGTAAACTCTCGATGTAACATCTTTCAGGTAATTGACATACAATTTTCCACCTGCTGTCGCAGCCTGGTCGATGGATTCTGGTTTTTCCGGAATGACTGTTTTCCAGTTTTCTTTTGCCGGATTGGAGGGATCAAATAACATGATCTTGCTGTTCGGGGCATTGTCATTTGTCTGTATCAGGAATTTATCTCCAATGTTATCGATGGGGTTATAACTATACTTAGTAATCGTAGTAATGATCGGCTTAAAAATTTTATCATTTGATTTTTCATCCCTGTAATACAATGAATTTCCATCGAAGCCTGCTTCGGGATCGCCGACCAGTAAAAATGCATATTGCTCATCTTCACTCGTGCCGACACCAAAAAGACGTTTTGGATTTGATTTGTCTTCATATACTAACTGATCCTGTTGCTGATCCGTGCCGACTACATGAAAAAAGGCCTGCTGATTTTCATTTTTGGTGGATAATTCCTTTCCCGGCTCCGGAACAGGAAATCGTGTATAATAAAATCCATTTCCTTTCCAGGAAGCTCCGCTGAATTTTACCCATATCAGGGAATCATTCATGTTTTGCCCGGTATTCATATCTCTCACATAAATACTTTCCCAATCAGATCCTCCCCTGGATAAGCCATAAGCCGCATAATGACCATCTTTGGAAAGTGAAAAAAAACTGAGCCTGGTAGTTCCGTCAGCAGACAATTTATTAGGGTCAATAATCAATTCTACCTTTCCATCCAAACCTTTTTGACGATATAGAACCGACTGGTTCTGCAGTCCGTCATTTTTATAAAAATAGTAATACTCACCTTTACGGAATGGAGTGGAATATTTTGGATAATTGTATATCTCTTCTATTCTTTTTTTAAAATCCTGACGAAAAGGAATTTTATCGAGATAAGAAAAAGTGATTTTATTTTCTTCTTTGACCCAGGCCTTTGTTTCGGCACTTGTGTCATTCTCCAACCAACGGTAAGGATCAGCAACCTTTGTCCCGAAATAATCATCTACCTGATCTGTTTTCCGGGTCGACGGATAAACGATATTAGTTTTTACCTGCGCATCAGAATCAAGTTGTGACAATGAAAAAAAAGCCAGAAACAGTATTGAATATAATTTTTTCATTTTATGATTATTTAATACCAAGATAAAACAATATGCGCAATAGGGTCGTTGGGGAATCAAATCAAATCCTTATTTTTGGGCCTTCTTTAATAGAGGTAGAAATTTTTCAACGATTCCTGCCATTGATTGAAGCTTATTTAACAATCAAATCATAGAATTCAATAATTAATGGAAAGAAAGGTCTCTAAAATCGGCGTACTCACTTCTGGTGGCGATGCTCCGGGAATGAATGCAGCCGTGCGCGCTGTGGTGCGTGCTGGTATTTATTACGGACTGGAAGTATTTGGAGTGATGAGAGGCTATAGCGGGACGATTGAGAATGATATCATACCCATGCATTCAAGAAGTGTTGCCAATATCATCCAGCGGGGAGGAACGATTTTGAAGACTGCCCGCTGCAAGGAGTTTTTTGAATATGAAGGCAGGGTAAAGGCCTATGCAAATCTTTCAAAACTTGGTATTGATGGATTGGTAGTGATAGGAGGTGATGGATCTTTTCGCGGTGCTCATAAATTCAGTACTGAATTCGGCCTGCCGTGTATTGGTGTGCCGGGTACAATCGATAAAGATATCGCAGGAACAGATTTTACGATTGGATTCGACACAGCTGTGAACACGGCAGTCGACGCGATTGATAAAATACGTGATACTGCGGATGCACATGACCGTTTGTTTATTATTGAAGTGATGGGACGCGATTCGGGATATATTGCATTACACAGTGGGATTGCCACGGGAGCGGAAAGTATTCTGATCCCGGAACGTAAAACAGATATTGAAGAATTGATCGGTTCATTGCAGGAAAAAGAAAAAAGAAAAAAACTAGTGAACCTGGTGATTGTTGCTGAAGGAGACAATTTCGGAGGCGCTGAGGAAGTGGCGAAGGTTGTAAAAGAAAGATTGCCAAATGTGGATACGAGAGTATGCATATTGGGGCATATCCAGCGGGGCGGATCTCCCACCTGTCTCGACAGACTGATCGCCAGCCGCATGGGATATTCAGCGGTGGAATGTCTGCTCGAAGGTCGGTTCAATGTGATGGTAGGAATTGTAAACAACAGGATACACCACACTCCATTGGAAAAAGCGGTAAAAGCAAAGCAAAAGATTAGTGACGATTGGCTGAAAATTGTAAAAATTCTGGCTTCATAAATCAGACAGGTTGTATACCTGTTTTTTTATATAAATACCAAAACAAAAAAATACTTCATGTCTAAACATTTATCGAAATACATTCACGAGCAGATGGATAAAAAAGCGGGATTGGAACACACTTTCCATCGAACCAAGATTGTGGCGACTGTCGGTCCGGCTTGTGATACTTATGATAAATTACTTGCCCTTGTAAAAGCAGGAGTGAATGTATTCCGTCTGAACTTCTCTCATGGTTCACATGAAGATAAAGCCCGCATCATTGAGCATATCCGAAAAATAAATTCTACCGAGCCTTTTAATATTGCCATTCTCGGAGACCTGCAGGGTCCTAAATTAAGAGTAGGAGAAATAGAAGGCGGAAGCATGCAGGTGAATGAAGGAGATATCCTCACTTTTACAAATGAAAAGCTGGTCGGCAACAAGGAACGTATTTATGTTTCTTATCCCAACCTGCATGCAGATGTAAAAATAGGGAATACCATCATGATTGATGACGGCAAACTGGAAGTAAAAGTAATCGGTATCGAAAAAAATAATGATGTAAAAGTGGAGGTAACCCTGGGCGGCATACTGTCTTCCAAAAAAGGAGTCAACCTGCCTGACACGAAAATTTCTTTGCCCGCATTAACAGAAAAAGATTTGGTTGATCTGGAATTTATCATTGAGCAAAAACTCGACTGGTGTGCATTGTCATTTGTTCGCAGCGTGAAAGATATCGTGATCCTTCGCAGCAAACTGGATGACAAAAAAAGCAAAACGAAGATCATTGCCAAAATAGAAAAACCGGAAGCTTTGACGAATATCCGGGAAATCATTTTAGAGTCTGACGGAATTATGGTCGCCCGTGGTGATCTTGGCGTTGAATTACCCGTTGAGCAGGTGCCGCTCATTCAAAAGCAGATCATACGCAAATCCATTCACCGTGCAAAGCCAGTGATCGTGGCGACACAAATGATGGAAAGCATGATTGATCGCACGAAACCAAACCGCAGTGAAATTACCGATGTGGCAAATGCCGTGCTTGAAGGAGCTGATGCCGTTATGCTGAGTGCAGAAACAGCAACGGGCAACTACCCTACCCTGGTAGTTGAAACGATGCGTAAGATTATTATGGAAGTAGAAAAAACAGATTACCATTATAACCGGGAAGATGAGCTGGCTCCTCAAGCACATTCCCCTTCTTTCCTCAGCGATGCGATTTGTTATAATGCGTGCAAACTGGCTAAAGATACCAATGCCGATGCCCTGATTGGAATGACACAAAGTGGATATACCGGTTTCATGTTGTCGAGCTATCGTCCCAAATCTCCTCTATATATATTTTCAAAAGAAAAAACCTTGATCAACCAATTAAGCCTTAGCTGGGGTGTTCGAGCTTTTCATTATGCGGAAGAAGAAAGCATCGACGGCATTGTACAGGATCAGCTGGATATTCTTAAAGAAAGAGGATTTATCAAAGAAGGTGATGTGGTCGTCAACACAGGAAGCATCCCCGTACAACAACACCTTCCCACGAATTTGTTGAAGATTACGAAAGTGCATTGAGGACTATAGATAATGGACCATGTTCTATCGTCTATGGTCCATGGTCTTTAACACTGCAACCATCCGCCCGATCTCAATTCGGTCAGCCATTACCGTGAATTGTTCTTCCTGCATGGCAGTGTTGGCATATTGCATTTCGCTTTTAATTTTTATCCGGGCTGAACTATGAAATTCTGTAGCCCCTGTTTCCTTAACTATATCTGCGATATTGGAAGACCTTATCCCAGACCCCGGCATGATGATAATCCGGCCAACAGCCTGCCTAACAAGATCTGCAATCAGTGGTGCTCCCTCCATTGCAACCGGCTGCTGACCGGAAGTTAAAATGCGTTCACATCCGATATCAATAATATCTTCCAGTGCAGTGAATGGGTTCACAGTCCAGTCGAATGCACGATGAAAAGTAACTCCCATGGGATAAGCCGATTCAACAAGTCTGCTGCATTTTTTTTTATCGACAGTTCCATCAGTCTGTAAAATACCAATCACTACTCCGTCACAGCCCATTTTTTTGCAGGCCAGCACATCATGGAGCATCACTTCAAATTCTTCTTCGGAAAATAAAAAATCTCCGCCTCTTGCACGAATGATCGGATATAATGCGATCTGCAATTTCTTCCTGGCAGATCTAATCAGGCTGAAACTTGGAGTGGTTCCTCCATCTGCCGGATCGGCGCATAATTCCACTCGGTAAGCACCCGTTTCCTGTGCAACTAAGGCTGATGCAAGATTATAACAACATATTTCGAGATGATGCATAGTTGGGATAGACCATCGATAATAGACAATGGACTATGGTCGGGACAAAAATTTATTCAAAAAAACTTTTCGATTCATAAATTTTTTCTTCATTGCCGCTTTTTACTGCATAAGTAAATCCTTTCTGTATGGCATAAGCGCCGTATTCGCCGTTTTTCTTCAATGCCAGAAAGCCAACCTGGATATTTTTTGCTTTTTCAAGATTGCGGTGTATAATTCTTTCGACTGCTTTTTTGCAGGCTTCTTCAGGTGGCAGGCCCTGTCGCAATAACTCAACCACCAGGTGGGATCCGACAATGCGGATGACTTCTTCTCCTAATCCGGTGGATGTTGCCGCTCCTACCTCATTATCGACGAACAAACCTGCTCCGATGATTGGCGAATCTCCAACACGGCCATGCATTTTAAAAGCCAGTCCACTGGTAGTACAAGCACCACCCATATTGCCATTTGCATCCAGGGCAACCATGCCAATAGTATCATGATTATTCTTACCCCCAGGCATATCCGAACTTGTTTTTTTCCTGTACGACTGGTTTTCTATATTAATGATTGGTTCATATTTCGATGACTTGAGCCATTCCTTCCAGGCTTTTTCACTTGCAGGAGTCAAAAGATTCTCTTTTTTAAACCCGTTTGCCAAAGCGAACTGTAAAGCTCCATCGCCAACCAATACTACATGCGGAGTTTTTTCCATCACCATCCTTGCTACAGAAATAGCATGGATAATATGTTCCAGGCACATGACTGAACCACAACCTCCGGTTTCATCCATGATACATGCATCAAGGGTAACACGTCCGTCACGGTCAGGCAGGCCTCCAAATCCGATCGAATTGATATTCGGATCAGCTTCCGGAATTTTCACTCCTGCTTCCACGGCATCGAGCGCGCGGCCACCTGAACCCAGAACTTTCCAGGCCCCTGCATTCGCGTCCTTCCCAAAATCCCATGTGGATATCACCATTGGTTTCTCAGCAAGAGTTTCCTGCAGAGAGCGATTTATTTTTTTCTTACCCATCATCACTGCAGCTGATCCAAAAAGAGAAGATTGTAAAAATTTTCGTCGATTGAACATAAAAAAAATTGAAAGCCGAATATAGTTAATTTGATAACAATGTTGTTCTACCTCGGTAAAGACTCTCTTTGCGCTTTTGCACTCTTTGCATCTTTCCGTGAAATATATTACTCATTCGTTTTTTCATCTTACATTTATTTCAGAAATCAATCTGCATGAGAATTTTTTTTGCTTTTATTTTTTCCTTCTCCACATTTATTGCTTTTGGACAGGATCATAGCCAGGACAGCGCCTGGATTCGTGATAATTATTACAAAATTGAGCGGTATATTAAAATGCGGGATGGTGTGAGATTATTTACATCCATCTATATTCCGAAAGACACAACTGAAAAACATCCAATCCTGATGAAAAGAACGCCCTACTCCTGCGCCCCCTATGGCGAAAATAATTTTTTCGATTCCTGGAATTCTTATTTGCATTATTATTTCCTGGAAGGATATATTATGGTTTGGCAGGATGTAAGAGGAAGATGGATGAGCGAAGGCGATTTTGTTGATATTCGTCCCTTCATCAAAGAAAAAAAATCAACCAAAGACATCGATGAATCCAGCGACACATTCGATAGTATCGACTGGCTGGTGAATAATATACCTCATAATAATGGGCGTGTCGGTGTTTTTGGAATTTCATATCCCGGATTTTATTCCACCATGGCTGCAGCCAGCGCACATCCCGCATTAAAAGCAGTGAGCCCGCAGGCCCCTGTCACCGATTGGTTCCGAGGTGATGACTTCCATCACAACGGTGTTTTTTTCCTGATGGATGCTTTTTCATTTTATGCAGGAGAATTCGGCCTGCCAAGACCAACACCAACAACTACCCGACCCTCCGGTTTCGAATATGCAGTAAAAGACAATTACAAATTTTTTCTGGAAACAGGTTCTTTAAAAAACTTCATGAAACTGACTGGTGATAGTATTGCTTTCTGGAAAGATCTTTATGCACATCCGAATGAAGATGATTGGTGGAAGTCGAGAAATGCCAGAGTCAGTATGTATCATGTGAAACCTGCAATGCTTGTGGTAGGAGGTTCATTTGATGCTGAAGATTGTTTTGGTGCATGGAACCTTTATAAAGCAATTAAAAAACAAAGCCCTCAGACTACCGGTTATCTTGTCATGGGTCCCTGGTATCATGAAGAATGGTCTTATAGTGATGGCACGCATCTGGGAAATATTCAGTTTGGGAGCAATACATCCATCTGGTATCAGAACAATATTGAAATCCCTTTTTTCAATCATTATCTCAAGGGAAAAGAAGATCCGCGATTATCTGCAGCTACTATTTTTTTTACGGGCGAAAACAAATGGAGAAAATTCGATCAGTGGCCACCCGCTGCAACAGAAGAACACTCGATTTATTTAAAATCAGGAGGCGGACTTTCCTGGAACAAACCTGAAAACAAAAATAGTTTTAGCGAATACATAAGCGATCCGGCCCACCCTGTTCCTTATGCCGAAGAAGTTCATTTTAACCGAACAAGGGAATATATGACCGACGACCAGCGTTTTGCGTCCCGCAGACCCGATGTATTGACTTTCCAGACCGGTCTCCTCAAAGAAGACCTGACCCTTGCCGGGCCGGTAATCGCAGATCTTTCTGTAAGCATCAGCACGACCGACGCCGATTTCCTGGTAAAGCTCATTGATGTTTTCCCGGACAGTCTTTCTTATAATAAGGTAGATATCTATGATGAAAAAGATCCGGTTAAGGTATATCCAATGGGGGGATATGAAATGCTCGTTCATGGAGAGATCATGCGTGGAAAATTCAGGAACAGCTACGAAAAACCAGAGCCATTCAAGCCTGGTATCATAGAAAAAATTCATTTCGCAATACCTGATGTCGCTCATACCTTTAAAAAAGGACATCGGCTGATGGTTCAGGTCCAAAGCAGTTGGTTCCCTCTGGCAGACCGAAATCCTCAGAAATTTGTTAATATTTATGAGGCCGATGATTCCGATTTTCAAAAATCAACCATTAGAATCTATCATGATTCCGAAAATGGGTCCAGCCTTGTTTTACCGGTATTGAAGTGAAATCTGAAAAGTCTGGAGTCCGGAGAGCAGGAATCCGATATAATAGTTATGCCATCAGGCTTCGGACTTTCTAACTTCTCTGTTGAAATAAATATTTTTTTGCATTGCCGGGATTTCTTAAATTAGATGGATAAGTTCTTTTATTTCTTCACGTAAAATAAAACTTATGGAATCAACAGTCTCCATCGATCAGTTCCATGAGGAGTTGCAAGCATGGAAACATGAGCTCTCCTCTTTCAAACAAGAAATCCGTCACTTTGAACAACACCTCGAACAGATGTCCACAAAAAACCTTCCCAAAGACCTACTCGCCCAGATTGAACATTTTCAGAACAGTTTTATTTGCCAGAAAGAAGTTATCGATAAACTAAGACACGATCTCCCGGATTCCAGACATAAGGTTGAACACATTTTCAAGAACCATTATTTGAAAACCAAGGATGAGGTGCTCCACACGCATGATATGCTTAATGAAAGAATGGACACATTCCGGCGAATCTATGATGAAGTGAGGGAAGATTTCAGGCGTTTCGAATCAGAATGGACATGATTCTCCGCGTTAGATAAAAAATCGTCTCAGGACAATGGCAGTTTGCCAGATTTCTATCTTAAAAAAGAAAGAAGATATTATTGAAATAAATTCGAGTCTTAATTTTATATAACTCCTGCTGATTAAATCCTATTTCTTATTACCTTACTATTGTAAAGAACAGCTAACCTATAACCGTTTTACAGCTGATGAATGATCATACACCTCCCCTGGAACTCTGGATACAGGATGTCCAGTCATACTTGTATAAGGTTTTGCGCGTGTCGATGGAACCGGCCGGATTTAAATTCGATAAAGACAATTATTCCTTCCACAGAAAATTCGGCAAGAATATACAGGAGTTCGGCTTTTTTTTTATCAACCAGTTCCCGCTCAATTATCGTGTGAGTTTTGTTCTCCAGATCAGGAATAAAACCGTTCGGGAAATGAAATCCTCTTTTTTCGATCATATTCAAAAAACAAATTTCAGATTGAGCAGTATGGTCATTTTTTTGAATGATTTCATGCGTGAAATGCCTTATATGGAACCTGTAAGAGATTTCATTTTATACACCAATAATGATCTTTTTCAAGCGGGGGACTCAATCGCAAGAATTCTGAGAGAAAGAGCTCTTCCTTTATGCGACGAATTGACATCGATTGCAGATATAGATAATTATTTCTCCCATCACCCCTGCTGGTCAGTAAATACATTAAACCTGGATAATATAGTCAGCGAATTAATTGTTGCCAGGTTGAATGCAAAAAGAGAATATGAGGAGTTATATCTTCAGCTTGCATCTGCACTTGATAAAAAAATCGACGACAAGCTGATTGATCCTTCTTCCCGGGAAGTTATTCAATCCTGCTACTCTTACTTCAAGAGAAAAATACTTGCTTGAGATATCATCTGACCATCCGGGCCTGATGAAATGGACCATCGATAATGGATGATAGTTGGGTCGCCCTCTGACTAATAATCAATAAGCAATTGTAACAATTCTCATCTGACTGTCCCGGTATGCGAGATTTGAATTTCAGTTTTATTCATTTCTGCCTAATATTGCAAAAATTTATTCAATGAGATCGATCTTATTATTGCTTGCATTATTTATCACTACATTTTTAAATGCGCAGGATATTCCCATCATTCCAAAACCAGTATCAGTTACCGTCAATAAAGGTCTGTTTACCATCACACCATCCACTCAAATTAAATTAGAAGGAAGCGGGTTGGAGCATACTGCGGATTTTTTTAATAGTTATCTGAAGAAATTTTATGGATTCACACTTGCAGTAACGTCGGAGTCTCCCAAAAAAAATGTCATTATTTTGAATTATGAACGAATGGACTACCCTATTGCCGGGGCCTACCGCATGGAAGTCACTGGCAAGTCAGTATATATAGCAGGAGATAATGCGGAAGCTGTGTTTTATGGAATTCAATCATTGATCCAATTATTACCTGTACAAGTTTCCCAATCACTGGCAGTTCAGCAGTTAAAAATAGAAGATCATCCACGTTTTCAATATCGTGGTTTGCATTTGGATGCAGGTCGTCATTTTTTTGATATTGATTTTGTCAAACAATATATTGATTTCATTGCCCTGCATAAGATGAATTATTTTCACTGGCATCTTACAGAAGATCAGGGCTGGCGCATTGAAATAAAAAAATATCCGCTTCTTACTCAGGTTGGAAGTTGCAGGGAAAGAACCGTGATCGGGCATAATACGCAGAACTATGACAGCACCAGATATTGTGGATATTATACACAGGAACAAATTAAAGAAGTAGTCAAATATGCGGCCGACAGGTATATAACCATCATCCCGGAAATCGAATTGCCAGGTCATTCTTCTGCGGCTCTCACGGCTTATCCTTATCTGGGATGTACAGGCGGCCCTTATCAGGTTGCAGAAAAATGGGGAGTTTTCAAAGATATTTTTTGCGCCGGTAATGATTCAACATTTCAGTTTTTGCAGGATGTGCTGGATGAGGTCATCGCATTATTTCCTTCGAAGTACATTCATATCGGAGGAGATGAATCACCGAAAGACAGATGGAAACAATGTCCAAAATGCCAGCAGCGGATCAAAGACAATCACCTCAAGGATGAACACGAATTGCAGAGTTATTTTATTCAGCGAATTGAAAAATATCTGAATAGTAAAGGAAGGGCAATTATCGGATGGGATGAAATCCTTGAAGGAGGCCTCGCTCCCAATGCAACTGTTATGAGCTGGAGAGGAGAACAAGGTGGTATCGACGCTGCAAAACAGAATCATGATGTGATCATGACTCCGGGTCAATATGTTTACCTGGATCATGCCCAGAAAAAAAATGATGATTCATTGACGATCGGAGGTTTTTTACCCCTGGATAAAGTATATAATTACGAGCCAATACCCGCTGCTTTAAATACAGACCAGGGAAAACATGTGTTGGGAGCACAGGCAAATGTGTGGACAGAATATATGGCTAATGTTCCTAAAGTTGAATATATGATTTTTCCAAGACTGACTGCCTTAAGCGAAGTATTATGGAGTTCAAAGGAAAACCGCAACTGGAATGATTTTGTAAAAAGACTGCAGACTCAATACAAACGATACGATTTGTGGAAAGTCAACTATTTCAAAGAACCTTTACAATAAGTGAGCGATTATCAGTCGGGTTATCATCCAATTAATCGGCCTGATCTGATAAAAATAAATAGCATTATTTTCGCACCGTATTCTTATAATCGATAAACCCCGTTAGACCATGAGCATGGTTGATTCTTTTGAAAAAATTCCTGTAAAAATATTCCCGACAATTGCGCAGGGATCTGCATTCATAGCAAGAGAAATTGCAAAACTGATTAAAGAAAAGGAGCAGAAAAAAGAAAAATGCGTACTCGGTCTTGCAACGGGTTCATCGCCCAAAACCTTATACGCAGAATTGGTGAGGATGCATCTCGAAGAGGGGCTTAGTTTTAAGAATGTCATCGCATTTAACCTGGACCAATACTATCCGATCGACAATGATGCCATCCAGAGTTATCAGCGGTTTATGAAAAAAAATCTTTTTGAGAAAATCGATATCGATCCAAAAAATTGTCATATTCCGAATGGGGAATGGAAAAAAGAAGATATAAAAAATCATTGCGCAGAATACGAGCAATTGATTCAAAGCTTTGGGGGAATCGATCTTCAAATCCTGGGAATCGGAAATAACGGGCATATCGGATTCAATGAACCCGGCTCAAGTCTGTTTTCAAAAACAAGACTGGTACCCCTGGATAATTCTACACGCATTGCCAATGCATATGAATTTCAGAATATTTCCAAAGTGCCGAGACTTGCTATTACAATGGGCATCGATACCATCATGAAAGCAAAACGCATTTTGCTGATGGCATGGGGACAAATAAAAGCTCCCATTATTCAAAAAGCCGTAGAAGGACATGTAACAGAGCAGGTACCCGCCTCTCTGTTGCAACAGCATAATGATTGTACGTTTATAACAGATGATCTTGCTTCTTCTGAATTGACCCGATTCAAATCTCCCTGGCTTACCGGGGAATGTGAATGGACTCCTAAGATGGTTAGAAAAGCGGTTGTCAACACCGCATTGAAATTAGGCAAACCTGTATTGAGCCTTACAAATAGTGACTATAATGATAATGGATTAAGCGATCTGCTGGTGGAAAAAGGTGATGCATATGAAATCAATCTTCAGGTATTTTATATGCTTCGTGACAGTATCACAGGTTGGCCCGGCGGAAAAAATCTTCCATTGCCAAATCCTCCGGAAAGAATGACTCCGTATCCCAAACGCTGTCTCATATTTTCACCACATCCGGATGATGATATTATTTCTATGGGTGGGACATTCATGAGGCTGCATGATCAGGGTCATGATGTTCATGTGGCCTATCAGACTTCAGGAAATATCGCGGTGACTGATGAATTCGTGACGAGGTTCCTTGATTTTGCAGTTGGCTTTGAAGAGCTGGCCGGTATCGACAGCAGGAAGTCTTCACAAATTTTACAGAATGCAACTGACTTCCTGAAAAATAAAAAGAACAGTGATATGGACACTCCCGAGATTCGTAAAATCAAAGGACTTATAAGAAGATGCGAAGCAAAAGCAACTTGTTTTTATGTAGGCATCCCCGAAGAAAATATTAATTTCTTGGATCTTCCATTTTATGAAACGGGTACGATTGAAAAAAAACCAATGGGAGAAGAAGATATAAAAATCACGATGGATATCCTGCGAAAAATCAAGCCTCACCAGGTTTATTGCGCGGGCGATCTGGCAGATCCGCATGGAACGCATAAAATTTGTCTGGATATTGTTTTTGAATCAATGCGAAGATTAAAAAATGCAGGAGAAGCATGGGTAAAAGATTGCTGGGTCTGGCTTTATAAAGGCGCCTGGCAGGAATGGGATGTAAGCGAAATTGAAATGGCGATCCCCATGAGCCCGGATCAGGTCATGAAAAAAAGATTTGGGATTTTTATTCATCAATCTCAAAAAGACATGGTACCTTTTCAAGGTACTGATACCCGTGAGTTTTGGCAAAGAGCAGAAGACAGAAATTCCAATACTGCCAATTTATATGCACAATTAGGACTTACCAAATATGCCGCGATGGAGGCTTTTGTGAGATGGCATTATTAGGTTTCATGGTTATTTCTATGATAAGAATCTTCCATTAACCAGAAATCACAATCCGGAACCTGAAAGTATTTTCTATGTTTCAACCGAAGCAGAATTCCTGGAAACAAAAATGGCAAATAGCCTGGCAATCTAGCGTCTTTCGGAAAAAATTTATTGCAGGCTTTAGTTTGCTCATAATTATTCTCTCATTATTTCCATTGTTCTTTCAATTTATAGAGAAGAGAAATGGAATTTTGCTGAATGATATCGTATTAATGCAATTGCCTGCACATGATGTTTCGATATCGATCTTCATCATTATCTGGGCAACATCCCTGCTGATCATCATTCGCGGTATACAGTATCCTGATCTTTTTCTGGAATTTTTATGGGCCTATGTATTTCTTTGTTTCTTGCGGATTTTATCGATTAGTCTGTTACCTCTTAATCCGCCTCATGATCTTTTGCCGTTGATTGACCCGATCAGCAATTCATTCTATGGCAGGGAATTTATTACCAAAGATTTATTTTTTTCAGGACATACCGCAACCGTGTTTTTAATTGCTTATTGCCTCAAGAAAAAAGCAGATAAAATATTTGCGTTGATTGCATCCGCTTTAGTAGGGATATTATTGTTGATTCAGCACGTGCATTATACTATTGACGTTGTTGCAGCTCCTCTCTTCGCTTATCTGGTTTATTTTTTTTCTGAGAAAATCATAAAGCCATACGAAAATCAGAATTGATTGCTGTTTGAGAATTATTGAGGTGGCTTGAATCTCATATTATCATATGCTTTATTAAAGGAAGTAAATAGAACCATTTACGAATGCAAATGATTTTAATAATATAAGAAAAAAATCAGCAAATTTGGCCTGCGTTTAAGCGTATATGTGGTATTTACAGAAGAAAATAGGGCAAAAGCCGAGTTATTAATGGTCAATTTGTCTCAATTGGGTTCTTAAAAGCGCATATTCCAGGAAAATAATGTTTCTTTGCAGAGCTTTTTGTCAAAGTAGTTACACCGGAGTGTATTGCCTGAAAAAAGAAATAACCGGGCAGGCCGTTTTTCATTTAAAGCGGCTGGTGGTGATGTGATTACAGGTTTTATTTTTTTTAAATAAAAAAGAGGCAAATTCACGGGTATTTTTTAAATTTATTACTTTTGGAAATTAATCTAAACTTTATAATTAATTAAAACTAACTTCATTTTTGTATTGGTAAGGCTCTGACCGGATGAAACACCTCATTCGTTTACAGGGGTAAAATGCTATCACGATATGAAAAAATTGCAATGTCCGGATTTTATTCTTAGCGATAAGCTAACCAAGGAACAGCTATCATTTTTTAACAAAAATGGTGTCATTATTTTTAGAAATGTCCTAAAAAAAGAAACCGTAGATTATTTCATTCAGGAGATTAACAGAATTGAAAAGCAATGGCTTGACGAAGGTCGCGATAAAGTGAACGGAGTCCCTCTGAAGTTTGGAAAAGACGAAAATAATAATACAATCATTCAGCGCCTCTGTTTCCTGTCTTTATATAGTCCTGCTTTACACGAATTTTTGCAGGATCCTCGTTTACAGGCTCTGGTTGAATTGTTACAACCTTATGATGGCCGTATCGCTGAAAATGAAAAGGATGGTCTTATTCTGAATCACTATGTAAGAACACCTGAAAGCAAATTTTCACAAATGGGATGGCATACCGACAGCCCGAGGGATTTATTCCTCGGTCAGAAAATAATGCCCATGCTCAATGTTGGAATTCATCTCGATCCCTGTCCGTATGAAAACGGTGGGTTACGGGTGCTGCCGGGTACACACAAGCAGGGAATGCTTCGTCTTTTATTCAGAAAGAAATATTTTATCGACAATAACCCAGATCCCAAGGAAGTAGGCTTTGATATCGAAGCAGGAGACCTTACCGTTCATGACGGAAGAATCTGGCATCGCGCTCAGCAATCACCTCATCTTGGAGAGCAAAGCCGCAGGCGTGTGATGTATGTCCCAATTATCACAGGGAAGTACATGCCAAAACATGCTAAAAGCAAAACACCGTTCTACCATCGCTTTGCAGGCAAGGTACAGAACTAGAGTTTTAAGTAACAGGTGGGAAAGATTTCTGATCCTGTTTCCTGCATTTTGCATCATTATTTACCTTCATGACATACGCACTCATAACAGGCGCGAGCAAGGGAATCGGGAAAGCATTTGCCATTGAATGTGCTAAACGCGGATTCAATGTGTTATTGGTTGCCCGATCAGAACAATCATTGAAAGAATTAGCCCAACAATTGTCGGAGCAATATAAAATCCAGGCAGATTTTTTTGCGACTGATCTTTCTTTGCCGGGATCAGCTCAGAATGTTTACAGCTGGTGCATCAAAAAAAATTACGCCGTCAATATACTCGTGAATAATGCCGGGTATGGCTTAAGCGGGAGCCTTGAAAACTATAACGGTGATGAATATATCAATATGATGCAGGTAAATATGATGGTACCTGTTTATCTCATACAATTGTTTTTGCCTATGTTGCATCAGCAACCCAGGTCATATATTTTGAATATTGCTAGTACTGCCGCATATCAGGCGGTTCCCTATCTCAGTGTATATTCCGCAACCAAAGCTTTTATTTTAAGTTATAGCCGGGCAATCAGGCAGGAATTGAAAAATACTGGTATCTCAGTAACCTGTATTTCACCCGGAGCTACCGATACTGATTTTACTGTCCGCGCAAAAATTGGAGAAAAGGGTTTAAAAGCCGCAGAAAAATTTAATATGAGCCCCGAAGCCGTTGCGAAAATTGCGATCAGGTCAATGTTGGCCGGAAAAGCAGAAGTTATCACGGGATTTATCAATAAACTGGGAGCTTTTATGGTGTGGCTCCTGCCAAAAGACCTGGTCGAGCGGACTGCAATGAAAATCTATCAATAAAACTATAAAGAAGACCATCTAACAACAACTAATGAAATAGTTATAAAAAGCCTCTTTTCCCACAATAATCTACTCCTGAATCAGTTAATATAAAATACATCAGAAATCCAATGCAATGAAAAGCCTGTATGCCCATATGCAATTCCCTCCCCTGCCAGTAAACATTAAAATTGAGTTGGTGGACGAATCGGGAAATCATCTTGATCCTTATAATATAAAAGAAGTGGACTACCTTTCTAAATTCCTGAATAAATGTGTTGTTTATAAAGTATGCCGGGAAATGATTGCCCGCAAAAAAGCAGGGACCATCGAAATTTATCAGGATAAAATTATTTTTAAAGAGAATTGATTTTACCGTAACCGAAACGATACTTTATAGATGCCGGTAACGCCGGCTTTTATTTTTTAGAAACCATTTCCGTCAAAAGAAAAATTTCATTTTAACTGTATTTTGGCAGATCGGTTATATTCGTCGATCATCTTATTGCGTTTTCTCTCCTGGTTCACACCAATCCTGTGATGACTTCGATCCAATCCCATATTTGCTCCTTTCTTAAAAATTTCCTTTATGCAGCTCAAGGATCGGAAAAAATTCTTCAGGACTATTCTCCTCCTTTTTTTATTTGCGATCATACTTGATAATTTCCTGGTATCAAAAATAATTCCCTGGGATACATCACTTTTAAAAATTAATCCGATTCTTGTCATACTGGGAATTCCGGTGGCATTACCGGTTTCCATGAACCTGGTTTCTGTTTTTTTAATTTTTTTCTTCCTGTACAAAATTATGATACCTGCGAATAAAATATTTTATAAAAATGGTGCTTTTCAAAATCTGCGAAAGAAATCGTGGCAGGTTTGCGCAGGCTTCTCAGCCATTCCTGCCTGCACATTGCTTGCAGGATTAATTTATTTTTTTGTCAGGAATGAAATTCCAAGAAATTTCAGAAATGCCATAGAATCTTTTGGGATAAATGCAGATATATATGCTTTGTATCAGGATGACAGTGTTATCCATTTCAACGGAAGCATGATTTTACTCGCCGGCTTTTTAATTGGCATTTCCATTTTCACCAGAAAAATAAATTCGATTATAGCAAATAGTCAGCCTGCCATTGAACAAAAACCGATATTGGGAAAAGAAAGACTGCAACAAAATGCATTGTCGAAGAAAGAGTCGGCTAATCATGTCTTTGTCCAATTGCCACTCAATACTCCGGCAAAACCTGGAAAAAGAATGGCGAAAAAAGAAACCTCAATGAGGATCTAATTGCTGATCCAATTCTTTTAAACAATTTCATTAACATCCTTTATCTTTCAATATGATCAGTGAAGAAACGATCATACTGGCAAGAAAACTCTGGGACTATCATCATCTCAATCATGATTTGCAATATGCTGATTGTATTCTGGCATTGGGAAGCCATGATCTTCGGGTCGCCGATCGTGCTGCGGATTTATATAATGATGGGTGGGCTCCATTGATTATCTTTTCAGGCGGCCTTGGAAATCTGACACAAAAAATCTGGAAAGAACCGGAAGCCGATCAGTTTGCAAAAATTGCAATAAAAAAAGGAGTGCCCGAAAGAGCGATTCTGATAGAAAATAAATCTACCAATACCGGTGAAAATATTTTGTTCACCCGGCAAATTCTGAAAGAAAAAAATCTCAATCCCCAAAGTTTTATACTTGTCCAAAAGCCATACATGGAAAGAAGAAGTTATGCAACTTTTAAAAAACACTGGCCGGATAAAAAATTAATTGTCACTTCTCCGCAGATTCCATTCGATCAATATCCCAACGATGAAATCCCTCTCGAAAAAGTCATCAATATTTTAGCAGGCGATTTGCAAAGAATAAAAATTTATCCTGAAAAAGGATTCCAGGTTTACCAGGAAATACCCGCGGATATCTGGCAGGCGTATGAACGACTTATCGAACTTGGATATGACCAACATCTGGCTATGTAGTTATAAAAGCCAGAAAATAAACCTCGATTTTAAGAGTCTTTTTATGCGTTAAAACATTACCGCTCCTATAGAGATTTAACCAGTCGCCAGAAATAGGAAAAATATAACTCATGCTAATAAATAATTTTGAATGGCTTTTTGTCTTTTTGCATCAAAATTATTTTCAATGAAACGCTTATCCTCGCTGGCACTATGTCTCGTCACTATTTTAATCTTGCAGTCATGCAAAAAAAATCAAACAGGGCAGTCTGCACCAACAAGAAAAATTCAATATGTATTATATACGAATGAGGATTTTTCAGATAATAGTGGCATTATCCATTTTACATTATTGATGAAGGATAATGGTCGTGTTCTGTGGGATTCTTTGCTGGCACCCATGCAAATCAAAGATATTCCCGATGCTTCTCATAAAATCGTCGTTG
>DATJXY010000003.1:0-62764 GCA_035499855.1 Puia sp. | reverse complement strand
GCGGAGAAGGAGGGATTCGAACCCCCGTTACACTGATAAGGCGTAAAACTGATTTCGAGTCAGTCCCATTCAACCACTCTGGCACTTCTCCGTCCATTTCGCGATAAAAATAAGAATTTATTAGTCGCATTGCGATTCTTTACACGAAAACCAAATGAAGATCGGAGACGAAGTGAAGGCACAAAAAAGTTCTTGTATATATCTGAAATAAATTGCCAGCAATGGTTTTAGATAATAAAACTCCGTATCAAACAATAAATTCTTATAATTTTGCCCACCAACTTTCGTAATATTTTATTTTGGCAATTCAGGGTTTATTTAATTCTATAAACCATTTAAAATTACAAGACATCTTCGTTATGACAAATCCCATAAGTTCACCAGGTTTGCAATTCCGGCAGGCAATGCAAGTGGAAAAACCCCTGCAAATTGTAGGGGCCACAAATGCCAATCACGCATTATTGGCACAGCAGGCCGGTTTCAATGCAATCTATCTTTCGGGCGGAGGAGTAGCTGCAGGGTCTCTGGGCATTCCTGATTTAGGCATTACGACATTGGAAGATGTGTTGACAGATATTCGTCGCATCACCAGTGTATGTAACCTGCCGCTCCTGGTAGATGTTGATACAGGTTTCGGTCCGTCGGCATTTAATATTTCACGCACGGTGAAGTCGCTGATTAAAACAGGCGCAGCCGCATTGCATATCGAAGACCAGGTTGGTGCCAAACGTTGCGGTCACCGCCCGGGAAAAGAAGTAGTGAGTAAAGAAGAAATGGTTGATCGTCTTAAAGCCGCAACAGATGCCCGTACTGATGAGAATTTTGTAATTGGCGCAAGAACGGATGCATTCGCTAATGAAGGCCTGGAGAAAACTCTGGAAAGAGCATTTGCCTATAAAGAAGCCGGGGCTGATTTTATTTTTGCTGAAGCCGTTCCTGAGTTGAGTTATTATCAAAAATTTGTGGATGTTGCAGGCATTCCGGTGTTGGCTAATATTACTGAGTTCGGGATGATAAAAATGTATACCATTGCTGAATTAAAGAGTGCCGGTGTGGGCCTGGTTCTGTATCCGCTTTCTGCTTTCCGTGCAGCAAATAAAGCCGCTCAAAACGTTTACGAACATATCCGCAAGGATGGTACACAAAAAAATGTATTAGATACGATGCAGACCAGAGAAGAACTTTATAAAAGCATTGGCTATTACGAATATGAAAAAAAATTAGATAACCTCTTTAAAAAGAAAAAAGATGTCAGTGAATGAAGGAACTTTTAAACCTAAAAAAAGTGTGGCACTTTCCGGCGTGCCTGCAGGCAATACTGCTCTTTGCAGCGTCGGCAAAAGCGGAAACGATTTGCATTATAGAGGATATAATATATTGGACCTTGCAGAAAAAGCGGAATTTGAAGAAACTGCCTACCTGTTAATATACGGCAACCTGCCTGCACTGCCAGAGCTGAAGGCTTACAAAGAAAAATTAAAATCATTGAGCAGCTTACCGCAGGCTTTAAAAAATGTACTGAAAAATATACCAGCTTCCGCGCATCCTATGGATGTATTGCGGACAATGGTTTCGGTATTGGGCACCCTGCAACCGGAAAAAGAAAATCATGATATCGCAGGTGCAAGAGAAATAGCTGACAAGTTATTAGCTTCACTGGGTTCAGCCTTGTTGTATTGGTATCACTATACAAACAATGGTAAGGAAATCGATGAACAAACAGATGATGATTCTGTCGGAGGACGTTTCCTGCATTTGCTACACGGGCAAAAACCTTCGGAACAATGGATAAAAGCCATGCAGGTTTCATTGAATTTATATGCGGAACATGAATTCAATGCTTCAACTTTTACAGCGCGCGTTATTGCAGGCACAGGATCGGACATGTATTCGGCTGTTACCGGCGCTATCGGTGCATTAAGAGGACCCAAACATGGAGGCGCAAACGAAGTTGCTTTTGATATTCAAAGCCGCTACAATTCACCGGATGAAGCAGAACAGGATATCCGCAGGAGGTTAGCCAATAAGGAAGTGATCATCGGTTTCGGACACCCTGTTTATACCATCTCGGATCCGAGAAATGCAGTAATTAAAAAAGTAGCCAGGGAGCTTTCTGAAAAAGCAGGCGATATGTTGCTTTTTAATATTGCAGAAAGGTTGGAAAAACTAATGTGGGAAGAAAAAAAAATGTTTCCGAACCTTGACTGGTTCTCTGCCGTATCATATCATCTCATGGGTGTGCCTACAAAAATGTTCACACCGCTTTTTGTGATCTCAAGGGTCACCGGCTGGAGCGCTCATGTCATCGAGCAAAGGCAGGACGGTAAAATTATCCGTCCGAGTGCCAATTACACAGGGCCGGAAAATAAAGAGTTTGTTCCAATTGAAAAACGTTAACCAACGGTAAAAACAAAAAATGTCGTCTCAAATTTCAAACGAAAGGCCACAACCCGATAAAGTATTAGTGGATATTGCGGATTATGTTTTAAACTATGAAATCAGGAACGAACTGGCATGGCAAACGGCTTACTATTGTTTGTTAGATACAATCGGCTGTGGATTGGAAGCATTGACCTATCCCGCCTGCACCAAACTTTTGGGGCCAATTGTAAAAGGTACGATTGTTCCAAACGGCGCCAAAGTGCCGGGTACACAATTTCAATTGGACCCTGTACAGGCAGCTTTTAATATCGGCACAATTATTCGATGGCTCGATTTTAATGACACCTGGTTAGCTGCCGAATGGGGACATCCTTCAGATAATTTAGGTGGGATTCTGGCAACTGCTGACTGGCTTTCGCGGACTTCGATTGCAGAAGGCAAAAAGGCATTGGTTGTAAGGGATATTCTGGATGCAATGATAAGAGCACATGAAATTCAGGGTGTGCTTGCATTGGAAAACTCATTTAACAAAGTGGGGCTCGATCATGTAATATTGGTTAAAGTGGCTTCCACTGCTGTTGCAGGCAAATTAATTGGTTTAACCCGTGAGCAACTCATCAATGCAATTTCTCTGGCTTTTGTAGATGGCCAATCTCTGAGAACGTATCGCCATGCGCCAAATACGGGCAGCCGGAAATCCTGGGCAGCAGGCGATGCTACGTCGAGAGCAGTGCGTTTAGCATTGATTGCAAAAACCGGAGAAATGGGTTATCCTTCTGTTTTGACCGCTAAGACCTGGGGCTTTTATGATGTTTCATTTAAAGGCAACACCTTTAAATTCCAGCGTGAATATGGTTCTTATGTAATGGAAAATATACTATTCAAAATTTCTTTCCCTGCCGAATTTCATTCCCAAACAGCAGTGGAGGCGGCAATGATACTTCATAATACTTTAAAGACTTCACATCAAACAATCGCCGATATAAAAAAAATTACCATACGCACGCACGAAGCGGCCATTCGCATTATTGACAAAAAAGGTCCGCTGAACAATCCTGCCGATCGCGACCATTGCATTCAGTATATGGTGGCCATCCCATTAATTTTTGGAAGACTGACTGCAGCAGATTATGAAGATGCAATTGCAGCCGATCCCAGGATCGACCCGCTCCGCGATAAAATGGAATGCGTCGAAGATGTACAGTTCACCAAAGATTATTATGATCCTGACAAGCGCTCAATTGCGAATGAACTGATCGTGGAGTTAAATGATGGAACAATTTTGGAAAAAGTAAAAGTTGAATATCCGATAGGTCACAAACGCAGGAGAGAGGAAGGCATTCCCGAATTGATTAAAAAATTTAAGATCAACCTCGCACGCATTTTTCCCGAAAAAAGACAGAGAGCTATCTCAGAAATTTCTTTGGATTATCAAAGACTGCCCGGTATCGCTGTTAATGAATTTATGGATATGCTGGTTATATGAATTCACTAAATGGTAGTGAAAAAATTAATCTTTCTTACTGTAAAGAGAACTTCTTTACATCAGCTAAACTGCAGTTTCCTTTCAAAGGGAAAGAAAAGAAAATAATATAGTCCTTACCGATCTGCAACCAACAATTAACTGGCTTTTCAATTGTAAAAAAATAATTTTCAGGCAATTCAAGACTTTTTTTTGCCGTATGGACTCAAACCCTAATTTTGCGCCCGGAGAGATGGCAGAGCGGTCGATTGCGGCGGTCTTGAAAACCGTTGAGGGTCACACCTCCGGGGGTTCGAATCCCTCTCTCTCCGCTGAGAAAGATTCTGCGAACTTCAGAATCTTTTTTTATGTACACAACCTATAGGCTAAAAAATTTGAAGGATCAGCGTGTTGAAAATTAGCTGCCACGAGTTGTTCGGCGTTGCTTGCACTATGTGAAGCTCGCGTTCATTTCGCCCGCCGAAACACTCGCGGCAGTTTCTATGTTTGTCTCAATTTTGTTTCGCATACTCGCGGTAGTTTGGGGTTATACAGCCTGGATAAATTCTCTTTTAGTTTATCCTTGCTAACGCCGTACAAATTATTTAGCAACTCGGTGGCTTTGCCGTTGCTTGGAAGGAGAGGAATGTTGGAAGTTTTGGAAAATGCATAGTAGATAACAATCAGTGTTGGGGTAAGGAATTGAGTGCGTTTGCATTTTTGAATGTCTTTTATGACTTTGTTTTTATTTCTGTATTCTGCAATTACAGTATCGAGTTTTGGTAAAAAATCAAAGTAAAATATAGGTCAATAGTTAGAAACGAGTAAAACGATAAACTGGCTAGTGTACCAAAAAACATAGAAGGCAAAAGTAAATGTCACCTGAAAAAAGGTAGACAACTGATTACTGCTAATATTACTAATGTAAGGTGGAATTGTATTTGTTCAATCCAATAGTTGGCAATAGTTTTTTTTCTAGTTGCTTCCGAGCCCCAATGTGCGAATTGTTTTTGATAATTTTCGTGCGAACTTGCAAATTGTGTACGAATATTGTCGTACCTGGAAGGGAATTCAAATAGAATTAAATTCTTCACACTCCACAGAATCTTTCTCATCCTTTTCGTTTTTAATAAATATATGAAATATTTTTTGCGTTTCTTTTATCCGTTTTGATTGCAAAATATAGAGTAAAGTAATAAGAAATTCTTGAACCCGTGCTAAGACTAATCTAGTTAAAAATGCCATTTTGAGGAGAGAAAAAATAAAGCAAGGCAAAGAAGCATAAAAAAAACAAATGCAACCACGGCACTTAAGAACGATTCCTTAAATACTCGTTTCCCTTTAAAGTGATGTTGATATTCATTGTATGTAATAAGGTAAACCATGATCCCTGCAAATAAACTGCATCCCGCAGAAACAAAAAACAGGGGCATGTATCGCATAAATGAGATTTTTTTAAATTTCTTTATCTTCCGGCCAAGGCATGCAAACCCGTTTATCTCCAACGATACGCACCATAGCTCTCCAATAGGCATCTTTTTCATTTGTATTTTGCAAATCACGCCGAAGCGCCTCATGTTTCAGGGAATAGTTTCGCATATCTTCAGCATCATGCTCAAATAATAATTGTTCGTGAGAAAAAAGAAAATTGCGAATCTCTTCAGATGCAATATCACTTAACATGTACAAGTGTTTAAGGCATACACCTTGTGAATTGCTATATTTTTTTCTACTATCACTGTCATTAATCTTTGTGAGCAGTTGTTGGATGTAATTTGTTTCAGCTTTCGAAAGCAATTTGCAGACGCGGCAATTGTTAGAATCCAAGGCTAAATGTCTTATTAAATCAAGGTTTGTTGAAATAAGGTCGCCTTTTGAAAGAAGGTATGCCACTCTTTCCACGAACTTTGCATATCCAATAGATGCTCCCTGTGGCGAGGATATGGAAATCAACTGCCAGGTATGGAGTGGGCAAAAACCAAACTCTTTTGCAAAACCGGTTTGTGTTTCATCGTCAAGGGACAATTTGTATTGGTAGTGTGAGAAAAAATCAAATGCCTGGTTAGCGAGATGATTACATACCGGGCATCCCTTTGCATTCAGGTCAGAAAATATATCTGTATTTATCTTGGGCGAAACTTGAGTGTCCTGGATAGCTGGCTCCTCTTTCTTCAGTAATTTATCTTGGCTGAATTCAATGTCTTCCATGTTTGTACTTCCGGCTTCATTAAATTGTTTTTCTCTCATCATACTATCTAACAGAACTAGTTTATCACGAGCATTGACAATAGATAATGCGGCATCGATTGGGTCGCCAAAAAATGTGACCTTGTTTGTTTTAATTGCCTTTTTACGCTCTGTCAAATATTTTTCAGAAAAAATATCCTGCGATTCCTCTGTACTTAAAATTCTTAATGCTTTTTGAATAACGGAAGAAAGAAAGAGGGTAGATTTTTCTAGTGAGAGAAAAGAGATAAGCTGGTCTTCCAAAGCCCTTAAACCGCTTTGTTCATAAAGAACCGCATTTGCTGAAACTCTTGCCGCAAGCGCCAGTTGCGATGAAATAGGGTAGATTTTTATTGCAGCATGGTCAATTCTAGTGCCTATTGCCTCTGTTACATAGCTAACAATTTCCTGCCGTTCACTGCCTGCAACAAGGTCAATCTTATTGATAACAAAAAAAATCTTGCTGACATATTCTTTTATCTTTTCTAAGAATTCCTGTTCAATGGTTGTCATAGGAGAATCGGCGCCGGTGACGAAGAGGACTGCGTCACATTCTGGGAGAAAATTGTAGGTAGTGTCAGTATTGGCATTGATAATAGAGCCGACACCAGGTGTGTCTACGAATTCAAACCCGTATCGTAGTAGGGGAAATGGGGTTTCAACAAAAACTGCTTTCACTTTCTTTTGATTCCCTGGGTTTCCCTTTTCAGTAACAAACTCCGGCAATGCTGAAACTGGCAGCTCTTGTGGGAAAAGAGAATTTTCCCTATCGACAAGGATCTTTTTCCTCGGGCCATACTTCAATATTGTAATAGCAGAAGTGAGTGGGAGAACGCCGGTTGGTAAAAGTGGTTCTCCAATAATTGCATTCATGAGTGAACTTTTGCCGCGCTTGAATTGCCCAAGCACTGCAAGTACAAACCTGTCTTCAGCCAGCTTTGCCATTAAAGAACGAAAATCATTTTCAGCATTTTGCCTGTCAAGCGTAAGAAACCCTTGCCTGATGACATGAAAAATATCGGCAAGTTTTAGTTTTATTTGACCATAGGTTCGCAACTGCTCAATCTCGGGGACAGCTCTCCCATTCCCAGCCTCTGTTGCAAGACTTTTATCTGCATCTGCATTCGCTAAATCATTTTTACTCTCGTCATTCATGGCAGTAATCTTGTATTAGTTAATCACTCGTTACCAAAAATATTTTTATATATATCCAATCCATAGCTCGTAGATAATGGCTCACCAACCGATAATTTGAAAGTCCTGGCAGCGTCTTCATGTCTTTCTGCACGAAGGAACAAAACACCGTTTGATGCATGATTGAAAAAATTATGTGCGAAATCATAGAGATGGGTGACAAAAAAAACCTTATGGCCTTTCTCCTGAAGGGCTTTTACAATCTGGCCAGCTATTTCCGACCCTTCTCTTTCATTGGTCGCAGCAAAAGATTCATTGAAGAGAAACATTGAATTTGGAATTATATGATCTGCGATACGGCTCATACGGCTTAATTCTTCATCAAACTTCCCACTCTTCATTGTCGTGTCTTCTTCTCTTTTGAAATGAGTGAATATGGAATTGCAAATACTTGTTGAAAAATGCGTGGCCCCTACAAACATCCCTGCCTGCATCATAATTTGTGATAGCCCAATACTCCGTAGGAACGTAGACTTGCCTCCCTGGTTGGCGCCTGTGATAATCGTTAGGCCTTTATGATCGGCTTTAGCATCATTGCCAACAATTCTTTGCTTCATCTTGAGCGCAAGGCATATGTCATAGAGCCCTTCAAAGTTTTCTTTTTCTTCGGCAGTAGCTGCTGGTTCCGGAAAGCAAACCTGGCCCCCGGTGTCTTCAAGCTGCCTATGTAAATTCAAACATGCAACATAGAAAGCAAGTTCTGTTCGAAGCATCGTGAAAAATTGCAGTATGTGATCGTTAGATTGTGCCAGTGCATTCGCCACTTCATTGATAGCCTTATCTTTTATATCAGATAATGCCCTGACACCGCTTTCATCTCTTGGATGGACGTAAAAAGTATATGCTGGAGGTTTTTTTGAAAATAATCTTTGCAACCAGTTTAATTTTTCTGCTGTGAGCCTATGCAAGCGTGAATTGATTGCTTTGTTCCCTTTTCCCAATTGATAACTGATCAGTAGCCCGTCTCTAAACTTAAGCTCATCCAAATGATTTTGGATTTCTTCAAAATATGCATCACTGAGTTCAGTTTGAAGCATACTAAATAATCGCCTGAAGCCTTCTGATTGAAATTTGTTGACATTCTCATCTATCGCATTTCTCAATTCTTTAAGAACTCCAGCATATATTTCCATCATCCCGACTGAACTCGATAGAATAGAAGAAGGGGATTTTGTAAATACTCCAAACCAACTGTGCCTACGCCTGTCTATCGCACCGACAGAAATATCATAAAGCAGGTTGATGACAGTTGAGTTGTTAAGGCAATCTTTCAGGATTTGTTGCCGGAACAGAATCGTTTCCACATCGCCTTTTGTACTTGCAAGAATTACCTTTTTTGAAATATCAAACAAAAATTCATCATCCTGGGCCATCGCTTCAAATAATACATCAAGTTCCAAGTCGCTGGTTAATTCCTTTTCATTCCAAGGCAGAGGCTGCTTTAGGTTAAAGTCATGGTTCCGATATAGCAGGAAAACTTTCATGATGGGATGCGTTGTTTAAGAGAATCATAAGTGACTTTATATTTTTCTGCTATTGACAGCGCATATGCAAGCCCATCCGCTCGTTTCCTTTCAATTTTAAAAGTACGCAAGCCCGGGTTTTCAGGGACAATTGTGCTGATCATACTCACAATTGTTTTATTTATCTCCTGCAATTCATCTATGAAGGATACCCATACACAAAGCGCATTTAGGCTGATGACTTTTTCCATAATTTTTTTACTAAGCAGTATTGCGTCCTGCAACGTAGTTGAAGAAAGTATTTCGTTCATGATAATGATGCTGCGGGGTGTTGCCTGCTCAAGGATTTGGTGAATCCGAATTAAATCATCTTCCAGTTTGCTTCTGAGATTATGGATGTCCTCTGATCTTTCAAAGTGAGTGAATATGCTGTCAAAGTGAAATAGTTTTGCGCTACTGCCAGGTACGGGACAACCAATCGCCGATAAATAATGTAATTGCCCGAAAGCTCGTGCAAAAGTGGTCTTCCCACCTTGGTTTGGGCCGCTCACTAAAAAAACCCTTTCTCCTTCTTTCAAATAAAAGTCATTGCAGACGACAGTTGCGTTTTCTCTTGCAAGTATGTATGCAAGTGCGAGGTCAAAGCCTTCATAATTGTAAATATCCTTTTGGTCGATTGATATTTCGGGGTAACAGAATTGCAGGTCTCGTCGTTTGACCTGCGAAATATATTCCTGATATGAAACATAGAATTGGATTTCCCTGTCAAAGATGCTTATCGTTTCATCAAGGTAATTGGTGTTTTTAGAATAGTAGTTAACTAGGCGCTCGAATATCTCGGGATATAAACTAGCTACCCCTTCCAAAATAGCGGCTTCAATGTGATTCATTGGGTATGGGGGAAATTGAAGCCTGTAATCTTTTGTAGCTTCCTGTTTAAACTTTTCGAAGGTCCGTTCTACATCTATACTGTAATCGGGTTCTGATTTATAAAGTAGCAGTTGCACCCGAAGCTCTTTAATGGTGACAGAATACCTTAGCCTAGAAAGATCATCCAAGAGTTTTCTTGTTTCCTGGAGTAGTAATACAAAATAACCGGACTGGATATAGTATTTTAAATAGCTATGAAAACTCTTGAAACCTTCAGAACTTAGATTGAGGATAGATAAATTGAGTTCAAGAGAAATAATCGCTTTACAATAAATATCTACGGCATCAAGAAATAATCTTTCTTTTTCGTATTTGTAAGATGAGCCTTTGGCTTCATCAAGTTTTTGATGCATCGCAAGCATCTGGTCTGAGAATGTCTGGATATACTCAAGCAAAACTGTATTTTCCATATCTTTCATCACTTCTTGCCTGTAAAGAATATCTTCCCTGCCAGGTAGTGGCGTAAAAAAGTAAGGTTTCAGGTTATAATTTTCCTTGTCCTTAATTATTGCATCAATTATCTGCGTGAGGTTCAGGTCACCAAAAAAATCAGGCTCCTGAACTACAAGCTTCAATTCTTTCTTAAAAAGGACGCTGGATAAACTCATATTAACTTTCAATTAAACCTGCCTGGTGAAAAATATCAACTATGTTAGTGTAGGAATTCCTTAGGAAAAAAATCAGTTCCTCTTTTCTTACCCACCTGATCCATTCGATGCTTTCTTCGACCTGGGGATGGAGTGAACAATCTCCCCAGGTTCTCATTTCAAACCATTTTGTTTCCTTAAATGCCTCGCATTTCAATATATTATCATAGTACTGATGTTCTGTTGTGCCAATATATTTTACGATAGCAAGATTTTTTAGCCCTGTTTCTTCCTTTACCTCTCTCAAAGCGCAATCTTCAAATGATTCACCTTTTTCAAGATGCCCCTTAGGCAGGTCCCATTTAGATCGCCTGAACAAAATGAGTATCTCATTTCGTTCATTGATAACAATCCCCCCTGCAGCAGGTACTCGTTTCATATTCTAATATTTTATAAGCAGCTTTAAGTGTTTTCTTATGAAGCCACCCCACCCGAAAATTTTAAACGCTCAAGTGTTTCTATTTTCTGTTTTACTTCACTCATTTCATCATCGATCAAATAAGCCGCCTTATTTTTTCCCTGTATCGTGTCAGCAATTATTTTTTCAATACTTTCCAGTAACTCTTTCGTGCGATTGTTTAAATCATAATTAAATTTTCGAAATGATTCCTGAATTTTATATTGTAAGTCATAGATAATAGATGATGCGTTGCGGACAATGATCTCGCCATAATGATTTTTCAATTTGCGTGATAACTTTTGTCTACGGATGGAGTGAGGAAGCAACAAATTGATTAAAGATTTGGACTGATTGACCGGGCTGGTCCCGCTGTCAAGTGTCAGGTAAAAGGAAGTGTATGTAGTAAGATCAAATTTTGAAGCAACGATGTCAAAGCTGATCCCCATCAGGGCACTCAAATGACCTGCAAGTTCATTCAAAAAGCTCTGTGACCTTGAGCTGTATTGTTGCAGCAGCGCCTTGAATTGATCCTTCGTCGCATTTTCCAAAGCTTTCTTAACAAGTTCAAACCTCGCAAGTATAAAATCATTTAGGGACGATTGAATATTTTCGAGTGCATTTCCTTCCAAAATAATTGACTTGATTTCTTCGATTTTGCTGTTAACAATTTCTCGGATGATTTGCATCTCTTTGTTTACTTCATTGTGGATTTGTTCCTGCAACAGATTAACCTTAGTTGTAATGATACTCTGAAATTCGCCCTTTTGCTCTTGCATCAATGAAATGGATTGGCTAAGTACCCGCTGTTTTTGTTCCAACTCTTTAACTGGCATCGAAAGCGTATCCTGTTTCAACCGTAAAAGCACTTCCAATTGACTAAACAAAGCGTTGAATTGTCTCTTGGAAGATTGCTCTATCAATCGGCTCTTTTCATTCCTTGAGATATTTTCAATGTAGTTGGTCAATGCTGCAACACCGGCCCCACTGATGCCAGGCTTCTGTTGGCATGCAGATACTAAGAAGAGTTTAAATTCTTCGGGACTTTTATGTATGATTTTAGAAACCACTTTTAAATCATGGGCAATAATTTTCTTTAAATCTTCTTCCTTTACTAAATCAATTTTGTTTAATGCTAAAATGAGTTTCGGTACGATGTCTTTCAGATTTTCTAAAAACTCTATTTCAATTTTAGAGATAGGCATGTCCGCACTCAATACTACTATTGCTGCATCGATTTTTGGTACGAATTGCAAAGTGGCATTTGTATTGTGTTCGAATGCAGAGCCAAGCCCTGGCGTGTCGACAAGTGAAACCAGTTTCAATAAAGGTGTATTGCCATATATCCTCACGAGGTCAACCTGCTTTTGATTATCCGGGTTTTCATCCTCACTCACAAAGGAGGGTATATCACCAGGGCCTTTTATTTCACAGCGCCCGTCTTTGAATAAAACTTCAACAAAAGGTTCTCCTGATGTAAATTCAAGTAGTGTGACGATTGCAGTAAGCGGCGTGACACCAACGGGGAGTATTTCTTTTTTTAATATAGCATTAATGAGTGAAGACTTACCTTTTTTAAATAACCCTACGACGACAATATATAATTTCTCCGTTTGAAATTTAATTTGCAAAGCTGTTATCTCGGCAATAAAATCTTTCCCGCCAACATCGATCGCCAGTTCTTTCATTTGCTCTAACTTATTGCCAAAATTTTCCATATCAAATAATTAATATCCTGTACGAAGAAAGTCATTATATGCACCGGGCAAGCCTAATTCTTTTATATGTTGAATCACTTCTTCGGTGTTATATTCTACGTAATGAATTTGTGCCTGCACAGTTCCAGGGTTAGCCATTTCAAATCTTTCATCAATGGAGAGTATCACGTAGCAGGGTTTATTATCCCCCTGCTTGGGTTTGCCTACAGATCCTGCATTTATAATATGCTTATACAATTTGCGGTTTTCTTCTTCTGTATAAATCTCTTTTTTGAATGGGATATGTGTGTGGCCCATCACAAGGATATCGGCATTTGCTTCATCCAAAAGTTCGAGGAGAGAAAAATCATCCATGCTTTGCCTCACATAATCTTCATTGCTAACCGGGCTGCCATGCACAAGGGTCATCCTGAAATGGTAAAACGGGAAATGAAATTGAAGTTGAATTGAAAATGGGAGTGATCGTAAAAACCTTCTATTTGCTTCTGTAATCGTTTCGTTAACTTTTTTTATTGACTGTAACCCGAATTCAAATTGTGCTTCCGAATTATAAGAAAACCGAAATTGTGTTTTGTTGTAACCTATCCCTTCATCATGGTTGCCAAGTACACAGCTAATGCCGTGTTTCTTTACCAGGTCAATGACTTCATTATCCCAACCGGCAAAATTCACGAGGTCACCCAAACAATAAATATCATCTGGCTGATGCTGCATGATATCTTTCATCACAGCTTGCAATGCCGGTAAGTTTGCATGTATGTCACTGATAAAAGCTAATTTCATTTCATTTCTTTTCATATTACTAATGCCGCATGCCCTTTCCCGATTTATATTTAGTTATGAACAGGAGGAGGATAATGACAGCAAAGAATTGTAGTGTTACCGAGAACCTGATTAAACCTTCTATTGAAGTATCATATAAATAACCCATGTAAGCACTGCCAGCAAACCATGCTACTCCATACACGGTATCGAAAATCCCAAATGCGGTCGCCCTTTTTGCGCTTGGGATTACGTCTGTAATAACCGCCTTGAGTATTGATCCCTGTGCGCCCATACCGAGCCCCCATAGTATCATCCCGACTATTGCTAACTGAAAGTTTTGTTGGAAAACGAGTGGAGCAAAGAACATACTGAGCGCTGTAGTTGCAATTAAAACCCATGAACCAATGCGGTCAAACAATCTCCCAATTACAAGTGCCGTAAAACCTTCACTAAACATTGCAAGCGCATACAATATGGGGATGAGTTCGTCTCTCATCATTGCCTTCTGCTTAAAATGATAGGCAATAAGTGGATAGTCAGCATATCCTGTCGCTATGCACATTGCAGCCATTGTATAGATGATGAATGCGGGCGTAGCTATTTTGTCCGCTTCGCCAAATTGAACTCTTTTGATTTCTAAATCTTCGGGATGAGGATAAAGTTTTCTGGCAGCAAGTAAAATTGATAACGCAATAAGCGCAGGTATGAGCAAAGTAAGATATGAATTTCGATAATCATCGTGTTTAAAATACAGGACAGCACTAACCAATAGTGGTCCTAAAGTTGCACCCAGTTGATCCATGAATTCATGCAAACCAAATCCCCATCCACGCCCTGTTTCATTCGATGCGAAAGAAAGCATTGCATCTCGTGTAGGGTTTCGTATTGCTTTACCTGCTCTCTCAGCTATCATCAACACCACTGCGATTTGCCAGTAACCAGCAAGGGCAAGTAACGGGACTGATAATAAGTTGATGACATAGCCGCCGAGTAAAATCGCCCAATACTTGTGTGATCGGTCGCTGATATACCCTGAAAAAAATCTTAGGCCATATCCTACGAGCTCACCTGTTCCCGCGACAACACCTACTGTTGTCCCGCTTGCGCCCAGCAGTTTAAGAAAAGGGCCATTGATACTCCTTGCACCTTCATAAGTCATATCAGCGAATAAACTGGTAGATCCTAACAGCACAATAAATCGGATAGCCTTCTTTTTAGAATTGCCAGCTACTATCATATTTGTTTCTGTTGTCCATAAACTATCCAGTGATCAGGCAACTGCCATAATAAACCGATAGCTCGCTTTTTTTAATTGCCTTTACGGCTTTTCCTAAATCGTATTTAACTCTATAAAAATCTACGTTAACAGCATCAGGTTCGGTTAATAAGTGCCTGCTCGTATCAAATGTCAATTGCACATAACATGGCCTCCAGTCGCCATCTTTTGGCCGCCCAACCGATCCTGGGTTAATTGCGTGGCGATAGGTAGTCTCTCCATTTTGTTCATCTTTGATAATAATATCATATGGGCAATGTGTGTGGCCTGTCACGAGCATATCGGCGTTTGAGTTTTCAAGCAGGTGCCGAAATTCCTCTTTTGGTGTAAACCTGAATAGGCGGCCATTCAAATTATCAGGATGCGAATGCACCAAAAGGATCGAAAAAGGTTTGCTGTTTACTTGCGGGATTGTAATTCTTAATTTCACCGGCATCTTCCCGAGAAATTCCTGGTTTTCTTTTTTAATTGTTTTAAGCGTATAAGCAATAGCCTCGATGCCCCATTGTCTGGCTTCAGGGAATGTATAAGAAAAAGGGAATATTGATTTGCCAAGAGCGATACCATTATCATGGTTGCCTTTCAGTGTTGGTATTTTGCGTTCACGGATAATCTCCACTACTTCATTATTCCAAACGTTTTGATTGACAAGATCGCCCAAGCAAAATACGCCATCTGGTGCCTGGTAATCTATACCGGCCAACACTGCTTCGAGTGCCGGGAGATTTGCATGAACGTCACTGAAAATAGTAATCCTCATTTATCCGGTTTTTTAAATTTCTCTTTATATAAATCCATGCTTCGTTTTATGCATTCAAAAGCCGTATCGCGGCCATACATATTGCCGACAATTACTTTTTTGTTTTCAAGAGATTTGTAACCTTCAAAGAAATTTTTTAATTCGTCCATGTGGTGTTGCGGAATATCTGAAAGATCATTGATGTGATGATAGGCAGGGTCATTAGCTGCCACAGAAAGTATTTTATCATCAAGTCCATTTTCGTCTTCCATGTGCATGATACCAATGACCTTTGCATCGACAATACATAGCGGCTCAATATCAATTGAGCACATAACGAGTATATCGAGTGGGTCGCCATCATTAAACCATGTTTGCGGCACAAGCCCATAGTTCATCGGGTAAAACATTGCAGTGAATAACACACGGTCTACTGCCAATAAGCCTGAAGTTTTATTCAATTCATATTTTAACCGGCCACCTTTTGGGATTTCAATTACCGCCTTCACCACTTCCGGAGCTTTATTGCCAATTGATATATGCCATGGATTTGTTCTTGTCATCATAGCGCACATGCTATTTATTTTTAAATGCTTTAATGCCGGGGAATTTTGCAGCCTTACCTAACTCTTCTTCGATTCTTAGCAACTGGTTAAATTTTGCTACGCGCTCACTTCGGCAACCACTACCAGTTTTTATATGCCCCGCACTGGTAGCGACAGCGAGATCGGCAATAGTTGTATCCTCCGTTTCACCACTTCGGTGAGAAATAAAACAGTTGTATTCGTTCTTATATGCAAGGTCAATAGTCTCTAAGGTTTCGCTCAGTGTCCCGATCTGGTTAAGTTTTATGAGGATGGAATTGCCTACATGCTCTTTGATACCTTTTGCAAGTATTTCCGGGTTTGTGCAGAATATATCGTCACCTACTAATTCAATTTTACTTCCAAGCTCGCTTGTCATTAGCTTCCATCCATCCCAATCATTTTCTGCCATGCCATCCTCTAATAACACGATCGGGTATTGTTGTGTCCATTTTTTCCATATATCCAATAATTGTGAAGATGTGATTTTTACTTTCGACGATTTGAAAAAAACATATTTTCCATCTTCCCACATTTCGCTTGTTGCAGGGTCCAAGCAAACGGATATATCTTCACCGGGCTTATACCCTGCATGCACAATGGCTTCAAGGATCACTTCAATCGCTTCCTCATTTGACTTAAGGTTTGGCGCAAAACCACCTTCATCACCGACACCGGTAAAATATCCTTTCTTATTTAAAATGCTTTTGAGTGAATGAAAAGTTTCCTCACCCATGCGGATGGATTCTTTGAATGATGGCGCGTTGTGAGGCGCGATCATAAATTCCTGGAAGTCGACATTATTATCGGCATGTCTTCCTCCATTGATTACATTCATGCAAGGAACAGGCATCAGGTATGTGCTGTTTGATCGGATCGCGCGATATAGAGGCTTGTTGTAATAAATAGCATTTGCTTTTGCAAATGCGAGCGATATAGCAAGAATAGCATTTGCGCCAAGCCCTGATTTATTTGGAGTGCCATCCAACTTAATGAGTGCATTATCCAACTCTGACTGGCTGCCAAAATTTTTCCCCGATAATTGACCTGCTATTTGGTTATTGATATTGTTTACTGCCCGCATTACTCCTTTTCCTTTGTATCGTTTGGAATCATTATCTCTTAATTCCACGGCTTCTTTTTCTCCCGTGCTTGCTCCAGAAGGTACTATTGCTCTCCCAAAACAATTGTTATCAATTATCACTTCCGCTTCCACCGTAGGGTTACCTCTTGAATCCAATACCTCTCTTCCGTAAATTTTTGTAATCTTCATGTTTGATCGTTTTTGTTAATTTGTAAATAATATTATTCGTGACATTAGTTATAAAATTTATTTTTTTGGCCCGTGCTTGTAATAAAGCACTCCTGCTTTTTCAACGGTAACTAATCCGCCACATGCGGCTTTTTCCATTAATAAATCAACTGTAGGGACAAAGGCATTTATTTTTTCCTCTGTGTCAACGATCTCAATAACAATTGGAAGATCTTCAGAAATATCAATCAATCTTGCTGTATGAACTTTCGAGGAAGCTCCGAAGGACATGATGCCCCGTATAACAGTACATCCGGCAAGACCTTGTTTTCTTGCTTCAAAAAGAATAAGTTCATAGAGGGGCTGATGACCGATTTTATCAATCTCACCAATAAAAATGCGGAGTAGTTTGGAATCGGTTGGCAGTTCCATGATTTATGAAATTAATTTAATGAATAAAATTCCCAGGTAAACAGCTATAAACCCGATAGCAATACTTATAAGTACATAGATGCCTGCATTGAAAAATTCAGCATCCTGTAAGAAACTGATGTTTTCATATGCGAATGAAGAAAAAGTAGTATAGCCTCCGCAAAACCCTGTAGCAAAAAACAACCTCATTTCAGGAGTAAGGATATTTCCTCTTGCTGCCAAAGCGTAAATGATTCCGATAATAAAACAGCCGAGAATATTTGCAGTTAATGTACCGTAAGGAATGGTAGCAGGATAATGCTTTTGAACGAAAAGCTGAGTTAAATACCGGGCAATTCCTCCTACACAACTTCCCATCCCGACTAATACGATATTCCTGGTCATAGTTACTTTTGTTTAAATAATGATTTAAACTATGCACAGGAGTTATCAGCTTTCCAGCAATTAAAGGCGAACTCCATCGCCTCTTGCAAATCTAATGATAATTTTTTGAGACATAGAATTTCAAAGCAACACAGTTTAAAAAAAATCTGTTCGGATCCTTTATTTATTTTTTGTATATTCGATGGTCAGCTGTGCTGAGACAAAGGAAATTAAAGAAAGGATATAAGTAAGCAGTGGCGGTGGAGCTCGCTCAAACGTTATAAATAACCAATGGCTCCTACTTAATAATGATTTATCTTTTTTTAAGTAGGATTTATGTTATACCTGTATAGTCTCCTCGAAATACTTTATGTTTTATTATTAGCTCCGTTAATTGCAGGAATTCAAAACAGCCTCGAAGAGAAATTCGAATCAAAAAGAGGCCCTTCTATTTTTCAACCTTATTACGATCTGTGGAAACTTTTTCAAAAGGAGAGTTTAGTCCCTGAAGTGTCTTCACCACTATTCCGTAGGGGGCCTTATTTCGTACTGATGTTTTATATATTCCTTTCCATGATCCTGCCAATTATAACGGCCTATCCGCTACCATTTGCTCCCGCCGCAGATTTCGTTGGAGGGGGCCTGTTTTTCGGCGCTGCAGCAGCTATAAAAAAATTTTCCGCGATTGACAGCAGAAGTAATTACGCTCATCTTGGCACTTCACGCGCAGCAAGCATCGGGGCACTGTCAGAACCGATCATAGTGTTGATCTTTATTATGCTGGGTGTGCTTTCTAATACTAACAATCCATTCGTGATTAACAGCGTTCTGCGGTCTTCTCCCACATGGTATTATTCATTGCTTCATGGTTTTGTAACTGTCGCTTTTTTCCTGATATTAATTATTGAAACAGGGCAGTTGCCGGTGGAATCACACACGAATGGTGAATTTGGAATGATTGACCAATCTATGCCATTTGAATATACCGGAAGAGATCTTGCAATCTATAAGTGGAGCGCCTATATGAAGTCTTTTTTATTAATGAGCGTTTTTCTGAATGTCTTTATCGTTCCATTTTGGGTGCCGGGAGAAGGCTCAGGGTTTTTGCAGATTGTTTTATATATGTGTATTCATCTGGTAAAATTATCCATGCTGGTTTTATTGTTTGCGCTGATCAACACAACAGTTTCCAAATTCAGGTTATATAAGAATTTTGATTTTATCGCAGCGGCGTTTGCATTGGCTTTCCTTGCAAGCCTGGCATATTATGTATCCAGTTAATAATTTTTTATGGAGCAGATATTTCAAATACTGGGTTTCTTTTTGATTGTGCTCACCTTATTGATGCAATGGGAGATTTATGTGAACAGGGTAATTCTTCTCTTCTCTATATCTTCTTTTATCGTGGCCTTATTTCTTGTATTACTTGGTACCAGTAAGCCCGGTGAAGGGACATTGCTTTTTGTTTTGGCAGGATTAACAGTGTTTACACGGGGTCTGATTATTCCAATTATCATGAACCGCGCATTACATTCCTTGTACAAAAAGCCGTGGAGAGTGAGAGAAGATAGACCAGCCATGGGGGTAGGAGGTTCTATACTGGTTTCACTGGCATTGATACTGGGCGGTTATTTTATTTATCAAAATAGTTTGTATGAAGTTCTGAAGATAAAGTCGGGGTCGGTCCCATTTGCTTTGTTTCTTCAGGCATCCCTGCTTATTATATCAAGGAAAAATGCTTACATACAAATGATGGGATTTCTTGTAATGGAAAATGCAGTTGTTATGCTTTCAGGATGGGTATTTTCCGGATTACCTTTTATTGTTGAAGCGGGAGCTATTCTTGATCTGTTAGGCCTGGTCGTTGTATCCAGCCTTATTATACGAGTAAGGGAAGGGGCCATTATGCAGGAAGGAGATATTTATGAAAAAGAATTAAGAGGGTAATTATGCAGGAAAACATTCATCTATTGCCGTTACTATGCAGCTTCACAGGGGCCTTATTATGCCTGCTGCCTGTTCGTTCTTTTGATAAGATCATTTCGGTGATTGCTTCCCTGGCTGCTTTTGGATCCGTTATTTTTTTATTGACAAAAGAAAATATTGTCACTGATACTTATTATATAGACGGGCTTTCTAAATTATTGCTTCTTACTATTGCCTTATTATACCTCGCAACAGTTTTGTATTCGCTGGCTTACCTGAAACATATCCTGAACCCGCTTTTCAAAAACAAGCTATATTATTTTTTGCTGAATCTTTTTGCGACTTCCATGTTTTTTTCCGTGTCGATGGATAATATAGGATTAATATGGGTGGGCATTGAAGCTACAACTGTAACAAGCGCGTTGCTCGTAGCAACGGAGAACGATCAGGTAACGGTAGAATCAGCCTGGAGATATGTAATCATCGTTTCCACAGGGCTTGTGATCTCTTTAATTGCCACTACCTTCATATACGGAGCCTCAGGAACGTTGAGCATGCACGAACTCATGCTGCATCATCCTAACAACAGGGTATTCCTCCTGGGTATTTTACTTGGGCTGATTGGTTTTGGGACCAAAGCAGGAATTTTTCCCATGCACACGTGGCTGCCAGATGTTCATGGCAAGGCCCCCGCACCGGTTAGTGCAATATTTTCCGGCGTGTTGTTGCCTGTCGCTTTATATGCCATGGCAAGGCTGATACAAATTCACAATTTACCGGTAGTAAAAATATTTTGCGTCACATTGGGAATACTCACTGTTGGCGTTGCAGCATTGATGATGACGGTTCAAAATAATTACAAGAGAATGTTCGCTTATTCGAGCATGGAAAATATGGGAATGGTCTTAATCGGTTTTGCGTTGGGAAAATACGGATTGCTCGGATCTGTTGTCATTATTATTTCACATGGCCTCGCTAAATCTTCTGCTTTTTATCTTACAGGCAATATACTTTCGGTTTATCATTCAACTGCTCTTCACGACGTGCATGGCGTATTGAAAAAAATGCCAGCGACCGGGTTTACCATTTTTCTCGCTTCTATGGCGGTAACAGGCGCCCCGCCTTTTGCTGTTTTTGCCGGTGAGCTTTTTATCCTGAAGGAATTTGTTCATCAATATAACTGGTGGCTGGCCTTATTAATTATATGTTTTCTTGCAATAGCTTTTATTGCAGTAAATGTTCGAACGGGCAGAATGGTCTTTAGCGGCAATCCGCCCGACAATAATAGAGTATTCAGAAGTGAAACGTGGGTCCCGGTCATCAATTTGATATTGTCGGCACTTGTCATTTTGTTGATACCCTATATTGAAAAACTATTAGCAAATTTGATCGGATCATGAAAATATTGATCGGCGTTATAGAGACCCCCGGCGGCGAAATGCTTTTCACTATGGATAATGGTGTTGCCAGTTTATTGCCAACTAATAATGACATTCAACAATCTTATCCTAATTACCATCTTCTCAAAAATCATTCATTGAAAATACAAAATGCGCCGATAAGTGGCACCGGCGTTTTTTGTTTTCGATATGGTCCTGTAATGGCCGGTGTAAAAGAAGCAGGCAGTTTCAATTTATATACTTACGGAGAAAAAATATTAAGAGCCTCTGTAGACCTTAGCTGGAAGCATCGTAAAATTGAAACAGCTATGATCAATAAAAAACCTGACGAGGCCATTATTCTCGCCGAACGGGTTTGCAGCAATTTTGCAATGGCGCATTCCGTTGCATTCTGCCGAGCTACAGAAAACGCGCTTAAAATTCCTTTGGATATTGAAACCAAAAACTGGCGGATCATTTTGCTGGAAGCAGAAAGAGTGTATAATCATCTCAACGTTATTTACAAATTAGCAGGAGCCGCTGCACAGAAAGTGTTGGCAGCGCATCTGTGCAGTTTATTTGAAGAAGCGCTTCGGATGAACGAATGCCTCACCGGTTCCAGATACCTGATGAATACGAATATGATCGGCAAAATAAAAATCCCTCAGCTTGCACAAATAGAAAAAGCCATTGCGGGATATCAGCAAATACTGGCAACGTTTGAACAATTGTACCGGCACAGCCTGAACAATTCCAATTATCTCGACAGACTTCATATTTCAGGAACGCTGACACAAAAACAGGTAGAAGGCTTTGGGTTAACGGGCCCATCCTTACGCGCCTGTGGTATCCAGGATGATTTGAATGGAACTGCAGAGCACCTGATCGGCTTGCCGGTGGTTACGCAAAACGAAGGAGATGCTTTGGCAAGAATGGAAACAAGAGCAGAGGAAATTGTTAACTCATGCGACTACATTATAAATCATTTGAAAGTGAGTGATACATGGAAACAGGAACCAGAAAAAAATAAAACAAGACAAATTTCGGGTGAGGGCTGTGGTATTGCTAATTCAGCCAGCGGGGCACTTGGTTATTACATCCACATTGAAGAAGATATCATCAGGCTTGTGAAAATATGCACGCCTTCTTACGTAGGAATGCATGCGGTGTCGGAAGCATTAAAAGATATGGTATTTACCGATTTCCCTTTTGTCTTTGATTCCTTCGGGATTTATTTTTCTGATGCGGCCCTTTGAAATAAAAACGAAAGCACTCATGCGTAAACTTTAAAGTAGAGAAGAATTTTATGAAATGGTGGCCCCTTTACGGAGTAAGAAAAAAACTGACAGAATGGAAAACGTATACATCGCCTGTTATCGTTCAGCCTATTGATTCCAGGTTGTTCAAACGTTCTTTGTTCATATATATAATCGATACCGGAAGTTCAAATGCATTGAATTTTGAAATAGCCGCTTTGGAAGCGCCGCAGTACAATACGCATCGCTTTGGAATTTATTTTACAGATTCACCTCGTCATGCTGATGTATTGTTGGTGCTGGGAAGGCCGGTGGAGCAAATGCTGGATCCTTTGCACGAAACGATTTCGCAGTTGCCGAATCCATTTGGAATCGTGGTGTTGGATGATACACCTGACGATCTTCCACCAGCCGATTATTCCAGCCTGCCGAATTTAATGGCTGTTATACGTGGCGTTCCCTCTCCTTCAGAAATTCTTGGTTTACTATTGGATTTGTCGAGACCTAAAAAATTACAAAAATGATCTTGCTATTTTGGATAACTCTTGTATTATTTATTATCGGCGCACTGTGCTCATTAAAACCCAGGCTCAGCTATTTATTTGGTTTTGCCGGTTCATTATGCGCAATGTGGCTTGCAATCTGTGGATTTAATCATTCTGAAATTATTTTGAATTATCCGTTAACATCAGGCATACTGTTGAGTATCGGTATTGATCATTTGTCGGCACTTTTCCTGTTATTGCTTTCTGTAGCAGGCATAATGCTGGCTTTGTATTCTGTTGATTATTCCAAGCTATATCCGCAAAGAACACTTTCCATTGGATTCAACATCAGTTTCGCCGGAATGTTGATCATTCTGTTGGCGCAGGATGGATTTACCTTGCTCATTGGTTGGGAAACCATGACCATTTTTGCTTTTTTGATGATGCTGCCCTCGGGAAGACACTTTGAACAGTCTTATAAATTCATGGCTTTCGGCGAAATTTCCACTGTGTTATTGTTGCTTGGTTTTGCCGTCTTATATGAAAATGCAGGAACAGTTGCGTTCAGTGAACTTTCAAAAGGTTCCGTACTTTTTTTAGTGCTGGTTTCACTAGCATTTATCATTAAGATGGATATCGCCCCTTTTCACGGATGGATGCGCGGTATCTATGGTGAAATACCCGATAACACGGCAGCCATTTTAAGCGCACCTGTTACATTGATGGGCGTGTACGGATTGGAAAGAATTATTCCGGCAGCTCCCAAAAATGATCCATGGAATCTTACGATCATTATACTTGGTGCCTTTTCAGCTTTCTGGGGCGGTTTGCAGGCAGTGGCTGCAAACAAAGTAAAATTGTTGCCGGCATATTCAACCGTTGAAAATAACGGAATGATATTAACTGCTGTTGGCTTGTACGCATTATCGGTAAAATTGCAAAGTGACCAGATGAAATATTTATCGGTATTTGCACAGGCGGCTTCCATCATTCTTGCCCTGTCACATACATTTGCCAAAACGCTTATGTTCATGTCTGTTGGTCATGCTAAGGAAGCTTATCAGGTACAGACAATTGACCAGGCGCGTGGCATCTGGAGCGGTGTAGGTAAAATACCGGCGATCAGTATTGTGATTGCAGCGCTTTCATTCAGCGCCTTTCCTCCGTTAATCGGTTATTCCGGCGAATGGATGTTACTGGAAACTCTATTTCAGTCGTATCGCTTTCCTCAGGGCATCACTCAATTTCTTGCTGCCATAGCAGGTGTATTAACAGCATTGGCTATTGGATTAATTGGCTTTGCCATGATAAAACTAATCGGTTACACTGCGCTTGGATTCGATCACGGGCGCAAAAGTGTTCCCATACCCAAAAAGCTTATGAATTTTACGCAGGTCATTCTTCAGTTCCTGCTGGTGGCGGGAGGAATCGGTTTGCCTGCCGTTATTATGCTAATAGGATATCCGCAATTATTAACCGGTTTACTTGGAATACCTGCCCCTTTTGTTCTTGCATCAGGACAACCGATATTCGGAGTCATCTCACCCACATTTATTGCTATAATAATGTTCTTTTTGTTGGCCATACCTTTTTTTCTGTTTCAATCCAGAAGGAAAAAAGTTCGAAAAGTAAATTCATGGAATGGCGGCATTCCATTAAAAGAAGAAGAATATTTCAGTGCGCAGGCGTATTCACAAATACTTGAACATATACTGAGAAATGTATATCGTACACGGGAAGTCAAAAGTGAAACGCACCGGCGGCTGGAAGTAGAAGATATTCTGACCGCGCCCATGCAGTTCCTTACAAAAATAGTTCAAAAAATCGGTGAAGGCGAAGCTTTGGTAATCATGAATGGAAAAATCAGCGCCTATGTAACTTATATCCTGATTCTTTTTGTACTTACTTTTATCATCGGGGTTGGATTTAGTTAATTTAATTTAAGATACCGAATCAGATGCCCGATGATGCGGTTTTATTTTCCATCATCTTTCTGTAATCCAAAATTTATCTTCATATTCATCCGGTCTCAAAGTAGGATGAGCCTGGGCAATCTGTTCGCCAACGTTTTTAAGATCGGCTTTGCATAGGGTTTGGCTTAAATATCGAAACAGCTCCGTTTCTTCATATTCGATATTGGTTCTTAGCATAGTTGCCAATTCAAGCAATTTTTTTCCGGATATTTTTTCACTTGAGGCCAACGCTGTTATCAGTTCCCTGATCTCTGTATGTTGATTAATTGCTTTTCTTACACGCAGATTATTAAAAGTACCAAAAAGAAAATGCTCTTCATTATATAAATGATAACGCAAATAATTTTGCCAAAAATATTCAACGTATTTACCTATCCTTTCTCTCTTAATTTTTTTCTTCATCCCTTCTTTGATCTTCCAACCAAGGAGCAGGCAATAGTGATGCTCAATGTATAATTTTGAAAAAGGTTCTATCCTTCGGCTTACACTACTGCCAGCTATCTTAAAAGTTTTCAATTTAGTTGAGTTGTTCAAAGGTTTGGTTTTATGGGTTTGAATATTCTTCAAAAGTTTCAAATAGATTGCTGCACTTACACGAATAGAATGGGCGATTATTCTTACTGAAAGTTTTTAAAGATAAAATCGATAGGAAAAAAGAATCAAGAACCTCTAAGTAGAAACTGGAAAAGGATACTAATTTAAAAAAATTACAGCTGTTGTACCGGAGGACAATTTCTGCGAAGTAAACCGCAGATAAGGTATTCGCCTCCCGAAATGAAAAACTCCTGGTCATAGTCTTTAAAATTTAATCGTGTTAAACTATGAACAGGAGTTATCAGCTATTTTGCAATTAAAGGCGAACTCCATCGCCATGTCAATAATTACACAAAATTATAAGATTTATGATGAAATGAGAAAACAGGTTTAATTCTTCAGTATGATTAGGTACAGACGCAACTTTGACCCCAATGTAGCCGCCCACGCCTCCAATGCCCAGGATCGCTATTTTATATTCTTTTTTCATAACCGTCAGGTATGATAAAAATCCAATAAAAAATGAAATTAAACAGATGCAGTTTTTTTTAAATTCGGCTATATCAGATTAGAAGACCTAGGATAATTACGTTGCAAACCGTTTATTGCAACGTGGCAAAATCATCCTTGTGATCAAGCCAGGGATTAATAATCTCGGAGAGATTGTTGTAGGAATTCAAATAAACCAATTTCGCAAGCGGCAAGTGTTTGGCACCTTCATGCCAAATGTCGAAGCAGGAAAAATGATGAAATAAATTTACTGCATTTTTATCGGCAATAGCGATCTCGTCTCCAATTTCCGGTAGTTTATTCAATCGAATGTAATTTTCAATCGCTGCATTGTATGCAGACGAATAATCTTTTTGGTTTTCTATGCTCATCTTGCATTCGATAATATCATCCTTAGTAAATATGCCCTTCATGAGGATAGTTTCATATTTCTGCTGATGAGGTTCTTCTATATTTTTAAGTTTCAGTAGTTGGAAAAACTCATTTTGTGGAAGTACATAACAAATCCTGATTTGCTCATAGATAAAATCCATCCCGGCGACATTGTGCATGTTGATAATATGACTATTGATATTCTCGAAAAAAAACCTAAAACTGAATAACCTGTAGGGAAAATCAATAGGGCGAAGAATTTCTAATGATTTGATCATACCTCGCATTCAATTTATAAACCTCACTATGATAAAAATCAAAATTACAAAGGAAATTTTTAATTGGCATCTACAAAAAGAATGAACACAACCAGTTTGGAAATTATTAAAAGCCTTGGTCTTTTTGTGAGTCGGGCATATTTGAATAGTGTACGTATGCTAAATGCGAGGCATTATTATATTATTTCCCCGCCGAGTCACCGCTGCATGTTCTTGCCAAAAATCACAGTATTGCGTGACTCGGCGCTAACAACAAAAAGAGCCGACGAGTCCCGCAATGACAACTTGTTTTTTCGGATACGCATAGCGGTGACTCGTCGGGGAAAAAAAACTAAGACGAACCTGGAATTTAACCGGTGACTTCGGCGCACAGCTTTCTCAAATTGCTGTCAAAGGGCGCTGCCCTTTATTATTTCTTATTCATCTTAACTGGCCTCATCAAATGCGAAAAAGTGAGTGAACCCATCCTCCATTTGCCCTTTTCTTTGATGTAGACCTCTGTCACCATGAAAGGATTGGTCACTTCATTGCCGCCAACGACCGCCACCAAATCAATATCGTTTAGCAGTATGGCTGTATTACCAAACATGTTCACGACAACTGCGTAAATCTCGGCTTTCTTATACCAGATACCACCGCTTTTGATGGTAGCAAGTTCCTGGGTTTTTCCCCAGGTTCCTCCCATGTGAATGAACATCGATTTATCGTCAAACAGCACATTTAAAGAATCAACATTCTTGTCGGCCATCCAATCCCATTTCTGCTTGGAAAGGTTGATGATTTCCTGTTGTTCAGGCGTGTTGGTCGTGGAAGTTGTGATTGTTTCACGTGGCTGTGCGTACGACCATTGTAAGGATATCATCACTAAAAAAAGTACAAACATTCCTGATTTCATTTTTTTATTTTTTGTTGATTTGTCATTACTTAAAATCTTATTTCTAAATGCAAAGCGCTTGATAAGACAAAATCCTAAGAATGATTTTGCCTCGTCGGCGCGGATTCAACTATTGATAGTTTTATATTTTGCACTATCAAATTCGAAACCGTAGGTTCTCTTTATTACAAACCAGTTGTCTTTTCCAATGCTTCAGGATATCGGCTGCCTTCTATCCTTATATGTGAGGATGCTTCTTCGATTTGTTTTAACTCATCTTCCGTGAATTCAATTGCTGCAGCTCCAATATTTTCTTTCAGCCGATGCAATTTTGTAGTGCCGGGGATCGGTACAATCCAGGGTTTTTGTGCGAGAACCCAGGCCAAAGCAATTTGTGCCGCAGTTGCATTTTTTCGAAAAGCAAATTCATTGATTAAATCAAGCAAAGCCGAATTTGCCTTACGAGCCTCTTCAGTAAATCTGGGTAAAGAATTCCGGAAATCATTCTGCTGAAATTTTGTGTTTTCATCAATTTTGCCCGTAAGAAAACCCTTGCCGAGGGGACTGAATGCGACAAGTCCAATTCCCATCTCTTCGATGGCAGGAATGATTTCCTTTTCATGTTGACGCGTCCATAATGAATATTCACTTTGCAGCGCGCTGACATGTTGCACCGCGTGGGCTCTACGGATGGTTTGTGCACCCGCTTCTGACAGACCGAAGTATTTCACTTTACCATCCCTGATTAAATCTTTTACGGTCCCTGCAACATCTTCAATCGGCACATTTGGATCAACACGATGCTGATATAATAAATCAATGCAGTCAACCTTTAACCTCTTAAGAGAACCTTCAACGGCTTTTCGAATTTGATCGGGTTTACTGTTTAGCCCCACCATTTTTCCATCCCGAATATCAAATCCAAATTTTGTGGCTATCACTACTTTTCCTTTGTAAGGTGCCAGCGCTTCACCAACCAATTCCTCGTTGACATAAGGTCCATATACTTCGGCAGTATCAAAAAAATCAACTCCTTCATCTATCGCTTTGTGGATAAGGTTGATCGCATCTTCTTTTTCTGGAAATGGATAATAGGAAAAACTCATTCCCATACAGCCTAAGCCGATTGCCGAAACTGCAAGTCCTTCGTTGCCTAATTTTCTTTTTTGCATATTAATTTTTTAAAGTGAGTTAAATATCAAGTTTTCTTTCTCCCAGCCATTTTACCATCGCGGGATCCCGATGATCGAAGAAACTACTCGATTTTGTGTCCAGTGTTTTAATGGCAGCCATATCTTTGGCATTTAGTTCAAAATCGAAAATGGAAAAGTTCTCTTCCATTCTTTCTTTACGAACTGATTTTGGGATGGTGACGATACCCCTTTGAATTAGCCAGCGAAGAATAACCTGCGCGATTGATTTGTTGTATTTCTTGCCGATCGAAAGCAATCGCTCATTTTGGAATATCTTGTTTTTGCCTTCCGCAAATGGCCCCCAGGATTCGATCTGTACATTATTTTCCTGTAAGAATTTTTGTGTTTCAATTTGCTGATGGAACGGATGCGTCTCAACCTGGTTAACGGCTGGAACAATTTCGTTATGAATGATCAAATCAATAATCCTGTCGGGTTGAAAGTTGCTTACTCCAATTGCTCTGACTTTTCCTTCTTTGTACAATTCCTGCATCGCTCTCCATTCACCATATACATCGCCAAAAGGTTGATGAATCAAATACAAATCCAGGTAATCTAATTGTAATCGTTTCAGGGAATTTTCAAAGGACTTCTTTGTTCCTTCATATCCATTCGACTGTATCCAAAGTTTGGTTGTTATAAATAATTCTTCTCTTGGTACAGCAGTTCTCTTAATAGCCTTGCCGACTGCTTCTTCGTTGCCATACGAAGCAGCGGTGTCAATCAATCGATAGCCTGTTTCAATTGCATCAACCACACTTCTTTCGCATTCTGCCAAATCGGTTACCTGAAAAACGCCAAATCCAAGGATCGGCATTTCAACAGTATTATTCAATTTGACATTTTGCATATCTATCTTTGTCGTGCAAAGGTCTTTTCTTTTCCCCGCCTCGATGGTATACCAATTACTGATATATCTACCATTATTGCGGTTCCAACCAGGGTGTATGGCATGATCAGCTTGTCAAATCACCAAAAGTCCTTGCATTTTTCTGTGTGAATGCGATACAGATTACTGATTCTTCTACCAATATTCCGGATTGTACGATTCGTGACTATGAAGGAATCAATAATGCTTTAATTTTGTTCCGGAAAAAACTTTTTGATATGGATAACATGCGTCGATTTGAAACAATCAATGATTACAATGTTTTCAATAACAACGAAACTCTGCATCCGCTGGTGAGCGTTGTTGATCTATCGAAGGCAAGCCCGCGACAAGGTTCCCGGATGTATTTCGGTTTCTACACTATATTTTTAAAAGATGTGAAATGTGGAGATCTGTTGTATGGCCGGCACACATATGATTACCAGGAAGGCACATTGGTTTTTCTTGCACCGGGACAGGTAGCAGGCGTGAAAAGCAATGGTGAAATTTACCAGCCAAAAGGGTATGCCCTGATCTTCCATCCTGAATTAATCCATGGCACTTCTCTTGGGCGACATATTCAAGAGTATACATTTTTTAGTTATCAATCAAATGAAGCACTTCATTTGTCAGAACGTGAAAGAAAAATAGTGCTGGATTGTTTTTCAAAAATTGAATATGAGTTAGAGCACGCTATCGACCACCACAGCAAAAAACTCATTGTATCTAACATTGAACTGTTCCTGAATTATTGCACCCGTTTTTATGAACGTCAATTTATCACCCGTGATCAACCACATAAAGGCATTTTGGAAAGATTTGAAAATTTGTTGAATGATTATTTTCAAACAGAAAAACCGCAGACAATTGGCTTGCCTTCTGTGGCATGGAGCGCGAAGGAATTGAATTTATCAGCAAGCTATTTTGGCGATCTTATAAAAAAGGAAACAGGTAAGACCGCACAGGAGTACATTCAGTCAAAACTGATTGATGTGGCGAAAGAAAAAATATTTGACGAGAGCAAATCAGTTAATCAAATTGCTTATGAACTTGGATTTAAGTATCCCCAACACTTTACAAGATTGTTTAAACAATGGGTTGGGCAGTCGCCAAAAGAATATAGAACGCTAAATTGAACTCATAAATAATCAGATAAGAATTTACCGAACTGTTTGGTGAAGAGATTATTTCAACTGAATTATTACGTTTTCAGGTTTCCCGGCAAAGGGCAACGGCGATCATAAATGCAACTATTCGTTTCTTTCCCCGCCGAGTCACCGCTGCATGTTCTTGCCAAAAATCACAATATTGCGGGACTCGGCGCTAACAACAAAAAGAGCCGACGAGTGCCGCAATGACAACCTGTTTTTTCGGGTGTGCATGACAGTGACTCCTCGGGGAAAAATGCCGATGGGTTCCGTCCCGAACGGCTTAAACATTTTCCAATATCACTTTCAACGCTTTTTCTCTGTCGGCATGCTGAAAAGTATCATAAGCGCTGATGATATCAGATAATTTGAAATGATGAGTGATCAGTTGCTTCGAATTGAGTTTTTTGGATTGGACCGTTTTCAGCAGCATCGGAGTTGTAACGGTGTCGACTAAACGCGTTGTGATGGTAATATTCCTGGACCATAAGGTTTCAAGATGCAGGTCAACACTCTTTCCATGAACGCCGATATTTGCGATGATACCTCCGGGAGCTACCAATGACTGACATAATTCAAAAGTTGCAGGAATGCCTACGGCTTCAATAACTGAATCAGCCCCTTTTCCACCCGTTATTTTTTTCACGATTTCAACGGCATTTTCTTTACTGTTATTAATAGTTTTTGTAGCGCCCAGTTTTTTGGACACATTCAGCCTGTTATCATCAGGATCGATCATAATAATTTCTGAAGGAGTATAAAATAATGCGGTCAGTAATGCAGCCAGTCCAATCGGTCCTGATCCCACAATCGCAACCACATCTCCGGGTTTCACCTTTCCGTTTAAAACACCACACTCAAATCCTGTGGGAAGGATATCACTCAACATGACAAGCGCTTCCTCATCACTTCCCGGTGGAATATGATAGAGGCTTGTATCCGCAAAAGGAGTTCTTACATATTCCGCCTGTGTTCCATCGATCAGATGACCGAGAATCCATCCTCCATTTTCACAATGTGAATACATGCCGGTTTTACAATAATCACATTTGCCGCAGGAAGAAATGCATGAAATCAATACATGATCTCCTTTTTTAAAGTTTGTCACTGCAGCTCCTGTTTCTTCAATGATACCAACACCTTCATGGCCTAATATTCGTCCATCGGTGACTTCGGGGACATCTCCCTTGAGAATATGCAGATCAGTTCCGCAAATTGTTGTCCGGGTAATCCGGACGATCGCATCTGTGGCCTGCTGAATGGTTGGTTTCGGTTTTTCTTCCCAGGATTTTTTATTGGCGCCGTGATAGACCAGAGCTTTCATATATTATAATTTTAAAGTGACAGCAAGCTATCTTTTTGCAATATTTTTTTTCCTGATGCCGATTAGGAAATGAAGTGATCCGGATCAGGATAATATTGTGGCGGGTTGGATATAAAATTCTATAACATCAGGTTCCAGGTATTTGTTGATGATTGTCATGGGAATGGTTAATGGATATCATAATTCCCGGATAGCTTCAGCAATAAATTTGAAAAAAAATTTTATGGAAAAAATTGTGCTTGTCCTGGATGGCAGCAGGCTTGACATGGTGACGGTTGATTTTGCCTGCTATATCGCAAGACTGACTCATTCCAGGCTGACTGCTGTTTTCATTGAAAATATAAAAGGAGAAACGAAACCAGCTTTGAAACAATTGTATAGCCTTCCATATGTGGAAACTATTACTGCAGGTGACTTGCCGGAAAATGAAGAAAGGATATCCTGTTGCGAAAAAAGTGAAAAATCTTTTTGCGAGGCCTGTATAAACAGAGGTGTTAATTTCGATGTTCATCGCAATCAGAAAGCATCAGTAAAAGAAATCATAACTGAGAGCAGGTTCGCGGACCTGATTGTTGTAAATCCTGCCACTTCATTCGAAGACCAAAAAGAAGGAGCGCCCTCGCATTTCGTAAAAGAAATATTAGCTGACGCAGAATGCCCTGTAATCATTACACCTTATAGCTTCAATGGGATCGGCGAGATTTTGTTTACCTATGACGGAAGCCGGTCATCCGTATTTGCAATCAAACAGTTTATTCATTTTTTCCCTGAGTTATGTGACAAAAAAGCAACGGTTTTGCAAATTGACCAAAATGAAATATATCCGATCCAGGAAAATGACCGGATTTCAGAATTGCTTCGGGCACATTTTTCTCAAATAAATTTCCAGCACCTGCAGGGAAAGCCCGGGGATGAATTGTTTGGTTACCTGCTGTCAAAGAAAAATACATTTGTTGTCATGGGATCCTATGGACGAGGATTTCTTTCCAGTCTGTTCAATCCAAGCACGGCAGATCTCGTGGTGAAGACGATCAACCTCCCGTTATTTATTGCCCATTATTAGTTTGATCGATTCAAATAAAATAAAAAAAATGAAAGGAATCATCATTTACAAAGGAAAATACGACACTACAAAACAATATGCAGGATGGATCAGCACAGCACTTGGAATACCGGCAGTGGTATCTGATCATATTTCGGGTGAAAATTTGTCGGCATATGATTTTGTTGTGTTGGGTAGCTCAGTCTATATTGGTAAGCTGCTGATCCGTGACTGGTTAAACCAGAATGTTTCCGCTTTAATGAATAAGAAAATATTCATGTTCATTGTATGCGGAACACCTGCAGAGGAAAAAGAAGCCAGGGAAAAAATTTTAAGCGATAATTTGTCGGGGGAAATCAGGAATAAATCCGATATCTATTTCCTTCCCGGAAGGGTGATCAGAAAAAATCTTTCAATAACAGACAGGTGGTTACTGATGATTGGCTCACTGATGGTTAAAGACAAGGAAGCCAGAAAAAGAATGAGAAAGGATTTTGACGGAGTAAAAGCAGGGAATATTCTTCCCCTTCTTACAGCAATAAAAGCCTCCGTTTCGGGGCAACAAGCCGATTCGAAGCTTTCAGATGCGACCTTGCAAATCCTGTAAAAATTTAGTCCCCCAAACTTGCCGGGAATCATGAAATTATGGCGACTATGCATAACTGATATTAATTCCGGTCAAACCTGTTTCCAATCAAATCAGGATATGATATCCATCATTTCACTCTTTCATAGAACATTCTATTTTGGGTATTATTAAAATGACCGGCTTAACCCAACATATACGGATATGCGCTTTAAGCATCCTGCTTATAGGAACGGGGGTCTTTTTTATAACCTGCAATAAAAACAAAGCGATAATAGTTCCTCGTCCGGGCACAGTAAATGACCCGAGATCCCAAAAAAGGAGTGACACTATCGCCACTGTATATACGCTGTACCTTAGTTTTGATGACGGGCCTGTCCGGGCAAGCAGGGAAGTGAGTGAAGTAGCAATGTCCGATAGTATTCATATTAGCGTTTTTCTAATCGGAAGATATGCTTTCAGGGATGATAGTTCCTGGCAGCTTTTCCAATTATATCGTAATAATCCTTTTATTGAAATCGGCAACCATAGTTTCAGCCATGCCAACAATCATTATCGCTTATTCTATAAAAAACCGGAAGAAGTCAAAGCGGATTTTTTGATGAATTATGATACACTTGGACTTGAATCCAGGATCGCAAGATTACCCGGAAGGAATAGCTGGCGGATCAATGGCAGGGAAAGAGATGATTTGCCCGATGTGAAAGCATCTGCGGATTCGCTGGCTAATATGGGATACCGGGTTTTTGGGTGGGATATTGAATGGCATTATAATTCAGAAGGGAAAATGATCGAAAATGCTGATCAGATATTTGAAAAAATACAAAGAATTACCCTGCATAAATCTTCATTTACTGCCGGCAATATTATAATCCTCTGCCATGATCCCATGCTTGCTGATTCGTCCAACAAAGCAGAATTGGAATCTTTCATTCAAAAAATAAAATCAAACACGCATTACAGATTTGAAAGCCTGGACAAATATCCTCAATAAAGAATATCTAAGATAAAATTCTGTAAAAATAAAATGGAATAAAAAACCAAAACTAAGACCGGAGTTTTTTTTCTATGATTTCACTTAGCAGATTTAATGATTTCGGGTAATGTAAAATGCTATTTATATTTTTAGAAATATTTTTTCCTCTGAATCATTTACGAGCCCTCCCTGCATTTCTTTATATAATTGATATGCATCTTCCGGGCGAAATAAGGCAGTTCCTGCATTCTTTGTAGCCGCAGTTCCGCAAGCCACTCCGAATCTTACCGCGTCCTCAATGGTTTTGTTATTGATCAGGCTATGTACAATACCGGCAACCATACTGTCTCCGGCTCCCACGGTGCTCATTTTTTTTACAGAGGGGGCTTTAATCTGTAACTGCATATCTTTCGTGACAAGTAATGCACCTGCTTCACCCATGGACACGACCACAACTTCACAATATTTTTTAAGAATGATTTCTTCAGCAGCGGCTGCAAGGGATTGATTTGTCAATTGAAGCGTTTGCCTTAGTAAATTAAATTCATTGATGCTGGGTTTAATCATAAACACCCCCGATTGAACTGCTTTCACGAGGCCATCTCCCGAGCTATCGACAATAAGCTTTGCTTTTTTTCGCGATGCAATCAAACGAAGATTTTGAAAAATATCTGAAGGAAATCCTTCAGGCATGCTGCCACTCACGACAATGAATTTTATTCCATCGATCGAATCTAATTGTACCAGGCATTGTTTCCATTCTGATTCATGGATCATTGTTCCGGGCATAACAAAACGATATTGGCGATTACCCGATTCTTCAGTAATTACCCAGTTCTCTCTTGTTAAATTGGATGTTTCGATGGGGATGCAGTTGATTTTTTCCTTTGTGAGCAATTCAGTAAGCAATCTCCCGTGATATCCTCCTGAAAAAAAAATGGCTGAAACCGGAGTTCCCAATCGTTCAATACCTCTTGCTACATTGATACCTCCGCCTCCGGGTTCAAGAACGGGAGCAGAACAATGCAATTTTTTTTCAGGTATTAAGCCCGCAACAATAATGCTTTTGTCAATACTTGGATTAAATGTAACAGTAACTACGGCAGACATAAAATTTTTTGTCGGTCGAAAGTAATTAAGTGCCCGGCCAAAAAAAATGATCAATGTCATCAATGCAATTGATCGCGGTTGCAATCATTATCTGATCTGAACCTTCCGGTAAAAAAATCTTTTCGCTGTTTCAGCGGCAAGCGCATATAGAACGATGATGAGAAATAACCAAAAATAAAATGAAAGCGGCAGAGGAACCAGTCCCATAATTCCTGCAAAAGGAGTGTAGGGCAATATGATTGTAAATAAAACAATCATAAATGTTGCGATCATCAGGTATTTTCCGGGTTTGCTCTTATAAAAAACGGCAGAAGTACGCACAATCAAAACAATGATGGAGGCGGATACTACTGATTCAATAAACCAGCCGGTACGGAATTCGTCTACACTAGCATGCAATCCATAAAGAAGAACGCCAAAAGTAATATAATCAAATAAAGAACTGATGATACCAAATAAAATCATAAATTTTTTTATAAATGAGATATTCATCCTTCTTGGCTGTGAGATCATAAAAGAATCGACACTATCGGTAGCAATGGTCATTTCCGGAATATCAGTCAGCAGGTTGGTCAGCAACACCTGTTTCGGCAGCAATGGAAGAAATGACAGGAACAAAGACGAACCTGCCATGCTGAACATATTTCCGAAATTGGCGCTTGTTGCCATGAAAATATACTTGAGTGAATTGGCAAATGTCTTTCTTCCTTCTTTAATCCCGTTAATCAATACCTGCAGATCATTTCCCAATAGAACGATATCAGCTGCTTCTTTGGCGACATCGACAGCACCACTTACAGAAATTCCCACATCGGCGGTGTGCAGGGCAGTTGCATCATTAATACCATCGCCGATAAAACCAACCACATTTCCTTTTTTCTTCAAAGCGATCAATATCCGCTCTTTCTGATTGGGTTCGACGGCAGCGAATACATCAGTATGAACAGCCTGGGCAAACAGCGCTTCCGCACTCATCATTCTCATCTGAGTACCGCTGAGTATGGCCGGGTTCTCAATCCCTAATTCTTTGCTGATATGTCCGGCAACCAGCATATTATCACCTGTAATAATTTTCAGTGAAATGCCAAGTTGTTTTAATTGAAGCAGGGTAGATGCGGCATCCGATTTTAATGGATCGGTGAATAACAGCATCCCCAGCAGTATCATTTCGTTTTCATTTTCCTTTTCCATCTTTTTTGTTCCCGCATCAACCGGCTTATAAGCAATTCCCAGAATACGATAACCCTCTTCCCCATAAGATTTGTACCACTGCATCAGCATTTCCTTCTTTTCTGCAAGCGGCCTGAGTTGGTCGTCTTCATTTTTAGTCTGGCTGCATTTTGCCAATACCTGTTCGAAAGCTCCCTTTGTGATGATATAATTTCCTGAAGAATCAGATACAAGTATGCTCAGGCATTTACGGATAAAATCATAGGGCAGTTCATCGAGTTTTTTTACATCATCGATTGAAAATTCACAATGATCCCTGATAGCCTGATCAATCGGATTATTAAATCCGCTTTCAAAAGACGCATTCAGAAAAGCCATCCTCAATACTTTTTCATTCTCATTCCCCTGGCAATCGATGGTTTTATATAGCGATACTTTTCCTTCGGTAAGCGTTCCGGTTTTATCTGAACAAAGTACATTCATGCTACCCAGGTTTTCGATAGAGGATAATCTTTTAACAATTACTTTTTGCTTTGCCATATTGGAAGCTCCCTTCGAGAGATTAATACTGATGATGGCAGGCAATAATTGAGGTGTAAGTCCCACGGCAATGGCAAGTGAAAATAGAAATGAATCCAGTGCGGGTTTATGTAAAAATATATTGATGGAAAAAATGATGATGACGAGCAGCAGGGTGATTTCCATCAGCAGATATCCAAAACGCCGGATCCCTCTTTCAAATTCGGTTTCCGGCTGTAATCGCTTCAATTGTTGTGAAATCGATCCAAATTCAGTATTTGTACCAGTTCTCACAATGACAGCTTTTGCGGTTCCACTCACAATATTGGTTCCCATGAAAACAACATTTTTTCTTTCTGCTATCCTGACCGGCCCCTGAAGTATGGAACATTTTTTTTCAGTCGGGAATGTTTCGCCGGTAAGCGTTGCCTCATTGGCAAAAAGATCTTTTGCTTCGAGCAACCTGCAATCCCCCGGAACCATGTTTCCGGCACTCAATAAAACAATATCACCGGGTACAACCTGCTCAACAGGTATTGAATATTCTTTTCCATCACGAAGAACCCTGGTTTCAACCCTGACAAGTTCCAGTAATCTGCTCACTGCATTTGCGGCTCCATTTTCCTGGTAAAAGCCAAGTGCCGCGCTGATTAGAATAATAATGAGAATAATTACGGCATCTACATGTTCCCCGAGAAAAAAAGACAATATGGAAGATCCGATCAGGATAATTGTAATGGGACTCTTAAACTGATTAAAGAATAGCTCCCATTCATTGCGCTTTTTAGAGGAATTCAATTTGTTAAGACCGCCTTCCTTTAATCTTTTATCTGCTTCTTCCTGGGTGAGCCCATTCGGATTTGTGTTCAATTGTTCCAGCAATTGAGCTTCGTCGCATTGATAATATGAATCTGCTGATATATCCATTTTCAAAAATATCTAAAGGATTACATAAATTTAATAAAGCAATTTCTTTATTCTATTGTGCTGATTTTATTTTTAAGAATAAATCACCAAACTAACAGAAAGCCAAAACTATCCTATGACCGGGCTCATAGCATGCATTGACGAATGTCAAATCAATTCTTCTCCGACCCCCGACCTTTATGAATGCTCCTGATTTCTAACCACGGGATTCCATCACTGAAAAATTTAAAACAGATGCTATGAAATTTGATGAAATCATAAATCTTCTCGGAAAAGATGATGAAAAACTTTTAAGTCATTCCTGTCAGACAATAACGAAAGACAAGCTATTCCTGCCTTCACCGCATTCTGTTGAAGAAATATTTTCTCTCTCCAATCGGAATGTTCAAACGCTGAAAAGCCTTTCTTCAATTATAAATCATGGAAGACTTGCTTCTACCGGATACCTGTCTATTTTACCGGTAGACCAGGGAATAGAGCATAGTGCAGGAGCTTCTTTCGCTCCCAATCCAATGTATTTTGATCCTGAAAATATTGTCAGGCTTGCGATCGAAGGAGCTTGTAATGCTGTAGCCACTACGATGGGAGCATTGGCAATCATTTCGAGAAAATACGCACACAGGATTCCTTTTATTGCCAAGATCAATCACAACGAACTCCTCACATATCCAAATAAATTCGACCAGGTTTTGTTCGGGTCGGTCAGAGATGCATGGAATCTCGGCGCTGCAGCAATAGGGGCCACTATTTATTTCGGTTCAAACGAATCAACAAGGCAGATCACCGAAATTTCTGCCGCATTCGAAGAAGCGCATAGTCTCGGTATGGCGACGGTTCTCTGGTGTTATCTTCGCAATCCATCATTCATTAAATATGGGAAAGACTACCATGTAGCAGCCGATCTCACAGGGCAGGCCAATCATCTGGGTGTAACCATACAGGCAGATCTGATCAAACAAAAATTGCCGGTCATTAATGGAGGATATAAAGTGATGAATACCGAAGATGGCGATTACGGCAAATCCGATGCACGCATGTATACTGAATTATCAAGTGATCATCCCATTGACCTTTGCAGGTACCAGGTATTGAATTGTTATATGGGCAGAATCGGATTGATCAGCTCAGGCGGGGCTTCTACAGGAGAGGCTGATATGAAGGAAGCGGTGAGAAATGCAATCATCAACAAGCGCGCGGGTGGTATGGGACTGATTTCCGGAAGAAAAGCATTTCAGCATCCTTTTAATAAAGGAGTAGATCTGCTGCATGCAATCCAGGATGTATACCTTGAAAAAAAAATAACCATTGCTTAGTTCATTTGGAATCGCTCAACTTATGATCAAAATCAGTTTTAAGCAAGATGCCAGTCATTTAATATTCTTTTTAGGGGAAATAGGTTTGTAAAAAATCTAAGACATGAAAACGATCGTCGCACCAGTCGATTTTTCAAAAGCTTCCCTGAATGCTGCGAACTATGCTGCAGATCTGGCAGCATATATCAATGCAGATTTAGTGCTGATAAATGTGGTCCAGCTTCCCATTGCCACAGTTGAAGTGCCTTTGACAGAACAGCTTTTCGGAGAAATGATCCAGTCTGCAAATGAAGATTTAGATCATCTGGCGGCTTCACTGAAAATTCGTGCAAAAAATAAAATAGAAGTCAGGGCAGAAGTATCGGTAGGCTCTGTAGAATATCAGATTGAAAGTCTGTCCAAAGAACGGAATCCATTTGCGATTGTAATGGGATTGCAGGAAGGCAAAGAAGCTGCAAGATTTTTTTGGGGAAGTGATTCCCTGTTTGCAATAAAACATTCTCAGTTCCCGGTCTTAATCGTCCCCGAAAATTATAGTTTCAAACAAATAACAAGAATTGGAATGGCTATTGATTGTAGCAGCACTGAAACATTGCCGGTTGAAACCATCATCAGCCATTTATCTCAACTTAATGCAAAGCTGGATATTATTTATGTAAGCAGTTCTAAAGAAGATATAAAAATAGATAAACCCATTTCTCTCGTAAACCGGCTCAATCATTTTCATCCGGAGTTTCATTTTACGGAAAATGATGATCCCGCTGAAGGTTTAAAAGAATTCTCTGTTCAGCATGGGCTTGATCTGCTTATCATCATCTCAAGGAAACATGGGTTCAGAGATTTGTTTGATGAGAGGCATGCAAAAAAAATCATCACTCATCAGTCAATCCCGATTCTTGCAATTCCAGCACTACATAAGACTCATTTATCTTAAAGGAATAAAGTTGAAACAGGCTGATTGGAATCATCGAATTCTATGAATAATATCATCTTAAAAACTAAGTGAAGAATTTATTTTTAATCTGATAAAATAATAAAATCATGAAAAAAATACTATTTCTCTGCGATGGAGACAATTTTCCGACAGGCGCATTTCGATTTATTCAATCGATGCGCGAAAATGAACCCATATTTGTCAAGGGCATTTTCTTTACTCCCATCGACTTTGAACAGATGATTTCAGTAAGCTACATGCCGGTTTCCGAGCCCTGGGTAAAATTGAAAGAAGATGAAAAAAGGGCGATCAGAAAAGCAGAGGATAAATTTATTGAATCATGCAAGGATGCCGGGATCAAATACAAAATACATAAGAATAAGGATGAATGGGACAAAGAAATTTTTGTAAAAGAAAGCCGTTTTGCTGACCTTGTTATAATGAGCTCTGAGCTTTTCTGTTCTGATATCTATAATAAGCAACCTAATTTTTATATGCAGGAAGCATTGAGAGGAGCAGAATGTCCTGTGCTGATGGTTCCTGAATCATTTAAAAAGGTAGACAAACTTGCTTTTGCATATGATGGTAAAAAGGACAGCATGCATGCGTTAAAACAATTTTGTTATCTGTTTCCCCAGTATACCGACTTGCAGGCAGAATTTGTATATATGAAGGAAGAAGAGAAAGATGATATACCCCATGTGGCATTATTAAAAGAATATACAAGTTCGCATTTCAATAGTCTGGGGACTTTGAAATTACATTTCGATGGAAGGAAATATTTTTCAACCTGGGCTGAAGACAAAAAAAATCCGCTCATTGTGAGTGGTTCCTATGCCAGGTCATCAGTTTCTAATTTATTAAAACCAAGTTTTATAGACCAGATTATCCGGGATCATGAAAGTCCGGTGTTCATTGCACATTATTCATAAAAGACAAAAATGTTTTCGACCATCAGCCAGGCAGTCGGCCTAATTAAATCCGGCAGCAATATTTTTATTCAAACCGCTGCGGCTGCTCCCCAGCAGCTAATTAAAGGACTGGTGTCCAGGTCAAATGAATTACGGGACATCACTATCTATCAAATGCACACTGAAGGAGAAGCTCCTTATGCAATGCCCGGGATGGAAAATATTTTTAAAGTCAATTGTTTTTTTGTAGGTGCGAACCTGCGTAAAGCTGTCCAGGAGGGCAGAGCCGATTATATACCCGTTTTTCTCAGTGAAATCCCCTCTTTGTTCAGAAAAAAAATCATTCAGATTGACTATGCATTGATCCATGTTTCTCCTCCGGATAGTCATGGCTACTGCTCACTGGGTGTTTCAATCGACATAGCTCCAGCGGTTTTGGAAACAGCCAAGCACATAATTGCTCAGGTGAATCCCAATATGCCACGCACTTATGGCGATAGCATGATTCATATAAGCAAAATAGATGCGATGATTGAAGTGTCAGATGAAATCAAACAGATCGTCATTGAAGAAGCTGATTCAGTAAATCAGGCAATCGCTGAAAATGTGGCTTCATTGATTGAAAATGGTGCCACTCTTCAAATGGGTATCGGCAAAATTCCGAATGCAGTATTGGCAATGCTCTCATCACACCGTAGCCTTGGGATTCATACTGAAATGTTTTCTGATGGGGTAATCGATCTTATTGAATCAGGTGTCATAACAGGAGAGATGAAGAGGAAAAGAAAATATAAAATTGTTTCGAGTTTTATGCTCGGCACAAAACGATTGTATGAGTTCGCCCATAATAATCCCATGATTGAAATGCTCGATATCTCTTATGTGAATGACGTGCATGTGATTCGTCAGAATCCAAAAGTAACGGCGATTAATAGCGCAATCGAGATAGATATTACGGGACAGATCTGTGCAGATTCGATCGGTTCAAAAATATTTTCAGGAGTAGGGGGGCAAATGGATTTCATGAGAGGCGCTGCTCTGTCGGAAGGCGGCAAAGCAATTATCGCAATGCCTTCTGTAACCAGCCATAATGAAAGTAAAATTGTTCCCCTTTTAAAAGCCGGAGCGGGTGTTGTTACAACCAGGGCCCATGTTCATTATATCGTTACTGAATATGGCATCGCTAATTTGCATGGAAAAAATCTAAAAGAAAGGGCAAAATTGTTGATTGATATATCGCACCCGCTCCATAGAGAAGGATTATCAAAGGCCGCACACAATTTCATCAAAGCGAATCAATTTGCAATCCGTTAAATCTCGATCCGCGTGATAAAAACAAAGGGCTCATAAAATGAGCCCTGTTGTTTAAAAGTCAAGAACCAACCGAATTAATATTAGTTTCACACGCAATTATATTAGAAAACTAACAACAATTGCTGTCAAATCAACCAAAACACCTAAAAGGAAAAATGGTATTGTATACTTAGTAGGCAATGCCGAGAGATTAGTAACCACAACCAGCACAAGCGCTGCCATTGCAGCTACGATCAATCCAAATGATGCTCCATTCAAAAGAATTACAGCCATTGTCAACGGAAAAAATACGGCAGACATTGCAGTTACAGTAATGCCAACCCAGCCTACATGATGATCGTAATCCTGAGCTTCGGCCCATTTAAAAAAACGAGTAATTGCTGAATCCCTTCTTAAAAGAGGAGTATATTGATGTGTTTCTCCCCGATGTGCAATTATATATTCCATACATTTAATTTTATTGTACAAATTTTGGAATATGAGGCAGGAAAAAATATGACCTGCATCAAACTTATTATTGATTTTGGTCATCGTGAGACGGTGAAAAAAATTGAAGGATTAATCCTGTTTATTTTTTTTGCTTCTTACCGAATATCCCATTTCTTCAAATAAAGCGCTGAAGCCTTCTTGCATTGCTTTCGTAAATAGTGTGGGGAAGGGTTTTGAGTTGTAAAGGAAGGCTTTGACAAACCTGATCCATCTCATAATATAAGGTTATTGAAAAGGAAACTTCGTATATAAAATTTTTCGGGAATGCAAATAAGAAAAAAAACAATTTTTAAAAATCAGGAAATACCAAACGGTTATGACAGATTTATTAATGGCCTTTCTGATCTTTCGAATGGCAGAGATTGCAGTAATAAAAGCTCCTGTAAAAAATTATGCGTTATCAGGCCAGGTAATATTCAATAACGTGTTTTGCTATTGAAGCAGTCAGGAACGCTACCCGAATCTTTTGCAGCTACTGCGCAATAATTATTTTTTAATTTTTCTGCCGGCCTGCGTCCCGAGGGGGGACGATCATTGCACATTGATTGTTGAAAATTGATTATTGAGTGTTCAAAGAAAGAATATTAATTGTACGACTCTTTAATTCAATATTTAAATGCTCCTCTGATCCTGGATAAAAAGATTTCTTTTTTGCGCCGGCTGATTTCTACTTCAGCTCCATTGCTCATAATAACAACCCCGCCTTCCCCGCGATGATATTCTCCCACATGCTGCATATTGATAAGAAATGTTCTGTGCACCCTTAAAAAACCGGCTTCTTCCAGAATTTTTTCATATTCCAGCAGAGGACGCGAAACAATGATCGGCTTTTTATTCTGCAAATGAATAATGGTATAATTTTTTTCAGCTTCACAAACAACGATATCTTCAAGTTTCAACACTACAAAACCTTTGAATGTGGGTATGCAAAGTTTCATTTCACTCGGGGAATTTGTTTTTTGCAAATTGTACAACAGAGCTTCGGTGCTTTTGTAGCTGTTTTTCTGCAGACGTCTTTTTTCGACACGCTGAACTGCTTCCACAAGGCGATCTTCATCGATTGGCTTCAATAAATAATCAACAGCGCTGAGTTGAAGAGCCTGCAACATGTATTGATTATGTGCGGTAACAAAAATTACTTCGCAATTGATATCTCCCAGCTCTGTCAGCATATCCAGGCCACTCATACCAGGCATCTGGATATCGAGAAATATCAGGTCGGGATTCAATTCTTTTATTTTCTGAATTCCTTCGGAGGCATTGGAACAGATGCCCGCTACATTCACCTGTTTACAGTGCAGGGTAATCAATTTTTTTAAGATACTGGTTCCATCGGTCTCATCATCTATAATGAGTGCATTCATAAGTTAAATGTTTATTGGTTAAGTATTCGAAATTTCAAAGTAACCAAAGTGCCTGTCTGATCATCATTTCTTTCTCCCAGGTCCGCAATATCCAGGCTGCAATTCATATCATATTTCTTATTCATTATTTTTATCCGGTTACGGAGATTATCCAACCCAACATGAGGTCTTTTACTGACCATTTTCATTTTCTCTGACTGTCGTATACCAATTCCATTATCCTCGATGGTGCATGTGACCATATCATCTGTTTCAACAAAACGAATTACAATTTTTTTATCTCCTTTCTTATGCATGAGCCCATGCCAGATCGCATTTTCAGCTAATGGTTGTATCATGAGGGTAGGGATATTGATTTCTTCTTCTTCGGGTTTGCCGGTCGTTTCTATTTTATAAGAAAAAGAACTGCCGAATCGAAGTTGCTCCATGCCAAGATACGCGTGTAAGTATTCAATGGTTTCCTGCAATGTAACAAATGTTTCCTTCGAATGGTTTAAAGTCATGCGGATCATCTGCGCAAACTTGCTCAGGTATCGTGAAGCGCTCTTGGTTTCATTGTCAAGGATCATTCTCTTGATGCTATTGAGAGCATTGAAAATAAAATGCGGGTTCATTTGTGTTTGCAATGCCGTAAGCTGGGCCTCGGCTAACTGCTCATTGATGGTTGCTAATTCTTCGCGCTTCACCGCAAGCGATTCTTCAAATTCAACCTCTTTCATTTTATTTCCAACCAGCGTAGCAATCGTCGTCAGGATTTTTAAATCCCGTTCTTTATAAAAATTAGCATTCTGATGTTCCGAATCAATCACACCCAGTAATTCGCCATTGTGAATAATCGGAACACAGATTTCACTCAGCCTGAACATTTCATCCTCCCTGTACCTTCGATCCTTTCTTGTATCTGCGACGATCAAAGGCTTTTTTGTCTGCATCACATGTCCTACAATTCCCTGTCCGGGTTTTACTTCAAAGACATGGCTGGAAAGCGCTTCAGGACTGCCTTTGGGGCCATATCCTGCTTTTTGAAGCATTTTTGTTTTATCTGCATTCCATAAATAAATCATGCAGTCTTCATAACCCATTTCACCAATTAATTTGCCTGCGACTCCCCATAATATTTCATTGATATTTTTTTTACCGGAAAGGGAAGAAGAAAAATAATGGCTGATCTTTTCCAGTTCAAGCCGGTATTTATATTCCTCTGCTTTTAATTCCTGCATCAGGGCCTTGGATCTTTCTTTTTTTCTCACCATGCTGATATTCGTGCGGTAAATAATATAAATAAAAGAGAGCAAGAGGAACGTCATCAGTGCGATGAACCAGGCTGTCTTCCACAATGGCGGATCGATCCGGATATTGATTTCTTTTATTTGTTCCTGCCATCGGTTATTGGCTGCATATAATTTTATTTGCAAACGATATAAGCCGGGAGACAGGTTATTAAAATTTATAAGATTCGTTTCAAGAGGTTGCCAGGGCGTATTTTCTGAATTTGCAATTCTGTAAGCGATGCGCTGATTATTTACATCATTATAATTAATAGTACTGATGGTTACAGCAAGATCGTTTTTATTATAAGGCACCGTGATGGTTCCGTGAGGAAGATAATATGAGGTATCGTTTAAAAAACTTATGTTTTCGATAAAAAAACTTGGAGCTAATCTGGCATATAAAAGACTGTCCGGATCAAACCTGACAATATTTGTTGTGAATCCGCTGTACAGATAATGAGCAGATGAATCGTAAAAAAAATCTCTGCTGCTGACAATCAAAGGTGAAAAACCATCATCACCGCTAAACCTGGAGATTTTATTGTTCCTCATATCAAGCGATGCAATACCGGTTGTTGTTGCAATCCAGAGTTTGTTCTGCATCGGATAGATCGACCTGATCTCATTATCCGGCAAACCTTCGTTGCATGTATATTGCCGAAACGTTCCTTTACCAATATTGTATGAGGCAAGTCCATTATTATAAATGCCTAACCAGAGCTCATTCTTATTATCAAACTGAATTGTTGTCAATTCCCTTCGTGCAAAACGTATGCTGGGAAATGAATCAAGATATAAATCAGGCTTCCCGGTATTTCTATTGATGCGGCAAACTCCATGTCCGCTTATCCAGATATTACCATCCCGATCTTCCCTGATACTGGTTGGGATTAAAATTTTTTTAAAAAGTTCCGAATTAAAATCCAGTCTCCTGAAATTTGAAGTTCCGGATTCCAGCACATATGTCTTGCTATTATCATTCGTAGTGACCCATATATTGCCACGACTGTCTTTAAACTGATAGGATATCCAGTTTCTGTTTTTTTTGATAAATCCATCCAGTTGCACTTCGCCGATCAGATCATTATTTGTATTTAACCAGATCAATGGCCCGTCAGTACCGATGAATAAGGTATCTCCCCTTGCATGCAGGATGGAAAAAACATTTTTAGCTCCGGAAATAATTTTATCTAAACTAATTTCATGCAAAAAAGAAAGCGAGTTTTTATCAAATGCCAGTAAGCCTCCATTACCCGCACAGGCGACATATAATTTATCCTTGTAACAAAACAATTGTTTGATGTTCATGCCCGGTTTTTGTTTCAGAATATGATCCGGGATTGATGCCTGCTGAACTGAACTTGAATTGTTCATTTCTTTTAATAAACCGGCATTGGTGGAAATCCATAATCGTTTATCTCTTGCCATGGTAAAATCGGTACAGAGATAACCGGGAAAATATCTTCGTGTGTCAAGAATAATTTTACCGGTTTCACGATTCAGGCTCATTTTAAAAAAACCATTCTGCTTGCTGCTGATATAAAAAAGAGTGTCATTTACCTTGAACAATCTCGTTCGCCAGTTGAATTCATCCACGAGATTTGAAACCCAGGTTTTGGAAGAAATTTTTCTTTTAAGCCGGTTGTCATAATAAACTATACTGTCTGAGCCATCCCGGATAAGAACAAAATTATCATGATCTGTCTGTCTGATCACATACGCATCATGAGACATAGCAGCAAATTCTGACAGATAGGGATCAGTGATTTTTATTTTATCCAACTGCCTTGTCTGTGTATTATAAATATACCCTCCGTCAACAGCATGCACGATGATTTCAAAGGGAGATAACCAACAGGCTTCTTCTCCGAACTCAAATTCTTCGGTCTCAGTTTCTCTTTTATTATAGTAATCAAAACGAAAAGCCAGTTTGTGCATGGGATCGAAATGATAAAGCCCTGAACGTGTTGATATGTATATATTTCCCTGCTCATCATTCAACGTGCACATGATCTCGTTGAACTTATTCATATATTTCGGATCCGGCGCAGGAATAATTAAATCATCTGTTTCTCCCCTCATCGCATCAATAATATGAACACCCATACCTGTCAATGCTGCCAAACGCAATGGATCCAGTTTTATCAATTTTGTGACCCCTTCGTCGGGCAGGGATTTGATATTACTGCTTGAATGAAATTGCATGAATTGCTTTCCGTCATAGCGGTTCAATCCGCGATAAGTTCCCGCCCAAATATATCCCTGGCAATCCTGAACAACGCCGGTGATATAATTATCACTGAGTCCGTTACCAGTTGTGTATAATTGAAATTTTTTTTCATCCTGGGCATGGAGAATGCAAGTCCGTCCGCTTAGAAGGAGAATAAAAATAAGTACCGATCCAAGCCTTAAAATCGGGGTTTTCATTTCGCGAAATTATAAATAAACATCAAGCTGGCGGCGGCTTTCAGTGATGTTATTTAATTGGCAGCCTCCCAATAAACAATACCCGCCTTTCATCCCTGCAATCCCGCCATTCATCCTCCATTGAAATAAAAAATTTAAAAAATAATTCATTCTTTCAAAAAAATCTAAAAACTATTCATAAAAGCCATTCGGGTACTCACATGCCCATCTTATCAACTCATGACCGCCAAACAATCATTATAGGTTTTTTTGACAAATAATCGATTTTAATTTTGTGCCCGAAATAATCGAATAGCATGAATCATTAAACCTTGTATAAAATTTAATTAGCTGTCCGGTGATGCTGGCTGACCTGCCAACCCTCGCAAATTCGCCTTATGACTGCATTATTGAGTAATCAGCGATTAAGAACAAATTAAAAAATCATGAGAAATCTCATTCACATATTGCGCTGCACAAGCGTTCTATCGATCTTTTTATTTACGGTTTTATCTGGCTCCGCCCAGTCGGCAGGATCCGGAACATCATTAAAAGATGCTAATGAAAATTCTTCGGCAGGCAGTTCTGTTTCCATGGATGAAAAGATCAATATTGGAACGGAAATAAATAGTAAAGGATTTATACGACAGACTGGAGAAAGAAACAAAGAAGCAATGGATATGAGTATAGGAACAGACCAGGTCTTTAGCGCAGGGAATAAACCAGGCCTGGTCATATCCTATAAATCACGCCGTGCAATATTTTATAAACCGGCAATAGTCATGTTTCTGATTTACGGTCAAACAGAATATTGGAGTATGGTGGGGCCGATTTAAAAAGATATACCGGAGATCGGGATGTTCATTTGAAAAATAAAACCATTAAATCAAAAAATTATAAGCTTCAGTTCAACCATGAAAAAGATTAAATTTTCAATAGTCGTTGCAGTATCGTTATTCACTTTTTTCTCCTGCAGAGAAAATGCAAATTTCTTACACAAAGCATTCCACACGATAAAATCCTGGAGTGGCAATATCTCTTCTGAGCCTGTGATCACATTCAACAGTAATTCCGATATAATGCCGGAGAGTTCTGATTTGGAATGCGGCGGTTCATACTCTGTTCATGGAGATATCTATCATGTGCATGATGAGATGGATGAGGCCCCTGATTTTGATCCGGGTCTTTCGAGAGAAACGACAAAAAATTGTACAAAGCTGATGAATGGAATTCAAATGGAAGAAGGCTCAGATTCTTCATTGCCTGCCACAGAGAATTATTCTTTTGGTATAATCAAATTATTCGAGGACGGTAATTGAACCGGAAGCTATAAATCGAGCAACCGGTTCCTGCATCCTGTTAAAATATCTTACCTGTCGCGCGCATAAAGAAACCTAACTCTGAAGCACTAACAACCAAATCTATGAATGGGAAAAGATATTTTACCCTAAATCCTGAATCCAGCCTTGCGGTAGTGAGAGCAATCAGTCCTGAAACCATTCGGCCCGCATCTGTAACGGCAACGGGCAAACGCCTGGAATCGATCGACCTGTTGAGAGGAATTGTAATGATCATCATGGCCCTCGATCATGTGCGGGATTATTTTCACCGGGATGCTTTTTTTTATAGTCCTACCGATCTTTCAAAGACAAGTGTCGTGCTTTTTTTTACCAGGTGGATCACTCATTTCTGTGCACCTGTTTTTGTTTTCCTGACCGGAGTCTCAGCTCATTTATATGGTCTGAAAAGAAGCAGGAAAGAATTGTCTTTTTTTCTTCTGACAAGAGGCATTTGGCTGATACTGATCGAAGTCTTTATCTTATCTCTTATTAAAACCTTCAATCCTTCCTTTCCTTTTTTAAACCTGCAGGTAATTTGGGCGATCGGTATCAGCATGATCGCCCTGTCAGCTCTTATTTATATGAATGGAATGCTCATACTGGCGACGGGATTTTTGCTGATCGCCTGCCATAATTTACTGGACAAAATTCATATCCCCGGCAATGGGTTATCATCTTTTCTCTGGTCTTTATTGCATGAACAGGGGCAATTTAGTTATGGTCATTTTAATGTCAGCGTATTTTATCCTGTATTACCCTGGATTGGCATTATGGCAATGGGATATTGTTTCGGCAGTTTATATATCCCCGGATATGATGCTTTCAAAAGGAGAATGACATTCTCGATAATCGGAATTTACGCGATTGCTTTTTTTGTTTTTTTAAGGTCCGGCAATTGGTATGGTGATGCAGCTCATTGGTCAGGACAGAAAAATTTTATTTTTAGTGTATTGTCGTTTTTAAATACTACCAAATATCCGCCTTCATTTCTTTATGTTTTAATGACATTAGGACCGGCGCTGATCTTCCTCGCTATAGCGGAAAAACCTCTTGGTAAATGGGCGGCAAAAATCAGGGTGATTGGAAGAGTCCCCATGTTTTATTATCTCTCGCATTACCTGCTGATTCATTTGCTCGCTTCTTTTGGAGCAATCATTAGTGGATATAAATTCTCAGACATGGTAATTTCAGATTTCGTCAACAAAGAACCCCAATTAAAGGGGTATGGATTTAATTTATTGATCGTGTACCTGGTCTGGATCAGCGTCATCTTTTTTTTATATCCACTTTGCAAAAAATTCGACGGCTTCAAAAGAGCCAGGCAATCTGAATATTGGTGGTTAAGTTATCTATAAAAAACAAATCAATTCACTGTTTAAATTTTTTTTATGGCAGAAATTCAGGAAATATTAGTAAGAGCTGTTCTACCCATTGTAAAAGCTGTTGGCAAAGTAGAAATGGAACATGTGCTTTGGGGAGTTAAGGAAAATAATTCAATGGAAACTTACAGGAACACATTGCAGGGATTGCATTCGGATTTTTCCCTCCTGAAAGAAATTGCTTTGAAAAGTAAAACAAGCATCGACGATGGGATCATTGATCTGGTTTTGGAAGCAGTCAAAGAAACTGCCGAGGCAGATGGGATCACTCTCGCCTGATAAATTTTTAGCGTAGCTATTGGTTTTTGGGTTTATACCCGGTATTTCCATGCCGGGTTTTTATTTTATTTGAGTACCAATTAACTTGCAAGCATAACATTTTGAAATTTCCAAACAAATTGGACTCGACCCGCATTTTAGAAAATATTTCAAAACATATTTCACCCGAAGAGGAAGAAGCTGCTTATTTCATTTCCCTGGTCCATCCAAAGAAAATATTAAAAAAAGATTATTTATTAGAAGAAGGTCAATCCTGCGATACAATCAATTTTGTTGAATCAGGTGCATTAAGGGCTTTTTTCCTAGATAGGAATGGAAAAGAATCGACTATCATGTTTGCGATACATGATTGGTGGATCACGGATATGTATTGCTTTGTAATGGAAAAACCAGCGATGCAAAATATTGTCGCCATTGAAGACAGTCTTGTATGGCAATTAAAAAAAACTGATTTGGAAAAACTTTATATAAAAGTGCCGAAGTTTGAAAGGTTTTTCAGGATCATCATGCAAAACGCTTATATCCGGGAACAGCTGCGCATTTTACAAAACCTTTCAATGACGGCGGAAGAGAGATATCATATTTTTATAGAAAAATATCCTCAGCTTATTCCACATATCACACAAAAACAAATCGCATCTTATCTTGGTATTACCCCGGAATTTCTCAGTGCCATTCGAAAGAATATTGCAAAAAAATCTATTTCTTAATCTACATTAATTCTTTTTTGCAGGATCCTTTATTTCTTTGCCTGAAATAAAAATAATATGCTCATATTGATCGCCGGTCCCTATCGCAGCGGGACCAATGACGACCCGGAACTCATGCAAAAAAATTTAAGCAGGTTGGAATCAGTGGCTCTTCCCTTATTCCGCCTGGGACATATCCCGATGATCGGAGAATGGGTCGCATTGCCCCTGCTTCATCTTGCAGGTTCCGGGAAACCGGGAGATGAAGCATATGAAGAAATCCTTTATCCGACAGCCAAAAGACTACTCACAAAATGTGATGCCGTACTCAGGCTGAGTGGTGAATCAAAAGGAGCGGATGAAGATGTAAGAATTGCAAAGGAAAGAGGTTTAAAAATTTACTATAGTTTGGAAGACATACCACCCGCAAAATGAACACTGTTTGCGCTTTTATGTCTTTGCCGGAAACGCAAAATCAGGGATTTCATTCCACAGACCATTCAAACCCGTCTGTTGGTCAAAGAAATGATTGACACTGGGGTTTTAATGCTAAGTTTATTGAATCAAATATTTCTTAGCCTAAAAACCTGTCGCATGAAATCAAAACTCGGATCTTCAATATTTGTATTCTTTCTTTCCATTCTTTCCATCAAAGCGCAACAAAACAGCAATAACGAATGGCCTGCATATGGCCGGGATGGGGGTGGGGCGCGTTTTTCACCACTGCACCAGATCAATGATAAAAATGTTTCCAAACTCAAAGTAGCCTGGACCTATCAAACGGGAGAATTAAGAAAATATGAGGGAACAAGGGCCATTGAGAAAGCAGCTTTTGAAGCAACTCCTCTGATGATCGGACATACTCTTTATTTCAGTACGCCATCCTGCCGGGTATTTGCAATCGATGCTGCAAACGGAAAAGAAAAATGGGTTTTTGATCCGCAGGTAAATCTCAAAAAAGATTTTTCGGAAATAACATCAAGAGGAGTTTCATTTTGGCCTTCACCAAATGATCCTGCTGCAGACAATAAGACCGGGAAAAGAATTTTTGTCGCCACCATAGACGGCCGATTGATCGCAATCGATGCCGAAACCGGGCAGGCCATTCAGAGTTTTGGGAAGGATGGAGTGGTCGACCTGAAAGCAGGTCTGGGCAACGATATCAGCGTAACATCTCCGCCTGCTATCATCAAAAATCTTGTAATTGTGGGTTCTTCACTGGGAGATAACCAGCGATATGATTATCCGCGAGGGACGGTGAGAGCTTATGATGCTATTTCAGGTGAGCTGAAATGGAGTTGGGATCCCATTCCTCAAAACGAAAACGATCCAGCCTGGAAAACCTGGAACGGACCCAAAGCACATAAAACCGGTGCGGCCAATACCTGGTCCATTATTTCGGTTGATGCTGACCGTGATCTTGTTTTTATTCCGACCAGTTGTCCCAGTCCGGATTATTATGGAGGGGAAAGACTTGGACAGAATCTCTACGGAAATTCAATTGTTGCGCTTCGCGCTTCATCAGGGAAAATGGTTTGGTATTTCCAGGTAGTTCATCACGACTTATGGGATTATGATATCGCTGCACAACCTGTGCTGATTGACTTCGATAAAAAAGGGAAAAAAATTCCAGCCGTGGTGGTAGGAACAAAAATGGGACATATTTTCGTCTTGAACCGGGAAACAGGTGAATCATTATTTCCCATCGAAGAAAGGCCCGTTCCGTCTTCTACTATTCCCGGAGAAGAAGCTTCTCCTACTCAGCCCTTTCCTGTTCTGCCTGCACCTCTGGGATTACAAAAAGTATCGAAAGAAGATGCATGGGGGCCGACGGAAAAAGATAGAGAACAGGCTGAAGAAAGAATATCCCATTATACCAGCACAGGAATTTTTACCCCGTCCAGCTTTGATGGAACGATCATGGCGCCCGGTAATGCAGGAGGAATTCATTGGGGAGGAATGTGCTTCGATTCACAACAGGGTTTGCTGATCACTAATATCAACAGGCTTGCAGCCGTAATAAGGATGCTGCCAAGAGACCAGGTATCTCAATTAAAAAAAGAAAAACCTGAACTATTGCGCGCTGAAACCGGATGGCAAATGGGAACTCCGTATGTGATGCTGAGAGATTATCTTTTTAAAGTTGACAGCGGCAAATTGATTATGCAAACAACTCCTCCATGGGGAACCCTGCTGGCGATCGATATGAAAACAGGATTAAAAAAATGGGAGATCCCACTTGGATATATGCTTGATCCAAAAAAATATCCTGATGCAAGAAAATGGGGATCGGTTAATTTCGGAGGTGCCATGGCTACCGCTGGCAACCTGATATTTGTCGCAGCATCCATGGATGGAAATCTTCGTGCATTCAATACAAAAACGGGGGCTTTGTTATGGGAATACCAGCTTCCGGCCAGCGGTCAGGCCACACCAATGACCTATTCGATGAATGGAAAACAATATATCGTGATCTCTGCAGGCGGACATGGAAAACTGGGAACAAAGCAGGGAGATTATGTGGTTGCTTTTTCGCTTGAATAATTCATAATGATTGCTATTTGAAATGACGAATTATTGTATTTCGGGAATATTCAACAATCAATTTTCAATGTGGAATTAGGCAGCATATTCGCAAATTCGTCCCGACATGGACGGTTGATCGGTAGAAAAAATTATGTGATGGGTATGCGTTGCGTAGGAACGCTTGCTGTATATTTCTACCAACCTTTGGCCCCTCCGTGGCCTTCATTGAATATCACTCTTTAAAAATTGATTATTGAGTGTTCAAGAAACAATTCAATAGTCAGAACCCTAATTTATATCAGTCATCTTCATCCAGTAGGGAGGGACGCTCAGTGATATCATGATATTTGATCACGTCTTTTGCATAATAATGCATCACCATACTTTTGCGCGTTGATTTTTTGTCGATGATAGGAGCGCCTCCATGAAGCAGATTTGCATGCCAGATCAGTAAGTCACCTTTTTTTGCAAAAAATTCTTTCTTAGGAAATTTATTCAGTTGAATCTCCTTTTCAACAAGTGTCTCATAATCTGAATATTTTTTTTTGCCCAGTTTGAATATTGTTTCTCCCTCATTAAAATCAGCATTCAATAGGTATGGAAGCCGGTGACTGCCCGGATAATAAAATAAAGGCCCGTTTTCTGCAGTCACATCTTCCAATGCCAGCCATCCGGCAATCAGGAAGCCCAGTGGATAGGTCGTCATATGAATACTATCAGAATGTGCATGCTGTTCGCTTCCTGTAATAAAATTGATGGTCTGAAAAAGGACGACTTCTTTACCAAGCAGGAAATTCAATATGTCGAGGAATTCTTTTTTATGAGCTATATCGCTGATCAGTTTCGACTTTTTATGTGCGAACATCAATTTGTTCCGGTTGGTAAATTTTATCGTCCTGTTATCCAGCATCCTTTCAATTTCATGATTGACGGTGTCACAGGTTTCGGGGTCAATAAAATTCTCCAGTATGATATAACCCTGATCGGTCCAGCTTAATATTTTTTCCTGAATCGTTAACGGAAATTGTTTAAAAGATTCTTTTGAAGGCGCGAGAATTCTGGAATTGCCTAAATCCAGCCAGGCTTTTGATTCCTTATCGGGAAAATCACGGCTCGAAATGGATCCGATAAGTGGTTTATGAACATTAAATTTCCTGAAAGCCTCTTTATTATGATGCAGTTCTTTGTAGTGAAAAATATTATACAGCCAGTGAACAGGTTTGAATTGTTTAAAATTCAATGTGGATGATTTTCGCATGAAGTTATCAATAAACAATGAACAGAAGAAGGTTGTGCACAACATCTGTACATTGATTGATAATTATTATTATATCTTTTCAAATCAGGAAAAGATATAAACGAAAAATCATTTTCCTACCACAAGAATCTGGAAAGTTCCGGGAATCATCCTGGGTCTTTCTCCTGCTGCTGCAGGAGCCTGCATTTCTGCGGCAGGAAGAAAAACCTCATGTGTTTTTTCATTAATTGCAATGGTCCTTGCGCTTCTCTTTGTTGGAACATCATCAATCAATTTATACTGATCAGCAGAAACTTCCTGGACAATACTCAATTTCCCTTCACCACAGGATGCAAAAACATATTTGAGATTATTGTCGAAAGCCACTCCGTCACATCCGTCACCGATGGTAACTTTATCTACGATATTTCCATTCGTCGCATCCATCACAACTAATAATTTATCGCAACCTGCAAAAAGGCGTTTTGTTTTTGTATCGATAGCGAGGCCGGTAGGACCTTCGCCAGGTGCGAGAGACCAGGTGTTTTCCACTTTATTGCTATTCAGGTCAACCACTGCGATTTTGCTTTTGTCTTCAATATTCACATAAAGTTTTCCCATTTTGTCGGAAACTGCAGTCTCCGGTTTCCCACCTACAGGAATAGTTGCGACTACCTGCTCACTGACAGGATCAACGATTGAAAGATCCTGGCTTCTTCCATTGCAGGTAATAATTTTTTTGGTGAAGGGTTCATACATAATTGCATCAGGATTCTGTCCTGCAGGAATTTGTTTTAACACCTGATTTGTTTTCAGGTCGAAGACGGTGATATTATTCAGCCTTCCATTACTCGTATATCCTTTTCCGAGAGATTCTATAAACGCGATTCCATGAACTCCGGTTGTATTGGGAATATAACCAAGAGAATCTCCGGTTTTTTCGTCCAGTATATTCACCTGCGTTCCATGCGAAGCATAAATTTTTCCGAACGCAACCGCGATATAATCCCATCCGCCGGAACTTTCAATCTTATATGTTTTCTTCACCTGGTAACCACTGGCGCCCTGTGCGTTCGATTCATAAAAGCAGGTGATGAAGGAGAAAAAGCCAATCAGAAAAATGGAAATCGATTTCATATATAGTTGTTTAAAAAAATGAAAATAAATCCTCAACCTAAACCTACAGGTAAATTCTGAATAAATCTTGAAGTTGCATATTGAATTGCTTATTGCTCATTGACCATTGCTCTCCTGAATATCAATCTCAACATCGACGGAAGTACAATGAGTAAAACAGGCAATGCCATCACAAATCCTCCTATAACAGCGATGGCCAGTGGTTGATGCAACTGAGCGCCGGTACCAATTCCCAAAGCCAGGGGCATTAAAGCAATGATTGCTCCCAATGCCGTCATCAACTTCGGCCTGAGCCTGGTTGAAATGGAATAGATGATAGAATCATCCACTGATCTCTCTTTGATCGACTCACGAAATTGAAGAAAGGTGAAAATTGCATTTTCACCAATGATACCCACGATCATGATCAATCCTGTATAACTGCCAACATTCAAAGGAGTATTGGTAATATAAAGAGCAAGATAGCTTCCGGAAATTCCCAATACCGCAAGCAAAATGATCAGCAGCGAAACCCGGAAATCCCTGAATAAAAAAAGAATTACAGTAAATACCAAGAGACTGGATGCTATAAGAATAGCTAATAGTTCTTTAAAGGATTGTTGCTGGTCTGCATAAGCGCCTCCATATTCAATATGATATCCCTGTGGAAGAACAATCCCCCCAGAAATTTTTTTCTGAATATCGTTCATCACACTTCCGAGGTCACGATTTTCCAGTCTGGCCGTGACTTCTCCCATTGACTGAAGGTTTTCTCTTTTTATTTCCGCGTCTCCTTCATTTACTTTTACAGTTGCGAGCTCAGTAATTGGTTTCAGTCTGCCTGATGGAAGAAAAACATTCATTCGTTCGATATCAGCCACGGTCGCATTCCTGCTATTTGGATAGACGATCCTGACATTCGCCAATTGTTCTTTTTCGAGAATAGCGCCTACGATATTTCCCTGCAACATCGTTTGCATCTGGAATTGCAAAGCGGATGGAGTGAGGCCGAATTGTGCAAGTTTATTATGATCGGGGAGGACACTTACTGAGGGACCTGCGATCACAATGCCGTCAAAAACATCGGCTGTACCGTCAATTTTTTTTATTGAATCTGCAATTTGATCCGAAAGGTTTTGAAGCAGCTTTGTATCGGTCCCAAATATTTTTATTGCGATAGGTTGAACGGAAGTCATGAGATCTCCCAACATATCCCCAATGACCTGTCCGAAATCAATACGCAATGCCGGTTGAGATGATTCGATTTGTTTCCTGATATCTGCAATCACATCTTCGGTTGAACGAGTACGATTTTTTTTAAGCTGTATCAGGTAATCGCCACGATTTGGTTCCGTGATAAAAAACCCCATTTCTGTTCCTGTTCTTCTTGAATAGCTGGAAACTTCAGGAACAGCGACAATAATTTTTTCTACCTGTCTCAATATCCTGTCTGTTTCCCCGATAGAAGTCCCGGGCGGCGAATTATAGTCCAATACAATACTTCCCTCATCCATTTCGGGCAAAAATCCTGTTTCAAGCCTGGGGAGTATCCAATAAATTGTTCCTGCAAGTGCGATGATAATAAGAAAGCTGATATATGGTTTGCGAATAAAAAATGAAACCCATCTTTGTTGTTTAACCTCATGCGATGGATAAACCTTTTTTGGAGAAGTCTTTATTTTTTTTCCTCCCAATAATAAATAGATCACAGGAAGACAGATCCAGGTTACAAAGAAGGAACAGGCAAGAGTAATGATCATGGTATTTGTCATTACCTTGAAATAAGCACCTGCAACTCCACTCATCCATTCAAAGGGAATAAAAATTACAATAGTGCTCAGAGACGAGCCGACCATGGCGGGAAACAAGTAACGGATTGCTTTTTCAACCAGTACAACAGGGGACTCGAGTGGATGCTCCTCGTGTGTTCGCTGTATTTGTTCCATGACAACGATGGCATCATCGATAATCAGTCCGATCGCAGCCGCCATCGCACCCAGGGTCATAATGTTTAATGTATATCCGACTAAATACACCACGATAAGGGTCAGACAAATGGTCACAGGAATAGTGATAAAGATCGTTGTGCTCGCTTTTAAAGATCGCAGGAAGATGATTGCGACCAGAATCGCAAGAAGTAAACCGATCCACAAGCTATCCGTGACGCTTTTGATAGAATCCTTAACGAAATCAGCCTGTACATAATAAGGCTTGAGCCTGACATCTGCAGGCAGGATCTTTTTTAGTTCATCAATTTTCTTTTCTACCTGGTCAGATAAATCGACCAGGTTGGTATTGGGTTGTTTAATAACGGCAATAAGCATTCCTTCTTTTCCGTTGGCATTGATCTTGGTGTATTCAACGCCTTCCTGCACGGAAACATCAGCAATGTCTTTTAACTGAACGACTCTTTTTCCATTATTGCTGATGATCAGACTTTGGAGCTGATCGAGCGTATGTACGGTAGCGTCAGTAACCGTCAGGTATAATAAATGATAATCGGATAAATATCCGTTCGATTTGATAAAATTCGTTTGTGCCAGGGTGTTAGAGAGCATATCGGGAGTAATCGCCAGTGTGCTCATCTTTTGAGCATTGAGCGTGAGCCAGTATTCTTTTTGCTTTCCGCCAATGATCCGGACTTCGGAAACACCCTGAACCTGCGACAAAAAAGGTTTGATCGTATTCAATGCGAGCCGCTTCATATCAATTGCAGATCGCGTTCCGTTTGTCTCAACCGAATAACCCAATACCGGAAGAATGGAAGGATTCATTTTTTCTACCGTGATATCTACTCCGGGAGGAAGACTGTTATTTACCTGCGCAATTTTTGATTCGATTTGCTGTTTTGCCAGATCAATATTACTGTTCCAGTCCATAAAAGCTGAAATCTCGCAGGCGCCACGGCTGGTCGCACTCCGGATAGTAATTAAATCCGGAACCTGTTTGATTGCATTTTCAAGAGGTTTGGTTACTGTGACCATCATTTTGTCCACAGGTTGCAGACCTGCTTCCGCAATTATTTTGATCTTGGGAAAAGTAATTTCAGGAAATAAAGATGTTTTCAGACGGCTATAAGCAAATAAGCCACCCAAAAGGATCATGACAAGAATCGCTGTGACAGGATTTTTATAGGAGACAAAAAAATTCTTCATGATTTATTATTTCTCGATAATAACTTTTGCGGTATCCGGCAATCCATAATTCCCTGTCACCAGGATAAGATCATCCGGAGAAAATATGGGGTTCAGAATTTCAACTTTATTGTTCAATTCAATTCCTTTCTGAATTTCTGTTTTTACAGCGGTTACTGAATCAATCATTTTCATCACCCAAAAACTTGTCTGTGCTTCATTGGAGAGAATTGCAGATTTTGGTAATAACTGTGCATGTGCCTTCAGATCTTTAATGATATGAACTTTCGCAATCAGGTTTTGCGGAATAGGAATTTTTGAATCGACTTTTATAACAACAGGCTGTGTTTGGGAAGCAGAATCTACCGTGGGCATAACAGATGAAATATATCCCCTGAGCTGAACTCCGTCAGGAAGACTGAGTTCAACTGTTTTCTTATTCAGCACATAAGGGCGCAATTCATATGGCAGGTTCAATAAAAAAGCAAAACTTCCTGCTTCACTGATCACTGCAAGTTGCTCGCCATCCTGTACATAGTCTCCCACCTGATGATTCAATTGAGTGATATATCCATGGGTAGTTGCCTTAATTTTATTGACGCCATCAAATTTAAATGATGAATCCAGGGAAGAAATCGAATTCCCGATAACCAGCGATTCCTTAGTTACAATAGTAAATAAAGGTTTTCCCTGGGCAACAAATTCACCTGGTTTTACATCGACTGCCTGGACATAACCATTGATATTTGATTTCACATAATTACTCTGCAAAAAAATGGAGGTCGCATTCAGTTCGATAGAGTCATTGAGAGTAGTCACCTGTACCTTCGTCACCGTGACAGGTGTTTTTACCTGTCCCGAATCAGCCTCTTTTTCCTCAGTCCTGTCAGCTTTATTATTGCAGGAGAACACTGCTGTCACAGCAATCAGGTATAATAATTTTTGTATACTTTTCGATCGCTTCTTCATATTGTTTCCCAATAAATAATCTGGTTAATGATCTGAAGGCGGCTGATATAATTCTGATTCAGGAGATGCCTCGCGTTCAAATATGTGTTGATAGACAGTATAAAGTCTGTGATCCTGATATTGCCGGTTTCCAGAAGTTTCCCATTGACTTCTATCAGTGTATTGGAATATTTTATCTGGCCATTGATCTCATTGATGAGGGATTCTGTCGCTTGCAGCTGTTGCATCAGTTGGGCAATTTGCTGGTCATACTGTTTCAGAAAAAAGTCGCGGTAAACTGCCCTTGTTCTTTCCGCAATATTCAGTTTTTTATATTTCAGCTGTCTTTGCTTCCCATCATAAATAGGGACATTCAGGGTCAGGCCAACGCTCGCACCGAAATTTTTATAAAATTCATAGGTTAAACTGGAGACATATCCGGCGTCAGCGAATACATTCAGTTTTGGCTTATAACTATAATCAATAACCGATTTTTGATTTAGAAACTTTAAACTGTCGATCGTATACTGATTATAAAATGCGGTCGCATAAATATTCGGTAAGCGGGATATATGAAGGTCCGGATCCGTCAATACAATGGCCGAAGTATCTACGATCCCGCATAAATAATTCAGCATCGCATTATCATTCTTAAATTGAATTTCTGACTGACGATAAAATAATTTCTGCTGTTGAAGGGAAACGTAAAAAGTCAGGTAATCCGATTGTTTGTAAATATTATTCTGTGTTAAATTTTTAAGTATGATTTCTTCTTTTTGTAATAAATCCAGAATCTCCTTGTTGAAATTCATCCCAACCATATCTCCATAAACCAAAATATACTGGGCAGTAATTGTTTTCTTCAGATCTTTTTCTGCAATGGCTGAGCCATTACCAATGGCTTCATTTTGCAAATGAATGGATTGAAACTGGGTTGCCAGGTTATTTTTGCTGACAAAAGTTTTATTCGCCTGAACGATTGCAGAAAGCTGCCCTCCATTCGTGATCACATTATCGTATCCATATCCGTTAATAACAGGAGCATAGAAATTATTACTGATTCCATTCACCTGAGGCCTGTAAGTTGCTCTGATGATTTCACTATCGAGACGATTTGCCTGTATCTGGTTCTGATAATCTTTTAACAGAGGACTATTGCTTTTGGCATAGCCGATGTAATAGTCCAGGTTATGATCCTGGGCATGACTGCATAAATATGCTGACAAGAAAAGAAAAAAAAAGAAATGCTTCATTTTGACAGGATCTGCGATTTATTCAACACTAAACTAATGCTCAATTCTGTCTACATTCTGAAGCATTTGATGATTCGGGATCAAGGTCAATCAATCCTTTTCGGTACGGATAAATTTCCCTTCCTCATTAAAAACAAGATCTGTTTTATTTAGTCGTGCTTCGTAATTGACTTCTCCTTTCGATTTGGTGACTTTTGAAGCTCCTGCAATCTTGACTCCTTTATAATGAGTGCTCAAATAGTTAATAGCGGCTGCAGGCAACTCTTCGGTTTTTATCATGACTTCTGTTTCTTTTAATTGCCTGACCGAGTGAAAATAGCAGACATATTCCGGGAATAATTAAAGATTTGTAAGGAAATTTTGGGGAAGCGAACGATTGATTTTTCTGCGTAGAAGGGACTGCGCTATCGTGTAAAATTTCATATTCCAATCGACGGGTGTCAGGCTGACCGGTAACTAAAAAAATCCTAAAAAAATTTAAAAAAGCAAGGAGGTATTTTACCTTTTGTCTTTTAAAAAGATAAACATATCGGTCATTCTCCTGATTGGATTCCCCGGGAATTTTCAAAAAAACAAAGTGA
>DATJXY010000002.1:0-6725 GCA_035499855.1 Puia sp. | reverse complement strand
GCTGCGGGATGTTGCCTGCTCAAGGATTTGGTGAATCCGAATTAAATCATCTTCCAGTTTGCTTCTGAGATTATGGATGTCCTCCGCTCTTTCAAAGTGAGTGAATATGCTGTCAAAGTGAAATAGTTTTGCGCTACTGCCAGGTACGGGACAACCAATCGCCGATAAATAATGTAACTGCCCGAAAGTTCTTGCAAAGGTCGTTTTCCCTCCCTGGTTTGGGCCGCTCACCAAAAAAACTCTTTCTTCTTCATTCAAAAAAAAATCATTGCTGACAACGGTCGTATTTTCTCTTGCAAGTTTGTAGGCAAGGGCTAAGTCAAAACCTTCATTGCTGTAAATGTCCTTTTGTTTTATTGATATTTCGGGGTAACAGAACTGAAGGTCTCGTCGTTTGACCTGCGAAATATATTCCTGATATGAAACATAGAATTGGATTTCCTTTTCAAAGACGAGTATCGTTTCATCGAGGTAATTGGTATTTTTGGAGTAGTGGTTAACAAGGCGTTCGAATATGTCGGGATATAAACTAGCTACACCTTCCAAAATAGCGGCTTCAATGCGATTCATTGGGTATGGGGGGAATTGAAGCCTGTAATCTTTTGTAGCCTCCTGTTTAAACTTTTCAAAGGTCCGTTCTACATCTACACTGTAATCGGGTTCTGATTTATAAAGTAGCAGTTGCACCCGAAGCTCTTTAATGGTGACAGAATACCTTAGCCTGGAAAGATCATCCAAGAGTTTTCTTGTTTCCTGGAGTAGTAGGACAAAATAACCGGACTGAATATAGTTTTTTAAATAACTATGAATACTCTTGAAACCTTCCGAGCTTAAATTGAGGGTAGATAGATTGAATTCAAGAGAAATAACCGCAGTACAATAAATATCTATAGCATCAAGGAACAATCTTTCTTTTTCGTATTTATAAGATGAGCCTTCGGATTCTTTAAGTTTTTGGTGCATCGCAAGCATCTGGTTTGAGAATGTCTGGATATACTCAAACAAAACTGTATTCTCAATATCTTTCATCACTTCTTGCCTGTAAAGAATATCCTCCCTGTCAGGTAGTGGCGTGAAAAAATAAGGTTTCAGGTTATAATTTTCCCTGCCCTTGGTTATTGCATCAATTATCTGCGTGAGGTTCAGGTCACCAAAAAAATCAGGCTCCTGAACTACAAGATTCACTTCTTTCATAAAAAGCACGCTGGAAAAACTCATATCAGCTTTCAATTAAACCTGCCTGGTGAAAAATATAAACTATGTTGGTGTAGGAATTTCTGAGAAAAGACATTAGTTCATCTTTTACTACCCACCTGATCAATTCTATACTTTCTTCGGCCTGTGGATGCAGGGAACAATCCCCCCACGTTTTCATCTCAAACCATCTTGTTTCTTTGATTGCTTCCGATTTCAATTTATTATCGTAGTATTCATGCTCTGTAATCCCGATATATTTTACAATAGCAAGATTTTTCAGCCCTGTTTCTTCCTTTACTTCTCTCAAAGCGCAATCTTCAAATGATTCCCCTTTTTCAAGATGCCCTTTGGGCAATTCCCATTTAGATCGCCTGAACAAAATGAGTATCTCATTTCGTTCATTGATAACAATCCCCCCTGCAGCAGGTACTCGTTTCATATTCTAATATTTTTAAAACAGCTTTAAGTGCTTACTTATGTAGCCGGCTCACCCGAAAATTTTAAACGCTCAAGTGTTTCCACTTTCTTTTTTACTTCACTCATTTCATCATCAATCAAATAAGCTGCCTTATTTTTTGCCTGTATCGTGGCAGCAATTATATTTTCGATACTTTCCAGTAATTCTTTCGTGCGATTGTTTAAATCATAATTGAACATTCGAAATGATTCCTGAATTTTATATTGTAAGTCATAGACAATAGACGATGCGTTGCGGATAATGATCTCGCTATAATGAGTTTTCAATTTGCGTGATAATCTTTGTCTACGGATGGAGTGAGGAAGCAACAAATTGCCTAAAGATTTGGAGTGATTGACCTGGCTGATCCCGCTATCAAGTGTCAGGTAAAAGGAAGTGTATGCAGTAAGATCAAATTTTGAAGCAATGATGTCAAAGCTGATCCCCATCAGGGCACTCAAATGACCTGCGAGTTCATTTAAAAAGCTTTGTGACCTTGAGCTGTATTGTTGCAGCAGTGCCTTGAATTGATCCTTCGTCGCATTTTCCAAAACATTTTTAACAAGTTCAAACTTGACAAGTATAAAATCATTCAGGAACGATTGAATATTTACGAGCTCGTTTCCTTCCAAAATAACTGGCTTGCTTTCTTCGATTTTCTTGTTAACAGTTTCACGGATGGTTTGCATCTCTTTGTTTACTTCATTGTGGATTTGTTCCTGAAGCAGATTAACCTTAGTTGCAATGATACTCTGAAACTCGCCCTTTTGCTCCTGCATCAATGAAATGGATTGGCCAAGTGCCCGCTGTTTTTGTTCTAACTCCTTGACTGGCATCGAAAGCGTATCCTGTTTGAACCGCAACAACATTTCCAATTGACTATACAAAGCATTGAATTGCCTCGTGGAAGATTGCTCTATCAATCGGCTCTTTTCATTCCTTGAGATATTTTCAATGTAGTTGGTCAATGCCTCAACACCAGTCCCAGTGACGTCAGTATTCGGTTGGCATGCAGATACTAAGAATAGTTTAAGCTCTTCGGGGCTTTTATGTATGATTTTAGAAACCACTTTTAAATCGTGGGCAATAATTTTATTTAAATCTTCTTCCTTTACTAAATCAATTTTGTTCAATGCTAAAATGAGTTTCGGTACGGTATTTTTCAGGTTTTCTAAAAACTCCATTTCAATTTTAGAGATAGGCAGGTCCGCACTCAGTACTACTATTGCTGCATCTATTTTTGGTACGAATTGCAAAGTGGCATTTGTATTGTGTTCGAATGCGGAGCCAAGCCCCGGTGTGTCGACAAGTGAAACCAGTTTCAATAAAGGCGTATTGTCATATATCCTCACAAGGTCAACCTGCTTTTGATTATCCGGGTTTTCATCCTCACTCACAAAGGAGGATATATCACCAGGGCTTTTTATTTCACTTCGCCCGTCTTTGAATAAGACTTCGACAAAAGGTTCTCCGGATGTAAATTCAAGTAGTGTGACGATTGCAGTAAGCGGCGTGACACCAACGGGGAGTATTTCTTTTTTTAATATAGTATTAATGAGTGAAGACTTACCTTTTTTAAATAACCCTACAACGACAATATATAATTTCTCCGTTTGAATTTTAATTTGCAAAGCTGTTATCTCGGTAATAAAATCTTTCCCGGCAATACCGGTCGCCAGTTCTTTCATTTGTTCTAACTTATTGCCAAAATGTTCCATATCAAATAATTAATATCCCGTCCGAAGAAAGTCATTATAGGCACCGGGCAAGCCGATTACTTTGATATGTTCAATCACTTCTTCGGTGTTATATTCCACGTAATGGATTTGTACCTGCAAAGTTTCAGGGTTACTCATGTCAAATCTTTCATCGATGGAGAGTATTACGTAGCAGGGTTTATTATCCCCCTGCTTGGGTTTCCCTACAGATCCTGCATTAATAATATGCTTATACAATTTGCGGTTTTCTTCTTCCGTGTAAATCCATTTTTTAAATGGGATATGTGTGTGGCCCATCACAAGGATATCGGCATTTGCTTCATCTAAAAGTTCGAGGAGAGAATAATCATCCATGCTTTGCCTCACATAATCTTCATTGCTATCCGGGCTGCCATGCACAAGGGTTATCCTGAAATGGCAAAGCGGGAAATGAAATTGAAGTTGAATTGAAAATGGGAGTGATCGTAAAAACCTTCTATTTGCTTCTGTAATCGTTTTGTTAACATTTTTTATTGACTGTAACCCGAATTCAAATTGTGCTTCCGAATTATAGGAAAACCGAAATTGTGTTTTGTTGTAACCTATCCCTTCATCATGGTTGCCGAGTACACAACTAATACCGTGTTTCTTTACCAGGTCAATGACTTCATTATCCCAACCGGCAAAATTTACGAGGTCACCCAAACAATAAATATAATCTGGCTGATGCTGCATGATATCTTTCATCACAGCTTTCAAGGCCGGTAAGTTTGCATGTATATCACTGATAAAAGCTAATTTCATTTCTTTTCATATTACTAGTGCCCCATACTCTTTCCCGATTTATATTTAATTATGAACAGGAGGAGGATAATGACTGCAAAGAATTGTAGCGTTACCGAGAACCTGATTAAACCTTCAATTGAAGTATCATATAAATAACCCATGTAAGCGCTGCCGGCAAACCATGCCACCCCGTACACAGTATCGAAAATTCCAAATGCGGTCGCTCTTTTTGCACTTGGGATTACGTCTGCAATAGCCGCCTTGAGTATTGATCCCTGTGCTCCCATACCGAGCCCCCATAATATCATTCCGACTATTGCCAACTGAAAGTTTTGTTGAAAAACGAGTGGAGCAAAGAACATACTGAGCGCTGTAGTTGCAATTAAAACCCATGAACCAATGCGGTCAAACAATCTCCCTAATAAAAGTGCTGTGAAACCTTCACTAAACATTGCCAGCGCATACAAAATGGGGATTAGTTCGTCTCTCATCATTGCCTTCTGCCTGAAATGATAGGCAATAAGTGGATAGTCAGCATACCCTGTCGCTAAGCACATCGCAGCCATTGTAAAGATGATAAATGCAGGTGTAGTTATTTTGTCGGCTTCGCCGAATCGAACTCTTTTAATTTCTAATTCTTCAGGATGAGGATAAAGTTTTCTTGCAGCAAGTAAAATTGATAAAGCAATAAGCGCGGGAATTAGTAAAGTACGATATGAAATCCGGTAGTCATCGTGTTTAAAATACAGGACAGCACCCACCAATAGTGGACCTAAAGTTGCACCCAGTTGATCCATGAATTCATGCAAACCAAACCCCCAACCGCGGCCTGTTTCATTCGATGCGAAAGAAAGCATTGCATCTCGGGTAGGGTTTCGTATTGCTTTACCCGCTCTCTCAGCTATCATCAACACCACTGCGATTTGCCAGTAACCTGCAAGGGCAAGTAACGGGACTGATAATAAGTTGATGGCATAGCCGCCGAACAAAATCGCCCAATACTTATGTGATCGGTCGCTGATATACCCTGAAAAAAATCTTAGGCCATATCCTACGAGCTCACCTGCTCCCGCGACAACACCTACTGTTGTCCCATTTGCGCCCAGCAGTTGAAGGAAAGGGCCATTGATACTCCTTGCACCTTCATAAGTCATGTCAGCGAATAAACTGGTACATCCCAACAGCACAATAAATCGGATAGCCTTCTTTTTAGAATTGCCAGCTACTATCATATTTGTTTCTGTTGTCCATAAACTATCCGGTGATCAGGCAACTGCCATAATAAACCGATAGCTCGCTTTTTTTAATTGCCTTTACGGCTTTTCCTAAATCGTATTTAACTCTATAAAAATCTACTTTAACAGCATCAGGTTCGGTTAATAACTGCCTGCTCGTATCAAATGTCAATTGCACATAACATGGCCTCCAGTCTCCATCTTTGGGACGGCCAACCGATCCTGGATTAATGGCGTGGCGATAAATAGTTTCCCCGTTGTTTTCATCTTTGATCACAATATCATAAGGGCGATGTGTGTGGCCTGTCACGAGCATATCGGCCTTGGAGCTTTCAAGCAGTCGCCGGAATTCTTCTTTTGGTGTAAGCCTGTAGAGGCGTTCATTCAAATTATCAGGATGTGAATGCACCAAAAGAATCGAGAAAGGCCTGCTGTTTACTTGCGGGATTGTAATTCTTAATTTCACCGGCATTTTGCCAAGGAAATCCTGGTTTTCTTTTTTTATTGTTTTAAGCGTGTAAGCAATTGCTTCGATACCCCATTGCCTGGCTTCCGGGAATGTATAAGAAAAAGGAAATATTGATTTGCCCATTGCAATACCACTATCATGATTGCCTTTCAGTGTAGGTATTTTACGTTCCCGAATAAGTTCCACCACTTCATTGTTCCAAACGTTTTGATTCACCAAATCGCCCAAACAAAAAATGCCATCAGGCTTTTGGTAATCTATACCGGCCAGCACTGCTTCGAGTGCCGGGAGGTTTGCGTGAACGTCACTGAAAATAGCAATCCTCATTTATCCGGTTTTTTAAATTTTACTTTATATAAATCCATGCTTTGTTTTATGCATTCAAAAGCCGTGTCGCGGCCATACATATTGCCGACAATTACTTTTTTGTTTTCAAGAGATTTGTAATCTTCAAAGAAATGTTTTAATTCATCCATGTGGTGCTGCGGGATATCCGGGAGATTATTTATATGATGATAGGCAGGATCATTTGCTGCCACTGAAAGTATTTTATCATCACGCCCATTTTCGTCTTCCATGTGCATGATACCAATGACCTTTGCATCGACAATACATAGCGGCTCGATGTCAATTGAGCACATAACTAATATATCGAGCGGGTCACCGTCATCAAACCATGTCTGCGGCACAAGCCCATAGTTCATTGGGTAAAACATTGCCGTGAATAACACACGGTCTACTGCTAATAAGCCTGAAGGTTTATTCAATTCATATTTTAACCGGCCACCTTTGGGGATTTCAATTACCGCCTTCACCACTTCCGGAGCTTTACTGCCAATTGATATATGCCAGGGATGTGTACTTGTTAACATAGCGGACAGGCT
>DATJXY010000001.1:0-3025 GCA_035499855.1 Puia sp. | reverse complement strand
GAAGTCGTCAATGGATCATGGGTTCCTTCAGCAATTAAAAAAGTTAGATAGATTTTTCTGTCATGATGATTTATTGCCTGATTCATGATTTTTTCTCCGGCGAATCCCCACCTCCGGCTCGAGTGTTCAATCGGGCTTAATTGATGCAAGAACAAATTTAAGAAATGCCCGATTGACAACTCTTGCCTTTTTATAGAATAGCCTAATGAAAATTAAATCTATAATCATTAGAAAAAAATTGTAAAAATATTTATTGAATAGATGCTTGGGTGTGGCACGAGTTGTCCCACAGGCAGAATGATTGATTATATCGAAAATGTGTGATTGCCTGCGGGAAGACTCATATCATATCTTTGTGGTAATGACAATAAGCCAGAGCAATTAATCGGAAGACTAAATATTGACCAGTTAACACAGATTTATATCGATTGAATTGTATCAAGGCAAATTGCTTACCGTCAGGGATAATAATTCTAAATCAATTCATGTTGGAATATCGGGGGCTGCCGCCCAAAAAAAATCCTGATTTTATTTACAAAAAATTTGTTTGGTAACCTTAAAGTTACATATATTTGTGTAACTTTAAAGTTACCCATCATGCAAATGCAAACATTGGATGCTTTCCAGGTAATTGCCGACCCGAGCCGGAGACAAATGCTGCAACTGCTTTCAAAAGACAGTATGACAATCAATGCCCTGGCTGAAAACTTTGATATGAGCCGTCCTGCTGTTTCAAAACATATCAAGATGATGTATAACGCGGGATTCATCTCCATCAAAGACATCGGCAGAGAGCGCTACTGCACACTGAAGCAGGATGGTTTCGATGAGATCCAGGATTTTATCAACTATTTCGACAAATTCTGGACAAGCAAACTGAAAAAACTTGAATCTATTTTAAATAAAAAAATTAACGAAAATGAAAAATAGCAGTTTTACGACAAGGATTGAGGTGGACAATTCACCCGAAGATGTTTTCAATCACCTGAAAGATGTTACAAAATGGTGGAGTAAAGATTTTGAGGGCAGCAGCGGACAGTTGAATGATGAATTTATTATTCATCATCCAAATCAGCACTTCTCCAAACAAAAACTGGTTGAAGTAATTCCCAACAAAAAAATTGTGTGGTTAGTCGGGGAAAGCACACTCTACTGGCTTCAAAAAGATAAACATGAATGGACCAACACAAAGATGATTTTTGAGATAACAACAGCCGGCGATAAAACTATTCTCCATTTCACTCACGAAGGTCTGATTCCCGAAAAAGAATGTTATGCCATGTGTGAAAAAGGTTGGACCATGATTATCAAAAACTGGTTTGTTCATTTCCTTACTTACGGAAAAGAATCACCGGAAATGAATAAAGCGGCAGAAATCAGAAACAGAATTCTTGAGGATAATGTCAAATCGAAATAATTATGGAAAAGAAAAATTTTCACAGAACAATCACAGTGAATGCACCAGCTTCTGAGGCAATAAAAAAAATTAACCAGGTCAATCTCTGGTGGGCAAAAAATTTTTCGGGCAAGGCAGAGAAGCTGAGTGATAAATTTGCTGTTCATTTCGGAGACACATTTGTAAATTTTCAAATCAGCGAATTAGTGCCAGGCAAGAAGGTTGTCTGGAAAGTAACCGACTGCAACCTTCATTGGATTAAGGCCAAAAAGGAGTGGAAGGGAACCGAAGTTGTTTTTGAACTTTCTGAAGAAAAAGGTAAAACTAAAATTGATTTCACTCATATCGGACTGGTTCCGGGAATTGAATGTTATAAAGATTGCGAAGAAGGATGGAATGGCCATATAACAAACAGTCTGGCCAATTTTATTAATAAGGGTAAAGGAGAGCCGGAGTAAGAGAATCTGAGCCGGATCTGCGATAGAGAATTTCTCAATTTAAGCCTGCGTTCACAATATAACATAAGATTGTGTGTGACGGCCTTTCGTTCACGATATTATTAATTAAATTTATCGTGATGAAGCCTTTTAAAATATTTGAGCCTGCTTTATTAGTTCTTATTGTAATTATTATCTCTGCGATATTCATTTATGGGAGAGGCAAAAATTCGATTAAAAAATCAGAGCCGGGTTTTGCAGTCGTGGAGCTTTTTACTTCAGAAGGATGTTCGAGTTGCCCGCCGGCAGATCAGCTTGTAGCGAGAATTGAAAGAGAGAATACTAAAAATCAGATCTATATCCTGTCTTATCATGTTGATTATTGGGACCGGCTGGGATGGAAAGACAGATTCAGTGATGCGGCTTATACAAAAAGACAAAACCTTTATGCAGGCTGGCTCAATCTTCAATCAATTTATACGCCTCAGATTGTTGTCAATGGGAGGACTGAGTTTGTCGGTTCAAATGAGAACGACTTACGGAAAGCAATATCCGCAGGATTAGAACAGGCCCCTGTTGAAAATCTCACGCTGAAATCTAATATTATAAAAGGGCAAATCAATATCGCTTACCAGGTTGGTGGCCCGATTAAAAATTCAGATCTCACAATCGCACTGATCCAGAAATCTGCGCAGACCAAAGTGGGTGCGGGTGAAAATGCCGGTCATACATTATCGCATGTACAGATAGTGAGAAAATTGGAGGTTGAACCACTTCATGTCAACAATGGATCAATCAGTCTTGCTCTGCCTTCCGATTACAATGACAATAAATGGGAACTGATTGGCTTTGTACAAAATGAAACCAATGGCGCTATTCTGTCTGCAACCGAATCAGTATTAACTTCTCATTGAACGGCCACTCATACCAAGAAATAATTACAAAACTCATCGTCAGACCGGGGCGATTAGGCGATGAAGCATAAAGTCATTTCTTATTCGGGCCTGGAGTATGGCTACCCGCATCGCTGACATATTTCCAGCTTCCATCCGCCTGCTTTTTCCAAACAGTCAGGTAATTTCCATACAAAACAGTATCAGCCCCGAGGGAAGTCTTTGTTTTCATTTCCCAATTCCCGATCGTGTATCCAAGATCGTTAGACCTGGCGATTTCTGCTTTTACCGGTTCCCAG